>NZ_JBHTYZ010000017.1:0-1049 GCF_042790515.1 Brevibacterium sp. NPDC056726 | reverse complement strand
TTGGTTGTGGTGATGGCGTGCCTTTTGAAGAATGAGCCTGCGAGTTAGCGGTGCGTGGCGAGGTTAACCTGATGAAGGGTAGCCGTAGCGAAAGCGAGTCCGAACAGGGCGATATCAGTCGCGTGTCCTAGACCCGAAGCGGAGTGATCTAGCCATGGGCAGGGTGAAGCAGCAGTAAGATGTTGTGGAGGCCCGCACCCACTTCAGTTGAAAATGGAGGGGATGACCTGTGGTTAGGGGTGAAAGGCCAATCAAACTCTGTGATAGCTGGTTCTCCCCGAAATGCATTTAGGTGCAGCGTTGCGTGGTTCTTGCCGGAGGTAGAGCTACTGGATGGCTGATGGGCCCCACCGGGTTACTGACGTCAACTAAACTCCGAATGCCGGTAAGGTTCAGCGTGGCAGTGAGACAGTGGGGGATAAGCTTCATTGTCGAGAGGGAAACAGCCCAGACCATCAACTAAGGCCCCTAAGCGTGTGCTGAGTGGGAAAGGATGTTCAGTTGCGAAGACAACCAGGAGGTTGGCTTAGAAGCAGCCACCCTTGAAAGAGTGCGTAATAGCTCACTGGTCAAGTGATTGAGCGCCGATAATGTAGCGGGGCTAAGTACACCGCCGAAGTTGTGGCAGCACCACAGATAGCCGTAATGGTGTGGTGTTGGGTAGGGGAGCGTCGTGTCGCCAGTGAAGTCGCCGTGTGAACGAGTGGTGGAGGCGTCACGAGTGAGAATGCAGGCATGAGTAGCGAAAGACGGGTGAGAAACCCGTCCACCGGATGACCAAGGGTTCCAGGGCTAGGCTAATCCGCCCTGGGTAAGTCGGGACCTAAGGCGAGGCCGACAGGCGTAGTCGATGGACAACCAGTTGATATTCTGGTACCGACACACAACCGACAATACCAAAACACATGACACTAACTCCCCCGCGTGCCCGTGGTGCCTTCGGGTGCCTGGTTGGCATTGTGGGCGAGGACCTGAGTGTGGAGTCGGTCAGCGTGAGGTGTGACGCAGAAAGGTAGCCAGGCCACGCGATGGTTGTCGTGGTCTAAGGT
>NZ_JBHTYZ010000016.1:0-1294 GCF_042790515.1 Brevibacterium sp. NPDC056726 | reverse complement strand
GGGTTATAGGCCAAAAAGTGTGTCCGTGATCGTCCCGGATCCCAGCCACACCAAGGACAATCACCTGATTGCTTAGCTCTGATCGCTTAGCATTCGTAGGGTGCTTGCAATCGACCGAAATGTCAGATCTGTCAGACAACGCTGAAGAAGAACGGCACGACCAAGGCCGGAACCACCCGGTACAGGTGTCCCGCCTGCGGAGCCTCCAGCAGCGCCAAACGCCGAGGATCGACACAACGATTCGAACTGCGCGCCTTCCTCGACTGGCTCCTGGGACCAGCACCACAACCAGCCCACACACCACTGGGCAGCCCCCGAACGTTCCGGCGCCGCACATCCTGGTGCTGGACGATCCACCCAACAGTGTCCCCGACCTCTGAAATCCATGATCAGATCATGCTCGATGGCACCTACACCAACGGGTGGTGCGTCCTCATCGCCTACACCGGCACTCACGTCATCGACTGGCAATGGTGCGACCACGAAAAGACCGCGTCCTGGACGGCACTCATCTCAACCATCCCTGCACCCCGCTACGCCATCGTCGATGGCAACGGGCCGTTGACAACGACGATCGAGAGACTCTGGCCACAGACACGAATCCAACGCTGTTACTTCCATATCCAGCACGCCTGTAACACGCATTTGACGAGGACGCCGACCCTGCCGGCGAACAAGGAACTTCAAGCGATCTACCGGGCCCTGTCGAAAGTCCAGACGTGGGATCAGGCTGCAGCGTGGCTGGCCGAGTTCGCGACATGGGAAGCGAAATGGGACCGTATGCTCAAACAGCGAACCTATGCCCGCTCCAGCACGAGCAGACCCGCCCACGTCAGGCCCGGGCAGACATGGTGGTACACGCATCTGCGCACGCGCCGGGCCCACGGGTTCCTGGCCAAACTCATCGCGAAGAACCATCTGTTCACCTGGCTCGAGGCCGCCGACGAAGGGGTCGTGATCGCGAAGACGACGAACGCGTTAGAAGGCGGTATCAACGCTGGCATCAAGCATCTCAAACGTCACCACCGCGGACTGTCTGAAGACCACGGACGACGAGCCGTGGATTGGTACTTATGGGACCGAACACAGGCCCACAGTGACCCGTGGACTCTGGCGAAGTCGCAACTGAAAACGCTAGCGACAACGCCTCTGAAGGAGCCGGTCGCCGAGCCTGTAGGTCCCGCCGTCTATGACACGGGGTTCTCGTGGGAAGACGGGATCGGTATCCAGTCAGGATGGGGCGGACGACGTCGGTGACACACCCGGCACGGACACACTTTTTGGCCTATAACCC
>NZ_JBHTYZ010000015.1:0-1366 GCF_042790515.1 Brevibacterium sp. NPDC056726 | reverse complement strand
GGCGGTTTCTAACTTCTAGTGCAACACCCTGGCCCCAGTGGCAAGGGAACACGAGAAGGAGGAATCGCGATGGGCACGAAGCTTATCTATCGAATGCCGAGCACGGTCATCGACGAGGCACTGAGAATGCTCGTCATCGAGCGCCTGCCTGTGCAGGCGATCGCAGCGGTCATGGGCGTGGGAATCACGTCCGTGAAACGCTGGGCCAGTTGCTGGGGAATCCCCCTGAGAAAGGGCAAGTATGGGGGCATGGCCATCACCATCGTGCACCATCGCCAGGCAGTGCTGAAGAGACCGGCGTATCATCGGCTCACGTTTGATGACCGGATCACGATCCAGGCGGGTTTGCAGTCGAACCCACCCCTGTCGGTGCGTGCGATCGCCGCCCAGATCGGGGTCAGCCATTCGACAGTGTCTCGTGAGATCACCCGCCATAGGGTCGCTTTCGGTGTCCAGGAGCCCCGGTACAGTGCCGCCGGGGCTCACGGGCGGGCACTTGTGATGCAGGCTCACAAGGAACACCGCCGCAAACGTCTCGATGACCCCTGGCTGCGGGCGTATGTCGTCAATGCGCTCAATGACAAATATTCGCCGCAGCAGATCGCCGGTAGGCTCCGTCGTGAGTTTCCTGATCGGAAGGATCTGCATGTGAGCTCCGAAACGATCTATCAGGCCCTCTATGTTCAGGGGCGGGGGACGTTGCGGCACGAGTTGGCTGTGGTCAAGGCCCTCAGATCGGGTCGTACAGGACGCAAGCCCCGGTCGCGGTTGGGAAGGAAGCCGAGTCGGCCCTGGTTGGACGGGGTGCGGTTGGCTGATCGCCCGCCCGAAGCCGATGACCGGCGGGTGCCTGGTCATTGGGAAGGTGATCTTGTCGTTGATGGGTGTGGTGGTGGCCTGGTCACCCTGGTTGAGCGTCGGTCCCGGTTCACGCTGTCGCGGAAGCTGCCGACGTGTTCATCAGCGAAGTCGTCACGCACGGTGACCGGGATCGTTCAGGACATGATCGCGTCGGTGCCCGAGGCCGTATTTTCGACACTGACGTGGGATCAGGGCTCGGAGATGGCAGAGCATGCGCGGATCACTGTGGCCACTGATTGCGAGGTGTTCTTCTGTGATCCGCATTCGCCGTGGCAGCGGCCGACGAATGAGAACACGAACGGTTTGGTGCGTGAGTACTATCCGAAAGGCACCCGGTTTGATTCCTCTGTCAGCGACAGTGATGTTCAAGCGATGCAGGATCAGCTCAATCGCAGGCCGCGGAAGGTTCTGGAGTACGCGACTCCGGCAGAGGTACTGGGAGACATGCTCCTTGCGGGCGTACCCTGAAGACACCCCAATGGTGCACTAGAAACCTGAACCTGCC
>NZ_JBHTYZ010000014.1:0-1626 GCF_042790515.1 Brevibacterium sp. NPDC056726 | reverse complement strand
ATTGCGGCAGTCACTTACTCTCCCACAACCACCAAGTTGCAGTACCATCAGCATGACATGGGCTTAGCTACCGGGATCGGAACGGTTAACCGGGCGTTTCCCCACCACTATCACCACCGCAAAACCAACAAACCACCCACACACTTACCCGTGTGTGGTAATGGTCCAAGAACCGCACAGCGAACGCGAACACCACACAGCGTGGTCTCATCAAAAACCCGTTAATGTTACTTCCGCACACACCAACCCCGAAAGGGTTGTGTGAGTGATCGGCGTATTAGTACCAGTCAACTCCACACATTGCTGTGCTTCCATACCCGGCCTATCAACCCAGTGTTCTCCTGGGCACCTCCCCCCACAAAATGGGATGGAAATCTCATCTCGGAGCAGGCTTCCCGCTTAGATGCTTTCAGCGGTTATCCTTCCCGAACGTAGCCAACCAGCCATGCACCTGGCGGTACAACTGGCACACCAGAGGTTCGTCCGTCCCGGTCCTCTCGTACTAAGGACAGCCCTCCACAAATTTCCTACGCACGCAGCGGATAGGGACCGAACTGTCTCACGACGTTCTAAACCCAGCTCGCGTACCGCTTTAATGGGCGAACAGCCCAACCCTTGGGACCGACTCCAGCCCCAGGATGCGACGAGCCGACATCGAGGTGCCAAACCATGCCGTCGATATGGACTCTTGGGCAAGATCAGCCTGTTATCCCCGAGGTACCTTTTATCCGTTGAGCGACCACGCTTCCACAAGCCATGGCCGGGTCACTAGTCCCAGCTTTCGCTCCTGCTCGACACGTCCGTCTCACAGTCAAGCTCCCTTGTGCACTTACACTCGACACCTGATTGCCAACCAGGCTGAGGGAACCTTTGGGCGCCTCCGTTACTCTTTAGGAGGCAACCGCCCCAGTTAAACTACCCATCAGGCACTGTCCCTGAACCCGATCAGGGTCCGAAGTTAAGGAATCCAGAATGGTCAGAGTGGTATTTCACTTGCCGACTCCACCCGATCTGGCGACCAGGCTTCAACATCTCCCACCTATCCTACACAAACCACACCGAAGCCCAATACCAAACTATAGTGAAGGTCTCGGGGTCTTTCCGTCCTGCTGCGCGTAACGAGCATCTTTACTCGTAATGCAATTTCGCCGAGTTCGTGGTTGAGACAGCAGAGAAGTCGTTACGCCATTCGTGCAGGTCGGAACTTACCCGACAAGGAATTTCGCTACCTTAGGATGGTTATAGTTACCACCGCCGTTTACTGGGGCTTAAATTCTCCGCTTCACCCTTACGGGTTAACGGGTCCTCTTAACCTTCCAGCACCGGGCAGGCGTCAGTCCGTATACATCGACTTACATCTTCGCACGGACCTGTGTTTTTAATAAACAGTCGCTTCTCTCTGGCCTCTGCGACCACCACCAGCTCCCAACCGCAAGGATTGTTCACCAGGATGGCCCCCCTTCTCCCGAAGTTACGGGGGCATTTTGCCGAGTTCCTTAACCACGATTCTCTCGATCACCTTAGTATTCTCTACCTGACCACCTGTGTCGGTTATAGGGTACGGGCAACACACACCCTCACGTCGATGCTTTTCTCGGCAGCAGAGGATCACCAGATCACCCCACC
>NZ_JBHTYZ010000013.1:0-1639 GCF_042790515.1 Brevibacterium sp. NPDC056726 | reverse complement strand
GGAAAATAAAGCTTTGGGTCAAAAGCTTAGAGTGATTTATAAAGAGTGGGAAACAGAAGCCAATTCAAATAAAAAATTAAGACAGGAAAATATGCAGTTGCTTCGAGAGAATAGCAAATTAAAAAGCCATATAAGCGATTTAAAGCGTGAAATTGGTTTGATATATAAAAGCACCAAAGAATTTTTAAAAGCCCGTACAAACGATTTAAAGACGTTTAAGAGCCTTTTTAATGATTTGGTAGGCAAAATTAAAGAAAAAGCCCCTGAGGGCGAATTTGAGCGTTTAAACAGGGTTGAAAAGCGTCGTGAAAGAGAAAATGGTCTTGAAAGATAAAAAGCACCTGAAAAAGGTGCTTTTTTTGGTTTTTTGAACTTGGATTTTTTGGGGTGAGAGAGGAAAAAGGGGGGGCTACTACGACCCCCCCTTTAAGTGCCGAGTGCCAAATTGAGAGAAAAAGCCATTCAAACCCTAGAGCCACAAGGGTTTGAAGCTTGCGACATTTGAGCGACATTTCGGCGACATTTTGAGCGACATTTTGCCTTTTACATATTTTTTGTGTATTTTATTGCAAAAATTACACCACTTTGTTATATTATTTTTAACATGCAAAAAGGAGAACGATATGACAAATAAAAAGAGATTTACAATCACTATGTCAGAAAGTGTTCACGCTTATTTAGAGGAGTTGTGCAAAGAGAAGGGTTTGAGTAAGTCTGCGATGATTACAGTAGTTTTGGAAGAATACAAGAAAGGGCAGAAATGAACACAAAAAAAGCGACCCCCTGGAAGAGTTCGCTTTTTGGAATTCCTTTGTTTCTGTTAGGGTGATTATAACATTATGGCTAAAGATAAGGCAAGATACTTTACGTTTCTGTTGTACCCTGAAAGCATACCCGAAGATTGGGAAACGAAATTGGAATCGCTCGGTGTTCCTATTGCGATTAGCCCACTTCATGATAAAGATTTAAGTAAAGTTGAGGGACAAAAATATAAAAAAGCCCATTATCATGTGATTTATGTGGCGAAAAATCCTGTTACTGCTGATAGTGTCCGTAAAAGAATACAACGAGCATTGGGTAATAAAAGTGTTTCCATGGTGCAAATTGTAGTTCAAAGCATGGAAAATATGTATTTATATTTAACGCACGAATCAAAAGACGCTATCGCTAAAAACAAGCATGTATATGACAAGAAAGATATTAAACTACTAAACAATTTTGATATTGATAGATACATAACGCTTGATGTTGAAGAAAAAGACGACATGCTGAATGATCTTTGTGATTTGATTGATGAACATGGACTGGCTAATATTCGTGAATTAAGAAGGTTTGTAAGGGTTCGTGGGGAAGAATATAACTTACCCAGCATGAAGATTATCAATTCTGTTTTACGTTCGCATACTGGATTGATTAGACTGTATTTTGATGCCGTTTATCAAGAACGGAAATATGGTCGGGGCGATATTGATAGAGAAACAGGAGAGTTAAAATAATCGACATAAAACGACAGAAAAGGATTGAGATACAAGAGATACAGAAGATTCTTCTGTATCTTTTTCTGTATCTTTTTTTATTTTGTTCTGGTGGGCGCTTGAAGGAGAAAGCGACACGTGGCGTCTGTCAATAGAATCGTGGA
>NZ_JBHTYZ010000012.1:0-2021 GCF_042790515.1 Brevibacterium sp. NPDC056726 | reverse complement strand
TTTCGTGTGATGGTTGGGTGTGTGTTTGTGGTTTGAGAATCCAATAGCGTGTTTGTTTGAACAATGTGATGCCAGAAAATTTTTTCTGGTAAGACAACCACACCATGACCCATTGCCTGGGTTGTGGTGGTATGGGTCACTGTGTCCACCCCCGTGGGCGTGGTGACTGTCTTGCCGGGATCACTGAAGTAAAAAGTTTTTTATGGAGAGTTTGATCCTGGCTCAGGACGAACGCTGGCTGCGTGCTTAACACATGCAAGTCGAACGCTGAAGCCCCAGCTTGCTGGGGTGGATGAGTGGCGAACGGGTGAGTAACACGTGAGTAACCTGCCCCTGACTTCGGGATAAGCCCGGGAAACTGGGTCTAATACCGGATATGACCTGTCCTCGCATGAGGGTGGGTGGAAAGTTTTTTTCGGTTGGGGATGGGCTCGCGGCCTATCAGTTTGTTGGTGAGGTAATGGCTCACCAAGACGACGACGGGTAGCCGGCCTGAGAGGGCGACCGGCCACACTGGGACTGAGACACGGCCCAGACTCCTACGGGAGGCAGCAGTGGGGAATATTGCACAATGGGGGAAACCCTGATGCAGCGACGCAGCGTGCGGGATGACGGCCTTCGGGTTGTAAACCGCTTTCAGCAGGGAAGAAGCGAAAGTGACGGTACCTGCAGAAGAAGTACCGGCTAACTACGTGCCAGCAGCCGCGGTAATACGTAGGGTACGAGCGTTGTCCGGAATTATTGGGCGTAAAGAGCTCGTAGGTGGTTGGTCACGTCTGCTGTGGAAACGCAACGCTTAACGTTGCGCGTGCAGTGGGTACGGGCTGACTAGAGTGCAGTAGGGGAGTCTGGAATTCCTGGTGTAGCGGTGAAATGCGCAGATATCAGGAGGAACACCGGTGGCGAAGGCGGGACTCTGGGCTGTAACTGACACTGAGGAGCGAAAGCATGGGGAGCGAACAGGATTAGATACCCTGGTAGTCCATGCCGTAAACGTTGGGCACTAGGTGTGGGGGACATTCCACGTTCTCCGCGCCGTAGCTAACGCATTAAGTGCCCCGCCTGGGGAGTACGGTCGCAAGGCTAAAACTCAAAGGAATTGACGGGGGCCCGCACAAGCGGCGGAGCATGCGGATTAATTCGATGCAACGCGAAGAACCTTACCAAGGCTTGACATACACCAGACCGGCCTGGAAACAGGTCTTCCCCTTTGGGGTTGGTGTACAGGTGGTGCATGGTTGTCGTCAGCTCGTGTCGTGAGATGTTGGGTTAAGTCCCGCAACGAGCGCAACCCTCGTTCTATGTTGCCAGCACGTGATGGTGGGAACTCATAGGAGACTGCCGGGGTCAACTCGGAGGAAGGTGGGGATGACGTCAAATCATCATGCCCTTTATGTCTTGGGCTTCACGCATGCTACAATGGCTGGTACAAAGAGAAGCGAACCCGTGAGGGTCAGCGAATCCCTTAAAGCCAGTCTCAGTTCGGATCGTAGTCTGCAATTCGACTACGTGAAGTCGGAGTCGCTAGTAATCGCAGATCAGCAACGCTGCGGTGAATACGTTCCCGGGCCTTGTACACACCGCCCGTCAAGTCACGAAAGTCGGTAACACCCGAAGCCGGTGGCCTAACCAGTTTTCTGGAGGGGGCCGTCTAAGGTGGGACTGGTGATTGGGACTAAGTCGTAACAAGGTAGCCGTACCGGAAGGTGCGGCTGGATCACCTCCTTTCTAAGGAGCACACCAGTATGGTGCCCACCAACAGAACCCGTACGTGGTTCGGGTGGGTTGCTCAAGGGTGGAACATCACATTCCTCGCTCATCCACACAGGATGGTCCGGTTCGTGCCGTGACGACGTGTGTGGGTGTGGGCGGGGTAGGACAGGCACGCTGTTGGGTCCTGGAATCACAACATGTGGTTCCACAGGCCCCAACCCAACCCGCTGCTGGCAGTACTGCTGCCTGGTGTGGGGTGGTGTTTGGTAGTGGTTTGAGAATCGTATAGTGGACGCGAGCATCAAGCA
>NZ_JBHTYZ010000011.1:0-4524 GCF_042790515.1 Brevibacterium sp. NPDC056726 | reverse complement strand
TAACCGTTCCGATCCCGGTAGCTAAGCCCATGTCATGCTGATGGTACTGCAACTTGGTGGTTGTGGGAGAGTAAGTGACTGCCGCAATTCTTTTTTGGTGGGGGCACTCCTTGTAGGGGGTGCCCCCACTTTTTGCATTCACCAGTGTCTGCTGTAGTCAGCTGGGGGTGTCGAGTCCGAGGAAACGGCGGACTGCCTCGGTGCCGGTGACCTCGACCGGCTCGGGCCCGCGGATGATGTCGGCAGCCGGTAGCACCAACTGGAGCTCCGTGTGCGCGATTCGACGTCGGCCCTGGCTAACTGTCGGCGATTGTCGCGCGGGCGTCCAGGGGACGAGCAGTCACGACTGCCCCGAGACCGAGGAGTGCCGACAGCGCGAACAGTGCGAACAGGCCGGCTGCGGCACCCGCGATCGAGGGCAGGGCTGAATTGACGACGATGCCGCCGATAGCGGCCGCGAACGCTTGGCCGAGTTGACTGACGATGGGAATGGCGGCGGCGGCGATTCGGCCGTCTGCCTCGTTCGAGCTGCTCGACATCGCGCGCACGGACAAGTGCGGGTTCGCCATCCCGACGCCCACACCAGCGAGGATCAACGCCAGTATCCAGCCGATGATGACCATCGGCCCGGCCAGCGGAACGATCTGCAGAACGACGAGCACCGCCATCGCGACCGTCGTCACGGCCGGCCCAAGGACAAGCAGACGCGCCTGCACAGCTGGGCGTTCGGCTCGGGAACTCCAGATGGCAGCGACTGACCAGCCGATCGACACGGTCGCGCCGAGAAAACCGGCGGCGAACGGGGCAAGTTCGAACAGACGCTGCCCGAACAGAGGAGTGAACGCCTCGCTGGCCGGCGCGGCCGTGGTCAACGCGAGGGCAAGGTAGATCCATTTCAGCGACCCTCGCGTGTAGGCCAGGGGCGGCAGAACACCGACCCGCGCTCTTCGGTCGACGGCGATGAATGCGACCAGCAACATCATCGCCAACACGACCCCGACCCACACCCAGGCGCTTGGGAGGACGCTGGTGATGCTGAGCGCAGCGATGGCGACCATGAGAATGATCATCGACGTCAGCGGCAGCCGCGTCAGGTCCACTGATCGCTGCGACCTAGGCAGAGTCAAGGGCGCGGCGATCGCGAGGATGACACCCGCGGCGGCCACCGAGACAAACGCGAGCCGCCAGGCATCCAGCTGTGCGAAGGCCCCGCCGGCGGTCGGGCCGACAATCGTCCCGACTCCGAACATCGCCGACACGACTGCGGTTGCTCGCGCCCACGCTGTCTCCGGCAGCGCCGTCCGGATGAGAGCGAACGCCAAACCGGACAGCAGTCCACCGCCGACGCCCTGCGCCGCGCGGCCGATCAGGAGAACCTCCATGCTCGGTGCTGCGGCGGCAACAGCACTGCCGACCGCGAACGCACCCGCACCGAGCACATATGAGCGGTGAGCACCGAGCCGGCCCAGCACCGCCGGAGTCGCCACCGTTGCGGCTACCCCCGCGACGATGAACACCGTCGTCACCCACGCGTAGTACACCTCGCCGCCGACCTCGGCGACGGCGCTCGGCATCAGAGCGCTGGTGAGGTACATGGTGACTGCCTGCAGCAGAATTCCCGCCGCGAGCACCGTCGTCACCCCGGCGGAGGATCGGGCGGTTCCGCGATTCATGGAATTCGCTGTACTCGATGTGGTGTCCATGGGCGCCACGCTAGAACTTCAACATATATTGAAGTCAAGACCTGAATCTGGGAGGCTCTCCCTATGACGACGACATCATTCATCGACACGCAACATCTACTGACTGTGCGGGATGTTGCCGTGGACAGCGGTGTCGCCCCTTCTGCGGTCCGGTTCTATGAACGGCACGGGGTGATCACCGCAGCGCGCACGCCGGGCAACCAACGACGGTTCGCTTCAAGCGCCGCATGCCAGGTCAGAGTGGCGAAGCTCGCCCAGCGCGTCGGGTTCACTGTGCGGGAGATCGCCGAGATCTTCGATGATCTGCCCGACGACCCGCAGCCCGGCGATTGGAACCGCATCTCCGAGCATCTCGTCGCGAGTGCGGAGCGACGCCTGGAGGAACTCACCCGTGCGGTCGACTCCATGCGTGCGGGAGGGCGGCTCTGCGACCTCAACGATGCTCTCGAGGCGGAATGAGAAACCAGGGGTAGTCTCAGAAGAATGATCATCCGTCGTGAGACCGAATCAGACATCAGCGCCATTCGCTCCGTCACCGCAGAGGCATTCCGCAGCGCCGCTCACAGTGCACCCCCGGTCGCCCCGGGCGGAGACCCCGGAGAGGTCACTCTCATCGAGTGGCTGCGGGACGACGAGTCCTGGATTCCCGAGCTCTCGCTCGTCGCCGTCATCGACGACACCGTGGTCGGGCACATCGTCGCCACTCGTGCTCATGTCGGTACCGCGCCGGCAGTCGGGATCGGCCCGGTCAGCGTGCTCCCGGCCCACCAGGGCGAAGGGATCGGCTCCGCGCTGATGGAGTTCGCTCTCGGCGCTGCCGACGCGCTCGGCACCCCGGTCGCCGGCCTCCTCGGCGATCCGAACTTCTACGGTCGCTTCGGTTTCGTCCCCGCCTCAGCGATGGGCATCGAATCTCCCGACCCCGCGTGGGGCGACTACTTCCAGACGCGAGCTCTGTCGACCTATGCCGGCGAACACGGGAGTTTCCGCTACGCGGAGCCATTCACGCGTCTCTGACGCCTGTCAACGTACTGTTATGAGTAGTATCATGGTCGTAAACCCGGTTAGTGGGTGGGATACGGTCATTTAGGGGGCGTTATGGCTGTCACGCGCGCGGTGGGGCGCCGCCTCGGTGACGTCGGCGGATCGATCCGCAGGTGGCGTATCATGCAATCGCTCAAAGCCGCAGAACTCGCGCAACGCGCAGGGATCTCGAGGACGACACTGCAGAAGATCGAGCGCGGCGATCCCGGAGTCTCGATCGGCGCGGTGATGTCGGTGATGCAGGCGCTCGGACAGCTCGACCACGTCGCAGAGTCGTTCGACCCATTGAGCACAGATGTCGGCAGGCTGCGTTCGACGGAATCACTGCCCGAGCGGGTTCGCCGATGAATGCCGATGAGGTGCTCGTCGATCTCGACATCAACGGTCGCACCGAGCTCGTCGGCACTGCCTATTTCCACGTGGCCCGCAATGAGGTGTCGACCACGTTCGTCTACTCGCCGGGCTACCTCGCCCAACGGTGGGCCTTCCCGATCGACCCTCAATTGCCCTTGTCGGCCGGATCGTTCACGGTCGCCGGCCTGCCCGGGGCGTTGAGCGATTGCGCTCCGGATCGTTGGGGCCGCAATCTCGTCGCCAAGCAGCACCAGAGACTCGTTGCCTCAGGGCAGGCGCGCCATCGCCGGCTCACCGAGGTCGACTACCTCATCGGAGTCAGTGATGTCACCCGCCAGGGTGCTTTGCGATTCCGCAGTCCGAAGTCCCCGGCACATCTGGCAGCCGGAGCTCATGTTCCCCCGCTCATCCGACTGCCTGAACTCCAGAGGGCGGCCGACGAGGCCGCCGATGGCTCCGATGCCGCGGCCAAGCGCCTCCTCGACGCCGGAACCGGGTCGCTCGGTGGCGCCCGCCCGAAGGCCTCCGTCCTGGGGGACGGAGGCCTGATGATTGCGAAGTTCTCCCGACCCACAGACGATTGGTCAGTCATCGCATGGGAGGGGGTCGCTCTCGAGCTTGCGTCCCGTGCCGGCATCTCCGTCCCCGGTCGGCAGCTGCTCACTCTCGATGATCGACCCGTTCTCGTCGTCGACCGATTCGACCGAGACGGTGGGTCTCGGGTTCCGTATCTGAGCACGATGACGGCGACCGAGCGGCGCGACGGCGAGCCGGGCGACTACCTCGACATCGTTGAAGCGATCGAGGACCTCAGCCTCAACTGGAGGCGCGACTGCGCGGAGCTGTTCCGGCGCGTGGTGTTCTCTGCAGCGATCCACAACACCGACGACCATCTGCGCAATCACGGATTCCTGCGGCGGCCCGCAGGATGGGAGCTCAGTCCGGTCTTCGATATCAATCCCGAGCCAGATGTCGACACCGAACGGCAGACCGCGATCAACGGAGCCCGGTCGGCTGACGAGGAGATGTCCGCGCTTCTCGACTTCGGGTCGCTCTGCCACCTCGATAGTCGGCAGGCACGACGCATCATGAGAGACGTCGCCGAGGCGGTCGGCCAGTGGCGCAGCGTCTCCCACGCGCGCGCATTGCCGACGTCGGAGATCGCGATGTTCGGTGACGTCTTCGACCGCCAGGTCAACGCGGTTCTGCGTGCCGCCGGAGGGCCGATATAGGCGTAGTCGCCCTGTTTTCCGGGTGGTTTTCGCACCGCTTTGCTTCGTGTGGTGGTTGTCACCCCGGAATGGTCGATTTCGGGGTTGCGTGAGGGGTCTGCAGTGGTCTAGAGTTATATCTCGTTCGCCTCACCGGGAACACCACGATCAAAGGGTGTCCCCACCGGGTGTGACCAGCACAAACAGTGGTT
>NZ_JBHTYZ010000010.1:0-5167 GCF_042790515.1 Brevibacterium sp. NPDC056726 | reverse complement strand
GAACCCCCAACCTACTGATTACAAGTCAGTTGCTCTACCAATTGAGCTAGACCGGCAAATATGGTGGAGGATGACGGGCTCGAACCGCCGACCCTCTGCTTGTAAGGCAGATGCTCTCCCAGCTGAGCTAATCCTCCATATATTACACTTACGTGTAATAGCTTGGCGGCGTCCTACTCTCACAGGGGGAAACCCCCAACTACCATCGGCGCTGAAGAGCTTAACTTCCGTGTTCGGCATGGGAACGGGTGTGACCTCTTCGCTATCGCCACCAAACCATTGAGAGTGTTCTCTCAAAACTAGATAACAGTAAGCATACATTCAAATTGGTTAAGTCCTCGATCGATTAGTATCTGTCAGCTCCATGTGTCACCACGCTTCCACCTCAGACCTATCAACCTGATCATCTTTCAGGGATCTTACTAGCTTGCGCTATGGGAAATCTCATCTTGAGGGGGGCTTCATGCTTAGATGCTTTCAGCACTTATCCCGTCCGCACATAGCTACCCAGCGATGCCCTTGGCAGAACAACTGGTACACCAGCGGTGCGTCCATCCCGGTCCTCTCGTACTAAGGACAGCTCCTCTCAAATTTCCTGCGCCCGCGACGGATAGGGACCGAACTGTCTCACGACGTTCTGAACCCAGCTCGCGTACCGCTTTAATGGGCGAACAGCCCAACCCTTGGGACCGACTACAGCCCCAGGATGCGATGAGCCGACATCGAGGTGCCAAACCTCCCCGTCGATGTGGACTCTTGGGGGAGATAAGCCTGTTATCCCCGGGGTAGCTTTTATCCGTTGAGCGATGGCCCTTCCATGCGGAACCACCGGATCACTAAGCCCGACTTTCGTCCCTGCTCGACTTGTAGGTCTCGCAGTCAAGCTCCCTTGTGCCTTTACACTCTGCGAATGATTTCCAACCATTCTGAGGGAACCTTTGGGCGCCTCCGTTACCTTTTAGGAGGCGACCGCCCCAGTCAAACTGCCCACCTGACACTGTCTCCCCGCCCGATAAGGGCGGCGGGTTAGAAGGTCAATACAGCCAGGGTAGTATCCCACCGATGCCTCCACCGAAGCTGGCGCTCCGGTTTCCAAGGCTCCTACCTATCCTGTACAAGCTGTACCAACATTCAATATCAGGCTGCAGTAAAGCTCCACGGGGTCTTTCCGTCCTGTCGCGGGTAACCTGCATCTTCACAGGTACTATAATTTCACCGAGTCTCTCGTTGAGACAGTGCCCAGATCGTTGCGCCTTTCGTGCGGGTCGGAACTTACCCGACAAGGAATTTCGCTACCTTAGGACCGTTATAGTTACGGCCGCCGTTTACTGGGGCTTCAATTCGCACCTTCGCTTACGCTAAGCGCTCCTCTTAACCTTCCAGCACCGGGCAGGCGTCAGCCCCTATACTTCGCCTTACGGCTTCGCAGAGACCTGTGTTTTTGCTAAACAGTCGCCTGGGCCTATTCACTGCGGCTCTCTCGGGCTTGCACCCTAACAGAGCACCCCTTCTCCCGAAGTTACGGGGTCATTTTGCCGAGTTCCTTAACGAGAGTTCTCTCGATCACCTTAGGATTCTCTCCTCGCCTACCTGTGTCGGTTTGCGGTACGGGCACCTCTCACCTCGCTAGAGGCTTTTCTTGGCAGTGTGGAATCAGGAACTTCGCTACTATAATTCGCTCGCCATCACAGCTCAGCCTTCACGGGAAACGGATTTGCCTATTTCCCAGCCTAACTGCTTGGACGCGGATATCCAATACCGCGCTTACCCTATCCTCCTGCGTCCCCCCATTGCTCAAATGGTGAGGAGGTGGTACAGGAATATCAACCTGTTGTCCATCGCCTACGCCTTTCGGCCTCGGCTTAGGTCCCGACTAACCCTGAGCGGACGAGCCTTCCTCAGGAAACCTTAGGCATTCGGTGGAGGGGATTCTCACCCCTCTTTCGCTACTCATACCGGCATTCTCACTTCTAAGCGCTCCACAAGTCCTTCCGGTCTTGCTTCACAGCCCTTAGAACGCTCTCCTACCACTGTTCGAAGAACAGTCCGCAGCTTCGGTGATACGTTTAGCCCCGGTACATTTTCGGCGCAGAGTCACTCGACCAGTGAGCTATTACGCACTCTTTAAATGGTGGCTGCTTCTAAGCCAACATCCTGGTTGTCTAAGCAACTCCACATCCTTTTCCACTTAACGTATACTTTGGGACCTTAGCTGGCGGTCTGGGCTGTTTCCCTTTCGACTACGGATCTTATCACTCGCAGTCTGACTCCCAAGGATAAGTCATTGGCATTCGGAGTTTGACTGAATTCGGTAACCCGGTAGGGGCCCCTAGTCCAATCAGTGCTCTACCTCCAAGACTCTTACCTTGAGGCTAGCCCTAAAGCTATTTCGGAGAGAACCAGCTATCTCCAGGTTCGATTGGCATTTCACCCCTACCCACACCTCATCCCCGCACTTTTCAACGTGCGTGGGTTCGGGCCTCCATTCAGTGTTACCTGAACTTCACCCTGGACATGGGTAGATCACCTGGTTTCGGGTCTACGACCACGTACTCAATTCGCCCTATTCAGACTCGCTTTCGCTGCGGCTCCGCATCTTCTGCTTAACCTTGCACGGGATCGTAACTCGCCGGTTCATTCTACAAAAGGCACGCCATCACCCGTTAACGGGCTCTGACTACTTGTAGGCACACGGTTTCAGGATCTCTTTCACTCCCCTTCCGGGGTGCTTTTCACCTTTCCCTCACGGTACTGGTTCACTATCGGTCACTAGGGAGTATTTAGCCTTGGGAGATGGTCCTCCCGGATTCCGACGGAATTTCACGTGTTCCGCCGTACTCAGGATCCACTCAGGAGAGAACGAAGTTTTGACTACAGGGCTGTTACCTCCTATGGCGGGCCTTTCCAGACCTCTTCATCTACCTCGTTCCTTTGTAACTCCGTATAGAGTGTCCTACAACCCCAAGAGGCAAGCCTCTTGGTTTGGGCTAATCCCGTTTCGCTCGCCGCTACTCAGGAAATCGCATTTGCTTTCTCTTCCTCCGGGTACTTAGATGTTTCAGTTCCCCGGGTCTGCCTTCTCATATCCTATGTATTCAGATATGGATACCACTCCATTACGAGTGGTGGGTTTCCCCATTCGGAAATCTCCGGATCAAAGCTTGCTTACAGCTCCCCGAAGCATATCGGTGTTCGTCCCGTCCTTCATCGGCTCCTAGTGCCAAGGCATCCACCGTGCGCCCTTTCTAACTTAACCGTTAAAAAGAATCACTACGTGATATCTTGCATTACTAATTGAATGTGAATTACTTCTGTTATCTAGTTTTCAAAGAACAACATCTCGAAGAATCGAATGATCCTTCAAAACTAAACAAGACAGGGAACGTTCTGTTTATAAGACCCAAGGTCTTATATTCCGTTAAAATCCTTAGAAAGGAGGTGATCCAGCCGCACCTTCCGATACGGCTACCTTGTTACGACTTCACCCCAATCATCTGTCCCACCTTCGGCGGCTGGCTCCTAAAAGGTTACCTCACCGACTTCGGGTGTTACAAACTCTCGTGGTGTGACGGGCGGTGTGTACAAGGCCCGGGAACGTATTCACCGCGGCATGCTGATCCGCGATTACTAGCGATTCCAGCTTCACGCAGTCGAGTTGCAGACTGCGATCCGAACTGAGAACAGATTTGTGGGATTGGCTTAACCTCGCGGTTTCGCTGCCCTTTGTTCTGTCCATTGTAGCACGTGTGTAGCCCAGGTCATAAGGGGCATGATGATTTGACGTCATCCCCACCTTCCTCCGGTTTGTCACCGGCAGTCACCTTAGAGTGCCCAACTGAATGCTGGCAACTAAGATCAAGGGTTGCGCTCGTTGCGGGACTTAACCCAACATCTCACGACACGAGCTGACGACAACCATGCACCACCTGTCACTCTGCCCCCGAAGGGGACGTCCTATCTCTAGGGTTGTCAGAGGATGTCAAGACCTGGTAAGGTTCTTCGCGTTGCTTCGAATTAAACCACATGCTCCACCGCTTGTGCGGGCCCCCGTCAATTCCTTTGAGTTTCAGTCTTGCGACCGTACTCCCCAGGCGGAGTGCTTAATGCGTTAGCTGCAGCACTAAAGGGCGGAAACCCCCTAACACTTAGCACTCATCGTTTACGGCGTGGACTACCAGGGTATCTAATCCTGTTCGCTCCCCACGCTTTCGCGCCTCAGCGTCAGTTACAGACCAGAGAGTCGCCTTCGCCACTGGTGTTCCTCCACATCTCTACGCATTTCACCGCTACACGTGGAATTCCACTCTCCTCTTCTGCACTCAAGTTCCCCAGTTTCCAATGACCCTCCCCGGTTGAGCCGGGGGCTTTCACATCAGACTTAAGAAACCGCCTGCGAGCCCTTTACGCCCAATAATTCCGGACAACGCTTGCCACCTACGTATTACCGCGGCTGCTGGCACGTAGTTAGCCGTGGCTTTCTGGTTAGGTACCGTCAAGGTGCCAGCAGTTACTCTGGCACTTGTTCTTCCCTAACAACAGAGCTTTACGATCCGAAAACCTTCATCACTCACGCGGCGTTGCTCCGTCAGACTTTCGTCCATTGCGGAAGATTCCCTACTGCTGCCTCCCGTAGGAGTCTGGGCCGTGTCTCAGTCCCAGTGTGGCCGATCACCCTCTCAGGTCGGCTACGCATCGTCGCCTTGGTGAGCCGTTACCTCACCAACTAGCTAATGCGCCGCGGGTCCATCTGTAAGTGGTAGCCGAAGCCACCTTTTATGTCTGAACCATGCGGTTCAAACAACCATCCGGTATTAGCCCCGGTTTCCCGGAGTTATCCCAGTCTTACAGGCAGGTTACCCACGTGTTACTCACCCGTCCGCCGCTAACATCAGGGAGCAAGCTCCCATCTGTCCGCTCGACTTGCATGTATTAGGCACGCCGCCAGCGTTCGTCCTGAGCCAGGATCAAACTCTCCGATAAAGTAGTTTGACTGACTACGCACATCGCTGTGCGATTTATTTAAAACTTTGAATTAACAGGTACGTTTTGTCTTGTTTAGTTTTCAAAGATCATTTTTGTTCACTTTCTCAAGCAACTTTTTAAGTATATAATAAGTTTCTCTTAAAGTCAACATGTTTTTTATAAATGGTGGAGCCTAGCGGGATCG
>NZ_JBHTYZ010000009.1:0-16672 GCF_042790515.1 Brevibacterium sp. NPDC056726 | reverse complement strand
AACTCCTGGGGGTAGGGAGCGGGCATGGTGCACATCCTTCCAGGCCGCCCAGCGGGCAAGCCAGATCAGATGTCACCTATCCGTACGGCAGTCCCTATCGGGCCGGAGGCAATGCATGACCTCGTACGTGTTGTTCATCAAGATGAAGCCGTCCGACGCCATCGCTCCGGCAGAAAAGACAACCTGATCGTCTCCAAGGGCTTCCAGGAGTTCTGCGTTGTCGTCTCCGTGCACCAGATCGCCATAGAGGAACTTTCGCGCGATCTCGTTATCCCACGCATCGATACGCGGCCCCGGTGCATCCGGATCGATGGGCGCTTGCATGATCCGCATCCGACGAACCGGGTACTTGCTCCACCCCTCACGCAACTCACCTATCCGCTCCCTGTTGACGGCGTCTTCCGGAGGGCAGAAGAAGTCGAGGGCCGCCATGACGGTTCTCCACGCCAACCTGTCGCCCTTCTTGGACAGCGTCAGGGGGCGTATCAACGTGAGAGCGTAGGCGACTTGCTCTTTGGGAGGAATCACCTGGCGCAAATCTCGCACAGAGGTTTCGCCGGTGGTCTTATCGAGCACGAGGTTCATATGGAGCTGTTGCCCGAGCTTGAGGGCGTCTTCGCGCTGAGCAAGTCCGCATGAGAACAGTTCGTCCGCACGACGCTTGAACAGCCGCAGAGTCTGGAGGTGCTTGCTCGCCACCGGATCGCTGTTCTCATCGGCCACGCGGTCGCACTCCTCGATGTCGGTCGGATGCTCGGTGCGCACCTCTCAGAGACCAGAAGCTGAGGGAGGAACCGTGCCTACATTCTATGATCCCGTCGCCGACGCTGAGGAAGCGTCGCAGGCGTTGCGCGGTCTGGCGCACGCCAGCCGCGACTTCGCCCATCCCGAGGACGCCTACACGATGATGGGGAACCTGCTGTCCGGGGTGCGTTCCATGCAGCAGTCCCTCGCGCAGATCGCCCAGCAGCACAACCGGCACGAGGGCCGCGCCTTCGATGACCACGGCGACCAGGCCGCGGGCATCCGGGACGCCCACCAGGCCGCCAGGCAGCTCTTCGACGCGGCCGCCGGACTCGATGCGGTGGAGGAACGGCTGAACCTCGCCATGCAGGCCGCCGGGCGGATCGCCTGGCACCCCGCACCCGGGCCGCCCGCGCCATCGGCCGCCGCGAGCCTGGAGCGGGGGGCCGAGGCGGTCTCGCGGTGGGTGAACATCGTGTTCCTCCAGGGCGAGGAAGCCGACGCGGTGCTGTCGATGATCGACCGCCACGGCCCGGACGCCGCAATCGAGCACCTGTCCGGCTTCGACTACGGCGCTGAGACCACCGATGCGGCGATGGAGAACGGCTATGTCTACGACACCCTCCCCGCCGGACCGTTGGACCAGGAGGCTGCCGCCGGCGAGTACACGCTGACCTACAACCCCGACATGGGGCACGTCGGCCTCTACCGTCGCCACCCGATCCCGCCCGAAGACCGCCTCGACCCCGAATCCCACACGGCTGGGCCCATCGGCCCGAACGTCGGCGGCGCTGCAAGCGCGGCGGGAGCGTCCGGCGGGCTTGCGGCAGGAGCGGGAGGCGCCACCGGGGCCGCCGCGTCCCGGTCGACCAGAGCGCTCGGGGCATCCGCTGCGGCGGCTGGCGGGCGCAAGGCTCCGGCTGCGGCCGGGAAAGGCCGACCGGCGAAGACCGACGGGTCGTGGTTCACCCATCCCAGCGTCGCGGCCGTCAAACGCGACCGCGGCCTCGGCCTGTAAGCGGTGCCCCGCCGTGAACGGTGCCGTCGCCCCGGTCACGGGGTGGCGGTGCCGTCGTGTGTGCGGGCCGGGCGCACCTGACCGGCATCCCTGTCCGCTCCGCATCTCGGGAGGTCCCTGGTGCCCACCTTCTCCTATCCCACCGCCTACGCCGCCGAAGCCGCCCGGAATCTGCGCGCCCTCGCGAGCGCCGGCCAGCTCACCGAAGCGGGGGCGCCTGCGATCATCGCGGACCTTCGCGATGCGACCGCGGCGATGCGGCTGGTGCTCGACCGGCTCGCCGCCGCTCACACCATCCCCGGTCACCCCACCGCGCTGGAGGCCGGTGATGAGCTCCATCAGGCCGGCACCGCCCTGGACGAGGCTAGAGGCCGGCTGGCCGGCGCGGCTCGCGCCGCCGACGAGATGACCCGCATAGACCCGGCCGGGGCGCCTGCCGCCGGTGGCGTCACGCGGGGTCGGGGGTGGGGGCTGTGAGCGAGAAGGAGCGCCTGCACACCGCCGTTCTGGTCGCCCCGGCCGCGGAACGTCGTCGGCTGCGCAAACAGCGTCGCCGTGCCGCCGCAGAGTTGCAGGCTGAGCAGCGCCGGCAGGAGGTGGCCGCCGCGAAAGCGAAGGCCGGCGCCGAACGCGCCGAACGCAAGGCCACGCAGTATCTGCCGGCTGCCGGGGAGGCGGGGCCGGTGGCGTTGCGGACCCCGGGCCGGTTCCGGTTGCCTCGCCATCAGGACACCTCCGCGACGTTGGCGGCGCAGTATCCGTTCCTGGCCGAAGGGGGCCTGGGCAGCGAAGGCGTGTTCGTCGGCCAGAACCTCTACTCGGGCGCCAGCTTCGTGTATGACCCGTGGGTGCTCTACCAGGCTGGGATCATCACGGCCCCGAACGTGGTGCTCGCCGGGATCGTCGGCAGCGGGAAGTCGTCGCTGGCCAAGAGCCTCTACACCCGCTCGCTCCCGTTCGGGCGGCGGGTGTACGTGCCGGGCGACCCGAAAGGCGAGCACACCGAGATCGCCCGCGCGGTCGGGGGCCGGGCGATCCAGCTCGGCCACGGCCTGCCCACCCGCCTCAACCCGCTCGATGAGGGCTACCGGCCGACCGGGCTCAGCGATGCGCAGTGGGCGACGACGGTCGCCTCCCGCCGTCGTGACCTGATCGGCGCGCTGACCGAGACGGTGCTGACCCGGCCGATGACCCCGCTGGAGCACACCGCGATCGACACCGCCCTGACAGCGACGGTTCGGGAGAACGACGTGCCGATCCTGCCGATGATCGTCGACCACCTCCTCACCCCGTCGGACGACCCTGACGGGCGGCTGGCGGAGGACGGCCGGATGGTCGGGCACGCGCTGCGGCGTCTGGTCGCCGGCGACCTGTCCGGGCTGTTCGATGGGCCGTCGACGGAGGTGTTCGATCCGACGTTGCCGATGGTGTCGCTGGACCTGTCGCGGGTGACGGAGAACGCCACGCTCATCTCGGTGCTGATGACCTGCTCCAGCGCGTGGATGGAATCGGCGCTGCTGGACCCGAACGGCGGACAGCGGTGGGTGATCTACGACGAGGCCTGGAGATTGATGAGCGAGCCGGCGCTGCTGAAGCGGATGGACGCGCACTGGCGGCTGGCCCGCGCCTACGGGATCAGCAACATGCTCATCTTCCACAAGCTCACCGACTTGGAGAACGTCGGCGACCAGGGCTCGGCGATGCGCTCGCTGGCCAACAGCCTGTTGGCGAACGCGGAGTCGCGGATCATCTACCGGCAAGAATCCGACCAGCTCGGCACCACCGCGAAGACCCTCGGCCTGACCGGCACCGAACGCTCCCTCCTGCCGACCCTGGGAACCGGGCAGGGGCTGTGGCGGATCAAGGATCGCTCCTTCGTCGTGCAGCACCAGCTCCACCCCGACGAGTACGACCTGTTCGACACCACCGCCCGCATGAGCTGAATTCCCCGCAAGTTCAGGAATCCTGAAGTCGATTTGGCGTGAAGATGCGGGTTGAGAGGTCGCTGGGGCAGGTGTGAGTGTGCATGTTCACGGAAGATGCAACCTCAGCGTGGCTTCCTGCGGGATCAGCAGGGGTGCGGCGTTCGACGAGGATGGTGTCGCGCCAGCGGCCGGCGTGCGGCCCGTAGTCCATGCGGGCGATGCGTTCTCGTCTGCCGACGGTGCGGAATCCGGCGCGCTCGTGGAGACGCAGGCTTGCGGTGTTCTCGGGGAAGATTGAGGACTGGACCGTCCAGATGCCCGCGTGGTCGGCGACGGCGAGGAATGCGGCCAGGAGCCTGGAGCCGACGCCCTGTCCTGCAGCATCCGGGTGGATGTAGATCGAGTGTTCGACGACGCCCGCATAGGCGGTCCGCGTTGAGGTGGGGGCCGCGGCAACCCATCCGTTGACCCGATCTGCGGAGTCGAGGGCTACCAGGCTCAGCTCGGAGCGTTTGCAAGTGATGAACGCGGCCCAGTTCGCGGGCGGCACAGCTTCGAAGGTGGCGTGCCCGGTGGCGATCCCGGCTTGGTAGATGCTCGCGACCTCGGGCCAGTCGGACTCGACCATCGGCCGGAACCGGGACTCTGGCATCAGGAGAGGAACGCCCGCGCGGCAGTGGCGAGCGTGTCGGTTGTGGGCTGGTAGTAGGCCCACTTACCGCGTTGCTCGCGGGTCACGAGTCCGGCTTCGACAAGGAGCTTCATGTGGTGTGACACGGTCGGCTGCGACAGTCCGACGGGTTCGGTGAGGTCGCACACGCACATCTCGCCCTCGCTGCTGCCGACGATCATCGCCATGAGCTTGACCCGGGTGGGGTCGCCGAGCGCTTTGAACACCCGGGCGAGCTGCTGTGCGGTCGCATCGTCGAGCGGTTGCCCCGGGATGCAACAGGTCGAGGCTTCGGGGGTGCTCTCGATGGTCGCGGGGGTGTTCATGGCTCCATTCTGCCCTACGCATTGACATCTGTCGATACGTGAGGCAGGCTTGCTCATATTGAAGAACGTCAATGTAAGGAGGTTGGGTATGGTTTCCGTCGTCGTTATCGGTGCAGGCCCGCAGGGGCTCGCAGCGGCCGCGCATCTACTGGAACGCGGATTAAACCCGCTCGTGCTGGAGGCCGGTGATGGTCCGGGGGCAGCTGTTGCGGAGTGGGGGCATGTGCGGCTGTTCTCGCCGTGGACGGAGCTCACCGATGCGGCGTCTCGTCGCCTGCTGGAGCCGACGGGGTGGGTGGCGCCGGAGAAAGGCTATCCGACCGGGGCGCAGTGGATCGAGGGGTATCTCGCCCCGCTTGCGGACGCGCTGGGCGACCGGGTCCGGTATGGGGCTCGTGTGGTCGGAGCGGCGCGCAAGGGGCGGGATCTCGCGGTCGATGCCGGGCGAGCGGAGCAGCCGTTCGTCGTGCACGTCCGCCGCACGGATGGTGGGCAGGAGCGGATCGAGACCGACGCGGTGATCGACGCGTCGGGCACCTGGTACACCCGGAGTCCCGCGGGTGCTGACGGTCTCCCCGCGCTCGGTGAGGAGGCTGCAGTCCATGCGGGGCTGGTGGAGCATCGCATGCCCGCGATCGAGGATGCCCTGGGTTTGGCTGGTCAGCATGTGGTGGTGGTCGGCAACGGTCATTCTGCGGCGACGACGATCGGGATACTGTCGCGGGTAGCGAAGCGGGTGCCGGGGACGCGGATCAGCTGGGTGCTGCGCCGCGGCACGGTCGGCAATACGTTCGGCGGCGGGAGCGGGGACGAACTGCCCGAGCGCGGTGCGCTGGGTCAGCGGGCGAAGAAGGCGGTCGAGGACGGGCTTGTGGATCTCGTCACCGGGTTCCGTACCGAAGAGGTGGCGGTCGAGGACGGGCAGGCTGTGCTCCTCGCGGAGGACGGCCGCCGTTTGGAACCGGCATCGCGCGTGTTCGTCGCGACCGGGTTCCGGCCTGACCTGTCGTTCCTGTCCGAGATCCGGCTCGATCTCGACATGCGGTTGCAGGCTCCGGCGAAGGTCGCTGTCGAGGTGGACCCGAACCTGCATTCGTGCGGCTCCGTCCGTGCCACGGGAGCGGCGGACCTCGCACACCCGGAGCCGGGCTTCTACATCGTGGGGGCGAAGTCGTACGGGCGGGCGCCGACGTTCCTGGCTCTGACCGGGTTCGAGCAGGTCCGCAGCGTCGTTGCGGCGATCGCCGGCGACCGTGAGGCGGCCGCGCGCGTCGACCTCGTCCTGCCGGACACAGGGGTGTGTGGCGGGTCTGGCCTGTTCGACGCCCCGGACGATCAGGCGGCCTCGGACTCGTGCTGCGCGCCCGCGCCGCAGCTGGTCCAGATCGGCGCGAGGACCACGAGATGAGCCGGGGCCGCCTGCTGATCGTCGGCGGCGGGCAGTCCGGCCTCGCCGCAGCCCGCACCGGACGCGTCCGGGGCTGGGAACCGGTCGTCCTGGAGGCCGGTGACGAGCCGGTCGGGTCCTGGCCGCGCTACTACGACAGCCTGCGCCTGTTCTCCCCACGCCGGTTCAGTTCCTTCCCCGGGTACCCGTTCCCCGGCGACCCGGACGGCTACCCGGGCCGCGACGAGGTCGTCGAGTACCTGCGCGGATACGCCGACCGGCTCGGCGTCGAGGTCCGGACCAATGCCCGCGTCGTCGACGTCACCGCCGACGGGCCGGCGTTCACGGTGGAGTTGGCTGACGGGAGCAGCCTGGTCGGTGACGCGCTCATCGCCGCTTCCGGTTCGTTCGGCAATCCCCACGTGCCGGCGATCCCCGGCAGGGGGGCATTCGAGGGGCGGGTTCTGCATGTGGCCGACTACCGGTCGCCGGAGGAGTTCGCCGGGCAGCGGGTCGTGGTCGTCGGGGCGGGCAACTCCGCCGTGCAGGTGGCCCACGAGCTCGCCGAGCACGCGGAGACGTCGCTGGCGGTGCGGGACCGGGTGCGGTTCGCGCCGCAGATGATCGCCGGACGCGACCTGCACTGGTGGCTGCGCCTCACGCGCGCCGACCTGCTCCCGCCATCGGTCCTCGAACGGCTCGTCACCGGCACCCCGGTGATCGGGACCGACACGTACAAGCGGGCGCTGGAGGCGGGCCGGCCCGACCAGCGGCCCATGTTCACCGCGTTGTCCCCGGACGGGGTCGTGTGGCCTGACGTCTCCCGGGAGCAGGTCGACGCCGTGATCTTCGCGACCGGCTACCGGCCGCACCTGACCTACCTGACCTCGCTTGGCGTCCTCGACGGGGCCGGCAGGCCCCGGCACGACCGCGGTGTCTCGACCGCGCTGCCGGGGCTGGGCTTCCTCGGTGTGGAGTTCCAGCGGTCGTTCTCCTCGAACACGCTGCGCGGGGTGCACCGCGACGCCCGGCACGTCGTCGACGCCCTGACCAGGCTGCCGCGGGGTGCCGCCGTTGCCTGAGCCCGGACCCCGCCCATCGCTGGGAGCGGTGCTGGCGGCGCTGTGCGTGACCGAGATCGTCTCCTGGGGGCTGCTCTACTACGCCTTTCCGGTGCTCGCGCCGCGGATCAGCGCCGACACCGGTTGGTCCTCGATGGCCGTCACCTCGGCGTTCTCGGCGGCACTGGTGGTCTCGGCGCTGGTCGGGGTCCCGGTCGGCCGCGTCATCGACCGGCGCGGACCGCGGCTGGTCATGACGGTCGGGTCGGTCCTTGGAGTCCTGGCTCTCGTGGTGATCGGCACGGCAGGGAGCCTGCCGGTCTTGGTCGCCGGGTGGGTGCTCGCCGGGGCCGCGATGGCCGGGGTGCTCTACCCGCCGGCGTTCGCCGCGGTCACCGGCTGGTTCGACGCACGCCGTCTCGGGGCGCTGGCCACGCTCACGCTCGTCGCGGGCCTGGCCAGTACGGTCTTCGCGCCGCTGACGGCGGTCGCGGGCGAGCAGCTGGGCTGGCGGGCGACCTACCTGTGGGCGGCAGCCACCCTCGCCGTCGTCACAGTGCCGGCCCACTGGCTCCTGCTGCGACGCCCCTGGCCCGCGCGCGGGCATCGCGACGCGCCCGCCGCCGACAGCGCCCATGCCGTCGCGGTCCTGCGCAGCGCGCGGTTCTGGCTGCTCACGGGCGGTTTGACCGCGGCGTCGCTGGCCATGTACACGGGCCTGCTGGCCCTGGTCCCGCTCATGCTCGAGCGCGGCCTCGACGCCCGGGCCGCAGCCTGGGTGCTCGGCCTCGGAGGCGTCGGCCAGGTCGCCGGACGCCTCGTCTACACCGGCCTGGCGCACCGGGCCTCGCTGACCGCGCGCACCGCCGCCGTGTTCATCCTGGTGACTGCGAGCACGCTGGTCCTGGCCGTGGTGCCGGGCCCGGTGGGCCTGCTGATCGCGGCGTCGATGCTCGCCGGAGTCGGCCGCGGGATCGCCACGCTGCTGCAGGCGACCGCGATCACCGACCGCTGGGGAGAGCGCGCCTACGGCCACCTCTCCGGCGTCCTCGGCCTCCCGGTCCTGCTGGCCGCCGCCCTCGCCCCGTTCGCCGGGGCCGTCCTCGCCGAGGTGACCGGGAGCTACGCGAGGGCATTCGCCGTCCTGACCGCCCTGGCTGCAGTCGGGACGGCCCTGATGATCGCCAGCGTGTGGACGAGGGCCTGCGCGGAGCAGCCACTCCTCCCGCCGCGTGGCGTTCATAGTCGAGGTTGAGGTCATCGGAGCCGACAATAGGTCAGCATTCACTGTATAATTTAGCGTATGCTGACTATTGCTTCGCGTCTCGACGTCATGAACCGGCTGGGCCGGGCCATGGCGGACCCGACGCGCTCCCGGATCCTGATGACCCTGCTGGACGGCCCGAGCTACCCGGCCGTGCTCTCGCGCGAGCTGGAGCTGACCCGGTCGAACGTGTCGAACCACCTGACCTGTCTTCGCGACTGCGGGATCGTGGTCGCCGAGCCCGAGGGTCGGCAGACGCGCTACGAGATCGCCGACCCGCACCTCGCGGCGGCGCTCACGGCGCTGGTGGACGTGACGCTGGCCGTGGACGAGCACGCGCCGTGCGTGGACGCCGAGTGCACGGTGCCGGGCTGCTGCGGGACGGGAGCGGGCGCGTGAGCGCGGCGTGCGGCTGCGACGAGCCCGACACCCAGGTCGCTGAGGAGGCCGAGGAGGAGCGGGAGCGTCCATGGTGGCGGGACCGCGGGATCATGGTCCCGGTGCTCTCCGGCGTCGCCTTCGGCACGGGCCTGGTCCTGGAATGGACGGGCGCGGAGATCCCGGCGCTGGTGGCGTTCTGGATCGGCCTGCTGCTGGGCGCGTCGACGTTCACGCCCGGCGCGGTCCGGAAGCTGTTCACGGGCAAGCTGGGCATCGGGCTGCTGATGACGATCAGCGCGGTCGGCGCGGTCATCCTCGGCTACGTCGAGGAGGCCGCGGCGCTGGCGTTCCTGTACTCCATCGCCGAAGCGCTGGAGGACAAGGCCATGGACCGCGCCCGCGGCGGGCTGCGGGCGCTGCTCAAGCTGGTCCCGGAGACCGCGACCATCCGGCAGGACGGCGCGTCCGTGGAGGTCGCCGCGAAGGATCTGGCCGTTGGTCAGCTGATGCTCGTGCGTCCGGGTGAGCGGATCGCGACCGACGGGATCGTGCGTGCGGGCCGGTCGAGCTTGGACACCTCGGCGATCACCGGGGAGTCGATCCCGGTGGAGGTCGAGCCCGGCGACGCGGTGTCGGCCGGGGCGATCAACACCGCCGGTGCCCTGGAGGTCGAGACGACCGCGGCGGGCACCGACAACTCGCTGACCACGATCGTGGAGCTGGTCGAGCAGGCGCAGGCCGAGAAGGGGGACCGTGCCCGCCTGGCCGACCGCATCGCCCGTCCGCTCGTGCCCGGCGTGCTGATCCTCGCCGCCCTTGTCGCGGTCATCGGCTCGCTGCTGGGCGACCCGGAGCTGTGGATCACCCGCGCCCTCGTGGTGCTCGTCGCCGCGTCGCCGTGCGCGCTGGCGATCTCCGTCCCGCTGACCGTCGTCGCCGCGATCGGCTCGGCGAGCAGGTTCGGCGTGATCATCAAGTCCGGTGCCGTGTTCGAGCGGTTCGGCGTGATCCGCCACGTCGCC
Organism: Brevibacterium sp. NPDC056726; assembly: GCF_042790515.1. Taxonomy (NCBI): domain Bacteria; kingdom Bacillati; phylum Actinomycetota; class Actinomycetes; order Micrococcales; family Brevibacteriaceae; genus Brevibacterium; species Brevibacterium sp. NPDC056726. Next base: position 6,874 of record NZ_JBHTYZ010000009.1, on the reverse strand, counting down.
GTCGACAAGACCGGCACCCTCACCCGCAACGAGCCCGCCGTCACCGCCGTCCTCACCGCCGACGGCGTGACCGAGGCGCAGGCCCTGGCCTGGGCGGCATCCCTGGAGCAGCACAGCACCCACCCGCTGGCCGCCGCGATCACCGCCGCCGCACCCGGAGCCCCCGCCGCCCTGGAGGTCACCGAGCAGGCCGGGCACGGCATCGAGGGCACCCTCGACGAGGCCCGGGTCACCGTCGGCAGCCCCCGCTGGCTGGACGCCGGGACGCTCAAGGACCAGGTCGCCGGCCTGGAGGAGCAGGGCATGACCGTCGTGATCGTGCACCGCGACGACGTCCCGGTCGCCGCGATCGGCGTCCGCGACGAGCTGCGACCCGAAGTCCCCGAGGTGGTCCGCACCCTCGCCGCCCAGGGCGTCGGGATGACCATGCTCACCGGCGACAACGCCCGCACCGCCCGGGCGCTGGCCGCGCAGGCCGGGATCGAGGACGTGCGCGCCGAGCTGCGCCCCGAGGACAAGGCCGCCGCGATCACCGAGCTGGGCAAGCACGGCTCGGTCGCGATGATCGGCGACGGCATCAACGACGCCCCCGCCCTCGCCGCCGCGGACATCGGCATCGCGATGGGCGCGACCGGCTCCGACGCCGCGATCGAGTCCGCCGACGTCGCCTTCACCGGCCACGACCTGCGACTCCTCCCGCGAGCGTTCGACCACGCCCGCCGCGGACGGCACATCATCAACCAGAACATCATCCTGTCGCTGCTGATCATCACCGTCCTGCTGCCGCTGGCCCTGTTCGGCGTGCTGGGGCTGGCCGCGGTGGTGCTGGTGCACGAGATCGCCGAGGTCGTCGTCATCCTCAACGGGCTCCGCGCGGCTCGGACCCGAAAAGAGCGGATCGCATGAAGGTCGAACTGTTGCACATCCTCGACTGCCCGAACACGGACATCGCCGAAGCCAACGCGCGTGCTGCGCTGGACGCTATCGGATTTGTGGACGTGGCCGTCGAACTGGTAGCCATCCGGACCGAGGCCGAAGCGACGAATTCTCCGTTCGGAGGATCACCCACGCTCCTCGTCGACGGCGTCGACCTGTTCCCGACCGCACCGGTCCGCTCGCTCGCGTGCCGCGTCTACTCGACGGAAAGCGGATTCGCCGGAGCGCCCACGCCGGAGCAGATCGAAGCAGCGCTGCGAGGCGCTTCTCGATAGAGCGACAACCACTGGGGACGCAATTAGCGGGCCACACCCGCGGCACAACGATGTTCCCCGCATGGATTGAGCTCCCTCAAGAGCATGGGAGAGGCAAGCGCCGATGTTGCTTGCCCCTCCGGCGCTCACACTCCCTCAGACGAGCAGCTCTGCCAAGAGCGCTTCGATGCGCCCCTTGATCTCGTCGCGGATCGGGCGCACCGCCTCGATGCCCTGTCCGGCGGGGTCGTCGAGCTTCCAGTCCTCGTACCGCTTGCCCGGGAAGAACGGGCAGGCGTCGCCGCAGCCCATCGTGATCACCACGTCGGAGGCCTGCACCGCCTCGGTGGTGAGCACCTTCGGCTGCTCGGCGGTGATGTCAATCCCTTCCTCGCGCATGGCTTCGACGGCCACGGGGTTGATCTGCTCGGCGGGCATGGACCCGGCCGAGCGGACCTCGATGCGGCCTGCGGCGAGGTGGCGGAGGTAGCCGGCGGCCATCTGGGAGCGGCCGGCGTTGTGGACGCAGACGAACAGGACAGAGGGCTGCTGAACGGTCATGATCTTTGGCTTCTTTCAGTCGGTGAGGGTCGCGAGGAGGGCGCGGACGCGGGACTCGATGTCGTGTCGGATCGCGTCGACCCCTTGCGGGGAGGCGAGGGCGGGGTCGCCGACGGCCCAATCCTCGTAGCGGACACCCGGGATGATCGGGCACACGTCGCCGCAGCCCATCGTCACCACAACGTCCGCGGCGCGGACGGCGTCGTCGGTCAGCGGCTTCGGGAACGCATCCCGAGCCTCCTGCTCGCCTTCGATCTCGACGAGCAGGGAGCGCACGTGCGGGTGCAGGTCCGACGCCGGGGTCGAGCCTGCGGAACGGGCGATCACTCGGCCGTCGGCGAGCTGGTTGACGATGGCGGCGGCGAGCTGGGAACGGCCCGCGTTCTGCACGCACACGAACAGCACCTGCGGCACCCCCGAAGACCGATCCCGGGTGAGGTCGGCGAGGCGCTGGCGGGCGAAGCGCTCGGTCAGCGGGATCATGTGCTGCGTCAGCTTCGCCGACCGCACCAGGCCCGCGTAGGACTCGCGCACGATCGCGATCACGACATCACGGTGCAGCCCGGTCAGCTCGTTGGCCAGTTCCTCGGCGAGCCGGGTCACGCGGGCGTCCATCTGCCGCAACGCTTCAACTCGCGCCTGAGCGTCCTCCGGCTCGTCGGCGACTGCCGCTGGTGCGAACGCGTCGAGGAGGGCCGCGACGGCGCGCTGCTTGCCCGGCGCGATCCGGTACCAGACCCACGTACTGCGCCGCTCGGACCGCAGCATCCCGGTCTCCTTCAACACCTTCAGATGGTGGGAGACGGTCGGCTGGGACACGTCGGCGAGCTCCGCGAGATCGCACACGCAGGACTCGCCGCGCGGGTCGGTCGCGATCGCGGACAGCATCCGCAGCCGCAGCGGATCCGCCAGCGCCTTGAGCGCCCCGGCCACAGTCGCAGCTGCGTCGGCGCCGATCGCGTGCATCGCGGAGGGCGCGCACGCCTCGGCGTCGGGAAGGACAGCGGTGTCGGTCATGACGTCCTCGATTCGATCGTGGATTCGGTGGTGTAGGGGTCGGTGCGGAACCAGGCTTTCGCCGCCCAGAGCGAGACGTAGACCAGCCCCACCAACACGGGCACCTCGATGAGCGGGCCGACAACCCCCGCCAAGGCCTGCCCGGAGGCCGCGCCGAAGGTGCCGATGGCGACCGCGATGGCCAGTTCGAAGTTGTTCCCGGCCGCGGTGAACGCGAGCGTCGTCGACCGTGCGTAGCCGAGACCGAGGCCCTTGCCGAGCAGCAGCCCCGCGAACCACATCAGGCCGAAGTAGACCAGCAGCGGCAGCGCGATCCGGGCGACGTCCATCGGCCGGGAGGTGACCTGTTCGCCCTGGAGGGCGAACAGCAGCACGATCGTGAACAGCAGGCCGTACAGCGCCCACGGCCCGACCCTCGGAAGGAACGTCTCCTCGTACCAGTCGCGCCCCTTCCGCTTCTCGCCGATCCACCGCGAGGCGAACCCCGCGGCGAGGGGGACGCCGAGGAAGACGAGCACATTCAGCGCGATCTGCCAGACCGAGATCTCCAGCCCTTGCGTGTCCAGCCCCAGCCAGCCCGGCAGGACGGTGAGATAGAACCAGCCCAGCAGGGAGAACGCGACGACCTGGAACACCGAGTTGATCGCCACCAGCACCGCGGTCGCTTCCCGGTCACCGCAGGCCAGATCGTTCCAGATCACGACCATCGCGATGCAGCGGGCGAGCCCGACGATGATCAGCCCGGTGCGGTACTCGGGCAGATCCGGCAGGAAGATCCAGGCCAGGGCGAACATCACCGCCGGCCCCACGAGCCAGTTCAGCACGAGCGAAGAGACCAGGAGCTTCTTGTCTCCGGTGACGGCGGCGGCCTTGTCGTAGCGGACCTTCGCGAGCACCGGATACATCATCACCAGCAGGCCCAGCCCGATCGGGACCGAGATCCCACCGACCTCCATCGCGGACAGCACGTCGGAGAGCACAGGCACGAACCGGCCGAGGAGGAGACCGGCGACCATGGCGAGGCCGATCCACAGCGGCAGCCACTTGTCGAGTGTGGAGAGCCGTTTCGGTGCGGTGCGGGTCACGGTGTCGGTCATGCGAGCAGCTCCTCGATCTTCGTCGCGTAGACGGGCTTCGGGTGCGCGCCGATCAACACGTCCACCCGTTCCCCGTTCCGGTAGAACCCGAGGGTCGGGATCGAGGTCACGCCGGCCGCGGTCACGGTCTCGGGGTTCTGATCGGCATCGACCTTCACGATCTTCACCCGGCCCGCGTACTCACCGGCGAGCTGGTCCAGGATCGGGGCGACCGCCTTGCACGGCCCGCACCAGGCCGCCCAGATGTCGACCACGACGGGCAGCTCGGAGTCGAGCACCTCGGCCCGGAACGTGGCGTCGGTGACGGGGGTGACGGTGCTCATGCGGAAACCTCCAGAACAGGTGCGGAAACGGTGGCGGGAGCAAGGTTCGACAGGTAGTGCTGGGCGTCCTGTGCGGCCGCGCAGCCGGTGCCCGCGGCGGTGATCGCCTGCCGGTACGTGTGATCGACGAGATCCCCGGCCGCGAACACCCCGGCCAGGTTCGTCCGCGTCGACGGGTGCGCGACCCGCACGTACCCGTCCGCGTCGGTGTCGACCTGGCCGGTCACGAGATCTGAACGCGGGTCGTGCCCGACCGCGACGAACACCCCCGTCGCGTCGAGTCTCCGCTCGGTCCCAGTGACGCTATCGCGCAGCGTGAGCCCGGTGACCTGCTCGTCGCCGAGGATCGCGGCGACCTCGCTGTTCCAGGCGACCTCGATCTTCGGGTCGTCCAGCACGCGCTGCGCCATGATCTTCGACGCCCGGAACTCGTCCCGGCGGTGCACGACGGTCACTTTCGACGCGAACCGGGTGAGAAACAGGGCCTCCTCCATCGCGGAGTCTCCGCCGCCGACCACGGCGATCTCCTGGTCGCGGAAGAAGAACCCGTCGCACGTCGCGCACCAGGACACTCCGTGCCCGGACAAGCGGTCCTCCTCGGGGAGGTCGAGCTTGCGGTACGCGGAGCCCATCGCCAGGGCCACCGCCCGCGCCCGATACGTGGCCCCGGCACCGGTCTCGATGATCTTCACGTCGCCGTCGAGGTCGAGGCGGGTCGCGTCGTCGTAGACGATCTGAGCGCCGAACCGTTCAGCCTGCGCCCGCATCGACTCCATCAACTCCGGACCCTGCACACCATCGACGAAGCCGGGGAAGTTCTCCACCTCGGTCGTCGTCATCAACGCCCCGCCCGCGGTCACCGAGCCGGCGATCACGACCGGGGCAAGCCCCGCACGAGCAGCGTAGACCGCCGCGGTGTACCCGGCGGGACCGGACCCGACGATGACCAACTCGACCTCTTGATTCGACATGTATCTATATTGACGCTTATCGAAGCACGCGGCAAGTCGGCGAGGCGCATCTGGGTGGTGTTTGCCGAAGGTTCATCTTCTGAGGCGGCTACGCACTGTCGGCCGTGATGTTCTGCGGTCCCGTGGCGGTGTGGGAGTAGCGCAGCGCGGTCTCGATGCCGATGCCGAAGAGGTCGCAGATGCGCCTGACATCGCCGCCGGTCTGCTCGACTTCGTAGAGAATCCGGTCGGTGCGCAGGGCCTGGGCTGTCACTCCGGCCTTCTTCCAGGGGAAGTTCCGGCCGGGCGGCGGGAGACGGGGCGCGGTCTGGACGGTGACGAGCAGGTAGGGGTTCTTCGTTTCCGGCCAGCGCTGGGCACGGTGGTCGAGCCACGCGCTCAGGCGGACGCGGACAGGTTTCGCGAGCGGGATGAAGCGGCCGTCGGGCATTCGCAGACGTCCGTCGATGATGTCGGTGAGTTGGATGTGCTGGACCTGCTGCGTGGTCAGGGCGTGGAAGGCGACGAGCGAGACGGCCAACGCGATTGCGGGGTCGGGGTTGACCAGTGCGTCGCGGATCGCCGTGGGCTCCATTGGCAGCGGTGTGTTGCGCCGCGGGCCGCGCAGCGGGATCGCATTCGTCGGGTCGGTGAAGACCTGCTTGCGGCCGCGCAGGATCGTGAACAGACTGCGGAAGCCGAGCAGCATCGTATGGCGACGGGAGGGGTCGTCAGGGAGGGCGGCGAGGATGTCTTCGGTGCTGATCCCTGCGAGGCTGGTGCGCCCGTCGTCGACCCAGCGAGTGATCGCGGGGAGGATGCCGTACATCTGGCCTTTGACGGTCCTCGTGTCGCGGGGCTGACGGCGCGGCGGGGTCTTGGAGCCGTCGACCATGATGTCGCGCCAGAGCTCGAGCTGGGATCGCATCGGCTCGGGCAGGGCATGGGTCTTGCGTTCGAAGAGCTTGGTGAACGAGGGCACCCGATCGTCGATGAGGAGCCCGGCGTCTTCGAGGACTTCGATGGTGGAGCGGATGTTGCTGCCGTCGTCGTAGCTGCGCATCGCGAGGATGTCAGAGGCGCGAAAGCGCAGATTCGCGCCGGGGAACACGAGCTGCAGGACTTTCAGGGTGCGCCTGACCTGGTTGGTCTGTCGCTTGCTCCAGGCGTACTCGCGGGCTCGGGCGTAGAGGAAGTGGTCGGTGCGGCTGGTGATGTCGCGCAGCCGGATCTCGTTGGAGCGCTGACGGAGGCGTTCGGGGTCGGGGTCGATATGAAACAGGACCGGCTGGTAGCTGGCGGGAGTCGGCGGCGGCGTGTTGATGACCTTGAGCGCTTCGCGGATGCTCATCGCCATCGGCAGGTGGAGTTCTGCGGGCTGACGGGAGTCGTTCATCGAGGCGAGGAAGAACTGCTGGCCGTACGTGCGGGCCGCGTCGAGGTCGAGCGGTTCACCAGGCGTCTGGTGGTAGCGGGCGGTTTCCAGGCAGAGGCGGCAGTAGCCCTGCTCACCGATGGTGACCTCGCGGTGGCAGGAGACGCACTCGCCCTGCGGGTAGTGCGTGAACCACCAGCGGCACTTCCAGCACCGCCAGTTGCGTTGCCGGTAGACGCCCCAAGCGAGGCAATCGCGGCAGGAGCGGGACTGCCGTACGGATAGGTGACATCTGATCTGGCTTGCCCGCTGGGCGGCCTGGAAGGATGTGCACCATGCCCGCTCCCTACCCCCAGGAGTT
>NZ_JBHTYZ010000008.1:0-131075 GCF_042790515.1 Brevibacterium sp. NPDC056726 | reverse complement strand
GGAGTACGCGACTCCGGCAGAGGTACTGGGAGACATGCTCCTTGCGGGCGTACCCTGAAGACACCCCAATGGTGCACTAGAAACCTGAACCTGCCGCGTAGAAATCGACACTCTGGGTCCTGAAGTCGGAGCGGGAGGTTGCGCGTGGGGCGGAGGGTTGTGTGTGAAGCGGAAGGTTGTGCGAGGCGGGCAGAGTTGCGCGTGGAGGGGAAGGTTGTGCGTGTGGTGGCGCGGAAGCCCGGCGGCCGGTCACCCGATGGGTTTGAGGGCGTGCGCGTCGACGCCGTTGACGTCGGCGCCGGAGAGCGCGCGGGCCACCCACAGCGACCGTGCGGCATCGGCGAGGGAGCCGTTCGTCCCACCCCTGGCCGAGCGCAGGTACCAGAACATGTTCGTCACCTCGCGGGCGATCGCCGCGCCGATCCCGTACTGCGGGTCGATGCCGGCGAAGAGCGCGAGGTCCGCGGCGAAGCCCCGCAGCCATCCTGCCTGATCGCGGGGCGTGCGGGCGGGAATCTCGCCGAGGCGGTTCCACAGCACCGGCGCCACCGTGTACGCCGTGGGACCCGACAGCGGCTGCGGGTCGATCGCCTTCCACGTCGCGACTCCCGAGGCGTCCGGATTGCCGGCGAGGATGTTGTAGTAGTGGAGGTCGGCGTGGATGAGGGTGCTCTCCTCCGACGTCGCGAGCGTGTGCATCCACGTCCGCGCGATCGAGAGCAGACGGGCGTCGTCGCGAACAGTCTCCGACCAGCCACTGAGCATCGCGGCATCCGTGTCGAACGTCGTCAGCCAGCCGGCCGCGAGGTCCTGCACCCGGATGAAGTCGGGGCCGGCGGGGATCTCGAGCGACTTCTGCAGCGCACCCCACACCGGGGGCACATCAGGCAGCGGCAGCACCGAGAGATTGTCCTTCGTCCGCAGCCGCTCCTGCAGGGTGACCCGGAAGCTGCGGTCGTCCCTGATGACGCGCACCGCACCGTGTCCGTTCCACATCTTCAGCGCCCGCAGGGCCTGCGCGTGCGCGGCGGTGTGCGCCGAGGTGGGGGCCGCGAACCGCAGGACCCCCTGGTAGCTCTCCTGGGTGAGGACGGGAATGACGAGGCTCTCGCATCCGGCCCACGGGGCTCCGGGAACGTCGTCGAAGCGCAGATTCCACCGGTCGACGACCTCGTTGGCCATGAAGTCCAGCGCGGAGACCCACGCTTCGGTGCGCCCCTCGCCGATGATGTCCTTCGTCGAGCGGTAGAGGACGGGTGGGACCTTCACCGGTCCGCCTCTGCCCGGTCCGCCTCCGCCTGCTCGGCACCTCCGGCATAGGAGTAGCGCAGCGCCTGCGGGGCGGCGAAGACCGCGCGCGTGCGCGCCGACTCCCACACCCGCAGGGCGGCCTGCGGGTCCGTCTGCAGCCAGGGGAGCAGTGCGGCGGCGACCGCATCCTCGAGGTTGAGGGCGAGCTGTCCCGCCGACTCCGGATCGGTCGGGGAGGGGTCGAGCTGCCACGCGGGAGTGTCGGGCTGGGCATCCTCCTTGCCGAGCCTCTCGAGCATCTCGCCGGCCAGGGAGCCGAGCGACTCGAGGCGGGCGACCGCCTCGGCGCGCTCAGGGCTCTGCCGGTCGAAGCGCACTGCGAGGCGCTCGTAGCCGTAGGACGCGGCGCGGGCCTGGTCGAGGATCGTGTTCCACTCCGCGGCGGCCGGGGCGCTCGGGGTTCCGGCGTCGTCGCCGGCCTCGGCGGTCGGAGACGGCGTCGCGTCGCCATCGACTGCGGCGAAGGCATCGCGGAGGCGGCCGTCGGCGTCGTCGCGGATGGCTCCGTCGACGGTGCCGGCGGTGAGCGCGCAGCCGGTCGCGACGTCGACGAGGACCGGGATGAGACCCGAGCCGAGATCAGCCACCGCGTCGAACACGGCGGTGGAGACCGCCTCGGCGGCTTGGATGTAGGTGCGCCCCTGCTCCGTCGGGGGAGGGGAGGTGGCGAGTTCGGTCGGGGGCGCCCAGACGGGGCCGATCGCGTCCCGGAACTTCTGCAGGTCCTCCCCGGCGGTGGCGGGGTCCCCGTCGGCGACGTTCGTCGATGCGAGGATCCGGGCGATGCGGTTGCGCAGCTCTGCGCTCGCGTCGAGCTCGGGAACCTCCGGGGGTGCGTCGATGCGCAGCCCGCAGCCGGAGAGGAGGGAGAGCCCCGCTCCTGCCGCGCCGACGATGAGGACGGAACGGCGACTGACGGGGAAACGCATACGCCAATCGTAGCGGATGCTTAACGTACGTCCGGGCTGTCGCATAGGGTGGGATGAACCCACGCGAGCGATGAGATCGGCAGGCGTTCCCGGGCCTCCTGAAATCCTCGCCCGAGCCGAGAAGAAAGAGATGGTGGAGAGCATGCACGAGGACGTCGCCCGGATCGAAGAGCTGCTGGAAGGTCCCCTGACCGCGGCCGGATTCCACCTCGAATCCGTCAAGGCCGTCGCCGCCGGACAGCGGCGCACGCTCACCGTCGTCGTCGACCTCGACGAGTCGAGCGCGGAGCCGATGTCGATGGACAAGATCGCCGAATCGACGCAGATCGTCAGCGACGCCCTCGACACCGTGGAGATCTTCCGCGACAAGCCCTACCAGCTCGAGGTCACCAGCCCCGGAGCGACCCGCAGGCTCGAGTGCCCGCGCCACTTCAAACGGGTGCTCGGGCGCCGACTCGATGTCAGCACGAAGAAGGAGAACTTCAAACTCGACCTCGAGGAGGTCGGCGAGGACGCGATCACCGGCACCGATCCGGCCCGCCGCGAGAAGCGCACCGTCGGCCTCGGCGACATCGTCAAAGCCCACGTCGAACTGCGCTTCCGCTGATTTGTCCCGGCATGGCCGCTGATCCGGCAGGGGATCCGGCGGGCGCCGAGGCGGGGGCAGGGCGGCACAACCGCTGATCCGGCGGGCGCCGAGGCGGGGCTGTCGTCGCACTGCCCGCGACCGATCCGCGGTGCTGGTGTGGGATAGAATGGTGTGCTTGCATAAGTGAAGACCGACAATTCAATGCTCGTGGGCGACCCCGTTCGCTGGAGCCGGAGAGGATATGGGCTATGGATATCGACCTCGATGTTCTGCGCGTCATCGAACGTGAGCGCGAGATTCCGTTCGACACCCTGATCGAACTCATCGAACAGGCGCTCTTCCTTGCCTACCAGAAGACCGAGGGTGCGTGGCAGGATGCCCGCGCCGAACTCGACAAGAAGACCGGCGAGGTCCGGATCTGGGCCGTCGAGTTCGACAACGACGACAATCCCATCGGCGAATTCGACGACACTCCCTCCGGGTTCGGCCGCATCGCCGCGCAGACGGCGCGCCAGGTCATCCACCAGCGCCTGCGCGACGTCGAGGACGAATCGGTGCTCGGCAGTTTCAAGGGCCGCGAGGGCGAGATCGTCTCCGGCACCATCCAGCAGGGCAGGGATCCGCAGATGGTCCAGGTCGACCTCGGCGAGGTCGAAGCCGTGCTGCCCCCGCACGAACAGGTGCCCGGCGAGGAGTACGGCCACGGCAAGCGCCTGCGCGTCTACATCGCCGACGTCCACAAGGGACCCAAGGGCACCTCGGTGACGGTCTCGCGCACCCACCCCAACCTCGTCCGCCGCCTCTTCGCGCTCGAAGCCCCGGAGATCGCCGACGGCACCGTCGAGATCGTCTCCCTGGCCAGGGAGGCCGGACACCGGACGAAGCTCGCGGTCCGCGCGACGAAGCCCGGCGTCAACGCGAAGGGCTCGTGCATCGGCGAGCTCGGCTCCCGGGTGCGCGCGGTGATGAACGAACTCGGCCAGGAGAAGATCGACATCGTCGACTACAGCGACGACCCCGCGAAGTTCGTCGCCCATGCGCTCTCCCCGGCGAAGGCGACGCGCGTCGACATCCTCGACGCCGGCGCCCAGGAGTCTCGGGCCGTCGTCCCCCGCGACCAGCTGTCCCTGGCGATCGGCAAGGAGGGGCAGAACGCCCGCCTCGCCGCGAAGCTCACCGGCTGGAAGATCGACATCGTCGCCGAGGACTGAGACCGCAGGCCGGCCCACCGTCACCAAGGCGCCATCGCCGAGGCGGTCGTCCGGTGGGTCGTGGAGCGAGGTCACAAGGGTCCCTGAGGAAACCCGGCGGCGCCTCCGTGACCCCGGACACAGTCGCCGGTGGCGCGGCGCGGAATAGAAGTGCGGTAGAATTGTTGACTGTGAATGTCGGCAGTGCACCTCGAAGGACGTGCATCGCCTGCAGGAAGACTGCGAACCGGGACGAACTCGTGCGTTTCGTGTATCGACCCGATGAGCAGCCGGCCATCGTCCGCGACGTGTCAGCGACACTGCCCGGACGTGGCGCCTGGATCCACCCGGACGTCGAGTGCCTGATGAAGGCGCGGACCCCGGCACCCTTCGCTCGAGCCTTTCGAACGAAGATCACCGCTTCGGATCTCCCGGAGCTGGACATCGAACCCCAGAAGAACGGGTGAGCTAAGAATGGCTGACAAGTAGTGAGTGTCGTGCGATGACACCCTCACCGGAATTCGAGAGAGCAGTGTAATGAGACCTGCTCTTCACTGATGAGGTTCTTTCCTGACCGGGAAAGAACCCGGACAGGAGAACTGTGGCAAAGCCCCGTGTCCATGAGCTCGCGAAAGAGCTCGGCACAACCAGCAAGATCGTCCTCGAGAAACTCCAGGACATGGGCGAATTCGTTCGCTCCGCCTCCTCGACGCTCGAAGCCCCCGTCGTCCGACGGGTGAAGGAGGCGTTCGCCGATTCCGCGCCTGCCTCCGGCAAGGCGAGCGGCGATTCCGCCAAGAAGCCGGCTGCCAAGCCCGGCCAGAAGTCTGCGGCCAAGCCCGGCGCCCCGGCGGCGAAGCCTGCCGCGAAGCCCGGAGCCAAGCCGGCACCGAAGGCTGATACCGCCGACGCGAAGCCGGCTGCCGCGAAGCCCGCGGCGAAGCCTGCCGCCAAGCCCGCTGCGAAGCCCGCCGCCGAGGCGGAGGCTCCTGCCGCACCGCCGGCCGCCGACGAGTCGGCTGCCCGTCCCGCGGCTCCCAAGCCCGGCGGTGCACCGAAGCCCGGCGCCGCCAAGCCCGGTGGTGCCGCACCGAAGCCCGGCGGTCGCCAGGGCGGACAGGCGGCACGTCCCGGCAACAACCCGTTCGCGCCCTCGCAGGGCATGCCGAAGCCGGGCGGACGCTCGGGCGGCCCGAAGCCCGGCAGCCGTCAGGGCGGCCAGGGCGGTGCCCGTCCCGGCAACAACCCGTTCGCGAACTCGCAGGGCATGCCGAAGCCGGGTCAGCGTCCGGCTCGTCCCGCCGGTGAGGCCGGCGCTGCCGGACCGCGTCCGGGAGCCCCGCGACCCAACCCGTCGATGATGAAGAACTCCGCGCTCAACAAGCCGGCCCCCGGTCGGGGACGCGGCGGAGGCGGACGCAACGCTCCGGCCGGCGGACCCGGGGGAGGCCCCGCGGGCGCTCCCGGCAGCGCACCGGCAGGTCGTCGCGGACCGGGCGGAGGCCCGGGTGGCGGCGGTCGCGGCTCCGGTCGCGGTCGCGGCAGCACCCAGGGTGCGTTCGGTCGCGGCGGCGGTCCGCGCCAGAAGGGCCGGAAGTCGAAGCGGGCCAAGCGCGCCGAACTCGAGCAGATGCAGGCGCCGTCGATCGGCGGCGTGACCGTTCCGCGCGGTGACGGCGAGACTCCGCTGCGCCTGCGCCGCGGCTCCTCGCTCGCCGACTTCGCCGAGAAGATCAACACCGACCCGACGAACCTCGTCACGGTGCTCTTCCACCTCGGCGAGATGGCGACGATCACCCAGTCGCTTGACGAGGACACCTTCCAGGTCCTCGGTGAGGAGCTCGGCTACAAGATCGAGATCGTCTCTCCCGAGGACGAGGACCGCGAGCTGCTCGAGACCTTCGACATCGACCTCGATGCCGAAGCCGCCGAGGAGGACGACGACGATCTCGTCGCCCGGCCCCCGGTCGTCACCGTCATGGGTCACGTCGACCACGGCAAGACGAAGCTGCTCGACGCGATCCGGTCGGCCAACGTCGTCGCCCGCGAGGCCGGCGGCATCACCCAGCACATCGGCGCCTACCAGGTCGAGGTCGAGCATGAGGGCGCCGAGCGCCGCATCACGTTCCTCGACACCCCGGGTCACGAGGCGTTCACCGCCATGCGTGCCCGTGGTGCGAAGTCGACGGACCTCGCGATCCTCGTGGTCGCCGCCGACGACGGCGTGATGCCGCAGACGATCGAGGCGCTCAACCACGCGCAGGCCGCGGATGTGCCGATCGTCGTGGCGGTCAACAAGATCGACAAGGAGGGTGCGAACCCGGCCAAGGTCATGCAGCAGCTCACCGAGTACAACCTCGTGGCCGAGGAGTACGGCGGCGACACGATGTTCGTCCCGATCTCCGCGCTCAAGCGCGAGGGCATCGACGAGCTCCTGGAGTCGGTGCTGCTGACCACGGACGCCGCTCTCGACCTGCGGGCGAACCCGAACAAGGCCGCCCGCGGCATCGCGATCGAAGCCAAGCTCGACAAGGGCCGCGGCGCCGTCGCGACCGTCCTCGTCGAGTCCGGCACCCTGCGTCAGGGCGATGCGATCGTCTGCGGCACGGCCTTCGGCCGCGTCCGTGCGATGTTCGACGAGAACGGCAATTCCGTCGCCGAGGCGGGACCCTCGCGTCCCGTCCAGGTGCTCGGTCTGTCCTCGGTGCCGCGCGCCGGTGATTCGTTCATCTCCACCGATGACGACCGCACCGCCCGGCAGATCGCCGAGAAGCGCGATGCCATCGAGCGCAACGCCGCCCAGGCCCGTGGCCGCAAGCGGATCAGCCTCGAGGACTTCACCAAGGCACTCGCCGAGGGCAAGGTCGACATGCTCAACCTCATCCTCAAGGGCGATGTCTCCGGTGCCGTCGAGGCGCTCGAGGATTCTCTGCTCAAGATCGACGTCGGCGACGAGGTCGACCTCCGCATCATCCACCGCGGCGTCGGTGCGATCACGGAGAACGACATCAACCTCGCCACCGTCGACAACGCGATCGTCATCGGCTTCAACGTCCGGCCGGAGGCGAAGGCCCGCGACCTGGCCGACCGCGAAGGCGTCGACGTGCGCTACTACTCGGTCATCTACCAGGCGATCGACGACATCGAGAACTCGCTCAAGGGCATGCTCAAGCCCGAGTTCGAAGAGGTCCAGACCGGCTCCGCGGAGATCCGCGAGGTCTTCCGGTCCTCGAAGTTCGGCAACATCGCCGGCTCGATCGTCCGCGACGGGGTCATCACCCGCAACTCCGCTGCGCGCGTCACGCGCGACGGCGTGGTCATCGGGGACAACCTCAAGGTCGAATCGCTGCGGCGGTTCAAGGACGACGCCACCGAGGTGCGCGAGGGCTACGAGTGCGGTATCGGACTCGGCAGCTTCAACGACCTGCGCGTCGGTGACATCATCGAGACCTTCGAGATGCAGGAGAAGCCCCGCGACTGATCGCGATGCTGGACAAGCGGCCGGTGCACCTGTGCACCGGCCGCTTCGCTCCGTTTAGACTTTCACTTCCGGGCAACCGCCCGACATGGACAGAGGATGAGGACATGGCAGACGCAACCCGCGCACGCAAGATCGCCGATCAGATCAAGGTCATCGTGGCGAGCACGATCGAACGCAGGCTCAAGGACCCGCGCCTCGGCTTCGTCACGGTCACCGACGTCCGCGTCACCGGCGACCTCCAGCACGCGACGATCTTCTACACCGTCTACGGTGACGGCTCCGACCTCGAGTCGACGGCCGCCGCCCTCGAGTCCGCGAAGGGCTTCATCCGCTCCGAGGTCGGCAAGGGGCTGACGATCCGGCTCACCCCGAGCCTCGAGTTCGTCGCCGACGCCGTCCCCGAGGAGGCCCAGCGCCTCGACAACCTGCTCGCCCGCGCCGCAGCCGACGATGCGCGCATCGCCGATCTCAAGAAGGACGCGAAGCACGCCGGCGATGCCGATCCGTACCGGAAGGCCGAGGCCGACACCGACGAAGTCTGAGACTTTCCTCGCCCTCGTCCGCAGCCCTCCGGCCTGTCGTCGCACCGCGACGGCAGGCCGCTGAACTGGGGCGGAGGTGACACGTCGCATTGTGCGAACGCGAGCTTCGCCACACTGGGCGAAAAAATCCCTCGTAACAGTTTTGTTATCTTTCCGCGATGCCCTAGACTTCTTCGGGTAACGATCTGATTACGACTCTGTTAAGGGAATTCTGCATTGGGTAAGCACTCTTCACCAAAGCCCGGCTTCGCCAAGCAACTGATCCGGGACCTCACTCCCGCGACCAAGCGCTCGAGCGGCCGTCACTCTGCTGAGGCCCCTTCGACGGCCACGTCCGTGCTCGCCACGGTCAAGCAGCGGCCCGTCGTCGCAGCGATCGCCGTGCCGGCGGCCGCCACGGCAGCCGTGGTCGGATCGACCGTCGTCATGGGCCCGCCGGAGACCGGCACCGTGACGACCGAAGCCGCGAGCACCGCGCAGCAGGAGCCCGCCTCGACCCCCTCGGCCGTGAGCCAGGACGAGATCGATGCGCAGCGCGCGGAAGCCGGCGAGAAGTACATCGAAGAGGTCAAGAAGGACCCGAAGTACAAGAACAAGACGTCGAAGACCACGCTCGAGGTCAAGACGCCGAAGCCGAAGCCCACCGCGGAGACCGAGTCGAAGGACGAGAAGCCGTCCTCCTCGCCGTCGAAGGACAGCGGTTCGGACTCGAAGAGCAGCGGCAGCACCCCGAGCGGCGTGGAGACCCCGCCGTGCAAGGTGTCGTCGTCGATCGAATCGACGCTCCTGCCCAACGCCGTCAACGGCTACCGTGCCGTGTGCGCGAAGTTCCCCGAGGTCAAGACCTACGGTGGCCGCCGCCAGGGGTCGGGCACGTCCGACCACTACACCGGCGAAGCCGTCGACATCATGATCTCCGGCCCGACCGGGGACCGGATCTCCGAATACCTCATCAAGAACGCCAAGGCGCTCAACGTCAAGTACGTCATCTTCGAACAGCGGATCTGGATGCCCGGCAGCGGCTGGAAGTCGATGGAGGACCGCGGTTCGGCGACGCAGAACCACATGGACCACGTCCACGCCTCGTTCAACTGATCCCCGCCTGAGCACGATCGACTGACACCGGTGACCGATCCTTCCCCGCAGGGCATCCTCGTCTGCGACAAACCACAGGGCCTGACCTCCCACGGGGTCGTCTCGCGGCTGCGCCGCTGGTACGGCACCCGCAAGGTCGGCCACGCCGGCACCCTCGACCCGATGGCCACCGGCGTGCTCGTCCTCGGACTCGGCCGCGGGACGAAGCTGCTCACGCACATCACGGGCGTGACGAAGACCTACCAGGCGACGATCCGCCTCGGCGCGGGCACTCCGACCGACGACGCGGACTCCGAGGTCGACGTCCTCGCCGATCCCGCGGTCCTCAGCGCCGTCAGCGACGGTGACATCGACGCCGGCGTCGGTCGGCTCCGCGGCGTCATCGACCAGGTGCCGAGTGCGGTCTCGGCGATCAAGGTCGACGGCAAGCGGTCGTACGCGCGGGTGCGCGCCGGTGAGGACGTCGTCCTCGAGCCCCGCCGGGTCGAGATCACCCTCTTCGACGTCCTCGAGATCCGCCGCGACCTCGAGGCGGGACACCTCGACCTCGACGTCGTCGTCGACTGCTCCTCGGGCACGTACATCAGGGCGCTCGCGAGGGACCTCGGCGCCGACCTCGGCGTCCACGGTCATCTCACCGCGCTGCGCCGCACCCGCGTCGGTCCCTTCGCGCTCAGCCAGGCGGTGACGATCCCCGAGGATCTCGACGCTCCTGCGCCCCCGCTCATCTCCCTCGCCGAGGCGACCGCGGGCCTGCTGCCCGCCGTCGAGGTCGGCGCGGCGCAGGCGACCGCGCTCATGCAGGGCAAGGCCCTGGCAGGGCCATGGGACGTCGCCGGCGACGAGGTCGCGGCACTCCACGACGGCGAGCTCGTCTCCGTCGCCGAGGTGCGTGCCGACGGCAGTCTCAAGTCGCGCACCGCCTTCGCCATCGACCGCGCGTGAGCCGGTTCGCAGACCATCCCGGCCTGCGATACTCTGAGTCGGTGCACGGAAGGAGCAGCGCTCGAGTGGAGATCTATCACGGCCTGGACGAGGTCCCGGACTTCGACCCCGGCACCGTCATCACCCTGGGCAACTTCGACGGCGTCCACCGTGGGCATCAGACAGTCCTCCGCGCCGTCGCCGCCGAGGCCGTCGAGCATTCGCTGACGTCGGTGGCGATGACCTTCGACCCGCACCCGCGCACGATCCACAGTCCGGACACCCCGACGCTGATGATCACGAGCCCGGAGCAGAAGTCCGCGCTCATCGCCGAGACCGGAATCGACGTCCTCTTCGTCCAGCCCTACGACCTCGAGTTCGCCGCGCAGACGCCGGAGGAGTTCGTCGCCCGGTACTTCGTCGAGGGGCTGAAGTGCCGGTGCGTCGTCGTCGGCGACGATGTCAGGTTCGGCCACGACAACTCCGGGACCATCGAGACCCTGCGCCGCCTCGGCGAGGAGATGGGGTTCACCACGGTGACGATCGATGAGGTCGGGCGCGGGGGACGGTATTCGTCGTCGCGGATCCGTGACCAGATCATCGCCGGTGATGTCGCCGAGGCGGCCGATCAGCTCGGTCGCTACCACCGGGTCGAGGGCACCGTCGTCCACGGTGACGCCCGCGGACGCGACCTCGGGTTCCCCACGGCCAACCTCTCCGCCGACGCCGCGGGACTCATTCCCGCCGACGGCGTCTACGCGGGCTGGGCGAGCTTCGAGGGGGAGGAGCATCCGTTCCCCGCCGCGATCTCGATCGGGACGAACCCGACGTTCCAGGGTGACTGCCGCCGGGTCGAGGCCTACGTGCTCGACAAGGAGTTCGGGGAGTTCGACGTCTACGACCGGCACATGACCCTTGACTTCGTCGCGCGCATCCGCGGACAGGTGACCTTCACGGGCATGGACGCGCTCATCGCGCAGATGCACGAGGACATCGCCGATGTGCGCGAGGTCCTGCACACCTGATAAGCTGAACTCTGCCGTTTTCACCGGCCGCGGTCCCAGAGGGCTGGAACTGACCTGTTCCGGCGCCGCGCAACGATACGTAAGGAGAACTCCATGGCTCTCGATACTGCCACGAAGCAAGAGATCATCAAGGAATACGGAACTCACGAGGGCGACACCGGTTCTCCCGAGGTTCAGGTTGCCCTGCTGACCCGCCGGATCACGGATCTCACCGAACACTTCAAGGATCACAAGCACGACCACCATTCGCGTCGTGGCCTGTTGCTCCTCGTCGGTCAGCGCCGCCGGATGCTCAAGTACCTCCAGCAGGTCGACATCGAGCGCTACCGCTCGCTCATCAAGCGCCTCGGCCTGCGCCGCTGATTCCAGCGCCGTTGCGTCCAGCGCCGCTGATTCGGGTCGACCCGGATCCGCGGCCGGCTCGCTGAGGCTGCTTCTTCGCTGAAGCCGTTGCTTCGCTGAGGTTGCTATTGCGCTGAGTCCGTCAGCTCGCACGAACGCCCCGCCCTTCTCGGCGGGGCGTTCGTCGTTGCCGGGGGAGTGGGCTGGCTGGGCTGGGGGTGTGGCGCCGGTGCAGTGCGGTGCGCTTCGGCGACACAGGGTGCGCTGAGCGACTGTCGGCCAAAAGTGAAATGGCGCTCGACTAGTGGCCGGGCGATTCTACTTCTGGCCGCCAGCCGGTGGTGTGTCGCGAACTTCTCGCCGGCAGATCGACTTCCGGCTGGCACAAGGACTTCTCGCGCAAGGGTGCGTCAGAGCTTCTGCGCCGGTGTTGCGACACGGGGTGCGCGGAGTGCCTGTCGGCCAAAAGTGAAATGGCGCTCGACTAGTGGCCGGGCGATTCTACTTCTGGCCGACAGTCGGTGGCGTGTCGCGAACTTCTCGCCGGCAGATCGACTTTCGGCTGGCGCAACGACTTCTCGCGGACAGGACTTCTGGGCGGCCGAACAAGTTTCGGCTGGCGCAACGACTTCTCGCGCAAGGGAGCGTCTGAGTTTCGGCGCCAGTGTTGCGACACGGGGTGCGCGGAGTGCCTGTCGGCCAAAAGTCGAATGGCGCTCGACTAGTGGTCGGGT
Organism: Brevibacterium sp. NPDC056726; assembly: GCF_042790515.1. Classification (NCBI taxonomy): domain Bacteria; kingdom Bacillati; phylum Actinomycetota; class Actinomycetes; order Micrococcales; family Brevibacteriaceae; genus Brevibacterium; species Brevibacterium sp. NPDC056726. The sequence continues at coordinate 118,913 of NZ_JBHTYZ010000008.1, read as the reverse complement.
GATTCTACTTCCGGCCGACAGTCGGTGGCGTGTCGCGAACTTCTCGCCGGCAGATCGACTTTCCGCTGGCGCAACGACTTCTCGCGCAAGGGTGCGTCAGAGCTTCTGCGCCGGTGTTTCGACACGGGGTGCGCTGAGCGACTGTCGGCCAAAAGTGAAATGGCGCTCGACTAGTGGCCGCGTGATTCTACTTCTGGCCGCCAGCCGGTGGCGTGTCGCGGACTTCTCGCCGGCAGATCGACTTTCTGCTGGCACAATGACTTTTCGCGGACAGGACTTCTCGCCGGCGCAACGACTTTCGGCTGGCACGACGACTTCTGGCCGGCACGCAGCGCACGACGGGCAGCGCTCTCGGCACCCTCGCGCGCACCCGCGAGACCCCGGCCGTGACCGGGAGTTCAGCTGTGCGCGGACCCACGGTCGGATGACGGCAACTGCGGTAGACTGACCGGCGGACACCTATGCCATGGACGTTTCGGTCCTCGGTAGTGGCCTCCGGAGGAAGGCAGATGCCCGCGCAGACGCCCTCATCCGTGGGCCCCGATCGATGACCGGCCCTGGTTCCATGGCGTCCACGACACTGTCCGCCGGCGCGGCAGGCGCACCCGCCCGTCCGTCGGCATTGAACTAGGAGACTACGTGGGTACCACCCCTGAAACCACCGTGGCCACGATCGACAACGGTCGCTTCGGCTCACACACCATCCGCTTCGAAACCGGCCGGCTGGCCAAGCAGGCCGCCGGCTCCGCCGTCGCCTACCTCGACGACGACACGATGCTGCTCTCGGCGACCACCGCCGGCAAGCACCCCCGTGAGGGCTTCGACTTCTTCCCGCTCACCGTCGACGTCGAAGAGCGCATGTACGCCGCCGGCCGCATCCCCGGCTCGTTCTTCCGCCGTGAGGGCCGCCCCTCGACCGACGCGATCCTCACCTGCCGCCTCATCGACCGTCCGCTGCGCCCGTCCTTCGTCAAGGGCCTGCGCAACGAGGTCCAGGTCGTCGTCACCGTGATGTCGATCAACCCCGACCACCTCTACGACGCCCTGGCGATCAACGCCGCGTCGATGTCGACCCAGCTCTCGGGTCTGCCGTTCTCCGGCCCCATCGGCGGCGTGCGCATCGCGCTCATCGACGGTCAGTGGGTCGCCTTCCCGAACTTCTCGCAGCTCGACGACGCCGTCTTCGACATGGTCGTCGCCGGTCGCATGGTCGGTGACGACGTCGCCATCATGATGGTCGAGGCCGAGGCCACCGAGAACTCGATCGACCTCGTGAAGACCGGCGCGACAGCCCCCACCGAGGAGGTCGTGGCCGAAGGTCTCGAAGCCGCCAAGCCCTTCATCGCCGAACTCTGCCGCGCCCAGCAGGAACTCGCCGACCAGGCCGCGAAGCCGACCGTCGAGTTCCCCGTCTTCCGCGACTACCAGGACGACGTCTTCGAGGCCGTCAAGGACCTCGCCGAGGCGAAGCAGACCGAGAACTTCCAGATCGCCGACAAGCAGGAGCGCGAAGCCGCCGGCGAAGAGCTCCTCGCAGAGCTCTTCGACAAGCTCGGCGAGCGCTTCGAGGGCCGCGAGAAGGAGATCGCCGCGGCGCTCAACGCCCTGACGAAGCAGGTCGTGCGCAAGCGCATCCTCACCGAGCAGGTCCGCATCGACGGACGCGGGCTCAAGGACATCCGTCCGCTCTCGGCCGAGGTCGGCGTCATCCCGCGCGTCCACGGCTCGGCGCTCTTCCAGCGCGGCGAGACCCAGATCCTCGGCATCACCACGCTCAACATGCTCAAGCTCGAGCAGCAGATCGACTCGCTGTCGCCGGTGACCTCGAAGCGCTACATGCACCACTACAACTTCCCGCCCTACTCGACCGGTGAGACCGGCCGGGTGGGCAGCCCGAAGCGCCGCGAGATCGGCCACGGCGCTCTGGCCGAGCGCGCCCTGGCCCCGGTCCTGCCCTCGCGCGAGGAGTTCCCGTACGCGATCCGCCAGGTCTCCGAGGCCCTCGGTTCGAACGGGTCGACCTCGATGGGCTCCGTGTGCGCCTCGACGCTGTCGATGCTCAACGCCGGTGTGCCCCTCCAGGCACCCGTGGCCGGCATCGCGATGGGCCTCGTCTCCGACGTCATCTCCACCGACCAGGGCGAGCAGACCGCATACGCGGCCCTGACCGACATCCTCGGTGCGGAAGACGCCTTCGGCGACATGGACTTCAAGGTCGCCGGCACCCGGGACTTCGTCACCGCGATCCAGCTCGACACGAAGCTCGACGGTCTGCCCTCCTCGGTGCTCACCGCCGCGCTCAAGCAGGCCCGCGAGGCCCGCATGGTCATCCTCGACGTCATGGCCGAGGCCATCGACGCCCCGGGTGAGATGGCGGCGACGGCTCCGCGGATCATCTCGGTGAACATCCCCGTCGACAAGATCGGCGAGGTCATCGGCCCCAAGGGCAAGATGATCAACCAGATCCAGGAGGACACCGGCGCGGACATCAGCATCGAGGACGACGGCACCGTGCTCATCGGCGCGACCGACGGCACCTCCGCCGAGGCGGCCCGCTCGATGATCAACGCGATCGCCAACCCGCAGGTCCCCGAGGTCGGCGAACGCTACCTCGGCACCGTGGTCAAGACGATGAGCTTCGGCGCGTTCGTCTCGCTCACCCCGGGCAAGGACGGGCTCCTCCACATCTCCGAGCTGCGCAAGCTCAACGACGGCAAGCGCGTCGAGGACGTCGAGGACGTCGTCGGCGTGGGCCAGAAGGTCCAGGTCGAGATCACGAAGATCGACGACCGCGGCAAGCTCTCGCTCGCTCCCGTCGTCGACGGCGATGACGACGCGGACGCCGAGGCGGATGAGGAGTCGGAGAACTGATCCCAGGCTCCACGCACACCGGGGAGGACAGCCGCATCGAACGGTCTGTCCTCCCCGGTGGTCTCACCGTCACCACCGAGCACATGCCGGGTCTCGCCTCCGAGACGATCGGCATCTGGGTCGCCGCCGGGTCCCGTGACGAGACCGCGGCGACCGCCGGCTCGACCCATTTCCTCGAGCACATGCTCTTCAAGGGCACCTCGACGAAGGACGCGAAGACGATCGCCGCGGCCTTCGACCGCACGGGCGGGGACTCCAACGCCATCACGGCCAAGGAGTTCACGTGCTACTACTCCCGCTGCCTCGTCACCGACCTCCCGGCGATCACCTCGCTGCTCCTCGACATGGTCTCCGACTCCACGCTCGACCCTGTGGAGTTCGAACGTGAGCGCGGGGTCATCATCGAAGAGCTCGCGATGGCCGCCGACGATCCCGGCGACGTCCTCTTCGACGACTTCGACGCCCTCGTCTTCGCCGATCACCCGCTGGCCCGTCCCGTCGGAGCGACGAAGGACCAGATCCGGGTGCTCGGCCACCACACCCTGCTCGACCACTACGCCTCGACCTACGTGCCCGGCCAGCTCATCATCGCCGCGGCCGGCGGCGCCGAGCACTCCGAGGTCGTCGGCATGGTCGAACGGGCACTGACCGAGACCGGGGCGTTCGCGACGACCGTGGCCCTGCCGGAAGAGGTCTCGACCTCACCGGGCGCAGGCGTCATCGGGCACCCGCACGCGGCCGCCTCGGCGCGCACCCTGCCCGAATTCCGCACCGGCCGCTCGCACACGACCAAGGACACCGAGCAGTTGGGGATGCTGCTCGGATGCCAGGGTCTGCCCGAGGGCCACCCGGACCGGTTCGTCTACTCGGTGCTGCTCACCCTGCTCGGCGGCGGCATGTCCTCGCGGCTGTTCCAGAGCATCCGCGAGGAGCGGGGGCTCGCCTACGCGGTCAACGCGACCGCGAGCCAGTTCACCGACATCGGGACGTTCGGGATCTACGCCGGGTGCAGCCCCGAGAACGGGCAGGCCGTCCTCGACCTGGCACTGACCGAATGGGACCGCCTCGCGCAGCTCCCGCCGAGCCGTGCCGAACTCGACGAGATCGTCTCCCAGCTCTCCGGATCGATGGTGCTCGGACTCGAATCCTCGGCGGCGCGGATGAACCGCCTGGCCCGGGCCGAGATCTTCGGCATCCCGCTCGAAGCGCCCTTCGACCTCATCGAGCGCATCCGCTCGGTCACCCCCGACCAGGTCAGCGCCATGGCCGGCGATCTCCTCGTGCGACCGAAGGCGCTCTCCCTCGTCGGCCCGGCCACCGACGTCGCACTGCGGGACTGAGGCCGGCGCATGGGTCGCAAACGCGCCGAGGTGCGCCGCGAGGAGATCCTCGCCGCGACCATCGACGAGATCGAGGCGACCGGGCTGCGCGCCCTGCGGGTCGCCGACGTCGCCCGCCGCCTCGACCTGAGCGCGAGCCTCGTCATCTACCACTTCGCGACGAAGGAGGCCCTCGTCGCCGAGGCATTCGCCTTCGCCGGTGAGAACGACCTCGACCGGGCGCGGGCGATCGCCGCCGCGGACCGTCCGGCGCAGGAGATCCTCGACGACCTCCTCGCGTGGTACCTGCCGAGCGGGTCGACGCGCAGCTGGACGATCTGGATGGACGCATGGTCCGCGGCGCTCTTCGACGAGGAGATCAGGGCCACGCTCGCCCGTCTCGACCGCGCGTGGCAGACCGTGTTCGCCGAGGTGGTCCGCTCCGGTGCGGGGACCGGGGAATTCACCGTGGCGCCCGGTGACATCGCCGAGGCGGTGACGAAGATCCTCGCCCACCTCGACGGTCTCTCGGTCCGGCTGATGACCTCCGAGACCGACTCCCGGGCGCTCATGCTCGACTGGGTCCGCGACTTCGCCGACTCCGCTCTCGGACGCGCCCGCCCCCGGCCTTGACGCGCGGCGCCCTGCGGCCGCAGACTGGTGTGAGACTCTTACTGAACCGCTATTCAGTAAGACCTCCATCCGCCCGTCCCTCGGAGGCCCCATGTTCATGGACATCACCTGGCAGGACCCGATCACCGGCACCCACGGCTTCGTCGTCATCGACACCCTCGTGCGCGGCGCCGCCTCCGGGGGCCTGCGCATGCGGCCCGGGTGCACCCTGGAGGAGGTGCGCGGACTCGCCGAGGGCATGACCCGCAAAGAGGCGATCCACCTCGTGCCCGGACGCCGGTACGTCCCGGTCGGCGGGGCAAAGGGCGGCATCGACTTCGACCCCCGCGCCGAGGGCGCCGTCGACGTCCTCGAGCGCTTCCTCGTCGCTATCAATCCGCTCATGCACGCGTACTGGGCGCTCGGTGAGGACCTCGGAGTCCGGCAGGACGACATCGACGAGATCCTCGAGCGCCGCGGCCTCGGCAGCGGACTGAGCGCGGTCGAGAAGCTCGTCGCCGACCCCGCCGCAGCCGAGCAGCGGTCGCTGACGGCGTTCTCGACGATCGTCGACGGGGTCGCCCAGGACGAACTCGTCGGCGGACTCGGGGTGGCCGCCTCGGCGCTGGCCGCCCTCGAGGCCGACGGTCGGTCACCGGCGGACACGACCGCGGTGATCCAGGGATTCGGGTCGATGGGCGGGGCGACCGCGCGCTTCCTCGCCGAGGCGGGGGTGCGGATCGTCGGCATCGCCGATGCCGACGGGTTCGTCTCCAACCCCGCGGGCCTCGACGTCGAGACGCTGCTCGCCACCCGCGATCCCTACGGCGGCGTCTCCCGGGACGCGCTGCGCCCGGAAGATCATGTCGGCGACCGCGACGACTGGCTCGCCGCCGACGCCGACCTCCTCGTGCCCGCGGCCGTGAGCTACGCGATCACCGCCGACAACAGCGACCGCGTCCGTGCCAGGCACATCGTCGAGGCCGCGAACATGCCCGTCACCGCCGAGGCAGAGGAGGCGCTGGCGGCTCGCGGCGTCACCGTCGTTCCCGACTTCCTCGCGAACTCCGCGACGAACGCCTGGTGGTGGTGGGTGTACTTCGGTGACATCGACGGCTCGTGGGAGCAGAGCCGCGCCCTCATCGTTGAGACCCTGCGGGACCTGACGACCGAGACGATCACCGCGGCGCGGGAGTCCGGCGTCACCCCACGGGTCGCCGCCCAGGCCCGGGTCGACGCGAACCTCGCCGCCCTCGCCGACCTCGACCGCCCGATGGGTCAGGCTTAGGGCGCGACGTGGACCAGTTCTTCGACCCCAGCAGCGTCGCTGTCCTCGGAGCCTCGAACAATCCGGCGAAATGGGGCTTCTGGCTCGCCGCCGGAGCCCTGACCGGGGCCGGGCGACGGCGCGTCTTCCTCATCAACTCGAACGCCACCTCGATCCAGGGCGTCCCGACGCACGCGCGCCTGTCCGATCTGCCCGAGGCCCCCGAGCTCCTCGTCATCTCGATCCCGGGTGCCGGGGTCGAACCCGTCGTCGCCGAGGCGCTCGCGGCCGGCGTGCGCGCGTTCCTCATCGTCTCCACCCGGGTGCCGCGGGCCGCCGAGCTCGCCGCGACGATCACCGCCGCCGGTGCCCGGCTCATCGGCCCCGGCTCCCTCGGCCTCGTCGACTCCGGCAACGAGCTGCTCCTCGCGTGGGGCCATTTCACGCCGGGCTCGCTCGCCGTCGTCTCCCAGAGCGGGCAGCTCGGCTCGGAGATCGCCGCCCTCTCGGCCCGCAGCGGCATCGGGATCTCCCGGTTCGCCTCGATCGGCGGGCAGTCCGATGTCCGGGCGGCGGAGATCCTCGACACCCTCGTCGACGATCCCGCCACCAGTCAGGTCGCCGTCTACCTCGAATCCTTCAGCGGGGGAGAGGCGATCGTCGCTGCCCTGCAGCGCCTGCGGGCGGCGGGCAAACCGACGATGATCCTCACCACCGGAGCCTCGACCGCCGGCAGACGGCTCGCGCGCTCCCACACCGGGGCGCTCACCTCGGCGATCGACGCCGTCGATGCGGCCTGCCGGAAGGCCGGCGCGATCCGCCTGTCCTCACCGTCGGAGATCGTCGAACTCGCCGGGTACTTCGCCTCCTCATGGCTGCCGGGCGGCCGCCGGGTCGCGATCGTCTCCGACTCGGGCGGTCAGGCAGCGATCGCCGCGGACATGGCCGAACTCCACGGCCTCACCGTCGATCCGCTCACTGTGGCGACCCGCGCCAGGGTCTCCGCCGTCATCCCCGAGGCCGGGCACATCGACAACCCCATCGACCTCGACGGGGCCGGGGAGAAGGACCTGAGCGTCTACGCCCGCGTCGTGCGCGAGCTCCTCGCCGACGACAGCGTCGACGCCGTCGTCCTCACCGGGTACTTCGGCGCCTACGGGGAGGACACACCGGAGCTGGAAGCGGCTGAACTCGCCGAGGTGGGTGTCCTCGGCGGGACCGCCGCGGAGCTGCGCAAACCCCTGCTCGTCCATTCGATGAGCGCGGATTCCCCGGCCGTGACCGACCTGTGGGCGCGGTTCGTCCCCTGCTACCGGTCGATCGACACGACGATGCGGGTGCTCTCGCTCGCCGCGTTCTACGCCGCCCACTCCGGTCGGATCGCCGAGTCACTCGAACAGTCGGCGGCACTGACCCCGTGGGGGACCGGCTACAGCGCGGCCCGGGAGACGATCGCGGCAGCCGGGGTCGCCGTGCCCGCTGGGGTGCGGGTGGGGGACTCCGATGACCTCGCCGAGGCGGTCGCGGCAGCGGGTCTGACCCCGCCGTTCGTCCTCAAGGCAGGGTGGCCCGCGCACAAGACGGAGGTCGGCGGCATCGTCCTCGGGCTGCCGGACCTGGCCGCGCTCGACGCCGCGCACACGGAGATGGTCGGCCGCCTCGGTGCCGGTGACTACATCGTCGAGGAGATGGACCGGCGTGAGCACGTCGTCGAGATCCTCGTCGGCGGGCGGCAGGACGAGAACTTCGGTCCCATCGTCCTGGTCGGGGCCGGGGGCACGGAGACGGAGCTCTACGAGGACACCCGTCTCGAACTCGCGCCGGTGTCGCGGACCGAGGCCCTCGACATGCTCGCGCGACTGAAGATCCACCGGCTCCTCCAAGGATGGCGGGGCCGGCCGGCCGCCGACGTCGAGAGCCTCGCCGACGTCGTCGTCGCCGTCTCCCGGCTCATCGCCGGGTCGAACGCGATCACGGAGATCGAGATCAACCCCGTGCGCGTCGCCGCATCCGGGGCGCTCGCCGTCGACGCCCTCGTCATCACCGACCCCGGTGAGACCGAGGAGGCCGGAGAGACCGAGGACGCGGACGCCGCAGGCGACGACGTCACAGCTCCCACCCATCCGAGCACCGACACCAGCGACCGGGGCCAGGCCATCCCCACCCATCCCCGCACCGACACACGAACGGAGACGAGCGCATGAGCGAACTCACCGGCGGCGGCCACCTCGCCGCAGCCCTGGCCGCCGAGGGCATCACCCGCGTCTTCGGGATCCCCGGCACCCACAACCTCGAGATCTTCGCGCAGCTGAGCGAGCACGGCATCGAGATCGTCTCGCCCCGCCATGAACAGGGGGCGGGCTTCATGGCCGACGGCGCCGCCCGCGTCACCGGTGACGTCCAGGTCGTCGTGACGACGACGGGACCCGCCGTGCTCAACGCGCTGACCGCGCTGCTCCAGTCGTTCACCGACTCCGTGCCGGTCCTCCTCATCAGCCCCGGCATGCCCTCGACCCATCCCGGCCGCGGCACCGGACTCCTCCACGAGGTGCGCAGCCAGGCGCTCGCGATCGAGGCGATCCTCGGCGACAGTCACCGCGTGACGACCGTGGGGGAGGTGCCGCTGGCCGTCGCGCAGGCGCTCACGCGCATCCGCTCCGGCCGGCCCCGGCCCGCGAGCATCGAGATCCCGCTCGACCTCATCGAGGCCACCGGGCCAGGCATCATCCACCCCGCCGTCACCCGGCCCCTGCCCGTGCTCGATGAGCAGGGCGTCGCCACCGCCGCCGAGGCGCTCGCCGCCTCCCAGCGTCCGCTCGTCATCGCCGGCGGCGGGTCCCACGGTGCGGGGGAGGGGATCGTCGCCCTCGCCGAGGCGCTCGGCGCCGGGATCATCCTCTCCGCGAACGCCAAGGGCGCGATCGCCGGCGACCATCCGCTCGTGCTCGGGGCGAACGGGTTCCTCCCCGAGCTGCCCGACATCCTCGCCCGCGCCGATGCCGTCGTCGCGGTCGGCACCGAACTCGCCCCGAGCGACTTCTGGCCCGTACTACTGACCCTGCCCGACACCGTCGTACGCATCGACATCGACGAGACGCAGATGCTCGGCAATGCCGCGGTCAGCCATCCCCTCATCGCCGACGCGACCGAGGCCACCGCCTCTCTCGCCGCCGCCGTGAAGCGGGTGCGGGACCACAGCGGCGCCGAGGCGGTGGCGTCGGGCGGCGCAGCGGCGCCGGGCTCGGCCGTTGAGCGGAGCGCGGGCGGCTGGCCGGCCGAGGTCGTGGAGATCGCCCGCGCCGCGGCCGCCCGCGACGGGCAGCCGTGGGCGGCGCTGTCGGAGGGGCTCACCGCGTTCACCCAGGCCGCGGAGTCCCCGGTCGTCATCGCCGCCGACCAGACGATGAGCTGCTACTACGGCGTGCAGACCGGCTGGGCGGCCCGCCTCGGCGATCGCTATCTCTATCCGGCCGGCGCGGGCACGCTCGGGTTCGCGCTGCCGGCGGCGATCGGTGCGAAGCTCGCCGACCCCGCGGCCCGCGTCATCGCGATCGAGGGCGACGGGGGAGCGATGTTCACGATCCCCGAACTCGCCGCCGCCGTCCAGGACGAGGTCAGCCTCGCGCTCATCATCGTCGACAACGGCGGATACGGGGAGATCCGCAACGAGATGGCCGACCGCGGCGACGTGCCCACCGGCGTCGCCCTGCGCGGACCGGACTTCCCGGCCCTCGCCTCGGCGCTGGGGGCCCACGGAGTCCACGTCGACGGCGCAGAGGCACTCACGGCCGCCCTCACCTCGGCGATGGAGCGGACCGGTCCCACCCTCATCCACCTGTGGGAGGACTCCCGGGCGTCCGAGGACATGCTCGGCCGCTGAGGACCCACCCGACCCGACATCCACCCTTGCCGCCGGTGAGGGACGAAGGAGAGCTATGACCTACACCCCGTGGCCGCTCAGCGACGAGCAGTCCGCCGTCATCGACCTGTGCCGGACCTTCGCCGTCGAGCAGATCCGACCGGCGGGCCGCACCGTCGACGAGGCCGACACCGAATCGCCGGTCGACCTCTTCGCCGCGGCGGCGAAGCTCGGGATCACCGATTTCATGATCCCCGAGGAGTACGGCGGGGGCGGGTTCACCGACGTGTTCACACAGTGCCTCGTCCAGGAGCAGCTGTGCTTCGGGGATCCGGGGATCGGGAACTTCGTGTGCTCGAACGGCTTCTTCGCCGACCCCGTGCTCGCGCTCGGCACCGACGCGCAGAAGGAGGCGTGGCTGCGGCCCCTGACCGGGGAGAGCCCGAAGTTCACGGCGCTCGCGACGACCGAACCCGGCTCCGGATCGGACTCCGCGTCGATCATCACCCGCGCCGATCGGACCGACGGCGGATACCTTCTCAACGGGCAGAAGGCGTGGATCTCCAACGCCGGACTCGCCGACTTCTACGTCGTCTTCGCGAAGACCGACCCTGCGCAGCGGGCCCGCGGGGTCAGCGCGTTCCTCCTTGAGAAGGACACCCCGGGCATGGAGTTCGGGGCGCCGATGAAGAAGATGGGGCAGCGGGCGATCGTGTGCCGGGAGATCTTTCTCTCCGACGCATTCGTGCCCGAGGACAACCGCCTCGGCGCGGAGGGCCAGGGGTTCTACGGGCTCATGCGCACCTTCGACATCTCCCGCGTCGTCCTCGGCGCCGCCGCCCTCGGCACTGCCCGGGCCGCCTACGAGTACGCCCGGGACTATGCGCGCGAGCGCGAGCAGTTCGGGACGAAGATCATCGACCATCAGGCGGTCGCGTTCCGGCTCGCCGACATGTCCTCGCGCATCGACGCCGCGTGGCTGCAGGTGCTCAACGCCGCCCGGATGATCGACGCCGGTGACGCGGTGCCGCGGGAGCGGGTGACCGCCGCAGCGGCGATGGCGAAGCTGGGCGCCTCGGAGACGGCGATGTTCTCGACGTGGGCGGCCGTGCAGACCCTCGGCGGCTGGGGCTACTCGCGGGAGCATCCCGTCGAGCAGTGGATGCGCGACGTCAAGCTCGAGGAGATCGAGGAGGGCACGAGCGACATCATGCGCCTGCTCATCTCGCGCAGCCTCCCGTGAGGGTTCCGCCCCGGGAGAACGGCAGTGAGACCGTCGCCGACCAGGCGCCCTGCCTGGTCGGCGAGCGGTTCGAGAAACCTCGGCGAGTCCCGGAATAGCCTGACCTAACCTTGTGTTGTTCGAGATGAGGCCCTGATATAGGGTCGAAAATGAAGCCGCCGGCCAAGGCGGGCATCAATTCTCTTCAGGAGGAATCTCATGGCTGAGCAGTACACACTTCCGGAGCTGCCCTACGACTACTCCGCTCTCGAGCCGCACATCTCGGCTCGCATCATGGAGCTGCATCACGACAAGCACCACGCGACCTACGTCAAGGGCGCGAACACCGCGGTCGAGCAGATCGCCGAAGCCCGCGAGAGCGGCAACCTCGCGAACCTGCCCAAGCTCATCCGTGACCTCTCGTTCAACCTCGGCGGTCACGTCAACCACTCGATCTTCTGGCAGAACATGTCCCCGGACGGCGGCGACAAGCCGGTCGGCGAGCTCGCGGCTGCGATCGACGACCAGTTCGGCTCCTTCGACAAGTTTCGTGAGGTCTTCACGACTGCAGCGACGACGATCCAGGGCTCCGGTTGGGCCGTTCTCGTCTACGACCAGCTCGGCGGCAACCTCTTCGTCGAACAGCTCCACGACCAGCAGTCGGACATCCAGCAGGGCGGCACCCCGATCCTCCAGCTCGACATGTGGGAGCACGCGTTCTACCTCGACTACCAGAACGTCAAGCCCGACTACGTCAAGGCCTGGTGGAACATCGTCAACTGGGAGGACGCCGGCGCTCGCTTCGACCGCGCGGTCAACCAGACCAAGGGACTGCTCCTCGGCTGAGACGCTCTCCTGAGCTGAGCGCGTGAGGCCGACGCGGGTCTCAGCGTTGACGCTCGCGCTCATCAGGCGGCCCGGACTTCATCACGGAGTCCGGGCCGCCGCTCGTTGGGCGGCTGAGCGGCTGAGAGGGGATCCGCGGGCGACCGGTAGGGTGAGCCCATGACTGCTCACCTGCGATCATGGTCGCCGTCCGACGCCGAGGCGCTCGCTGAGATCTACGCCGAGTCCGACCCCGAGCTGCAGCGCAACATCCCCGAGGAGCACACCGCGGCAGGGGCGAGCACATGGATCGAGTCGATCCTCACCGCCGAGGCCGACGGCACAGCGCGCGCCTTCGTCATCGTCGACGGCACGAGGATCCTCGGCAATGTCATGGCGACAGGGGTCGAACGACGCCACTCGACGGCGTGGATCTCCTACTGGCTGCGCCCGGAGGCGCGGGGGCAGGGCCTCGCCTCCTCCGCGCTGCGCACACTCGTCGACGTCCTCCACGACGACCTCGGCGTCTATCGCCTCGAACTCGGGTACCGCGTGAACAACCCGGCCTCCGGAGTCGTCGCCGCGGCCGCCGGGTTCCTCGTCGAGGGACGTGAACGGCAGCGCCTCGACTACGGCGGCGTCCGCTACGACACCGAGGTGGCTGCGCGGCTGAGCGGGGACCCGCGGGCGCCGGGCGGACGGCTGCCCATCGCCGGCGGCGAGTGACGGACCGCCTCGGTGCGGTGACGACCTGAACGACCGACGGCAGCGGACTCGCTAGACTGGCCTGCGGGCGAAACTGCCCGCAGATCACCGTCGGAGGAAGCGAGCGCACATGAGGGTAGCCGTCATCGGAGCACAGGGACGGATGGGAGCCCAGGCCGTCCAGGCCGTCGAGGAGGCCGAGGGCCTCGACCTCGTCGCCGCGCTCGGCAGCTCGGATCCGCTGGAGACGCTCACCGACCTCGACGTCGACGTCGCCGTCGAACTCACGGTGCCCAAGGCCACCGAGGACAACGTCCGGTTCCTCGTCGAACACGACATCGACACCGTCGTCGGCACGACCGGGTGGGATGCCGACCGGCTCGAGCGGCTCACCGCCCTCCTCGCCGACCACCCGGACACGGCCGTCCTCATCGCCCCCAATTTCTCGATCGGGGCGGTGCTCGCCATGCGCTTCGCCGAGGTGGCCGCCCCCTACTTCGACTCCGCCGAGGTCGTCGAGATCCACCATCCCCGCAAGCTCGACGCCCCCTCGGGCACCGCCGTGCACACCGCGCAGCGCATCGCCGCTGCCCGCCGCGACGCCGGCCTGCCTGCCGTTCCCGACGCCACCGAGACCGACCCCGACGGCGCCCGCGGTGCGGTCATCGACGGCATCCACGTCCACGCGATCCGCCAGCTCGGCATGACCGCCTCGGAGGAGATCCACTTCGGTGCCGCCGGCGAGGCCCTGACGATTCGGACCGATTCGTTCTCCACCTCGGCGTTCATGCCCGGCATCATCACCGCCGTCCGTGCGATCGGCGATCGGACCGGGCTCCTGCACGGCCTCGAGAGCATCCTCGACCTCTGATGTCGAAAGCGAAGATCGGGGCGATCATCGTCTCCGTCGTGCTCGCGTTCTACTTCGTCCTCATGGGACAGCGGGCGTGGATCCTCCTGCGCGAACCCGAGCTCATCCCCAAGCTCATGGGCATCGCCCTGCTCGTGCTGCCGATCGTCGGCGCGTGGGCGCTCATCATGGAGCTCCTCTTCGGTTCGCGGATGGAGCGGCTCGCGAAGATCCTCGAATCCGAGGGGGGACTGCCCGTCGACGATCTGCCGCGCACGCCCGGCGGCCGGATCGTGCGGGAGGCCGCCGACGAGGCGTTCGCCCAGTACCAGTCCGAAGCCGACGCCGCACCGGATGACTGGCGCTCGTGGTTCCGTCTCTCGTGCGCCTATGACGCGAGCGGCGACCGGCGCCGTGCCCGCGCGACGATGCGCAAGGCGATCTCGATGGAGAGAGCCGGGCAGGCGTAGGCGCTCTGCCTCCGGGCGGTTCTGCCGCCGGCTCGGGGGCGCTGCCTATCGCCGGTCCGGGGGACCCGGATGCGCCGGCGGATCGGGATGCGCCGGGGGGTCGGGGTTCGCCGGGGGACCCGGGTTCGCCGGAGGATCCGCCCGGTGCGCCGGAGGAGCCGCGGCCGCGGTGCCCGGTGCCGCCTCGGCGCCCTGACCATTGCCCGCGCGTACCGGACTCACCGCTTTGACGAGGGAGGCGATGACGCCTTCGAGCGGACCGCGCGGACTGACTAAGACCTTCCAGACGATCGCGAGGATGATGAAGGTCAGGGCGTGGATCGCGTACTCGGTCGTGATCTTCGCCGGGTCGGCCTGCTCGATCATCGGCGCCGGCTGGTAGAAGGGGTGCGTGATCTCGACGAGGACGACGTGGGCGGCGTAGACGGTCAGCGGCATCGATCCCGGAGCGCTCAGCGGGGCGAGCAGCCACGACCGCCGGCCGAGCAGGATCGCGGCGGCCTGGAGCACGGCGATCGCGGCGAGCGAGGTGCCGGCGGTGGAGATGAGATCGAACGGGGTCGCCGAATGCGGTCCCGCGATCGCCAGCCACCACCACGAATCCGGTGGTGTCACCCCGTAGCTGTTGATGAAGAGCGCGGCGTTGAGGTCGGCCCCTGAGGTGGCGGCGAGGGCTTCGAGCTCGGCGCGGCCGCCGGCGACGTCGAGGAGGAACCACGAGCCGCCGCGGCCGATGGCGAAGAGGGCGACTCCGGCGAGGAAGAGGGCGGTGAGGTGCCGGCCGATGTCGATCTTCGCGACCGCCATGCCGAGGAGGATGTAGGCCATCCACTGGAGGATCGGATAGTAGCCGGTGAAGACGAGGTCGGTGAACATCGGGCCGAGCGCCCCGAGATCGAACCACGACATCGCCGAGTACGAGGTCTCGAGACCGTACGTGCTGCGCACCCACATCGACACGAGCGGGCTGAGGGCCATCCACAGCCCCGCGAGCGTGAAGAGCGCCCACGGCCGCAGGCGCAGGAAGAGCAGCGCGATGGCGAACATGACACCGTAGTTGACGAGGATGACCGCGAGGTTCGTCGTGATCGCTCCGAGGAAGAGCCCGACGACGATGATCGACGCCGCCCGCACGAGGACCCCGGGCGCCACATCGCGGAGACGACCGGTGGCCTCAAGGGTGCCGCGGGTCGAGAGGACGAGCGAGCAGCCGGCGAGCACCGCGAAGAGCGCCGAGGCGCGACCGGAGAAGATCGCCGCCCACGTCGGGTCGCCCATCTCATCGGTGAGGGGGAAGATGTGGGTGACCATCATCGTCAGCAGCGCCAGTCCGCGGGCGGCGTCGAGACCGACGAGGCGGCCGGGCGGACTCAGTCTGCTGACGAACCGCGCCGAGGCGGTCGCCGGTTGAGTGCTCATGGAACGATTCTCACATGTGAGCCCCCTGGGCCGGGTGTGAACGGTATGTTAATGCCATGACCTTCAATCCGAATGCTGACATCAGCTCGAACCGGACGAGTCGTCGCGGACGCAACACGGCGATCGCCGGCGGCGGTGTCGGAGTCATCGGCCTCCTCGTCTTCCTCGTCGGGCCTCTCCTCGGCGTGGACCTCAGCGGGTTCATCGACGATCCCGCGCTCGAGAGCGGCGGCGGAGGGAACATCTCCAACGAAGCCGCGATGGCCCAATGCGACACCGGCGCCGATGCCAACAAGTCGACCGACTGCCGGATGGCCGGAGCCCAGGTCGTCCTCGACGACTACTGGTCGCAGCAGGTCGAGGGATACACGCCGCCGCAGATGACGATCGTCGACGGGCAGACGTCGACGCAGTGCGGCACCGCCTCGAACGCCGTCGGTCCCTTCTACTGCCCGCCCGAGCAGGGCGTCTACATCGACCCGACCTTCTTCGGCGTGATGCGGGATCGCTTCGGCGCCTCCGCCGACGAACTCGCCCAGCTCTACATCGTCGGCCACGAGTGGGGTCACCACATCCAGAACATCACCGGGACGATGGACCGGTACCCCAACAACGGCACCGGACCCGAGAGCAACGGTGTCCGCACCGAACTCCAGGCCGACTGCTATGCCGGTGCTTGGCTCGGCGACGTCACGACGCTCACCGACGACAACGGCACCCCGTACCTCGAGCCGCCGACGCAGACGCAGATCGACGACGCCCTCAACGCCGCCTTCGTCGTCGGCGACGACTACATCCAGGGGCAGTCGGGCATGGTCAACCCCGAGAGCTTCACCCACGGGACGAGCGAACAGCGCCAGCGGTGGTTCACCGACGGCTACAACAAAGGCCTCGGCAGCTGCGACGCCTTCGCCGTGCCCGGCAGCCAGCTCTGAACCAACCAGTTCTGAGGCAGCCGCGAGTGCCCCTTCCCCAGTTATCCATACCGTGATATGAATTACTGGTCGGCTTCACCTCGCGCATCGATCAAGGACGATCATGTCTCACCTCTTTCCCCATCTCTTCGAGCCCATCACCCTCGGGTCACGGACCATCCGAAACCGCATCGTCTCATCCGGCCATGACACGGTCCTCGACGACCACGGGCAGATCGGCCCCGACCTCGTCGCCTACCACGAGGCAAGGGCCCGCGGCGGCTGCGGGCTCATCGTCCTCCAGGTCTCCGGCATCCACGAGACCGCGCGGTACACCAACCACGTCCTCATGGCCACCGACGACTCCGCGATCCCCGGCTATCGTGCCGTCGCCGAGGCGGTCCACCGGCACGGCGGAACGATCTTCGCCCAGCTCTTCCACCCTGGCCGCGAAGTCATGGACGGTCAGGGCGGCATGGCCCCGCGGGCCGTCGCACCGAGCGACGCACCGCAGGAGCGCTTCAAGGTCGTGCCCGAAGCCCTGAGCACCGCGCAGGTGAGAGACATCATCGCCGGATACGCGAGCTCGGCGGCGCGGATCGCGACCAGCGGCATCGACGGCGTCGAGATCGTCGCGAGCCACGGCTACCTGCCCATCCAGTTCGTCAACCCGCGGATCAACACCCGCACCGACGACTACGGCGGCAGCCCCGAGAACCGCCGCCGCTTCCTCACCGAGGTCGTCGATGGCGTGCGCGCCGCCGTCGGACCCGACATCGTCGTGGGCCTGCGCATCTCGGGGGAGGAGAAGACCGAGGACGGCCTCGTCGCCGGAGAGATCCTCGACCTCATCGGCCACCTCGACGAGCAGGGCGCCCTCGACTACTTCTCCGTCACCGCCGGCGACTCCTCGACCCTCCAGGGCGCCGTCCACATCGTGCCGTCGATGCAGATCGAACCCGGATACGCGACGTCCCTCTCGGCGCAGGTGAAGAAGGTCACCGACCTGCCCGTCATGGTCGCCGGCCGCATCAACCAGCCCCATGAGGCCGAAGCCGCGATCGCCGAGGGCCGCACCGACATGGCGATCATGACCCGGGCGATGATCTGCGACCCCGACCTCGCCGAGAAGTCCGCCCGCGACGCCGTCGACGAGATCCGCGCATGCATCGGCTGCAACCAGGCGTGCATCGGCCATTTCCAGATGGGCGTGCCGATCTCGTGCATCCAACACCCCGAAACCGGCCGCGAACTCACCTTCCTGCCCCGCCCGCACGTCCGGCGGCCGCGCCGCGTCCTCGTCATCGGCGGGGGACCGGGCGGACTCAAGGCCGCAGCGGTCGCCGCCGAACAGGGCGATGACGTCGTCCTCTGCGAAGCCGAGCCCCACCTCGGCGGGGCGGTGCTGCTCGCCCAGACCCTGCCCTATCGTGCGGAGTTCGGCGGGGCGGCGACGAATCTGTCCGCCGAGGCGGCCCGGGCCGGGGCCGAACTGCGCACCTCGACGCCGGTGACCCAGGAGATCCTCGCCGAGGTGGCACCCGACCATGTCATCGTCGCCACCGGGGCGGTCGAGCGGATGCCCGCCCTCGAGATCGCCGATGACGCCCTCGTCATCGGGGCCCGCGAGTACCTCAGTGAGCAGCCGCGGCTGCCGGCCGGGCGCATCCTCGTCGCGGACTGGAAGGGCGACTGGATCGGGCTCGGGGTTGCACTCAGTCTCGCGGAGTCCGGTCATCCCGTCACACTGGCCACGGCCGCGAACTTCGCCGGCGCCGCGATCCAGCAGTACACCCGCACCCTGCTCGTCTCCCAGGCGCTGCGCGTCGGAGTGGAGTTCCTGGGCGACGCGCGGCTCGTCGGCGTCGATGAGGACACCGGATACCTCCAGTCGACGCTGTGCGAGATCGTCCACGAAGTCGACGGGGTCGCGGCGACGATCGTGTCCGCAGCTCCCCGGGCGACGGTGCCCGACCTCGACTTCGGACCGGCGAGCGTCGAGGTCATCGGGGACGCCCGGGCGCCGCGGACGGTCGAGGAGGCCGTCTATGAGGGACTCGTCGCCGCGAAGAACCTCGCGCAGACTGCGGCGGCGAGCGCATGAGCCCGCGCCCCCAGCTCGATCCGACAGCGGTCGCCGCGAGACGGACGGCGATCCTCGAGGCGACGATCGCCGAGATCGTCCGGCGCGGACCCGACGCCGTCCGGCTCAAGGACGTCGCCGCAGCGGTCGGAGTGTCCGTCGGCACGGTCCAGTACTACTTCGCGAACCGCGACGATCTCCTTCTCGAGGCGCTGTCGTCGCACAGCCGCTCGGTCATCGACGCGATCGAGCGCCTCGCCCGCGTCGACGGGAGCGCGTGGGATCGCCTGCGGGCGACGTTCGCCGCGGTCCCGACCGTCGAGTCGTATGAGCACCGGGCGATCGTGTGGGTCGAACTCGTTGCGGCCGCCCGCCGGAACCGGATCCTCCAGCAGTCCGTCGCCGAGGTGTTCGCCCGCTGGCGGGCGCACTTCCGTTCCCTCATCGACCTCGGCATCGCCGAGGGAAGCCTGACACCCCAGGCCGACACCAGCCTCATCGTCGACACGCTCATCGCCCAGATCGACGGTTTCGACCTCGCGATCGCCGCCGGCCGGGAGGGCCTCACCCCCGACCAGATCAGCGTGACCCTCGAAGCGACGGCCGCCGCCCTGCTGAGGGTCGACTCGACTGCGGAGGCCCGGCGTCCCTGACCGCGGGGACCTCCGTCGTCACAGCCTCGCGATGGTCTGGACGTCGTCGCGGAACTCGCGGACCGTCTCCTCGGACACCGTGGCCCGGGTCGCGCGGAGCGCCTCGAGGTAGTTCTCCGTCGTCAGCACGTCCGAGCGCGCATCGATGGGCACCTGGTCCTTGCCGAGCGACGCCGCCAGCGCCTCCTGGGAGGCGCGCCTGGCCGCATACTCGATGTCGGCCGGGGTGAGCCCGGAGCTCGCATCGACGAGGGCATCGACATCGATGTCGGCGATGACATGATCGGGAATGTACCGGCTCCAGATCGCATGGCGCGCCGTCTCGTCGGGCAGGCCGATCGGGATGACGTAGTCGAAGCGGCCGTGCCGGAGGAACGCGGCATCGAGGGCGCGGACGAAGTTCGTCGCACAGATGAGCAGCCGCCCCTCCCGATCCCGGAACTCCGCAACCTGCTTGAGCAGCTCGTTCGTCACGCCCTGCGTCGGCGACGGCGGTTCCCCGCCGCGCTTCGACGCGATCTCCTCGACCTCGTCGATGAAGACGACGGCATGCTCGAGCTCGCCGATCTGCTCGAACGAGGACCGCAGTCCCGCGGCCACGCCGCCGGGCTCCCCGGACAGCCGGGAGGGGAAGAGCTCGACGAACGGCCAGTCGAGGCGGGAGGCCACGGCCTTCGCGAACGTCGTCTTGCCGGTGCCGGGGGGACCGAAGAGCATGACCGCACGCGGCGGGACGACACCGAAATGATCCGCGAGGTCCGGTTCGGCCAGGGGCACGACGAGGCGGTCCTCGAGCATGTCCTTCTCCTGCTGCATCCCGCTCACCGCGTCCCACAGGTGCCGGGGCAGGATCCGGCCGCCGACGCTGCGGAGCAGATCGAGCTCGCGCCGCTGCACGGGCATCTGCCGTTCGAGATACCGCAGCTGCGAGCGCACCTGGAAGCCGTTGGACTCCAGGCCGGCGAACGCCGGGGACTCCTCGGGCACGAGGATCGAGAGCTTGCCGAGACCCAGCGGCATGAAATGGCGCTCGAGAGCATCGAGGAGACCCGCCTCGGCGGCATCGGTCTGCTCCACCTCGGCGAGGACATGGAAGAAGACGATCCACCCCTGCGCATGCGCGGCCCGGCCGACCGCGGCCCCGACGATCTCCTCACCTTGGACGGCGACGACGGCATGGTCGTTCTGGCACGAGGCGATGACCTCGGGCAGGGAGTAGACGGGTGCGGACGTCGAGGACTGCGCGGACTCCCAGAGACGGACGATCCCGTCGAGGTCGTCGTCGTGGAAGTCGCGGATGCGGGTGCGGCTCATCGAACTCTCCTTCGGTGGGTGTCGCACGGGGCGTGTGCACAGCCTATGTGATCTGCATCTCAGCTCACCAGCCCGGGCCGCGGCGCACCCCGAGCCGGTGCCGCGAGGAGAGGGTGCTCAGCGGTATCCTTGTGGCATGGCGATTCTCGGGGACAGTGCGGCGGGCGCCGCAATCGATGCGTTCGGTACCGTCGGCACGGCAATGGTGACTCCGTTCAAGGACGACGGAAGCATCGACTGGGCCGGCGTGGAGAAGGTCGCCGATCACCTCGTGAGCCTCGGCAACGACATGCTCGTCGTCTCCGGCACGACGGGGGAGTCCCCGACGACGACCGACGAGGAGAAGATCGAGCTCCTTCGCGTCGTCCGCGGCGCCGTGGGCACCCGCGCGAAGCTCATCGCCGGCACCGGGAACAATGTCACCGCCCACACTGTTGACTTGAGCAGGCGATCGGCCGAAGCCGGGGCCGACGGCCTCCTCGTCGTCACCCCCTACTACTCGAAGCCGACGCAGGCGGCGATCGCCGCCCACATGCGGGAGGCCGCGGACTCCACCGACCTGCCCGTCATGCTCTACGACATCCCGGGCCGCTCGGGAGTCCCGATCGACACGGACACGCTCATCAGCCTCGGCGAGCATCCGAACATCCTCGCGGTCAAGGACGCCAAGGGCGACCTCTTCGCCTCCTCCCAGGTGATGGCCGCCTCGCCGCTGGCCTACTACTCGGGCGAGGACGCGCTCAACCTGCCGCTGCTCGCGATCGGCGCGGTCGGGCTCGTCTCCGTCGCCGGGCACGTGTGCACCGACCGCTTCGCTCCGATGGTCGCCGCGGTCGCCGCGAACGACCTCGACACCGCACGCCGACTCAGCACCGAGTCGGCCGGCATCGTCGATGCCCTCATGAACCACATGCCGGGAGTCCTCTCGGCGAAGGCCGCACTGCAGGCCCAAGGAATACTTGACAACCGCGGTACCCGGATGCCGCTGCTCCCAGCAGATGAGGAGCAGACGGCGTTCGTCACCGCCCAACTGACCAGGAGTGGTTACCTCAGTGAATAATGCATTGACCCAAGAGCTCAGCAGCCCGCCGAAGATGGATCCGGAAGCCGTCCGGATCGTCGCCCTCGGCGGTCTCGGCGAGGTCGGGCGCAACATGACCGTGTTCGAGTACCACGGCAAGATCCTCATCGTCGACGCCGGCGTCCTCTTCCCCGAGGAGGAGCAGCCCGGTGTCGACCTCATCCTCCCCGATTTCTCCTACCTCGACGACCGCCTCGACGACATCGTCGGCCTCGTCCTCACTCACGGCCACGAAGACCACATCGGCGCCGTGCCCTACCTCCTCAAACGCAAGCCCGACATCCCGATCCTCGGATCGAAGCTGACGATCGCCCTCATCGAGGCGAAGCTCAAGGAGCACCGCATCAAGGCGGTCACCCGCGTCGTCAAGGCCGGTGACACGGACCAGCTCGGTCCCTTCGACCTCGAGTTCGTCGCCGTCAACCATTCGATCCCCGACGCGCTCGCCGTCTTCATCCGCACCGGCGCGGGCAACATCCTCCACACCGGCGACTTCAAGATGGACCAGCTCCCGCTCGACGGTCGGATCACGGACCTCCGTGCCTTCGCCCGCCTCGGCGAGGAGGGTGTGGACCTCTTCATGACGGACTCGACGAACGCCGAGGTGCCCGGCTTCACGGCGCTCGAGAAGGACATCGGTCCCGTCCTCGAGAACCTCTTCGGCCACGCCGAGCGCCGCATCATCGTCGCGTCGTTCTCCTCCCACGTCCACCGCGTCCAGCAGGTCCTCGACGCCGCGAGCGCGCACGGTCGCAAGGTCGCCCTCGTCGGCCGGTCGATGGTGCGCAACATGAAGATCGCCGCGGACCTCGGCTACCTCCACGTGCCCCAGGGCGTCCTCATCGACATCAAGGACGTCGACGACCTGCCCGACGACCAGGTCGTTCTCATGTGCACCGGGTCCCAGGGCGAGCCGATGGCCGCGCTGTCGCGGATGGCCAACCGCAACCACCGCATCGAGGTCGGCGACGGCGACACCGTCATCCTCGCGTCCTCGCTCATCCCCGGCAACGAGAACTCCGTGTTCAAGGTCATCAACGGCCTGATGAAGCTCGGCGCGAAGGTGATCTCGAAGGCCGATGCGAAGGTCCACGTCTCCGGTCACGCGTCCGGCGGCGAGCTCCTCTACTGCTACAACATCGTCCAGCCCCGCGGAGTCATGCCCGTGCACGGCGAATGGCGGCACCTGCTCGCCAATGCCCGCCACGCCGAGGCGACCGGAGTCGACCCGGACAACATCGTCCTCGCCGACGACGGCTGGGTCGTCGACCTCAAGGACGGCCACGCCGAGGTGGTCGGGGCCGTGGACTGCAACTACGTCTTCGTCGACGGCTCCTCCGTCGGTGAGATCACCGAGGCGGACCTCAAGGACCGTCTCGTCCTCGCCGGTGAGGGCTTCGTGACGATCTTCCTCGCCGTCGACAGCCAGACGAAGACCGTCATCGCCGGCCCGGAGATCCACGCCCGCGGCGTCGCCGAGTCCGACGACGTCTTCGACTCGATCATCCCGAAGGTGACGAAGGCGATCGAAGAGGCGCTCGAGTCCGGCACGACCGACCAGTACCAGCTGCAGCAGGTCGTCCGCCGCACCGTCGGCCGCTGGGTGTCCTCGAAGCTGCGCCGCAAGCCGATGATCGTCCCGATGGTCGTCATCGTCTGAGGCTCTGTGCCCTGAGTCCACCGTGAGAGCGCGGTGAGCCGAGATCAGCGAGGTGCTCTGCACCGCGCCGGATCCGGTTCACCGCGCTCTTGGCGTGTTGAGGCGTGGGCTCACCGCGTAGTTGCCGCGCCAGTGCGTCGGTGCGCGGGGCGCTCTCGCTGTATCGCGGCGTCGGTTCGGCGGGTAGTTGTCGGTTCACCGCGTAGTTGCCGCGCCAGTGCGTCGGTGCACGGGGCGGTTTAGCACGTGGCGCCGCGCTGGGTTGGGTGCAGGCTGCTCGCGGCCGAGTTCAGGTCGTTCTGGACAGATTCCGGCGCGTTTTCTCTGTCCAGAATGTCCTGAAGTCGGTGGCCGTCCCGGCGGCACCCGGGCCGCAGGGACTTGCGGACGCAAAGTGTCGATTTCGGACTCGATCATCGACACTCTGCGTCCGGGAAACGGCGCCGCGGGGCGCTGGAGGCGTCGGTTCGGCGCGTAAGTGTCCGGTTCACCGCGTATTTGCCGTATCGGGGCGTCGCAGCACGGGGCGGACGGGCGTGCGGCGCCGCGCTGGGCGGTGCTGCCGGGCGTGCGGCGCCCTGCTGGGGCGGTTGCGGGTCGGTCGGGGGCGAGTCGAGGTCGTTCTGGACAGATCTCGGCGCGTTTTCTCTGTCCAGAACGACCTGAAGTCGGTGCTGCAGCCGGGCTACGGCCCGCCCGCCCCTCACGGCGCGCCGGCTCCTCACGCTGCGGGGACGAGGGGCTTCCCGGACGACCGGCGGGCGAGGATGACGAGCACGGCGAGACCGACGATGATCGCACAGAGCACGACCGTGCCCGCGTTCGCGCCGAGGCCGTTGATGCCGATGAATGCGAGCGCTCCGGCGGTGAGCGCATAGACGAGCATGGGGATCGAGGTGCGCCGGATGAGCTCGCCCTCGCGTCCGATGAGGCCCACCGTCGCCGAGGCGGCCACGACGTTGTGGACGGCGACCATGTTCCCGGCCGCCCCGCCCACCGCTTGCGCGGCGACGACGGTCTCGGGAGAGGCTGCGCCGATCGCGACGCCGGTGGAGAACTGGAACTGGGAGAACATGATGTTCGAGACGGTGTTCGATCCGGCGACGAACGCTCCGAGCGCCCCGATGAAGGGGGCGAGCAGCGGCCAGGCGTCGCCGACGGTGGAGGCGGCCGCCTCGGCGAGGGTGACCGGCATCGATTCCAACCCGGCGTTGTTGTAGTCCGGGCCGGAGTTGATGAACACCCGCACGAGCGGCAGGGAGCACAGGAGCGCGACGGCGGCGCCGGCGATCTGCGCGCCGGCGATCGACCACGACGACCCGATCTGCTCGCGCGTCATCCGGTGGATGAGGTAGGTCAGTCCGCACGCGAGGACGAAGATCGCTCCCGGCGACCAGAGGAGATCCATGTTCTGGCTGATCGGGGTGCCGAAGATGCCCTCGACCTTGATGACGGCCGGACCGTTGAGGAACTCCTTGACCGGCGGCACGTTGCGGGTGAAGAGGAGGAGGGCGACGACGATGAGGTAGGGCGCCCACGCCCTGGCCAAGGACATCTTCTTCGTCAGGTGCGCGGCCTCGTCGGCGGGGTCGACGGTGCCCATCCAGAACGCCGGCCATTGGCTGCGGGGCGCGAAGTCCCAGATCTTCTTCGGCATGAGGAAGCCCATCCGCGAGGTCGTCACGACGATCGCGAGACCGATGAGGCCGCCGAGGAGCGACGGGAACTCGGGACCAAGGAACATGGCGACGAGGAGGTAGGGCACGATCATCGCGAGCGCGGAGTAGATCGCGAACGGGGCGACGGCGAGCCCGTCGGCGAAGCGGCGGCGCTCACCGAAGAACCCCGTCATCAGGCAGGCGAGGAGGAGCGGGATGAGGATGCCGCAGACGGCGTGGATGAGGGCGACCTGCACAGCCGTGTGGGCGATGAAGCCGGACTGGTCGAGCCCGAGCTGGGCGGCGCGGGCGGCGACGTCGGGCGACATGCTCCCGTCCTCCTGGGCCAGGCCCGTGCCGATGCCGACGATCATCGGCGTGCCCACCGCCCCGAAGCTCACCGGCGTCGACTGGATGATGAGGCCGGCGAGGACGGCGGCGATCGCCGGGAATCCGAGGGCGAGCATGAGCGGGGCGACGACGGCGGCAGGGGTGCCGAAGCCGGCGGCGCCCTCGATGAACGAGCCGAAGAGCCACGCGACGATGATGACCTGCACGCGCCGGTCAGGCGAGATCGAGACGAAGCCCGCGCGGATCGTCTCGATCGCCCCCGACCGGGTGATCGTCGCGAGGAGGAGCAGCGCCCCGAAGACGATCCACAGCAGGCCGATGGCCACGAGGAGGCCCTGGACGACGGAGGCGGCGATCGTCACCCACTCGATCTGCCATGCGAAGTTCGCGATGAGCGCGGCGGCGACGAGGCCGATCGGCATCGCGTACTTCGCCGGCCAGCGGAAGCCGATGAGGAGGACCCCTGCGAGCAGGATCGGGGTGAGGGCAAGGAGTGCGGCTACGGCCAGGTTGTCCATCGTCGTGTCCGATCCGTGGCGGCGCTGCCACTTCGAGGAGTGGCACACGTGCCACGCGGAGGAACGGTGACGCTGTCACCTGGAGGGACGGCAACGGTGCCACCGGTGCGGCCGCGGACGACCACGGCGTTTAGGTCATTGTCCTGTGCGGGACGCAGGTGGTCAAGGAACCACGCTGGGCGGGCCGCCGGGCTCTTGAGTCCCCGCGTGAGTGTCGATAGTGTCAGAGCAGTGGCGCTTGTCGGACAGCGGCGAGCGCAGGCACGGCACCAGGCCGGGGACGAAGGAGTCGGTTGTCATGACGTACATCAGCAGAGAGTCCGCTGACCAGATCCCCGGACTGCCCGAGGTCGTCGACGCCGACACCTGGCGCAATGCCCGGGCGGAGATCCTCGACCGGGAGAAGGCCCACACCACCGAGGCGGACGCCATCGCCGCCGCCCGCCGCACGCTGCCGATGGTCGAGATCGACGGGGACGCCGAAGTCCACGGCGAGGACGGCCCGGTCGCCTTCCGCGACCTCTTCGACGGCCGTGACGAGCTCATCGTCTACAAGCACATGTGGTACGACGGGGCGCCCCACCAGGGACAGTGCGAAGGCTGCACTGCGGTGGCATGGAGTCTGCGCGACTCGGTCTACCTCAACGCCCGCGGCGTCTCGTTCGCCGTCCTCACCTCCGGCGCCTGGTCCGAGGTGCGCCCGTTCGTCCACTTCATGGGCTATGAGCAGCCGTGGTATTCCGTGCGCGGTCTCGACGAGCCGCTCGGCGGGGACATGGGCTCCCTGCTCAGCTTCGCGCGCCGAGGCGACCGGGTCTTCCTCACGTATGCGACGACCGGACGGGGTGTCGAACCGGTGACCGGGTTCCTCGGTCTGCTCGACATGACTCCGCTCGGCAGGCGCGAGGGCTGGGAGAAGGTGCCCGCGGGCTGGCCCGAGGTCCCCGACGCCGGATCGCCGGTGGGCGGCCGAGGCGCCCCGGTCGGCTGGTACTGGCGCACCGACGACACGGGTGCCGCGACGTGGGGGCCGACGAGTCGACCGGTGCCCCAGTGGACCCGCCACGGGGCGGCGCCGGTGACCTCGCTCGGACGCAACGGCCACAACCACTGACGCGCGGACGCATCGGTCCATGTGAACGGGGGAGCCGCCTCGGCGAGGTGAGTCGAGGAGCCGAGAACGGCGGTTTGACGAGATGTGTATCACAACATATTCTTTCGGTGTGTGAACAAACAATTTCACGATGTGAAAGTTTCGCCGGCCAAACCCCGCTGCCCGCGATACTCGACGCACCGGCCCCGGTGCGACAAAAAGGAGAACCACCGATGACTGCTCATATCGAGAACCTCGACATTCCCGCCGGAATGGAGATCACCGGCGAACTGCCGGACGGCGCGGAGAAGGTCCTCACCCCGGAAGCGCTCAAGCTCATCGTCGAGCTGCACCGGAAGTTCAACGGCGACCGGCTCGAGCGCCTCGAAGCTCGTCGGGTTCGCCAGCAGGAGATCGCCAATGGGGCCGATCTCGACTTCCTTCCCGAGACCAAGGAGATCCGCGAGGACGAGAGCTGGCAGGTCGCCCCGCCGGCGCCCGGGCTCGAGGACCGCCGCGTCGAGGTCACCGGTCCGACGTACAAGAAGATGACGATCAACGCGCTCAACTCGGGCGCGAAGGTGTGGCTGGCCGACCAGGAGGACGCGAACACCCCGCAGTGGGATTCGGTCATCGGCGGTCAGATCAACCTCCTCGACGCGCTCAACCGCGAGATCGACTTCACCTCGCCCGAGGGCAAGGAGTACACGCTCGCCCCCGACGAGGAGCTGCCGACGATCGTCGTGCGACCCCGCGGTTGGCACATGCCGGAGAAGCACATCCTCGTCGACGGCGAGGAGACCTCGGGTTCGCTCGTCGACTTCGCGCTCTACTTCGCCACCGCCGGTCAGAAGCAGATCGAGAAGGGCAAGGGCCCGTACTTCTACCTCGCGAAGATGGAGTCCCACCTCGAAGCGCGCCTGTGGAACCAGGTCTTCGAGTACGCCGAGGACGCCTTCGGCCTGGCCCGCGGCACGATCCGCGCGACCGTGCTCATCGAGACCTACCCCGCGGCGTTCGAGATGGAGGAGATCCTCTACGAGCTGCGCGAGCACTCGGCCGGGCTCAACGCCGGGCGCTGGGACTACATCTTCTCCGTCATCAAGAACTTCCGCTCCCGCGGTGCCGACTACCTGCTGCCCGACCGCTCGGACGTGACGATGACGGTGCCGTTCATGCGCGCCTACACCGAGCTGCTCGTGCGCACGTGCCACAAGCGCGGGGCCCACGCGATCGGCGGCATGAGCGCGTTCGTGCCGGCGAAGGACCCGGCGGCCAACGAGGCGGCGTTCGCCAAGGTCCGCGAGGACAAGTCCCGTGAGGCCGGCAACGGATTCGACGGCTCGTGGGTCGCGCACCCGGGCATGGTCGCCCTGTGCAAGGAGGTCTTCACGGAGACCCTCGGCGACAAGCCCAACCAGATCGACAACAAGCGCGAGGACGTCTCCGTCACCGCGGCCGAACTCCTCGACGTCAAGTCGACGCCGGGTGCCATCACCGAGGCGGGGCTGCGGACGAACATCAACGTCGGCATCCAGTACCTGCGGGCGTGGCTCGAAGGCAACGGCGCAGTCGCCATCCACGGGCTCATGGAGGACGCCGCGACCGCGGAGATCTCCCGCTCGCAGGTGTGGCAGTGGCTCGACGCCGGGGTCGAACTCGACACCGGTGAGACGGTGACCCGGGAGCTCGTCGAGAAGCTCGTCGCGGAGGAGGTCGCCGGCCTCCCCGGTGACCCCGCGGACTGGAAGGACGCCACCGACCTCTTCCTCTCCGTGGCCGTGGCGCCGGACTACGTCGACTTCCTCACCCTGCCCGCGTACGCGAAGATGGACTGACCCCGGGGTCGGCCGGGTCGGATCGGCGGGGTTCGCGCGGCCCGTTCGGCCGACCCTACCTGCTTCGACGCGGTGAAACGACAAATACGCCCTCAGCTGAGGGCGTATTTGTCGTTTCACCGCGTCATTGTTGTCCGACCGGTTGTGTCACTGCGTAAGTGTCGGTTCACTGCGTATGTGTTGCGCCAGGGCGTCGGCGGGTGGCGCGGCCGGGCCTGTGGCACTGTGCTGGGCTGGATTGTTGGGCGTTGCGGCCGAGTCGAGGTCGTTCTGGACAGGTTTCGGCGCGTTTTCTCTGCCCAGAACGTCCTGAAGTCGGTGCCCATCCCGGTGGCACCCGGGGTGCTGGGAGTTCCGGACGCAGAGTGTTGATTTCGGGCTCGATGATCGACACTCTGCGTCCGGAGGACAGCGCCGTGGGGCGTTCGAGGCGTCGGTTCGGCGCGCAGGTGTCGGTTCACTGCGTTGGAATAGTTCGCCGAGGCGGGGTGCCGGACGGTGGTCCCTCGCCGAGGTGGTCACCGCAACCCGTGATCTCCCCGCCGAGGTGATCCCGGCGGTCACGACGCGGGGGTGGAGTTCGCGAGTGCGTCGAGTTCGCGGGGGAGGGTGCGCATCCCGGCCAGCGGTGAGATGAGCACGGGCAGGGCGGAGAGCACGGCGAGGCCCGCGAAGATCCACAGGGTGGGAACGATGCCGATCGCGTGCGCGATGGTCCCGCCGAGGAACGCGCCGATCGGCATCGGCCCCCACACGAGGAAGCGGATCGAGGCGTTCATCCGGCCGAGCAGCGGTTTCGGGCACAGGCGCTGGCGGAAGCTCACCTGCGCGACGTTGTAGACGACGACCATCCCCGAGAGGACGAACCAGCCGAGGAGCAGGGTCGGCAGGGCCGGCAACACCGAGGCGGCCGGCACGGTGAGGCAGCAGAGACCGCCGATCACGGCCGACACGGCGATCGACCGGCCCTCGCCGACGACCTTCTGCACCCACGACGAGCTCAGTGCCCCGAGGATTCCGCCGACAGCCCCGATCGACATGACGAGCCCGAGCTGGAACTCATTGAACTCGAGTGTGCGCAGCGCGTAGAGGACGAGGAGGCCGAAGACCGCGGAGGACGCGAGGTTCGTCAGGCCCGTGCAGGCGACGATGCGACGCAGCAACGGGTGGCTGAGGACGAAGGCGAGGCCCTCGCGGATGTCGGCGATGAGCGTCGTGTCGGTGCCCGCGTCCGGCCGGTCCTCCTGGTGGCGGATCCGGCTGACGAACAGGCTCGAGAGCGCCATGCACACACTCGTCACTCCGACCGTCAGGGGTCCGCCGATGAGCCCGACGAGACCGGATGCCGCGGATGGTCCGACGACGGACGCCGTCTGCTGGCTCGCCTGGAGCTTCCCGTTGCCGTCGCTGATCTGGTCGCCGGCGACGATCTCGGGCAGGTACGACTGGTTGGCGACGTCGAAGAAGACGGTGACGACGCCGACGAGGGCGGCGATGATCCACAGCTGGCCGATCGAGAGCAGGCCGAGCGCCCACGCCAGGGGGATCGTCAGGAGGAGTCCGGCGCGCACGAGGTCGCCGGCCACGATGATGCGCTTCTTCCGCATCCGGTCGACCCAGGCACCGGCGGGCAGGCTGATGAGGAGGAACGCCGCGGATTCGAGGGCGGCGAGGACCCCCATCTCGAAGGCGTTCGCGTGGAGCAGCTGGACGGCGATGAGGGGGAGGGCGAAGAGGACGAACTGGTTGCCGAAGACGGAGACCGTGTCGCCCATCCACAGCTGCCGGAAGTCGTGGTGGCGCCACAGAGAGCGTGACGGGACTCGGCCAGGCGGCGGTGACTGCTCCTCATGCGATGCGGTCGGCAGGTGCGGCAGCGGCGGACCCGTCGGCACCGTGGGTGCACTCGGCGGAATGGGGCCGTCGGTCGAATGGTCCGGCTCGGATTCGGTGGGGTCGTGTGGAGTCATCGGCTCTTCTTCGAGTCAGGGTGATGAGCTGCGATCGGCAATCGCCGCCGGGCGCCGCGATCGGCAGTGATTGAGTTCTCTCAATCACCAGTGTGGCACCGAGGCGTTCATCCGGCAACACAGTCATTGACTTCTGCCAATCGTTGGTTAGCGTGGAGGGCATGAGTGCGGAGGCAGGAGCCGGGGACGCGGATCGACCGCCGCGTGACGCCGAGCGCGTGGCCCGAGCGATCGAGCGCCGCGACGCCACCGATGCCGAGGCGAAGGCGCTCGCCTCGAGCGTGCGCATCCGCATCCTGCGCCTGACCCTCTCCGAGTCGCTGACCAACCGGGAGATCGCCGAGGCGGTGGGGCTCAATCCCGCGACCGCGCTCCATCATGTGCGGATGCTCGTCGACACCGGGTTCCTCGAGGCTCAGGAGGTGCGTCGCGGTCGGCGCGGAGCTCGCGAGATCCCCTACCTCGCGACGGGCAAGAGCTGGTATCTCGATCTCGGTGACGAAGTGGCGAATCCGATGATCGAGGCGTTCACCGCCGAGTTCGCCGCCGCGCCCTCCGACGAACGGACGATGAGCAGGATGGCCGCGATGCTCACCGCCGAGGAGGTCGACGAGTTCCGGCAACGACTCGAGGACCTGCTCGAGGACTTCCGCTCACGGAACTCAGCCCATCGCAGCGACGGTGCTGAGGTGCGCGAGTGGGCGGTCTTCGTCGCCATGCACCCGAGCGCTCGCCCCAGCGCTCCCGGCGACCGCCTCGGCGCCTCTGACGGCGAACAGCCGCCGACGCGGTGAACCGACAAATACGCCCTCTCCTAAGGGCGTAACTGCAGTGTCACCGCGTCGGTGCCCACGGCCGATCGGAGAGCGCCGCCAAGGCGCGCCGAAACCTGCGGATTTGCCGGGATCGCGCGCCGAATCACCTTAGGATATGGACCATGGCGACCAGAACGACTTCCCCCGCTTCTGGCACCGGCAAGCGCTCTGCCTCGAAGGCGAAGGGTGGTTCCGGACAAGCGGGGACCGAAGACCCCGGGACAAACGTTGTCACCGGTGCGTGGAGGGGAGTGGCCCACATGGCCGGCAACCGTGCGCGAAAGATCCTCAGCGACGAACCGGACGAGCAGTCCCCGACGAAGAGGGACGGCACCGCGTTCTTCCTCATCGGCCTCTCGATCGTCATCGCCGCCTTCGAATGGTGGAACATCCCCGGCGCGATCAGCGACGTCGTCCGCAACGTCGTCGAGGGCACCTTCGGCCGCGTGGCCCTGGCCCTGCCCGTGATCTTCACCGGGTACGCGATCCGCCTGTTCCTCCGCGGCGACGACAACCGCGGCAACAACCGGATCCTCATCGGCATCATCCTCCTGCTGCTCTCGGCCGCGGGACTCGCCCACATCGCCGCCGGCAACCCGACGTTCGTCAACTCGCGTGAGGCGATGGCCAACGGCGGCGGGGCGCTCGGCTTCGTCGTCTCCTCACCGCTCGTCGTCGCGACGACCGTCTACGTCGCCGTGCCGCTGCTCGTCCTCCTCGGACTCTTCTCCCTCCTCGTCATCACCGCGACCCCCGTCCGGGCGATCCCGCGGCGACTGACCGCGCTCTACCAGCGCCTCACCGGCGGTGCCCGGCCCGCCCCGGAGACCGCCGCCGACGCCGAGGCCAGCGCCACCGACCTCGTCGCCGAGAACACCCACACCTCGAGCCTCAAACCCGTCATGGGCGCCAAGCGCCGCAGCCGGAAGAAGAAGACGGAGATCCCCGAGCTCGACCCGCCGGTCGACGACGACCTCGCCGACAAGGCCTACGACAAGGCCTACATCCGCGAGGAGGAGGTCTCCGACGAAGAAGCCGATACGACGGTCATCGACACCGAACCGAAGTTCAAGCCCGGGGAGCGCCGCCCGACGAAGGCCGAACGCGAGGCCTCGGCGCTGAAGAAGGCCATCGGGATGGCCGACGACGCCCCGACCGTCGCGCACCAGACCAACTCGGCTGCCGCCTCGGCGCCGGTGCCGACGACGAACACCCCGGCACCGCCTCCCACGGAGCAGCTGCCCGAACGCGTCGAACAGCTCACGCTCGCCGGGGATGTGACCTACACCCTGCCGAACTCCGACTACCTCGTTCCCGGGCCCCCGGCCAAGGAGCGCTCCGAGGCCAACGACCGCGTCGTCGAGGCCCTCCGCGACGTCCTCGAGCAGTTCAAGATCGACGCCCAGGTCACCGGCTTCTCCCGCGGCCCGACGGTGACCCGCTACGAGGTCGAACTCGGCGCGGGCACGAAGGTCGAGAAGGTCACGGCGCTGAGCAAGAACATCGCCTACGCCGTGGCCAGCGCCGACGTCCGCATCCTCTCGCCGATCCCCGGCAAGAAGGCGATCGGCATCGAGATCCCGAACTCCGACCGGGAGAACGTGGCCCTCGGCGACGTGCTGCGCTCGAAGGCCGCCCGCAAGACCGACCACCCGATGGTCATGGGCGTGGGCAAGGACGTCGAAGGCGGGTTCGTCGTCGCCGACCTCTCGAAGATGCCCCACCTCCTCGTCGCCGGTGCCACCGGCGCCGGCAAGTCGAGTTTCGTCAACTCGATGATCACCTCGATCATGATGCGCGCGACCCCCGACGAGGTCCGGATGATCCTCGTCGACCCCAAGCGCGTGGAGCTGACGATCTACGAGGGCATCCCGCACCTCATCACCCCGATCATCACGAACCCGAAGAAGGCCGCCGAGGCGCTCGAATGGGTCGTGCGCGAGATGGACGCCCGCTACGACGACCTCGCGAACTTCGGGTTCAAGCACATCAAGGAGTTCAACAAGGCCGTCCGCGAGGGCCGCGTCCAGGTGCCCGCCGGGTCCGAGCGCGTCCTCCAGCCCTACCCGTACCTCCTCGTCGTCGTCGACGAGCTCGCCGACCTCATGATGGTCGCCCCGCGCGACGTCGAGGCCTCGATCCAGCGGATCACGCAGCTCGCCCGCGCCGCCGGCATCCACCTCGTGCTCGCCACGCAGCGCCCCAGCGTCGACGTCGTCACCGGCCTCATCAAGGCCAACGTACCCTCGCGGCTGGCGTTCGCGACCTCGTCGCTGGCCGACTCCCGCGTCGTCCTCGACCAGCCGGGCGCGGAGAAGCTCATCGGCCAGGGTGACGCCCTGTTCCTCCCGATGGGCGCCGCGAAGCCGATGCGCGTTCAGGGCGCGTGGGTCAACGAGTCCGAGATCGAGAAGGTCGTCGAACACGTCAAGGGCCAGCTCACCCCGAACTACCGCGAGGACGTCGCCGTCGAGGCGCCGAAGAAGCAGATCGACGAGGAGATCGGCGACGACCTCGAACTCCTCCTCCAGGCTGCCGAGCAGGTCGTGACGACCCAGTTCGGCTCGACGTCGATGCTCCAGCGCAAGCTGCGCGTCGGCTTCGCGAAGGCCGGCCGCCTCATGGACCTCATGGAGTCCCGCGGCATCGTCGGACCCTCCGAGGGGTCGAAGGCCCGCGACGTCCTCGTCCGCCCCGAGGACCTCCCGGCCACCCTCGCCGTCATCAAGGGGGAGACCCCACCCGCCGAGGCGGGGGCCGGCAGTGCGCCATCGGCCGCCGACGACTTCGCCGAGGACTTCGACGACGAGGACGGCTACGACGATCGCGGCGACCACGGTCCGTCGCCGGCGGGAGGGTCGGCCGCCTCGGCGCGCACCGATCCCTACGCCAACGGCGTCGGACACGCCGAGGACCTCCAGGTCGGCGACATCGACCCGGAGACCGGACTCGAAGTCGTCGAGGCCTCCGGAGAGGACGCCTGGCAGCTGACGGGACGCTGACGACCGCGGAGCCGGCCACCGATCGGGGTGGCCGGCTTTGTGCTGTCCGCTGCGTTGCTTCGGCTGCACGGCCCCGGCTGCGGTCAGCGCTCACGGCAGCGATCCGCGCTCCCGGCTGCGATCCGCGCTCCCGGCAGCGGTCTCGGATAGGGTTGAGGTGTGAACGATCGCCCCGAGACCCCGCCCACTGCCGAACCGAGCGCCTGGAACCTCCCCAATGCCCTGACGGTGGTGCGGATCCTCCTCGTTCCCGTCTTCCTCGTCCTCCTCCTCAACGACGGGGGACAGGACCTCACGACGCGGTGGTGGGCGCTCGCGGTCTTCTTGCTGGCGATGGCCACGGACAAGATCGACGGCGACCTCGCCCGCAAATACAACCTCATCACGAACTTCGGCAAGATCGCCGACCCCATCGCCGACAAATCGCTCATGGCCGCGGCCCTCATCGGGCTGAGCATCGTCGGCGAGCTGCCGTGGTGGGTGCCGGTCATCATCCTCGTGCGCGAACTCGGCATCACCGTGCTGCGCTTCTTCATGATCCGCATCGCCGTCATGCCCGCCTCCAAGGGCGGAAAGCTCAAGACCGTCCTCCAGACCGTCGCGATCGGGCTGTTCCTCCTGCTCAAGCCGCTCGCGTTCATCGTCCCCGTGCCCGTGGCGATGGTCCTCATCGTCGTCGCGTGGGTCGTCATGGCCGCCGCGATCGTCGTCACGATCGTCACCGGCATCGACTACTGCATCCAGGCGGCGCGGTTGGCCCGCACCGCCCATTCCGGCGCCGAGGCGACCGACCGTCCCGCCTCCGACGGGACGTCTGCGGGAGGCTCGGTCCGGCAGCCCGGCCACGGCGATGCCGGCGGGCCCGGATCGGGACCGGACGGGGCCGAGGATTCCGAGGGCCCGCGGACCGGCGATGGCCGGTGACCTGCTCGCGGAGTCCCGGGAGATCATCGCGACCTGTGCGCAGCTGGGACTCTCGGTCGCCTCGGCGGAATCCCTGACTGCCGGCCGATTCGTCTCCACCCTCGTCGACGTCCCCGGCGCCTCCGCGGTCGTTCGCGGCGGCCTCGTTACCTATGCGACCGACCTCAAGGCGAGCCTCGCCGGCGTCGACGCCGACCGCCTCGAGGAGACGGGACCCGTCGACGAGGTCGTCGCCGCGCAGATGGCCGTCGGCGCCGCCCGCGCCTGCGTCGCCGACATCGGCGTCTCCTGCACGGGAGTCGCCGGACCGGACCCGCAGGACGGCAAGGAGGTCGGCTTCGTCTACACGGCGATCGCGTTCGGCTCCCGCGCCCACGTCGTCGAACACCGCTTCACCGGGGATCGGGAGGCGATCCGGTCCGCCACGGTCGCGGCCATGGTCGAGCGCCTCGGCGAGTTCGTCGCGAAGCTCGCATTCGGACCCGACCCGGGCACGGGAGGGGTGGGAAGCGGTGGGGCGGCTGCTGGTTCGGACTCTGCCGGTCCGGACGCCGTCGGCGCGGACACTGCCGGCACGGACACCGGCGCGGAATAACTTCCCTTGTGCGATGGTTGAGTGTTCAAGATGACATACGCACAGACATGCCACCGCGCCGGTTTCTCCGAAAGGACTGGCAATACCCCCATCTCACCCGCTCAGGTTGGCGCCCCCGCGCGACCGGGCTGTAAAGTTGAATCCACGATCGCGCGATCAAAGGGAGGGACGCACAATGTTACTGAGAGTTGAAATCGGCGATGCCCTGCGTTCCGCTCGCCGCCGTCAAGGACGGACGCTGCGCGATGTCTCCACGGGAGCCAGCGTGTCGCTCGGCTACCTCAGCGAGATCGAACGCGGACAGAAGGAAGCCTCCTCGGAACTCCTCTCCGCGATCTGCGAAGCTCTTGAGCTGCCGGTCTCGGCCCTGCTCAGCGAGGTCTCGGACCGCTTCGCCCTCGAAGAGGGTGTCGCCATCCCCGACACCATCCCGCAGGAGCTCTCGGACAAGATCCTCGGCCACCCGGGCGGTTACCCGACCCCGCGGCTGGCTGCCAAGCCGTAATGCGCCACACGCTCTACTGGACCCTCATGAACGAGGAGTTCGGGGAGGCGCGCGCCGCATCCCTCCACACCGACCTCACCCTGAGCAGCCTCGGCTCGGTGACCGCCGCCGAGGCCTTCCGCCAGGGCATCGAACCCCGTGACATCTGGATCGCCGTGTGCGATTCGATGGGCGTGCCCGAATCGCGGCGTCTCGGCAAGGAGAAGCCGCGGTCCCGGCCGTTCTGAGCCGCTGAGCTTGGCGGCGATGCTGGCTGGTGTGGCCGGCGCGCAGGGGTGCCGACAATCTTCGAACGACACGCCGCGACATTTCGAACACATGTTCTTATATCGGCTATGATGGTGAGCGAATCACGGGACCTGTGACCACGAGTGGCCGGTTGTCCACAGGGGAGATCGCTTCCCTGTCGTCATGTCAGTGCCATCTTCTAGCCTTGGTCTCACAGTTTGCGAACACTTTAGGAGAGGTCATGGCGCGTACACCCAAGAACCTGCAGATCCCCACCGGCGGCGACAAGTCCAAGGCGCTCGACGCCGCACTCGGCCAGATCGACCGCAACTACGGCAAGGGCGCGATCATGCGCCTCGGCGAGGGAGTCCGGGAACCCATCGAGTCGATCCCGACCGGCTCGGTCGCCCTCGACATCGCGCTCGGCATCGGCGGTCTCCCGCGCGGCCGCGTCGTCGAGATCTACGGACCGGAGTCCTCCGGCAAGACGACGGTCGCCCTCCACGCGGTGGCGAACGCCCAGAAGGCCGGCGGCATCGCCGCGTTCATCGACGCGGAGCACGCGCTCGACCCCGAGTACGCGAAGAAGCTCGGCGTCGACACCGATCAGCTCCTCGTCTCCCAGCCCGACACCGGTGAGCAGGCGCTCGAGATCGCCGACATGCTCATCCGCTCCGGCGCACTCGACATCATCGTCATCGACTCCGTCGCCGCCCTCGTGCCGAAGGCCGAGATCGAAGGCGAGATGGGCGACAGCCACGTCGGCCTCCAGGCCCGCCTGATGTCGCAGGCGCTGCGCAAGATCACCGGTGCCCTCGCCCAGTCGAAGACCACGGCGATCTTCATCAACCAGCTCCGTGAGAAGGTCGGCGTCTTCTTCGGCTCCCCGGAGACGACCTCGGGCGGCAAGGCACTGAAGTTCTACGCCTCCGTGCGCATCGACGTCCGTCGCATCGAGACCCTCAAGGAGGGCCAGGATGCGATCGGCAACCGGACGCGGGCGAAGATCGTCAAGAACAAGGTGGCCCCGCCGTTCAAGCAGGCCGAGTTCGACATCCTCTACGGCCACGGCATCTCCCGCGAAGGCAGCCTCATCGACATGGGCGTCGACAACGGGATCATCCGCAAGTCCGGTTCGTGGTTCACCTACGACGGCGACCAGCTGGGCCAGGGCAAGGAGAACGTCCGCAACTTCCTCCGCGACAACCCCGGCCTCGCCGAGGAGATCGAGCTGAAGATCAAGCACAAGATGGGCCTCATCAAGGTCGAGGACGAGGCCCCCGATGCCGCTGCCGCCGAGGAGACGGACGACGTCGAGATCTCGTGACCGTGTGCCGGACCGCGCGACCTGTACGCGGAGTCGGTACGACCTCATGACCTCATGACTGGGGGAGACCCATGACCGAAGAGCGCACTCCCGATACTCGCCGTTCAGACGAGCCCGGGCCCGAACCCGCTCAGCTCAGCGCCCTGCGTGCGGCGATTTCCGACCTCGAACATCGTCACGCGCAGGGGGAGTCGGGGTTCTTCGCCGGGCTCGCCGAGGCGGGCGATGCCGCCGCGCAAGCGGGGGATGATGTCGCGCCGGCGAGAGATGATGTCGCCGAGGCGGGGGACGGACTCGCGGCGGCGGGGGAGCAGCCCGCTCGGGCCGATGTTCCTTCTCTCGCCCCCGACGTCGGGGACTCCCCGGAGTTCGCCGAGTCCTATGCGAAGGCGAAGAAGACGGCGCTCAACATGCTCGCGATGCGCGACCACTCGAGCACCGAACTGCGGGAGAAGCTCGCGAAACGCGACTTCGATGCGGCCGCGATCGACCGGCTCATCACCAAGCTCGAACGCTCGAACCTCCTGAACGACACCGAGTTCGCCCGCCGCTTCGCCAAGGCCCAGCGTGAGGGGAAGAAGCTCTCCCGGTCGGCCCTACGCCGGCAGTTGAGCCGGAAGGGCATCGACGAGGACACGATCGCCGGTGTCGTCGACGAGGTCGACGGCGGAGCCGAAGGTGAGGAGAGCCTCGCTCGCGACGTCGCCGAGAAGAAGGCGCGGTCGACCCGCGGCCTCGACCACGAGGTGCGCGAACGCCGGATCCTCGGGATGCTCGCCCGCCGCGGGTTCTCCTCGACGATCTGCCTCAAGGTCACCCGCGAGGTGCTCGCCGAGGGCTGAGTCGGCGACAGCGGAGTTACGGGCGCGGCGGTAGAATGGTGGGGCCATGACTGAACTCATCGACGCCCCGCACACCACCGACGCGCATGCGCGCAGCTACGAGGTCAAGACCTACGGCTGCCAGATGAACGTCCACGATTCCGAACGCCTCTCCGGCCTCCTCGACGACGCCGGATACGTCCGCGCCGACGCCGACGCCCAGGCCGACGTCGTCGTCTTCAACACGTGTGCGGTGCGGGAGAACGCCGACAACCGCCTCTACGGCAACCTCGGTCGACTCGCGAAGGTCAAGGAGAACCACCCCGGCCTCCAGATCGCCGTCGGCGGCTGCATGGCCCAGAAGGACCGCGACACGATCGTGAAGAAGGCCCCCTGGGTCGACGTCGTCTTCGGCACCCACAACATGGGGTCGCTGCCCGCGCTCCTCGAACGCGCCCGGCACAACGACGAAGCCCAGGTCGAGATCCTCGAAAGCCTCGACATCTTCCCCTCGACCCTGCCCAGCCGCCGCGAATCCCAGCACTCCGGGTGGGTGTCGATCTCCGTCGGCTGCAACAACACGTGCACGTTCTGCATCGTCCCCAGCCTCCGCGGCAAGGAGAAGGACCGCCGTCCCGGCGACATCCTCGCCGAGGTCGAAGCCCTTGTCGCCGACGGGGTCGTCGAAGTCACCCTGCTCGGGCAGAACGTCAACTCCTACGGCGCCGAATTCCGTGACAAGGGCGCGTTCGCCAAGCTCCTGCGCGCCGTCGGCAATGTCGAGGGCATCGAACGCGTGCGCTTCACGAGCCCGCACCCCGCGGCCTTCTCCGACGACGTCATCGACGCAATGGCCGAGACCCCGACCGTCATGCCGCAGCTCCACATGCCCCTGCAGTCGGGTTCCGACCGGATTCTCAAGGCGATGCGCCGGTCCTACCGGACGAGCCGTTTCATGCGCATCCTCGACACAGTCCGGGAGCGGATCCCGCACGCCGCGATCACCACCGACATCATCGTCGGCTTCCCCGGCGAGACCGAGGAGGACTTCGCCGGCACGATGGACATCGTCCGTCGCGCCCGATTCTCCCAGGCCTTCACCTTCCAGTACTCGATCCGTCCCGGCACGCCCGCGGCCACGATGCCCGACCAGCTGCCCAAGGAGATCGTCCAGGAGCGGTTCGAACGCCTCATCGCCCTCCAGGACGAGATCGCGTGGGAGGAGAACAAGGCGCTCATCGGCACCGAGGTCGAGGTCCTCGTCACGAGCCTGCCGAACGCCGACTCCCCGCGACTGAGCGGACGCGCCGCCGACAACCGGCTCGTCCACGTCTCGCCGCCGGCCGGCAACGAGCTGCCGCGCCCCGGAGACTTCGTCACGGCAACGGTCACCGACGCGAAGCCCTACTTCCTCCTCGCCGACTCCGGCGTCAGCGTGCGGCCGTCGCGGGCCGGAGACGCCTATGATCGCGCACAGGCCGACAGCTGCGGCACCCCGACCGCAGGAGTCACCCCCGGCGGCGCCACCGTGCTCGGAATGCCGACGATCCGCCCGCGCACCTGAGATGCGACGCCTCGCGCTCATCCCGGCCACCCCCGTGCTGCTGTCGCACATCGACCGCACCGAACCCCGACGCTCCACCGCAGCCCGCGCAGCGATCCTCGACATCCTGGCGACCGCCTCGGCGTGGGCCCTGCCGGTCGACACCCTGCCCGTCCTCCTCGGACTCGGCGGCTTCGGCATCGACCGCGGCATCGACACCCGCACCGGAGACCTCCTCGAGGCAGACGCCTGGGTCGACGCCGTAACCGCCCTGGGCGAGGACGAGCGCGACGCCTGCCGCACCGCGCATCCCGGCCTGGCCATCGCCGCACTCCACGCGCACGAGGTCGGCGTGACCATCGGAGCGGCCGGCACGAGCGAGGACGTGCTCGCGCCCATCGACCTCTCCGGTGCCGCCTCGGCGGATGCCCCACTCGCCCCCGTGCCCAGGGCGAGCGACTTCGACGCCGACGTCGCCGCCGCGATCGCACGCTGGGACACCCCGGCCCTGCGCACCGCCGTGAGCGGCGCCCGCGCCGTCCACGCCGACCTCGACCTCCTCGGCGCCGCCCTCGAGCACCACGAGGCCGGCACCCCGGGGACCCGCGAGGTGATGATCGTCCACGACTCGACCGTCCACGACGTGCGCACCCTGTGCGCCGTGGCCGAAGGCTGAGATGACCGCCCCGGCACCGATCATCTCGATCGTCGGCGCGACCGCGACGGGCAAGTCCGACCTCGCCCTCGACCTCGCCGAACGCCTCGACGGGGAGATCATCAACT
Source organism: Brevibacterium sp. NPDC056726 (assembly GCF_042790515.1). Taxonomy (NCBI): domain Bacteria; kingdom Bacillati; phylum Actinomycetota; class Actinomycetes; order Micrococcales; family Brevibacteriaceae; genus Brevibacterium; species Brevibacterium sp. NPDC056726. The sequence continues at coordinate 77,818 of NZ_JBHTYZ010000008.1, read as the reverse complement.
CCGATTCCATGCAGTTCTACCGGGGCATGGACATCGGCACCGCGAAGCTGCCGGTGACCGAGCGCCGCGGGGTGCCCCATCACCTCATCGACATCCTCGACGTCACCGAGGAGGCCACGGTCCAGGCCTTCCAGACCGCGGCCCGGGAGGCGATCGCCGACATCCGGACGCGCGGGCGGCGCCCGATCCTCGTCGGCGGCTCGGGCCTCTACGCCCGCGCCGCGACCGACCACATGGAGTTCCCGGGCACCGACCCTGCGGTGCGCGCCCGCCTTGAGGCCGAGGTCGCCGCCGACCGGTGGGCCGCCCACCACCGACTCGCCGACCTCGATCCGGTCGCCGCAGAGAAGATCGGCACCGGAGACGCACGCCGCATCGTCCGCGCCCTCGAGGTCATCGAACTCACCGGCCGGCCCTTCAGCGCTTCCCTGCCCGACTACACGGAGATCGAACCGACGATCCACCTCGGCCTCGGCGTCGATCGGGCGACCCTGCACACACGCATCGCCACCCGCGTCGCCCGGATGTGGGAGGCCGGCTGGGTCGACGAGGTCCGCACCCTGCTCGGCCAGGGGCTCGCCCGCGGTCGCACGGCCTCCCGGGCGATCGGGTACGCGCAGATCCAGGAGCATCTCGCGGGCACGATGAGCGCGGCCGCGGCCCAGGAGTCGACGACCGTGCGCACCCGCCAGTTCGCCCGCCGTCAGGACACGTGGTTCCGCCGCGACCCGCGCATCACCTGGATCGACATGAGCGAGGCAGGGGCAGCGGCACCGGAGTCCCCGGGGTCACCGCTGAGCCGGGCACTGGAGATCGTTAGGATGGAGGCATGACCTCACCGTTCGCCGCACTCTCCGGCACCCGCTTCCACAAGGGGCATGGCACCGAGAACGACTTCGTCCTCCTCGACGACGACAACGGTGACCTCACGCTCCACCCCGAGACCGTCGCGCTGCTCGCCGACCGGCAGACCGGGCTCGGCGGCGACGGCGTCATCCGCATCGTCCGCTCCGCCGACAGCGGCATCCCCGGCGCCGCCGACCAGGCCGCCGCCGGTGCCGAATGGTTCATGGACTACTACAACCACGACGGCAGCCTCTCGGAGATGTGCGGCAACGGCGTCCGCGTCTTCGCCCACGCCCTCGTCACCACCGGGCGCGTCCCCGCTGACGCCCCGGAGATCAAGGTCGCCACCCGCGACGGCATCAAGACCGTCCGCACCACCCTCAACCCCGCCCTCGGTGAGACCGACCCCGCGACCGAGGCCTCGACCGCGCGGATCCCCGGTTCGCCCGAGGACGCGTGGTACACCGTCGACATGGGCGCGTGGTCACTCGACGACCGCGCCGAGGTGCTCGTGACGACCGACGGCATCGACGTTGCCCGTCCGGGACTGTCCGTCGAGACGGGCAATCCGCACACCGTCGTGGCACTCGCCGAGGCGGCCGAGCTCGCCGCCGCCGACCTCCGCGACTACCCCGTCCTCGACCCGGTGCCGCCGCACGGGTCGAACGTCGAGTACATCGTCATGGAACCGGCCCGCAGCGACGTCGCCGGCGGGGAGGGCGCCCTGCGAATGCGCGTGTCCGAACGCGGCGTCGGGGAGACCCGATCGTGCGGGACCGGTGCGTGCGCGGCCGCGATCGCCGCCCATCACTGGGCCGGTGCGGCCTCGCCCCTGCAGTGGCGCGTCGACGTTCCCGGCGGTCGCCTGCGCATCGGCATCACCCCTGATCAGACCGGGACGGCCGGAACCGTCACGCTGGCCGGTCCCGCGGTCCTCGTCGCAAGCGGCACCCTCGACTGAGATTCGCGGACGCTCGACGCCGGAAGGCACACCGTGTCCGCACTCGCATCAGTCCCGGTGGATCGTGAGGATCCGGAACCCTTTCGCCGAGGCGGTGCGCTCAGCGGTGAACCCCTCACCGAGCATCGTGGAGATCCAGCCGAGAAGGGAGTCGGCGCCGAGGTTCTTCGACACGACGAGGTCCGCGCGCCCACCGGGGGCAAGACGGGGCAGCCACGTCTCCAGCAGCTCATGGAGGGCCTCCTTGCCGATCCGGATGGGCGGATTCGACCGGATCGTCGAGAACTCGAGGTCCGCGGGGATCTCGTCTGCGGTGACGGGACGGATCGTCTCGAGTCCGAGGCGGGCGGCATTGCCCGCCGTCGATTCGAGTGACCGGGAGTTGACGTCGAGGGCCCAGATGCGGACGTCCACCTCGGCGTCGGCAGCCTGGAACGCGGAATGGAGCGCGATCGGACCCCACCCGGCCCCGAGATCGAGAAGATCCCCGGGGGCGGGCGCGGGAAGGTGCTTGAGGAGCACAGCGGTGCCGGGGTCGAGTCGAGTGGGGGAGAAGGTCCCGCTCATCGTCTCTACGGTCACGGTGCGACCGGCGAGGTCGAGGGTGATCTCCCGGCGCTTCGCGTCGCTCGTCGGGCTCTGCGTGAAATAGTGCTCTGCCACGGTTGCAGTCTAGTCGGCTGTGGGAGAATAGAACGACGTCGGAATGCGTTGCACAGAATGCAGACGACAACGACACACGAACAAAGGAATGAATGACGTCCACCGACAAAGAGCGTCGAGATGCCATGCTCGACCGCGTCCTCGCCAGAGGTGCTCAGGCGCTCAGCCCGCAGGGAACCCCCGCTGACGAGGACTCCCAGTTCGATCTCGCCGAGCGTGCCGCCCTGCGGCGCGTCGCCGGACTCTCCACCGAACTCGAAGATGTCACCGAGGTCGAATACCGCCAGATCCGGCTCGAGCGCGTCGTACTCGCCGGACTGTGGAACACCACACTCGACGAGGCGGAGAACTCGATCCGCGAACTCGCCGCGCTCGCCGAGACCGCAGGTTCCGAAGTTCTCGATGCGATCGTCCAGCGCCGAGAGAAGCCGGACCCGGGCACGTACCTCGGCAAGGGCAAGGCCGCCGAGCTCAAGGAGATCGTCGAAGCCGTCGGCGCCGACACCGTGATCATCGACTCCGAACTCGCCCCCAGCCAGCGGCGCGGGCTCGAGGACGTCATCAAGGTCAAGGTCGTCGACCGCGTCGCGCTCATCCTCGACATCTTCGCCCAGCACGCGAAGTCCCGCGAGGGCAAGGCCCAGGTCGAGCTCGCGCAGCTCGAATACCTCCTGCCGCGTCTGCGCGGCTGGGGTGAGTCGATGTCCCGTCAGGCCGGTGGCCGGGTCGCCGGCGGTGCCGGCATCGGTTCGCGCGGTCCCGGTGAGACGAAGATGGAGCTCGACCGCCGCCGGATCCGTACGCGGATGGCGAAGCTGCGCCGGGAGATCGCCGGCATGGCGCCGGCCAGGGACACGAAGCGGAAGAACCGCAACCGCAACCACATCCCGTCGGTGGCGATCGTCGGGTACACGAACGCGGGCAAGTCCTCCCTGCTCAACCGGCTCACCGACGCCGAGGTGATGGTCCAGAACGCCCTGTTCGCGACCCTCGACCCGACCGTCCGGCAGTCGCGGACGGCTGAGGGCATCACGTTCACGTACACCGACACCGTCGGCTTCGTGAGGAACCTGCCCCATCAGCTCGTCGAGGCGTTCCGGTCGACGCTCGAGGAGGCGGCCGACTCCGATCTGCTCCTCCACGTCGTCGACGCCTCGCACCCGGACCCGCACGGGCAGATTCACGCCGTGCGCGAGGTCCTCGGCGACGTCGAGACCGGTGACATCCCCGAACTCCTCGTCTTCAACAAGGTCGACCTCGCCGACGAGAACGTCGTCACCGCGCTGCGCGCCGAATACCCCGGAGCGCGATTCGTCTCCGCGGCGACGGGGGAGGGCATCGCCGAGCTCGTCGAGACGATCGAGGAGAAGCTGCCCTCGCCGAACATCGAGATCACCGTCCTCATCCCGTATGAGCGCGGCGACCTCGTGTCGAAGATCTATGCGCTCGGCACCGTCGAGCACGAGGAGCACGGCGCCGGCGGCACGGGCATGCAGGCGAAGGTCCCGGCCGAACTCGCCGCCGAACTCGAGGAGTTCCGCAGGCCCGACCTGGTCATCGGCGAGTGAGCACGGTCTCCGATCTGCTCCAGACCGCGGTCGGGGCGATCGGTGGGGCGCCCCGTGAGGGGCAGACCGAGATGGCCGAGGCGGTCACCTCGTCGCTCGACAAGAACATCCACCTCCTCGTCCAGGCGGGCACGGGCACCGGCAAATCGCTGGCCTACCTCGTGCCCGCCGCCGAGTACGCGAGCCGCACCGGAGGGACGGTCGTCGTCTCGACGGCGACGCTGGCACTGCAGACGCAGATCATCCACCGGGACCTGCCGCGCCTGTTCAAGGCGCTGAAGAAGACGCTCGACCCGCTGCCGAAGGCCGCGCTGCTCAAGGGGCGGCGCAACTATGTGTGCAAGCACAAACTCGAGGGCGGCTATCCCGACGAGGACGAGGGCATGCTCTTCGACCTCGGCGCCGATGCCGCCGCCGGCCGCCGACCCGCCGACCGGTCCGGCCTCGGTGAGGAGATCCAGCGGATTCGGACGTGGGAGAAGACGACGGACACCGGCGACCGGGACGATCTGCTGCCAGGTGTTAGTGACAAGGCGTGGGCGCAGGTGTCGGTCAACGCGTTCGACTGCCTGGGGTCGAACTGTCCGCTCTTCACCGAGTGCTACGCCGAACAGGCGCGGACCGCGGCCTCGGAGGCCGACATCATCGTGACGAACCACGCGCTGCTCGCGATCGACGCGTTCGGGGAGAATTCCGTCCTGCCCGAACACGACGTCATCATCATCGACGAGGCCCACGAACTCAAGGACCGCGTGACGAACGCCCTGTCCGGCCAGATCAACACGGGCATGCTGTCGGCAGCCACCTCGGCGGTGCGGAAGAACACGACGGTCGAGGACGGGGTCGTCGCGATGCTCGACACCGCCTCGGCTGCCTTCGAACGCGCCACCGCCGGTGTCCAGGAGGGGCTCATGCTCTCCGTCGCCGAGCCGTTGGCACTCGCCCTCACGCAGATCCGCGACTCCGCCCGGCAGATCATCAACGACATCGGCGGACGCGGGGAGGAGGCCGATGCGGGCCGGCAGATGGCCAAGGCCCGGTGCCAGGAGATCTTCGAACTCGCCGAGCGCTTCTGCGACCCCGGCAAGAACGACGTCGTGTGGCTGAGCCGCAGCACCTTCCGCGAACGCGAGACGACGAACCTCGTCGTCGCTCCGCTGAGCGTGGCCGGGACGATGCGCAACGGGATCTTCGAGGACTCCACCGTCGTCGCGACCTCGGCGACGCTCGCCCTCGGTGGGAACTTCGACGCCGTGGCCGCCTCGCTCGGGCTCTTCGGACCGGATGCGCCGAGGTGGGACGGCCTCGACGTCGGCTCACCCTTCGACTACGGCCGGCAGGGCATCATCTACGTCGCCTCTCACCTGCCCAAACCCGGTCGCAGCGGGCTGAGCGAGGAGGCGCTGGCCGAACTCGAAGCGCTCGTCACCGCGTCCCGTGGCGGGGCGCTCGGACTCTTCTCCTCGAAAGCGGCAGCGAATGCCGCCGCCGAGCATCTGCGAGCCAAGGTCGATGTTCCGATCCTCCTCCAGGGCGAGGACGGTCTGCCGTCGCTCGTCTCCCGGTTCGCCGCCGACGATGAGGCATGTCTGTTCGGGACGATGTCACTGTGGCAGGGCGTCGACGTGCCCGGGAGGACGAACCGGCTCGTCATCATCGACCGGATCCCCTTCCCGCGTCCGGACGATCCGCTCATGCAGGCGCGGGCCCGCGACGCCGACAAGCGCGGTGTCAACGGGTTCATGGCGGTGAGCGCGACGCATGCCGCTCTGCGCCTGGCCCAGGGCGCCGGACGCCTCATCCGCTCGACAGCTGACAAGGGTGTCGTCGCGGTGCTCGACTCGCGGCTGCGCTCGGCCCGGTACGCCGGCTACCTCGTCAACTCGATGCCGCAGATGTGGCCGACGACCGACGCGCAGCTCGTTCGCACCGCCCTCGGCCGGCTCGCCGACGCGAAGGACGACGACGCAGCCAAGGGATGAGGTCCGCGGGGCCGGGTGGTACAGTTCGCGCCATGGCGCGCAAACGGAAGAAGAAGCCCCAGCGGAAACATTGGCTGGCGAGTCTCCTCACGGGTCTCGCCCTTTTCGCCGCCGGGGGCATCGGGCTGCTCATGGGCGCCACTTATCTCAACGTCTGGCCAGTTGTGGCCTTCGTTCTCGGCGGTGCTGCCATGGTGCTCACCCTGGTCTTTCTGCTCGGAATGGGCGACTCGACGCAGGGCTATCCGACTGCCGACTCCCTGACCGATGTGCAGAACGGTCTGTGAACGATCCCAGTCTCTGATTCGGCTGCGCCGCAGATCCGTCGCGCGGTTTCGCACGCACAACCCTCAGTGGCAGTCACCCCGCGCAGCTTCGCACCCCCTACGTGGAGCCGCTGATCCACCGCGTGCACGGGTTGTCGGTGCGGCTGCGTGTGCGGGATTCGAAATCTGAGCCCGCCGAGGCGGTCGAAAGGCACCCGGAGCGCGACGACCACCGCGGAGCCGCTGATGCACCGTCCAGATTCGTAGGCCCTACGCGGAGCCGCTGACGCACCGCGTGCACGGGTTGTCTGTGCGGCTGCGTGTGCGGGATTCGAAATCTGAGCCCGCCGAGGCGGTCGAAGGGCACCCGGAGCGCGACGACCACCGCGGCGCCGCAGATCCGTCGCGGAGCTTCGCACGCACAACCCGGAGTGGCACACACACCGCGCAGCTTCGCACCCCCTACGCGGAGCCGCTGATCCACCGCGTGCACGGGTTGTCTGTGCGGCTGCGTGTGCGGGGTTCGAAATCTGAACCCGCCGAGGCGGTCGTGCCCTGCCGCCGAGGCGGTCGTCCGCGCCCAGGGACCCTGCGGAACGCACGAGTGCCCCCGACCGTGACCGGTCGGGGGCAATCGTCGCCGGGCGCAGGCAGTGCTCGAGCAACCGAACTCTGCAGATAGCGCCCGCGATATGCGCAGTCGCTCCGCGCAGGCCGTGCCCGGTAACAGCTCTCAGAGGCGGCGAATGACGGCGACGACGAGACCCATGATCTGCGCATACGTGCCGTCGATGGGGTCGTAGTCCTTGTTCTGCGGGAGCAGCCACTGGCGCCCGGCCTTGCGCTTGAGCGTCTTCACCGTCGCCTCGCCGTCGAGGAGGGCGGCGACGATCTGCCCGTTGTCAGCGGTGTGCTGCTTGCGCACGACCACCCAGTCATCGTGGCAGATGGCCGCCTCGATCATCGAATCGCCGACGACCTTGAGGAGGAACATCTCGCCGGAGCCGACGACCTGCGTCGGCAGGGAGAAGACGTCGTCGACCTCCTGCTCGGCGAGGATCGGACCACCGGCGGCGATGCGGCCGACGACCGGAACCTGGACGGTGTTGTTGGCAAGCTCTTCGTACTTCGCGCGCTCCGCCTCCTCCTCTTCGAAGGGATTGACGACCTCGATCGCCCGGGGGCGCTTGGGGTCGCGACGGACATAGCCGAGCCGCTCGAGCTGCGAGAGCTGATGCGCCACGCTCGAGAGCGATGCGAGCCCCGCGGCCTCGCCGATCTCGCGCATGCTCGGCGGGTAGCCGTTGGTGACGACGGCGCGTTCGATCGTCTCGAGGACGAGCCGCTGCCGGGGGGAGAGCCGGAAGTCGCCGGCTCCGGTCGGCCCGTCGGGGATCTCGACCTCGTCCTCTTCGCTGCGCGCAGCCGCGATCTCGCTGGCCACATCCTCGTTGCGCGGCCTGCCTCTGCCTCGTTTGTTCTGCACCATTGCCTCTTCCCCTTCGTTCTAATCCCACCGGTCGAAGCGCTTCGAGAGATCTCGTGTCAGTGCCGCCTGGGATGGTTGTTCGAGATCGATCAACAACGCTGGTTCTCGCTCATTGTCTCATAAATGTTCGAGATGGACTGGACATTTGTTCGATTGGCATGTTGAATAGAACAGACGTTCTACCCATTGCGGGTGGAATCGTACGAAGAAAGAGGTAAAGCGATGTCTGAGAAGAATCACGAAATGCGTCTGACCGTCCGCGGCCGCCGCGCCGTGCGCCTGCTCCGCACCGCCCTGTGCGCTCTCGCCATCATCGGCGGAACGCTCTTCATCTCCACCCAGACGTTCACCGCCGAGGCGGTCGCTGAGGGAGAGGTCGTCGGAGTCGCCGCTGACGCCGTCGTCGTCGGCGAGGGCGAGTCGCTGTGGACCGTGGCCTCGAACCTCGGCCTCGACCGCGACACCCGTGAGGTCGTCGCCGACATCGTCGAGCTCAACCACCTCGACAGCCCCGTCGTCCACCCCGGGCAGAGTCTCGACGTTCCCCAGCGCTAAAATCGGTGTGTGGGAAACATCGACTCTCTGCCGGTCCGCTCCGACCTCGTCGGTCAGCAGCCCTACGGCGCTCCGCACCTCAACGTTCCGGTGCAGCTCAACGTCAACGAGAACGCCTATCCGATCCCCGAGGTCGTCACCGAGGCGATGCGCCGGGCCGTCGACGGCCACCTCGCCGGACTCAACCGCTACCCCGACAGGGAATTCACGGCGCTGCGTGAGCACCTCGTCACCTACCTCGACGGCGTCAACGAACGGGCGGTTGGCTCGGTCGACCTCGTCCCGGAGATGATCTGGGCGGCCAACGGCTCGAACGAGGTCCTCTCCCACATCGTCCAGGCCTTCGGCGGACCCGGACGCACCGCTCTCGGCTTCACCCCGAGCTACTCGATGCACCCGCTCATCACGACCGGCACCGGCGCGACCTGGGTGGCGGCCTCCCGTGACGAGGAGTTCGAACTCGACGCCGCATCCGTCGCCGCCGAGGTGGCCCGCGTCGATCCCGACATCGTCTTCCTCTGCACCCCGAACAATCCGACCGGCACCTCGATCGGCCTCGACGTCATCGCCGCCGCATACGAGAACTGCCGTGGAATCGTCATCGTCGACGAGGCGTACGCCGAGTTCTCCCGACCCGCCCTGCCCTCGGCGATGACCCTGCTCGAGGGGCGACCGCGCCTCGTCGTCTCCCGGACGATGAGCAAGGCCTTCGCCTGCGCGGGACTGCGGCTCGGCTACGCGATCGCGGCCCCCGAAGTCATCGACGCGCTCCGCCTCGTCCGGCTGCCCTACCACCTCTCCGACATCACCCAGGTCCTCGCGTGCACGGCGCTCGATCACGCCGATCTGCTGCTCGGCAACGTCGACCGGCTCATCGACTCGCGCACGGCCATCGCTGAGCGCCTCGCCACCCTCGGATTCACCGTCTACCCGAGCGATTCGAACTTCGTCCTCTTCGGCAACATCGCCTCACCGGCCGACCTGTGGCAGCAGCTCCTCGACCGCGGAATCCTCATCCGCGACATCGGCATTCCCCACCACGCCCGGGTCAACGCCGGCACCGAAGCGGAGACGAACGCGTTCCTCGCCGCCCTCGACGACATCGTCGCGACCGCACCGGACACGCTGCTCAGCCATCGCTGACGCCCATCGGAGACCGCCACCACCGCCTCGGCGACGAGACCGCCGATGCTCTGTGGCGAGACCGCTGTGCACGATGCGGACGGGGACTGAGACAATGGACAGCGGCGCACCCATGCGCCGCGTGATGACCAGAGCGAAGAAAGGCTCACTATGAGGAAGGCCCAACGCGACCGATCGACATCCGAGTCGACCGTGTCCGTCGCCCTCGATCTCGACGGCACCGGCAGAGCAGACATCTCGACGACGGTGCCGTTCTTCGACCATATGCTCACCGCACTGGCGAAGCACTCGCTCATCGACATGGACATCAGCGCCTCCGGCGACACCGACATCGACGTCCACCACACCGTCGAGGACACCGCGATCGTCATCGGGCAGACCATCGCCGAAGCACTCGGCGACAAGGCCGGCATCCGCCGCTACGGTGCCGCCTTCGTCCCGCTCGACGAATCGCTGGCCCGCTGCGTCATCGACATCTCCGGCCGCCCCTACTTCGTCCACCAGGGCGAACCCGACGGGCAGCAGTACCACCTCATCGGCGGGCACTTCACGGGCTCGATGACCTCCCACGCCCTCGAGTCGATCGCGTTCCACGCCGGACTCACCGTCCACCTCGACCTGCTGCGCGGTCGCGACCCGCACCACATCGTCGAAGCCCAGTTCAAGGCTTTCGCCCGCGCCCTGCGCGAAGCCGTCGAACCCGACGGCCGCACCACCGCTGTCCCGAGCACCAAGGGAGTCCTGTGAGCACCACCGTCGTCGTCACCCCGTTCGGCGTCCCCGACCAGCTCGCCGCCGCGTGCGTGCTCTCGAACATCTCCGGCACCATCGTGCCCATCGGCGACTTCACCGGTATCGTGCTCTCCGACACCGGTGTCGAAGCCGGCAACGAGGCGGCCGCTGCGATCTCGAAGCTCGCCGGCAAACACGAGGTCCTCCTCCTCGTCCGCAGCGACGAGCAGATCGACGCCGGCCACTTCCGGCACGGGGCACGCGAATCCGATGTCCCGGCCGGACTCGCACTGCGCAACCTCCCCGACGTCACCGAGCAGATCCTCCTCGAAACCGTCACGCCTGAGGAGGTCGAGGGCAATATCCCGACCTCGTCGATGTCGAAGCTCCAGGCGAGCGCGGCGACGATGACGCCGGGACGGGCCGCGCTCGCACGCACCGCGCTCATGTGGATCGTCGTCGCCGTCCTCGCCGGTCTCGTCCTCGCCTTCGGCGTCACCGTCGGCCTCGGCGGCAACGCTGTCGCCTGGATCGTCGCCGTAGTCGGGGCGATCGTCCTCGGGTTCTCGCTGTGGCGGATCTCCCGCGTCCTCTCAGGAGGGCAGCGCTGATGACGACGATCGCCGTGCTCGACTACGGCGCCGGCAACGTCCGCTCCGCCGTGCGCGCCGCCGAGGCCGCCGGTGCCGACGTCACCCTCACCGCCGACCACGCGGTCATCGACGCCGCCGACGGCCTGCTCGTGCCCGGAGTCGGCGCGTACTCCGCCGTGATGCGCGGGCTCGAATCCGTCGGCGCCGTCGATCTCATCCGCGACCGGCACGCCGCCGGTCGTCCCCTGCTCGGCATCTGCGTCGGCCTCCAGGTCTTCTTCTCCCGCGGACGCGAGCACGGGGAGGAGACCGAAGGCATCGGCCTGTGGCCCGGTGAGGTCACCGCGCTCGACGCGCCGGTCGTGCCCCACATGGGGTGGACGGGCGTGACAGCGCCCCCCGGTTCGCAGATGTTCGCCGGCATCGAGGACGAGAAGTTCTACTTCGTCCACTCCTACGCCGCCACTGAGCACCCGCCCGGGACGCTCGTGACGACCGCGACCCACGGCGGGGACTTCGTCGCCGCCGTCGAGGACGGGACGACGTGGGCCGCCCAGTTCCATCCGGAGAAGTCCGCGACCGCAGGTGCCGGACTCCTGCGCAACTGGATCGCGACGTTCTCCGCAACGCCCAGCGATCCCGAGTCGCCCGACAATCCAGGGTCGCCCGACAGCCCCGGTTCGCCAGGAGCATCCGCGCCGAACGACTGACCCGCACGCCCCGGGACCGGCCCGGTCCCGGAATCACTGACTCAGCGTCGCATCCACCACCGCACCACCGACTGCGACCCAGGAAAGGCCACCATGACTGACAAGCTCGTTCTCCTCCCCGCCGTCGACGTCGCTGACGGCAAAGCCGTCCGCCTCGTCCAGGGCGAAGCGGGCACGGAAACCGACTACGGCTCACCGATCGACGCCGCCCACGACTTCGAGGAGCGCGGCGCCGAATGGATCCACCTCGTCGACCTCGACGCGGCGTTCGGTCGGGGATCGAACTCCGATCTCCTCAACCAGGTCGTCAAGGCCGTGGGCATCAAGGTCGAACTCTCCGGCGGCATCCGCGACACCGAAAGCCTCGAGAGGGCGCTTGACACCGGGGCCGAACGCGTCAACATCGGCACCGCGGCGCTCGAGAACCCCGAGTGGACGGCCGAGATGATCTCCCGCTTCGGCGACCAGGTCGCCATCGGCCTCGACGTCCGCGGGCAGACGCTCGCCGCCCGCGGATGGACGAAGGACGGCGGGGACCTCTTCGAGGTGCTCACCGGCCTCGAGGAAGCCGGCTGCGCCCGCTACGTCGTCACCGACGTCCGCAAGGACGGCACCCTCCAGGGACCCAACCTCGACCTGCTCGAATCGATGTCGACGCGCACCGACAAGCCGATCACCGCCTCCGGCGGCGTCTCGAGCCTCGATGACCTCCGCAGCCTCCGCAGTCTCGTCCCCGCCGGCGTCGACTCCGCGATCGTCGGCAAGGCCCTCTACGCCGGGCAGTTCACGCTCGAAGAGGCCCTCGACGTCGCGGGACGCTGAGACCGTGTCGACCGATTCGGCCGGCCAGCCGTGGGAGGGCCGCAGCCTCGCCCCGAACCCGTTTTCCGGGGACACCGGTGAGGCCGACGCGGCCCTGCTCACGGCCCTCGAGACCGTGGCCGGGGCACCGCTCGACCCCGAGGCCCACCGCGGCGTCGTCACGGCCCTGTCCGGCACCCGCCTCTACGCGCCGATCGTGCCCCTGGCCATCGACCACGGCGTCGGGGAGAACGGGCTCATGGTCGACAACTCCTCGGACATGGCGATGGTCCGCCTCCAAGCCGCCGACGGTCGCGAATGCACGCCCGGGTTCTCCGCGATCCCCCCGCTGACGGCCTGGCACCCCGAGGCCCGACCCGTGCCGATCGAAGCCGAGCGCCTCGTCCTCGGCGCCGTCGAAGCCGAATCCCAGCTCGTCGTCCTCGACCCCGGAACCGCACGGTCGTTCCTGTTGCGGCGTCCCGCGCTGTTCGCGTTCGCGCAGGGCCGTCCGTGGACGCCGTCGTGGGCCGACGCCGAGGTGGGACAGGCGATCGCGACGATCGCCGAGGCCTTCCCATGGCTGGCGACGATCAGTCTCAGCCCCGGCAGCGCCCGCGTCCACGTCGAAGGACCGGAACTCGGCATCCGCCTCGGCGTCCGCGGTGACGTCGACGACAGCGAACTCGACCGGTTCCAGCATGCGCTGGCCGTCGATGCGCTCATCATCGACCGCGTCGACTCCCTCGCCCTCCAGCTCACCGCGGCCTAGCGCCTGGCTGTGGGCTTCGGGTCTCCTATGCTTGAGTGACATGAGCCCCCTGCGCGATCTCAGCCGCCCCGCCGTTCCCGACGAGTCCTACCTCGACCACATCTCCGCCGAGACGCAGGCCCGCGCCGGCGCGGCAGGGGAGTGGACCGACACCTTCACCGGCGCCCCGACGACGAGCACCGAGGCGATCGCGGAGGGACTCGAGACCGTCGGCGCCGACATCACCGAACTCCTCCGCACCATCCACGGCCTCGCCGAGACCGCGTACGAGGAGCACGAATCCGTCGCCGCGATCGCCGCCGTCCTCGCCTCCCGCGGCATCGCCGTCGAGACCGGGCGCTACGGCGTCGACACGACCCTGCGCGCGACGACCGGCTCCGGTGAGGGCAGGACGATCGCCATCCTCGCCGAATACGATGCGCTGCCGGAGATCGGCCACGCGTGCGGCCACAACCTCATCGCCGCCGCCGCAGTCGGGGCGTTCCTCGCACTCGACGACCTCGCCAAGAGGGATCCTGCGGCCGTGCCCGGCACCGTCGTCCTCCTCGGCACCCCCGCCGAGGAGGGGCATTCTGGCAAGGAGGTCATGGCCCGAGCCGGTGCCTTCGACGGCATCGACGCGGCGATCATGGTCCACGGGTACGGCTACGACTGCGCCGACCAGGTGTGGCTCGGCCGTCGCCTCCTCGAGGTCACGTATACGGGAGTCGCCGCACACGCCTCGGCGCAGCCCTTCATGGGACGCAACGCACTCGACGCCGCGACCCTCTTCTATCAGGGCCTCGGCCTGCTCCGGCAGCAGATGCCGCCGATCTCCCGCCTCCACGCCGTCATCGCCGACGGCGGGACGAGGCCCTCGATCATCACGGAATCGGCGACCGTACAGTGCTACGTCCGCTCGAAGTACCCGGAGACGCTCAAGGAGCTCTCGCAGCGGGTCGAGGAGGCGGCGATGGGGGCGGCGCTGATGACCGGCACCGGGGTCGAGGTGACGTGGGATGAGCACCCGCCGTCGCTGCCGGTGCGCGGCAATGCGGCGCTGACGACGCGCTGGGCCCTCCACGAGGAGGAGCGCGGACGCTCACCGCTGCCGGCGGGCGTCCTCGACGAGTCGATCGCGGCCTCGACGGACTTCGGCAACGTCTCCTACCGGATCCCCGGCATCCATCCGCTCATCAGGACCGCCGACGCCGAGGTGGCCCTGCATACCCGGGAGTTCGCCGCTGCCGCGATCACCCCGGCCGCCGAGGCCGCGGCCCGCGACGCCGCCTACGGGCTGGCGTGCACGGCGCTCGACTACCTCGTCGACGATGCTCTCGCCGCCGAAGTCGACGCGGAGTTCACCCGCGCCGGCGGCGCCATCGACGTCGAGCACTACTTCGACTGAACGGGTTCAGCGCAACAGGCCGACGATCACCCGGCAGCCGATCCCGCCACGCGCCTGCCGTCGAGGAAGACGTGTGCGATCGTCGACCGGTCGGTGAAGCGGGTGGGATCCTCGAGCGGCGACGCCGTCCACGCGACGAGGTCGGCGCGCTTGCCCTCCTCGATCGTGCCGGTGACCTCGCCGAGGTCGCAGAGCTCCGCGTTGATCCGGGTCGCGGCGATGAGCGCGGCCTCCGGGGACTCGAGCTGCGAGCGCAGCTTCATCTCCTCGGCCCGGTTGACCTGGTTGAGTCCCGTGAGATCCGAGCCGAGACCGATGCGCACCCCGGCCTTCCTGGCTTCGCGCAGGGACGACTCCATCCCGGCGATCACCCCGTCGATCTGCGCGGAGAAGTCGTGTTCGACCCCGGAGGCGCTCGACCCGGTGAGGTAGACGTAGGCGGTGGCGAACGTCGGAACGAGGGAGACGCCGTTCTCGACCATGAGCTGCGCGGTCTCCGCGTCGATGCCGGTGCCGTGCTCGACGCACTTGACCCCGGCCTCGATGGCGGTGCGGATGCCCGTCGCGTTGTGGGCGTGGACCGTGACGTACGTGCCGCGGGCGGTCGCCTCGTGGACGGCCGCAGCGATCTCGTCGAACGTGAACTGGGTGGCCTCGACGTTGTTGCGGAAGCCGAGCACTCCGCCGGTCACGCACATCTTGATGAAGTCGGCTCCGCGGCGGAAGGACTCACGGACGTTCCTGCGGACCTCGTCGGGACTGTCGGCGAGCAGGGCGATCGTCCGCAGCCCCGGGATCGCATGGGTGTCGAAGTACTCGGTCGGCTCCCATTCGCTCGAGTAGTGGCCGTGCCCGCCGGTCTGGGCCTGGATCGGACCGGACTGGACGATCCGCGGGCCCCGGACGCGGCCGCTCGCGATCGCCTGGGGGACGCCGAGGTCGAGGCCGCCGCAGTCGCGCAGCGTCGTGAACCCCGCGTCGAGGGCCTCACCGCAGACGTGGAAGATGTCGGCGGCGAGGACGGCGACGGGCAGATCGTGGCGCAGGCTCGCATCGACGGGACTCGCCATGCCCGCATGCGTGTGTCCGTCGATGAGCCCCGGGGTGAGCGTCAGGCCGGCGGCGTCGATGACCTCGTCCCCCGCCTCGGCGGACCCTCCGATGCGATCGATGAGGCCATCGTCGATGCGGATTCCCGTGACCTCCCGCGGTGCGGTGCCCGGACCCTTGTCGGTCTCGTCGCCGGTGCAGGGAATCACAGTGGGGTTGGCCAGCCAGATCGCCATGGTTACCTCTGATCTCGTCGTTGAAACGGTGGTCGTGTCTCGATTATCTCGAGGTGCGGCCCGTGCGACTATCGCTGACTGTCGTGTTCGACGGTCTCCGGCCACGACAGCTGTCCAGTCGTGCGGAGCAGTTTTAGGCCGAGATGGGCGCTCAGCCGGTCACCGCCGCTGCCGAGGTCGAGGTCGGTGAGCTGTTCGATCCGCTTGAGCCGGTTGTAGAGGCTGCCCCGGTGGAGGTACATCGCCGAGGCGGTGGCGCGGACGTCGCCGGCGGCGTCGAGGTAGCGCTCGAGCGTCTCGGCGAGCTCGGGATGATCGGTGACGAGGGCGGCGATGACTGCGGCGACCGGGGTCGCCAGGGTCTCCGGGCTCGCCTCGGGCAGGAGTCCGTAGTAGCCGAGCTCGGCGAAGCGGCGCAGGGCGACCGGGGCGGTGTCGGTGGTCAGGGCGATGCGCGCGGCCGTCCGGGCGTGACGGTAGGCGGCGAACGTCGCCTCGGCGTCGCGGAGGTCGTCGAGGGCGTCGCCGAGGCCGATGCCGACCCGGGCGATGACGTCCTGGTCGGTGAGCTCGCCCCGCCACCACTGCCGCACCGAATCGTCGGGGAACTCCGCGCCGAGGAGGACGACGCTGTGGTCGGCGAAGTCGTGGAAGAGGCCCGGAGCCAGGGAGAACCAGTCGGTGAAGCGTTCGAGCATGAGCGCGGCGCTCATCCCCGTCTGGGCGGTGCTCGCCGAGGCGGTGGCGGTGAAGTCGAGGACGAGCAGGGTCGAGGCCTGGGCGCCGAAGAGCCTCTCCTGGGCGAGTGCCTCAGCGCCCTTGGTCCGCTCCTCCGCGTCGGGGGAGAGGGCATCGGCGAGGTGCTGTTTGAGGGCGGTGTCCCGGGCACGGCCGGCGTGGGCCTGTCTCCGCAGCTCCCGGCTGATCGAGGCGGCCGCCTCGGCGACGGTCTTCTCCTCCTCCGCACCGAGCGGGCCTTCGCTGCGGAGGAGCCAGATGAAGCCCAGGGTCCGACCATCGGCGCTGATGGGGTGGCCGTAGCGGGCGATGCGGGCGTCGAGGCTCTCGTTTGCTGCGACCTCGAAGAGCCCGGTGGCGTGACGGGCGCCCTGGGAGTAGATGAACTCCTGGAGCTGGGGTGAGACGCGGCGACGGAGCACCGAGTCGATGCGGGCCTGGTCGACG
This sequence comes from Brevibacterium sp. NPDC056726, assembly GCF_042790515.1. Taxonomy (NCBI): domain Bacteria; kingdom Bacillati; phylum Actinomycetota; class Actinomycetes; order Micrococcales; family Brevibacteriaceae; genus Brevibacterium; species Brevibacterium sp. NPDC056726. The sequence goes on along the minus strand of NZ_JBHTYZ010000008.1, from coordinate 60,879 downwards.
GCTCCCATCTGCCTCGAGTGGGCGATGTGGCGGATCGAGTAGTCGCTGACCGAGACGGTGCGCCCCAGCGCCGTGCTCAGGGCATCGACGATGGACTGGACCTCATCTTGCATGCCTCCAAGAGTAGAGGACGCGGACGCGGCCCAGCCCATGTCGTCTCAGCGGGTGCGCAGCTGCGCACCGTGGGCGATCGAGGAGTCCCTAGTCTCCGGCAGCCACCGGGCGAGGACGAGGAACGCGATCGCACCGATCGCCAGGGTGTAGAACCCGGGCGCCAGGGCGGTGCCGAAGGCGGAGATGAGACTCGAGTTGACGAGGGGAGCGGTGCCGCTGAAGATCGCGTAGGCGATCGCCGTGGGCAGGGCGAGACCGACGAAGCGGAACTGCGGGGGCAGGAGCTCGGGAACGCTGATGCTGCCGACGACGCCGACGAAGTTCGTCGCGACGACCATGACGATCATGCCGAGCCAGGCCAGTGCCGCCACGCCGAGGAGGCCGTAGGCGGGGACGACGGCGATGGCGGCGATCGCGACGCTGGGGATGAGGAGACGGCGGCGACCGTATTTGTCGGCCAGTGCCCCGATCATCGGGCTGGTGATCGCGGCGACGATGAGCATGCCGGTGACGGTGATCGTGGCCTGGAGCGGAGCGAACCGGAGCTCGGAGATGAGGTAGCTCGGCAGGTAGCCGACGACGGAGGAGGTGAGGATGCCGAGGAAGACGTTGTAGACGAAGACGATCATGATGATGCCCTTGTGCTTGGCCCAGAGGTCGCGCAGGCGGGGAGCGTCGTCGATCTTCTCCTCGGTCTTGATGAAGACGGGGGTCTCGGCGAGGCGGAGGCGCACGTAGAGGCCGACCATTGCGATGAGTCCGCCGAAGACGAACGGCACGCGCCACACCCATTCCTGGTAGACGGGGCCGAAGCTCGCCTGGAGGACGAGGATGAGGGCGGTGGCGCCGACGGTGCCGAGCCACGTCGAGGTGGTGACGAAGCTGCACCACAGGCCGCGACGGCCCTGCGGGGCGTGCTCCATGAGGAACGTCGTCGCCCCGACGAACTCGCCGGCGGCGGAGAACCCCTGGAGGCAGCGGAAGACGAGCAGCAGCGCCGGTGCCCACCAGCCGATCGCGGAGAAGCTGGGGATGAGCCCGATTGCGGCGGTGGCCAGGCCCATGATGATGACGGAGATCGACAGGGCGCGGCGGCGGCCGTAGCGGTCCCCGATGCGACCGAGGACGTACCCGCCGACGGGACGGATGACGAACGCCGCGGCGTAGACGGCGAACGTCGCCGCCAGGGCACCGGCACCGCCGTCGGGCGGGAAGAACGTCGCGGCGATGATCGTCGCCGCGAACCCGTAGAGGGCGAAGTCGAACCACTCGACGAAGTTGCCGACCGTGGTGCCCGCGATGAGCGGGAGCGGTGACGATTTCTTCGGAGGTGAGTCCGGTGAGTCTGTGGCCTTGGTCTGCATCATTGCCTCCCTGTGCGACCTGGTGTGTGATGAGTGTCTCAATCCTTGCGCCTCGCCTCTGACCGGAACAATGACGGATTGTCGCGTGTTGGCGGGCGCGGAGACGACAGTTGTCGAGACCTTCGCCGAGCGGCTCGCGAACCGTTGCCGGTCCGCAGCCGCCGACCCTACGTTATTGCCCATGACACCCACAGAATCGCCCACGGACACCCAGCCGACCACGACCGCCGCGCCACAGGCATCCCGGACTCGGGAGCTTGCGCAGAGCTTCGCCGAGGACCTCATCGCCCTGCGCCGCGACCTCCACCGGGAGCCCGAGCTCGGTCGCCAACTGCCCCGAACACAGCAGCGGGTGCTCACCGCGCTCGAGGGACTCGACCTCGAGATCAGCCTCGGCGAGGAGCTGACGAGCATCACCGCGGTGCTGCGCGGGACGAAGCCCGGAGGCCGCACCGGTGCGGACCGGCCGGTGGTCCTCCTGCGCGGTGACATGGACGGGCTGCCCGTCGTCGAGGAGAGCGGTGAGGACTTCGCATCGACGACGGGGGAGACGATGCACGCCTGCGGGCACGACCTCCACACCGCCGGACTCGTCGGCGCGGCGCGGATCCTCCACGCGATGCGCGAGGAGCTCGACGGAGACGTCGTCTTCATGTTCCAGCCCGCCGAGGAGATGGACGGCGGGGCGGAGCAGATGATCGCCGAGGGCGTCCTCGACGCCGCCGGCAAGCGCGCCGACGCCGCCTACGGTCTCCACGTGCTCGCCCACGAGATCCCCCGCGGGGTCTTCACCGGCCGCCCCGGCACCCTGATGTCGGCGCCCGATTCGCTGACCGTGCGGTTCAACGGGGCGGGCGGTCACGGGTCGGCGCCGCACACGACGATGGATCCGATCCCCGCGCTCTGCGAAGCGGTGACCGCACTCCAGACGATGGTGACGCGGCGCTTCAACATCTGGGACCCCGTCGTCGTCACCGTCGGGCGGATCGCCGGGGGCACGAAGGAGAACATCATCCCGGACTCCGCGGAGTTCAATGCGACGATCCGCTCGTTCAGCCGGGAATCGCGCGCCCTGCTCGCCGAACTCGTCGTCCCGCTCATGGAGGGCGTCGCCGCGGCGCACGGACTGGAGTCGGAGGTGACGATGCGCAACGTCTACCCGCTCACGGTCAACAACCCCGATGAGCATGCGTTCATGGCCGAGACCGTCGCCGACGTCTTCGGTGAGGACCGCTTCGCCCTCAAGCCCACGCCCGACGCCGGGGCTGAGGACTTCTCCTTCGTCCTCGACGAGGTGCCCGGGACGTACCTCTTCCTCGGAGCGTGTGCGACGGGGGACCCGGCGACGGCCCCGAGCAACCATTCGCCGCTCGCCCGCTTCGACGACTCCGTCCTCCCCGACGGGGCTGCCCTGCTCGCCGAACTCGCCGTGCGCCGGATCAACCGCGTCTGAGGACGAACCCGCGCAGAGTCCCGCGCACGCATCCGCGCATGTGAGCTCGGACACCGAGGTGTGCCAGACTGTTCCACGACAGCACTGTGATCGTCGGACAATTCCGGCGGACAGGGCAGTCGCGAGTTCAGTGAGCACCACCTCGGCGGTTCGGGCCCTTCACCGGTTTCCTCCCGAACTCAGCGCGTTCATAGGAGAGAGCCATGTCAACGCAGGCGTCAGGGAAAGTCGGAATCGGGCAGCGGATGCTCGACGGGATCGAGCGGATCGGCAACAGACTGCCCGAGCCCTTCACGCTCTTCCTCGGTCTCTTCCTCCTCACCGGGGCGATCTCAACGGCGATGGCGCTCGCCGGGGTGTCGGTGACGATCCCCGGCAGCGACGAAGTCGTCGCGATCAGGGGCCTCTTCACCGGGGAGGGCCTGGCGTGGCTGACGACGACGATGGGCGAGAACTACATCGGGTTCCCGCCGCTGGCGACGGTGCTGCCGATCCTGCTCGCCGTCGGCGTCGCCGAGAAGTCGGGGATGCTCGCCGCGGCCGTCCGCGTCGCCTTCGGCAAGAGCCCGCGCTGGCTGCTGCCCTACGCCGTCGGGTTCGTCGGCGTCGTCGGGTCGATCATGGCCGACTCGGCATTCATCATCATCCCGCCGCTCGCCGCGCTCGTCTTCAAGGCCGCGGGACGGCACCCGATGGCCGGTCTCATCGGCGGGTTCGCCGCGACCGGCGCCGGATACTCGACGTCGATCGTGCCGACGAGCCTCGACGCACTCTTCGCCGGCATCACCACCTCGGTGATGGAGACGCTGCCCGGGGTCGAGTACCAAGCGGTCAACCCGGTCTCGAACTACTACTTCAACATCGTCGCCTCGATCGTCCTCGCCCTCATCGCCGGGCTCATCATCGACAAGCTCATCGAACCGAACATGGTCCGCAAGGGCGTGCCGCGCGACTACGTCGATGCGACGACGCAGGGACTCGACAAGAAGTACCAGGCGTCAGGCTCGGAGTATGCGGAGAACTCCGTGTCGGCGCAGGAGATGGAGGCCGCGCAGACGGCGATGAGCCCGACGCTCGAGCCGGCGGAGAAGCGGGGTCTGCGCTGGGCTGTCCTCGCCGCGCTCGCCCTCACCGCGGTCATCCTCTTCGCGGTCCTCATCCCCGACTCCCCGTGGCGCAACGAGGAGGGCGGCTTCCTGCCGCGGTCCCCGCTGCTGTCCTCGATCGTCTTCATCGTCTTCGCGTACTTCATGCTCATGGGCGTCGTCTACGGTCTCGTCGTCGGCACGATCCGGTCGATGAACGACATCGTCAAGATGATGGGGCAGTCGTTCGTCGACATGATGTCGTTCCTCATCCTCGCGTTCATCCTCGGCCAGTTCATCGCCCTCTTCAACTGGTCGGGCATCGGCTCGTGGATCGCCGTGGCCGGCGCGTCCGGGCTCGAGTCGATCGGCCTCACCGGCTTTGCCGCGATCATCGGATTCATGCTGCTCGCGAGCGTGCTCAACCTCTTCATCGTCTCCGGATCGTCGATGTGGACGCTCATGGCTGCGGTCTTCGTCCCGCTCTTCGCCCTGCTCGGCTACGAGCCCGCGTTCATCCAGGCCGCGTTCCGTGTCGGCGACTCCGCCACACAGGTCATCACCCCGCTCAACCCGTACATGATCGTCCTCCTCGGCCTCGTCCGCCGCTACGAGCCGAACGCCGGCCTCGGCACCGTGATCTCCCGGATGTTCCCGTTCGTCATCCCGTTCTGGCTCGCGTGGGCGGGCCTGCTGGCGATCTGGTACTTCTTCGACCTGCCGCTCGGACCCGGCAACGGGATCTTCCTCGGGCAGAACTGAGATCGATCCCCGCCGAGGTGGGGCTGTGGTGAGTGCCCATCCGCGGTGGGGTGGTGGTTCCGCAGGCGGTGACGAACCGCGCCGAGGTGGTTCCGCGGTCAGTGGGGGACCGCGCCGAGGTGCCCCGTCCTCAGGCGACCATCTCGTCGATTCCGCGGCGCCAGTCGCCGACCGTACCCGACTCGATGAGGCAGGGGCGGCGCCAGATCGGGGCGAGTTCGGCGAGTTCGAACATCGTCCGGTCGAACCATCCGGCGGCTCGGACGACGGCGTGGGGGATGGCGCCGGGTTGTCTGGGGCGTGAGCCGATGGCTTCGTGGGTGTACGCGGCGATGTCGGCGAGCGTGGGATTGGCGCTCGGAGCGATGACGAGACGGTGACGTCCCGCGCCGGCCGTGACAGTGCGTTGCCGGGGAACGTCGGCGGTGGCTGGGTGCTGTCGGCCCGTGTCGGCGATGGTTGCCTGATCGGCGGGGTCGGTCACGGTGGTGGCGGGACCGGCTACGGCTGTCGTGGGACCGGCAACGGTGGTCGCGGGATCGGCAATCTCCGCCGCCGCGTCAATCTGGCCGGCGACCACCGCGTCGGCGGTGTCGGCGAGATCGGCAGCCGCGTCGATCATCGTCCGAGCCATGTCGCCGATGACGGTGATCCCGTGGGGAACATCGGTGCGCGCGAGCACGACTGCCCGACGGCCGGCGGCGATGCGGTCGGTGATGCAGAGGCGCACGACCGAACTCGTCGGCGTGGCCGTCGCTCCGATGAGGTCGCCGGCGAGCACGCTCGCGACCTGCGCCGGGTGAGCCTCGCTGGCGTCGATGAGCTGCCGGCGGATGCGGCCCTTGTCGTCGACCGGGGAGAACGGTGAGTCGGCGGTGATCGGGGTGTCCAGCCCGGCGAACGCGTAGACCGATTCGGGAAAGACGACGGGGATGCCGAGCTCGGCCGCCGCATCCATGATCGCCGCCTCAAGGCCGGGCAGGGTCGTCGCCCACACGCGCGAGTCGTACGCGGCGTGGACACACGCGAAGATCGCTTCGGCATTCGCCTCCTCGGCGGCGGAACGGACAGCTGCGGCGTTCGACGCATCGCCCTGCGTCCACGTGATCGACCCCATGGTGCTGGCGGGAACGGCGAGAGCCTCGGCGGGCGGCGCCGAGCGGGTCATGACACGGGCATCGGTGCCGGCGGCGGCAAGGTCGCGGGCGATCTGGGCGCCGATCTGACCGAGGCCGAGGACGAGTGCTGAGCGCATGGCGGTGTTCCCTTCGTCTGGCGAGCAGCCACGAGATGTGAGCACTGCTCTCTGTTGGTGACGATATGAGCGTAGACCCGTCGCAGCGATAAAACAAGAGCAGTGCTCACATTCAATTCCGGTGCTCTCTCACCGTAGAGTGAGGGAATGGAGAAGAAGCGGACTCCGCGAGAGAAGGCGCGTGCGGAGACCGAAGCGCGCATCGTCGAGATCGGCAATCGGATGCTCGACGCCGAGGGGGCGGAGGCGCTCTCGCTGCGGGCGATCGCGCGTGAGCTCGGCATCGTCTCGAGCGCTGTCTACCGTTACGTGAAGACCCGCGACGAACTCCTCACGATCCTCATCGCCGACGCCTTCACCTCGATCGCCGAGGCGGTCGATGCCGCCCTCGAACGCGACAGGTCGGTGCCGACGCTGGGGCTGGCGATGCTCGCGTGGTCGCGGAGGTTCCCACGGCGCTGGGCACTCATCTACGGCACGCCGATCGCCGCGTATGCGGCGCCGCGCGAAGTGACGGTCGAGCTGGGCACGCGCGTCATGGCCACGCTTGTCACCCTCGTCGACGAGGCGGGCGCTGCGGACTCGGGGGACGCCCCAGAGGTGGGCACTGCAGGCGCACCAGGGTCGGGTGCAGCTGGCACCGCAGATGCGGGCGCAGCGGATGCCGTGCGCGGGCAGGTTGCCTGCGCGCAGCCGAACCCGGGTGTCGAGCGCGTCGCCGCCGAACTCGCCACTCTCGGCATCGACGTCGATGCCGCCACGACGCTTCGGGCAGTCACCGCGTGGGTGGCGATCATCGGACTCATCAGCTCGCTGCGGTTCGGGCAGTTCGGTCCCGGCTTCGATGACGTCGAAGACGACCTCATGACCGCGGTCATCGCCGAACTCGGGTGGTGAGACTGTGCACGCGGTAAGCCCGCGAACCCGGTGAGCCCGTGCACGCGGTGAGACCGTGCACGCGGTGAGACCACGCACGCGGTGAGACCGTGAATGCACTGACGGCCCCCGCTCAGTGAACGGGAGCCGTCAGGGACAAAAAAGCGTCAGGCGACGAGCTGCGAAGAGCCAAGCCCCAAAGGAGCGAGCCTCGACTCGATCAGCGGACGGGGCCGGTGAACTTCTCTCCGGGACCCTGGCCGGGCTCGTCGGGAATCGTCGAGGCCTCGCGGAAGGCCAGCTGCAGGCTGCGGAGGCCGTCGCGCAGCGGGCGGGCGTGATGGTCGCCGATGACGGTGGCGGCACCGGTGACGAGGCCGGCGAGTGCGGTGATGAGCTTGCGAGCCTCATCGAGGTCGATGAGGTCGGCGGCGGACTGGCCGGGGGTGTCCTCGGCCAGGCCGGTCTTCACGGCGGCGGCGGACATGAGATGGACGGCCGTAGACGTGATGATTTCGACGGCGGGCACCTCGGCGATGTCGCGGGTGACGTCGCCGACCGCCTCGGCGGTATTGGGGTCTTGAGAGGTCATGGGTCAAGCTTGGCACATTCCCACGTCCCGGGTGGCCGGGAGGGGTGGCGATGTGCGAAGAGTCATGAACCGTAGTACACTGGATACGGTGCGAAGCGGAGTCTGACTCCCACCTGGATCGCGACGAGCGATCGGGTCCGAAGATCTGATGTTCTTCCCCTCGTTGGAAATCGGGGATGAAGGCAGCGGGTCGAGGTGTATTCACGGAAAGATCCTGTGGTCTCAGACCCCGGTGATCGTGTGTGCAGGCTCCCTTGGCATTCGTGTCGATGGGAGCCTTTTTCATTGCCACGACACCATTTGAGCTAAAAAGGAGTGAACACATCAGCGAGACGCGCATCAATGACCGGATTCGGGTTCCCGAGGTCCGGTTGGTCGGACCCAATGGTGAACAGGTCGGTATCGTTGCCATTCGCAAGGCACTCGATCTCGCCCGAGAGGCAGATCTCGATCTCGTCGAGGTCGCCCCGCAGGCGAAGCCCCCCGTGGCCAAACTCATGGACTACGGGAAGTACAAGTACGAATCTGCCCAGAAGGCCAGGGAAGCCCGGAAGAACCAGGCGAACACCGCGCTGAAGGAGATCCGCTTCCGTCTCAAGATCGACGAACACGATTACGAGACGAAGAAGGGTCACGTGACGCGGTTCCTGTCCGGCGGCGACAAGGTCAAGGTCATGATCATGTTCCGCGGGCGCGAGCAGTCCCGTCCCGAGATGGGCATCAAGCTGCTCAACCGGTTGGCCGAAGATGTGTCGGAACTCGGCACCGTCGAATCCGCCCCGCGGGTCGACGGACGCAACATGGTGATGGTCATCGCTCCTCACAAGTCCAAATCCGACGCCAAGGCCGAAGCCCGCAAGGCATCCTCTGATGCCAAGGGCCGCAACGCCGAGGTCAAGTCCCGACGCGATCGGGTCGCTGCGGAGAAGAACGCAGCGCCCGAGGCGTGAGCAACAGGTAACGAATTGCCGGACACCTGTGTCCGGTGGGTGAAGTAGTTGTGGGCGCCCCCTTGCCCACAACGAAATGCAAAGGAGAACGGCACGATGCCGAAGCAGAAGACGAACAGCGGCGCCAAGAAGCGCATGCGCGTGACTGGCAGTGGCAAGATCATGCGCGAAGGCGTGAACAACCAGCACAAGTTCGAGGGCAAGTCCTCGAGCCGCAAGCGCCGTGTCGGTACGGACCAGGTCCTCACCGGCGGCGATCGCGCCAAGGCCCGCAAGCTTCTGGGCAAGCTCAAGGGCAAGTGACTCGGCCGCTCTGAGGCCGAACGGTCCGCTGCGGACCGATCCCCACAGCTTGAACCAGACTCCGGACTGAGATCCGGACGCAACGAATCAAAGGAGTAACACGTGGCACGTGTGAAGAGGGCAGTCAACGCCCACAAGAAGCGCCGGGTCATCCTCGACCGGGCAAGCGGCTACCGCGGACAGCGCTCGCGCCTGTACCGCAAGGCCAAGGAACAGGTCATCCACTCGCTGGTCTACAGCTACCGTGACCGCCGCGCTCGCAAGGGTGACTTCCGTCGCCTCTGGATCCAGCGCATCAACGCCGGCGCCCGCGCCAACGGCATGACGTACAACCGCTTCATCCAGGGCCTCAAGGCCGCTGGTGTCGAGGTCGACCGCCGCATGCTCGCCGAGCTCGCCGTCAACGACGCACCGACCTTCGCCCACCTCGTCAAGGTGGCCAAGGACGCCCTCCCGGCCGACGTCAACGCCGCGAAGACCCCGGCAGCCTGACGTCCCGCCCGGACTGACGCTTGGACAGCCCGCTGACGCAGTGAATGCGCGCTGACGCTGTCCCAACGGCCCCGAACCCCTGCGTTCGGGGCCGTTGGTCTGTTCTCCCACCCTGTTTTCTCCCACCCCGATCACGAAGGTGCGCCATGAAGCTGCCCGATGTCATCTCCTCGCCGCAGTCGAAGCGGATCAAGAACGCCGCGAAGCTGCTCAGCCGCCGTGGGCGCAAGGCCGCCGGCCGGTTCCTCGCCGAAGGTCCGCAGGCCGTCCGCGAAGCCCTGGCCACCGACGGTGCCGTCGACGAGCTCTTCATCACCGAGGCGGCCGCTGAGCGCCATCCGGAGTTCGCCGAGGCGGCGGCCGGGTCGAGGATCTTCCTCTCCACCGTCACCGAGGAGGTGCTCACCGAGCTCGCCTCGACCGTGAACTCGCAGGGCGTCGTCGCCGTGTGCCGGGCACTCGACGTCGAGCTCACCTCCGTCGTCGACAAGGACGCGCAGCTCATCGTCGTCCTCTCCCAGGTGCGCGACCCGGGCAACGCGGGCACGATCATCCGGCTCGCCGATGCCGCCGGGGCCGACGCCGTCGTGCTCACGTCCTCGAGCGTCGACGTCTACAACGACAAGACCGTCCGCGCCACCGCCGGGTCGATCTTCCACGTCCCCGTCGTCACGGGTGTCGGCCTCCCCGAAGTGACCGAACTCGCCCGTGCCCGTGGCCTGCAGGTCCTCGCCGCTGACGGCAACGACGCCGCGCACGACCTCCACCACCCGTGGGAGTCGGGCCTCGACCTCTCCGCACGCACCGCGTGGGTCTTCGGCAACGAGGCGTGGGGGATGCGGCCCGAAGACCTCGAGGTCACCGACGCCGCCGTGGCCGTGCCGATCTACGGTCAGGCCGAGAGCCTCAACCTCGCAACCGCCGCCGGCATCTGCATCTTCGAATCCGCCCGCAACCAGCGGATGTGAAGGCGTGGCCGCCGTGCGGGTCGGCGGCCGCGGCTGAGCAGGCGGTCAGCAGAGGCGTTTCGGGGCCGCGACCGGGCGAGCGGGCCGCGGCTTCAGCCTTCTGGGCCGCAGCTGCAGCGTCCTGGACAGGGGTCTCACGCACGCTCATGGCGAGTTCTCGCTCGTTCAACACTTGGCGTGAATATGTGGGCTTTGGGGACGACATTTTCACGCCACCTGTTGAACGAGCGGCGACCTCGTCGCCGAACCGTCGATATTCACGCCACCTGTTGAACCAGCCCACCACTTGCTCGCCGTCCGTGACGGCCATGTCACCGCCCGCCGATAGTCTGCACCCATGACGACGACACTTCTCAAGGAAGATTTCGTCTACGCCGCAGCAGTGAAGAGACTGGGGATCATCGATGTTCCGAAGGCGGCTATGGCGGACGCCTCAGCTTCCTACCGACACTGAATCGCGGACGACTGTGCGTTCATCGTGCGCGAAAGCCCTCCGAGACCGGCCGCCAGTTGCGAAACTATTCCGCCGCATCTGCGGCCTTGGCGGTCTGATAGTTGGCGACGAGTTCCCAGATGTAGCCGTCGATGTCGGCGAAGTAGCCCATGTACGAACCATCGACGTCCTGACCCCCATCGGCTGACCCGCCAGCGGCGACAGCACGGTCGAGCACCTCATCGACCTCAGCTCGGGTGGCGAAGGCACAGGAGATGATGCTGGCGCCCGGGACAGGGTTCTTCGAACCGGGCTGGCCTGAGAGCTCGAGGTACTGGCCGTATTCGTCTGCGGCGATGAAGAAGATCGAAAGATTGGGCAGTTCGAAGGCGACGATACCGTCCTCGACTCCGTCGGTTTCGAGTCCGAGTCCATCGACGTAGAAGTTCGCGGTGGCCTGAGGGTCGGCGACGGGCAATGACAGGATCGTCGTCAGTGGCTTCATGCCTGCAGTCTAGTGGGGACGAACACGGTTGGGCAGGGGCAGCCGTGTCACCGCTCGCCGATAGTCTGCACCCATGACGACTGCCGCACCGAAGCCACCGACGATCACGCATGGACAACTCGCTCAGGGCCTCCTCGGCGATATCGGGTCCGACGAGTTCCTCGAAGGGCTCGATTTCACCGACCTCGACCTCGCCGAGGCGGATGCCAAGGGAGCGACGTTCCTCGACTCCGCGCTCACCCGGGTGACGTTCGGCGGGTCGGACGGGCACGCCGACCTCACCGGCGCGCGTCTGTCCGGGGTGCGGCTCACGGACTCCCGCGCGGACACGCTGATGATGCCGCGGGCGAATCTCGTCCACACGGAGGTCTCCGGGTGCCGGATCGGTGCCGGTGTCTGCTACGACAGCGTGTGGGAGAAGGTCGTCATCGACAACTGCCGGATCTCCTACCTCAACCTGCGTTCGGCGAAGCTCACCGATGTCGAGTTCCGGGGCTGCGCGATCGACGAACTCGACCTCGACATGGCGACGGCCACCCGCGTCGCATTCCCGGGCTCGACGGTCGGAAGCCTCCAGCTCGCCGGCTCGACGCTGCGCAGCGTCGACCTGCGGGGACTCGCCCCACACAGGATGACCGGCATCCAGGCGCTGCGCGGAGCGACGATCGACGACCAGCAGCTCATGGTCTTCGCCGAACTCTTCGCCCGCGAACTCGGGATCATCGTCGAGCGAGCGTGCGCGCCGACGGATCAGCCGCCTCGGCGACGGACATCGACACCCCGGCGCCCACGGCCACGCAGAGCCCCAAGCTCACGCGGTTCACGCGCCGGTGATCACCGGTTCCGCAGCTCCTCGGTGAGCACCCGCTGGTTCTCCGAGTAGTCGATGGGGATGACGATGAGCTGGACGCCGCCCTCCTCGAACGCCGTCTCGAGCGCACCCTGGAGGTCATCGACGTTGTCGAGGCGACGCCCCTTCGCCCCGTACGATTCGGCGTACGTGACGAAGTCGGGGTTGCCGAACTGCAGTCCGAAGTCCGGGAACCCGTCGACGGCCTGTTTCCACTGGATCATCCCGTAGCCGCTGTCCTCGAGGATGAGGACGACGAGATCGAGGCCGAGGCGCACCGCGGTCTCCATCTCCTGGCTGTTCATCATGAACCCGCCGTCGCCGGCGACCGCCATGACCCGGCACTCGGGATGCGTGAGCTTCGCGGCGATCGCCGAGGGCAGCCCGGCCCCCATCGTCGCCAGCGCATTGTCGAGCAGCAGAGTGTTCGCCCTGGTGGTGCGGTAGTTGCGGGCGAACCAGATCTTGTACATCCCGTTGTCAAGCGCCACGATGCCGTCGACGGGCATGACGGCGCGGACATCGTGGATGATCCGCTGCGGAGTGAACCGGTGCTCGGTCGAGCCCTCCTCGATCTTCGCGAGGATCCCCGAGCGCATCGGCAGCAGCGCCTGCGCATTGGGCACCTGCCCCTCGAGCAGGTCGGCGAGCCGGTTGAGAGTGGGACCGAGATCCCCGACGACCTCGAGCTGCGGGAAGTACACCTGTTCGACGACTGCGGCGCGGAAGTTGAGGTGGACGACGGTCGGACCGTCCTCGTCCATCGTGAACGGCGGCTTCTCCGTCGTGTCGTGGCCGATCGTGACGATGACATCGGCGCTCTCGATCGCATCGTGGACGTAGTCGCGTTCGGTCAGCGCCGCCGTGCCCATGTAGAGCTCGCTCGACCCCGACACCGACCCCTTGCCCATCTGCGTCGTGAAGTAGGGGATCCCGACGCGGGGCACGAACTCGGCCAGGGGGAGTCGGCAGCCGGCGCGAGAGGCATCGGCGCCGAGCATGAGCAGGGGACGCTCGGCTTCCCGGATGATCTTCGCGGCCGCTTCGAGCGAAGCGTCCGGGGCGACCGGCTGGATCATCCGGTGCGGCGGGATGAGCTCAAAGTTGTAGACCGGGGTGGCGGCGATGTCCTCGGGCAGTTCGAGGTGGACGGGCCCCGGACGTTCGTCCTGCGCGACCCGGAACGCCTCCCTGACCATGGTGGGGATCATCGTCGCCGAGGTGATCTGATGCGTCGACTTCGTCAGCGGGCCCATCGCGGCGACCGTGTTGACGATCTGGAAGCGCGCCTGCTCCGCGGTCCGAATGCCCTTCTGACCGGTGATCATGACGACGGGCATCCCGCCGAGGTTGGCGTACGCGGCCCCGGTCGCGAGGTTGAGTGCCCCCGGCCCGAGCGTCGTCAGGCACACGCCGGGCTTGCCGGTGAGCCGGCCGTAGGTCGCGGCCATGAAAGCGGCGGCCTGTTCATGACGAGTGATGATGAGTTCGATCGAGGACTCGCGCAGGGACTCGACGAAGTCGAGGTTCTCCTCCCCGGGGATCCCGAAGATCCTCTCGACGCCTTCGTTCTCGAGCGCCTGGACCATGACATCGGAGGCTTTGACTGGATTCGTCGTCATGTCTCGACACTAGCGCGACTGGACCCGCAGAGCACGGGTGGGTGATGAATCGGACACGGAGGACTGCCTCGGCGCCGGAACGTGGTCAGCACCCGGACGCCGACCGTCGGGGGAGGGGGGGCGAAGGGATAGACTGTTCTGCGGCATAGGCACACGCGCAAAGGACATCGATGACAGACCACTTGGACCCCTTGGACGAGTCAGCCGTGCAGGCCGCCGTGGACACGGCACTGACCGCATTCGCTGACGCCGCCACCCTTGATGACCTCAAGCAGGCGAAGATCGACTTCATGGGCGACAAGTCTCCCTTGGCACTGGCGAACCGCGCGATCGGCGGACTCGACAAGGCCGACAAGGCCACCGCCGGCAAGGTCGTCGGACAGTCCCGCGGACGGGTGAAGAAGGCCCACGACGACCGCCTGGCCGAGCTCGAGGCCGAACGCGACGCCGCGGTCCTCGTCGACGAGGCCATCGACGTCACCCTGCCGAGCGATCGGCGCGGGCTCGGCGCTCGCCACCCGCTCTCCCTCATCCAGGAACAGGCCGCGGACTACTTCGTCGGCCTCGGCTGGGAGGTCGCCGAGGGACCTGAGATCGAAGCGGAATGGCTCAACTTCGACGCCCTCAACTTCGGTCCCGACCACCCGGCCCGCCAGATGCAGGACACGTTCTTCGTCGACCCGCCCGAGGCCGGTCTCGTCCTGCGCACCCACACCTCGCCGGTGCAGTCGCGGTCCCTGCTCGAACGCGGAGTCCCGCTCTACGTCGTGTGCCCGGGCAAGACGTTCCGCACCGATGAGCTCGACGCCACCCACACCCCGGTCTTCCACCAGATCGAGGGCATCGCGATCGACAAGGGTCTGACGATGGCGAACCTCAAGGGCACCCTCGACGGCTTCGCCCGGGAGATGTTCGGCCCGGAGTCGATGACCCGACTGCGCCCGAGCTTCTTCCCGTTCACCGAACCGAGCGCGGAGATGGACTTCTGGTTCCCCAACAAAGTCGGCGGTCCCGGCTGGATCGAATGGGGCGGCTGCGGCATGGTCCACCCCAATGTGCTCCGCGCCGCCGGCATCGACCCCGAGGTCTACCAGGGCTTCGCGTTCGGCATGGGCATCGAGCGCACGCTCATGCTCCGGGAGGGAATCAACGATATGCACGACATGGTCGAAGGCGATGTGCGCTTCTCGGCCCGTTTCGGAATGAAGGCTTGAGAGATGCGCGTCCCACTTTCCTGGCTGGCCGACTACGTCGACTACCCGGCCGACACTGATGCCCACGCCCTCGCCGCGGAGTTCGCCGCGATCGGGCTCGAAGAGGAGGACTACTTCGGCGCCGAGGTGACCGGACCCCTCGTCGTCGGTCGTGTCCTCGACCTCGTCAAAGAGGAGCACAAGAACGGCAAGACCGTGAACTGGTGCCGGGTCGACGTCGGTCCCGAGCACAACGAGGCCGCCGACGATCCGAAGGACCCGCAGCCCGGCGAGGAGCGTCCGAGCCGCGGCATCATCTGCGGTGCCCACAACTTCGTGCCCGGCGACCTCGTCGTCGTCAGCCTGCCCGGCGTCGTCCTCCCCGGTGACTTCCGGATCGCTGCCCGCAAGACCTACGGTCACACCTCGGACGGGATGATCTGTTCGGCCGCCGAGCTCGGCCTCGGCGAGGATCATGACGGCATCATCGTGCTCACCGACCTCGGACTGAGCGGCGAACCGGGCGACGACGCGATCGCCCTCCTCGGCCTCGACGATGTCACCCTCGACGTCAACGTCACCCCCGACCGCGGGTACCAGCTGTCGATGCGCGGCATCGCGCGGGAGTACGCGCAGATGAAGGGGCAGTCGTTCACCGACATCGGCAGCCCCGAGGTCGCCGCGGTCAACGCCCCCACCGCTGACGGCTTCCCGGTCGTCATCGACGACGCCCGTCCCATCGACGGCGTGCCCGGATCCGATGTCTTCACCGCCCTGCAGGTCACGGGCATCGACCCGACGAAGACGACGCCGTACTGGATGCGCCGTCGCCTCATCGAGGCGGGCATGCGCCCGATCAGCCTCGTCGTTGACATCACGAACTACGTCATGCTCGAACTCGGGCAGCCGCTACACGCGTACGACACCGCACTGCTGGGCGAGGAGATCGTCGTCCGACGCGCCGAGGCGGGGGAGAAGTTCACGACGCTCGACGACGTCGAGCGCACCCTCGATGCCGAGGACCTTCTCATCACCGATCGCAGCGCCGACGGCTCGTCGAAGATCATCGGCCTCGCCGGGGTCATGGGCGGTGCGGCCGTTGAGGTGAATGACGCGACGACCGACGTCGTCATCGAGGCCGCGCACTTCGACCCGATCTCGATCGCCCGGACCTCGCGGCGGCACAAGCTCTCCTCCGAGGCCTCGCGTCGCTTCGAACGCGGTGTCGACCCGCGGCTGGGACCGGTGGCCGCCCGGCGCTGCGCCGACCTCCTCGTCGAGCTCGCCGGGGGCACGCTCAGCGCCGCGACGGCGCAGATCGGCGACGCACCGGAGCCCACCGTCATCGACCTCGCCGTCGACCGGGTCTCCTCCGTCGTCGGCGTCGACTACTCCGCCGCCGAGGCGATCTCCCTGCTCGAGGGCATCGGCGCCGGTGTCGAGGACCGCGGCGACGGACTGCTGCGGGTGACCGTGCCGAGCTGGCGTTCGGACATCACCGCCGACATCGACCTCGTCGAGGAGGTCGCGCGCACCGGCGGCTACGACAGGATTCCCTCGGTCCAGCCGGCCGCACGTGCCGGTGCGGGACTGACCGACGCCCAGCGGGCACGCCGTCGGATCTCCAATCTGCTCACCGCGGACGGGTTCACGGAAGTCCTCAGCTACCCGTTCACCTCGGCGAAGCGCGATGACGAGATGCGGCTCGAGGCCGACGATCCCCGGCGCCTCCACATCCGGTTGGCCAACCCGATGTCCGAGGACCTGCCGCTGCTGCGCACCACCTTGCTCTCGACGCTGCTCGACGTCGCGACCCGCAACTTCGGTCGCGGGGCCAAGGACGTCGCGCTTTTCGAAGCCGGACTCGTCTCCTCGGCAGCGGACCTGCCGACCACACCGGGACCGCGCTTCCTGCCCGGCTACCACCCGACGGCTGAGCAGCTCGAGGAGATCTACGCCTCGGTGCCGGCACAGCCCTACCACTACGCGGGAGTCGTCGCCGGACATGCGGAGTTCCCAGGAGTGTGGGGCAAGGGCCGGCGGGCCGACGCCGCCGATGTCATCGACATCGTCCGCCGGATCGCCGCAGTCAGCGGTGACGAGGTCAGCGTCGAGGCCGAACGCGGAGCCCCCTGGCACCCGGGCCGGGCCGCGAAGTTCACACTCGCCGGCGGCGGCGTGCTCGGATACGCCGGTGAGCTGCATCCGAAGGTCATCGAGAACCTCGGCCTGCCGGCGCGCACCGTCGCCTTCGAGATCGACCTCGATGCGCTGCTGGCGCAGGCGGACCTGCGGACGTGGGACGGCGCACTCTCGACGTACCCGGTGTCCCGGCAGGACGTCGCGCTCGTCGTCGATGCCGACCTGCCCGCGCAGACCCTCGCGGCGACGCTGACCGAAGGGGCCGGCGACGACCTCGAGGCGCTCGAGATCTTCGACCTCTACACCGGCGACCAGCTGCCCGAGGGCAAGAAGTCGCTGGCGTTCCGGTTGACGTTCCGGGCCCCGGATCGCACGCTCAAGGCCGATGAGGCCTCGGCGATGCGGGAGGCCGCGACGGCGCTCGCGACCGAGCGCCACGGTGCCCAGGTGCGCAGCTGACACGGTGCGCAGCTGATCCGTCTGATCACCAGTCGACGAGTGAGGAGACCGACCCATGAGTGAGAACCTTCCGTACGGGACGAAGCTGCCCGGCCAGCAGGCCGGTGGCGGGGCCACCGCGGTGCCGCGTGAGACGATCGCGCTCATCACCGGGGGTGCCCGCGGCATCGGGCGTCACCTCTCCGAGGCGTTCGCGAAGGCCGGCTACCGCGTCGTCCTCACGGCCACCTCGGCGACGAAGGCCCGGGAGGCGGCTGCCGAAGTGGCGCTCGCGACCGGGGGAGAGGCCACCGGCTTCGGACTCACGGTCGACGACGTCGATTCGGTCGCCGAGCTCAAATCCCAGGTGACGAGCCTGGAGAAGGAGACCGGGCAGCGTCTGCAGGTGCTCGTCAACAATGCCGGGCGGATCGAATCGACGGAAGGTCCGCTCTGGGACGCCGATCCTCAGAGCCTGGCCCTCGTCGTCGAAGCGAACGTCCTCGGGGTCGCGCTCATGGTCAACGCGTTCGCGCCCGTGCTCATCGATGCCGCCGTGGCGACCGGTCGGACGAGTGCGATCATCGATCTCAACTCGGGGTCGGGGGCGACGGGGACGCCGGCGTATTCGGTGTACTCGGCGTCGAAGGCGTCGCTGTTCCGGATCGCCGATTCGGTTGTCCACTTCGGGCATGAGAAGGGTCTGCGGATCTTCGAGATGGCGCCCGGTGTCGTCGAGACGTCGATGACGAAGTCGATGCCCGTCCACGATCACCGCACCACCGGTGATTGGACGACCCCGCAGCAGGTCACCGACCTCGCGTTGGCTCTGGCCTCGGGCTCGCTCGATGCGTTCACCGGGCGGTATGTCCGCGCAGGTGCCGATACGGAGCAGTCCCTCCTCGCCGAGGCGGCCGGCGGTCTCTCCGACTCGACCCGTCGCCTGGTGCTCGGCTGACCTGGGTCCACCCGTGACCGCAGTGACCGTGCCAGGGTCGGCTTCTCGGGGTGCGTCTCAGCCACCTTCCGGTCGCTCGGCAACCCAGCGCCACGGTGCTCAGCGCCCTGACGGTGGCTCGAATCGGGTGCGAACGCTGCTCATCGACAATGCCGACTCGTTCACGTTCAATCTCTTCCATCTCCTCGCCGAGGTGAATGGCTGCGAGCCGGTCGTCGTGCCCAACGATTGGGCAGAGTACTCGCTGGCCGTGCTTGAGGAATTCGACAATGTCGTCATCTCACCGGGGCCGGGGACGCCCGAGGTTCCCGCTGACTTCGGGATCTGTGCCGACGTCATTGCACATGCGGAGATTCCGGTGCTCGGCGTGTGCCTCGGGCACCAGGGGATCGCCTACGTTCACGGCGGAACGGTGGCGCACGCGCCGGAGCCGCGGCATGGGCGCGTGTCCGAGATTCAGCATTCGGGTACGGATCTGTTTGCCGGGCTGCCGTCGCCGTTTGAGGCGGCGCGGTATCACTCGCTCGCAGTGACCGAGTTGCCGTCGAGCCTTGTGCCCACGGCATGGTCGGATGACGGTGTGCTCATGGGGCTGGCGCACACGACGCGACCACAGTGGGGTGTGCAGTTCCACCCGGAGTCGATCGTCACCGAGCACGCGGCTGACCTGTTGCGGAACTTCCGGCGACTGACCGAGGAATGGTGGGCGCGGACGGGGCACGAGGTGTCTCCTTCGACGGCTGATTCGGTGGCCCGCGAGGGGACGTCGCCTGCGCGCTTCCTTCGCAATGAAGCGGTCGAGGGTGATCAGCTCGCGAATGAAGATGTGTCGCGTCGGGAACTCGCCGTGCATGTGCGTCAGCTGCCACTTCGCGGCACCGCATTGAACGTGTTCAGCGCGCTCTACGGCGACGAGCCCGAAGCAGTGTGGCTCGACGGCAACATGCCCGGTCATCCCGATTCGAGGTTCTCGATCATGGGCGCCCCGACGGGGCCTTTGAGTCGGTCGGTGAGAGCAGACGTCCCCACCGGGACGCTCGAAGTGCGGTCGGGAAACGGCACTGAAACCATTGAATCGGGATTCTTCGATTGGCTCAAGAACGATATCGGCTCGGTCGACCTCACCTACGCCGATGACGGAGGCGATCTGCCGTTCGCGTTCCGCCTCGGATGGGTCGGGTATCTGGGCTACGAGCTCAAGGCTGAAGTCGGTTCGCCGCTCAAGCGCGAGGCCGACACCCCGGACGCTCTCATGATGTTCCTCGATCGCGCCGTCGTCATCGACAACGAGACGAGCACGCTCTATCTGCTGGCGCTCAGCGGGGACGGAGTTGATAGCGCCCAGTGTGAAGGGTGGCTCGATGTGGTTGCCGAAGTGATCGGCATGCCGTCACTCGATGATGTATCAGTGACCGCTGCGCGATCGGTGGATGAGCCTGCCGACGTCGAGATGCAGGCCGCAGCTCCAGAAGGACACGAGCATCGAAGCGTCGCTGCGGAGGATTTCGCCGGCATCCCTGGTCTCAGCGCCCGACATTCGAAAGCGGAGTATCTTGAGCTCATCGCCGAGGCACAGCGACTTATCAATGACGGGGAGACCTACGAGGTCTGCCTGACGAACATGCTCGAGACGCAGTGGACGCGCGACTCCCTGGAGACGTATGTCGATCTGAGGCGAGATAATCCGACGCCGTTCGGTGCATTCCTGCGATCGCCCGAGGTGAGCGTGCTGAGCACGTCGCCGGAACGCTTCCTGCGGATCTCGGCTGGTGGCGAGGCGGAGTCGAAGCCGATCAAGGGAACTCGACCGCGGGGGAGCGGAGCTGAGGAAGACGAGGCTCTCAAGGACGATCTGCGGTCGTCGGTCAAGGACCGTTCCGAGAATCTCATGATCGTCGATCTGGTTCGTCACGATCTCGGCATCACTGCCGAGCTGGGATCGGTCGAGGTTCCCAAGCTCTTCGACGTCGAGACTTATGCGACGGTCCATCAGCTGGTGTCAACGGTGCGCTCGCACCTGGGCAGGGGAGCGACTCCCGTTGACTGTGTTCGAGCAGCCTTCCCGCCGGGCTCGATGACGGGAGCCCCGAAGCATCGCACAATGTCGATCATCGACGAACTTGAGAGCGGCCCCCGCGGCGTCTACAGCGGAACTATCGGATACTTCTCCCTCAACGGTGCCGTCGACCTCAGCGTCCTCATCCGCACAGCGATCGCCTTTGAGCAGTCGATGTCGTACGGAGTAGGCGGGGCCATAGTCGCGCTGTCGAGTCCTTCGGAGGAGCACCGAGAAACCATCGTGAAATCGAGACCATTGCTTCGAACTTTTAACGAGAAGGTTGAACCAGCAAGCTCCCTGCAGTCTCGGGCCTCGGGGCATGGATTGCGAAGTTCGACTGGAAAGCTTCCCCTCTCCAGCTGAGCGCCGGTCTTCAGACCAACGAATACGACTTTCAATCACTAAGCAACCTCTGTGGTTCCTTCGCTGTAACCCTTGTTTGTGAGAATATGACACTCACTCAGAGCCTATAGAGAGTGTAGATTGATAACAACAGACATTGTTCGTGCTTGTTGCTCTATAGATGAAGCGGGACTAGGTGGCGATGAAGTGCATGATGATGCGCGCTGGATGGCCTGGAAAACTGGCCGTGGGGATCACGATGGGAGGTCAGGATCACGGATCCACGGCTAGTTGAATCCAAGGCGCCGACGCATTGACATAGCTAGGAGTAGAAAAGTGGGTAACGTTGCAGAGTGGGTCTCGGCGGTTGTCGCTTTATGCGCACTCATTGCTGCTGTATGGGCGGCTCGGACCTCAAGAAACCTGTATGAGACCTCAAGAGACCTCTATAAGGTTGAGTCCAAACGAGATGAAAAATCGAGAGAGCGGGAGAAGAGGATCCAGGCGAGCGGCATAGCATCGTGGTGTGTCAGGATCATTCCTCACGATGGCTCGGCCCTGAGCAACGGAATCCTAGTGCACAATAGTACCGATTCTCCCGTGTACGACGTAGAGGTCACCAGCATCTACTCGGTGTCCAAGGGAAGTGATCCTGTCAAACTAGCACCATTCACTATGGAGGTGTTGCCTCCCGGTGATTTTGTCGCCGGAGAGCACCCAAAGTACGGTTGGACTTTCCCCGACCAGCGAGAAGACATCGACGGGATTGTTCGCCCGATTACGAAGAATAGGAACTGGCGGGTGGTGACACTGAAGTTCACTGACTCATATGGACTGCGGTGGATGCGTGATAAGAACGGGCTTGAGGAGATTCCTGTTTCTGCACAGGCATGAGCCGACTAGCTACGGCTTTCTGCTTCTGAGAACCCTCGGTCGCTAGGTGGCACATAAGTCTCCCGCTTCCCGTAGATCGTCAACGGCAGGACGTCGCGATCCGTGCGACCTGCGAGCGACCCTGTCAGCAGAGAGATCACATATCCCAGGACTACCGACGCCACGAACGCGACGATCGAGATCGCGAACGGGTTGAGGCCGATGATGTTCTGGACGTACCAGGCCAGCCCGGCACCGAGCAGCAGACCGCTGAGCACCCCGAACGTGTTGGCGCGCTTGGTGAAGATCCCAAGCGCGAAAACCCCGGCCAGTGGAACACCGAAGAGCCCGGTGATGCTGAGGAACAGATCCCACGTCTCGGCCTGATCGGTGGCGACGAGATAGAGCGCCACGGCGACCGACGCGGCACCGACCACGACGATGACCATCCGAGAGAACCCCACACCTGAGCGGGCAACACCATCGCGCGGTGGGAAGAACCGATCGCGCAGATCGACGGTGACGCACGCCGAAATGGAGTTGAGGCTCGACGAGATCGTCGACTGCGCGGCCGCGAAGATCGCCGCGATGAGCAGTCCCGAGATTCCCGCCGGCAGCACGTTGACCGCGAAGTACGGGACGAGCGCCGAGGTGTTGAAATCCTCGGGAAGCGACCCTGCATGCCGGTAATAGCTGTAGAGCACCGTGCCGATCCCATAGAAGAGCGGAATCGTCAGCAGCGCGAGGAACCCGTTGACCATGAGCGACCTCGCCGCCGCCTTCGGAGAATCCGTGGTCTGATACCGCTGCACGACGTCCTGGCTCGCCGTGTACTGATGCAGGTTGTTGAACACCGATCCGAGGAAGATGATCGGAATCGCCGCTGCCGCCCCGCCGATCGTCCAATTGTCAGCCGTGATGAACTTGCCGTCATTCGCCGCATCAGAGGCAACAGTCGCCATGCCGCCGTCGATGGCAGCGATGCCGAAGACGAGGATGACCCCTGCCCCGACGAGAAGAATGATGGCCTGAGCAACGTCCGACCAGATGACGCCCTCCATCCCACCGAGGAACGTGTAGATCACCGAGAGCACACCGACGGCCGCGGCAATGAGTGCCGGGCTGATATCGGTGACCGAACTGATCGCCAACGTCGGCAGATAAACGACGATCGCGACCCGCCCGATGTGGAAGAGCACGAAGAGCACCGACCCGAGGACTCGGATGCTCGGCCCAAAACGCGCCTCCAGATACTCGTACGCCGTCGTGACGTCGAGCTTGCGGAAGAACGGAATGTAGAACGCGACGAGCACGGGCACAAGGAGGAAGATCGCAATGTTGCCGGCCGCATAGGACCAGTCATTGAGGAACGACTGCTCAGGAGTCGACATGAACGTGATCGCCGACAGCGTCGTGGCGTAGATGCTGAACCCGGCCGCCCACACGGGGATGCGCCCATCAGCTCTGAAGAACGCATCCGTGCTCTCACCAGCCTTGCGAGTGAACCACACGCCGATGGCCAGCGTCGCCAAGAGATAGATGATGATCACGGCCCAATTGAGCCCGCCAAGACCTGGAGCGTCCATGCTCCTCCTCCGATGAAGGTCGATCGGGACGCCTCAATCCTCGGGTCCCGAAGTGAACATAAAACGTGGGATGTCCTACGCGGGAAACCTACCGGAATGAATCTTTGGATACAAGCTTGATTGCTTTTGGGGCATCGGTCGTCAGAGGGCCGCAATCCTCAGCGGATCAGCGCCGACCTCACGCCGAGACGAGTTCGTCCGCCATCATCCACTCGACGATCGCCGCGACATGGGCGTCGACGGAATCGATCGCCGGCAGGGGAGCGACGTCCGGCGGGACAAGGAGACCGATCTCCGTGCAGGAGAGCGCCACGGCATCGGCACCGCGATCGGCCAGCGACTGCATGATCTCGATGTAGCGGGCACGGGAGGCCTCGGTGAAGCTGCCCTGAGTGAGCTCGTCCCAGATGATCTGATCGACCTCGAGGCACGTCTCCTCATCAGGGATGAGCGTGGCAATGCCCTGCGCCTCGAGGCGCTCGGTGTAGAAGCCGTCGAGCATCGTCCATTTGGTTCCGAGCACCGCCAGCGTCGAATACCCGCGGTCCTTCGCCATCGCCGCGATCGAATCGACGATGTGGATGAGCGGGACGTCGACGGAGGCCTCGACCGTCGGCGCCGTCTTGTGCATGAGGTTCGTCGCGATGGCCACCGCCTCGGCGCCGCCGTCGACGAGACGCTGACCGGTCGCAGCCAAAGCAGCTGAGGCGCCCTCCCAGTTCTCGGCGATCTGGAGGTCACGGATCCCGGAGAAGTCGCACGAGTCGAGGAGGATCTGCGCCGAATGATGACCGCCGAGGCGCTCGGCGACCGCCGCATTGATCTTCGTGTAGTACTCAATGCTCGAGTGCCAGCTCATTCCGCCGAGCAATCCGATTCTCCGCATCGTCAATCTCCTTCGATACCCGTTCCCGCACGCGATCCGCGCCGAAAGCGACCGGCCGCATGATCCGCATTCCTTATGTCTTCCAGTCTCCCGCACCACGAACATCCCGAGTAGACCCAGTTCGCGCTGACTTGCCATAAGCTGGACTTATGTCTCAGCAGTTCGACCACGCGCTCACCACCGGCGACCCCAAACGACTCCTCCTCTTCGGCGCTGTCGCCCAGGCCGGCAGCCTCGGGGCCGCCGCACGGGAGATCGGGTGGTCGCAGCCGGCGCTCTCCCAGCACATGAGCGCCCTCGAGAAGGACCTCGGCGTCTCGCTGTTCGACCGGACCCCGCGCGGCATCGTGCTCACCACGGCGGGTCAGCTTGCCCTCATCCGCGCGACCGAGGTCGCCGCCTCGGTGACGGGATTGCGCCGCGACCTCGCCACGGCCTTCGGCCTCGGCGGACGCAACGTCCGGCTCGCCGGCTTCCCGAGCTTCGTCATCGGACCGCTGGCCGCCGCCCTCGGCACTCTCGAGACTGGCGATGACACCCGCCCGGACAACGTCACCCGCCACTCCTACGAAGTCGTCGAAGCCGAACCGCCCGAAGCGCTCACCCTGCTCGAGAACGGCGCGATCGACGTCGCCTTCGTCTTCCACCACGAGGACGAAGACCCACCTCAGCTCGACAACGCCACGGTCGTCGACCTCGGCGAGGATCGACTCGACCTCCTCGTCCCGGAACGCTGGAACCGGGCCGGCCAGATCCACGCGCTCACCGACGTCGCCGAGCTGCCGTGGATCATGGGGTGCGAACGCTGCCGTTCGACCGCGGAACGCCTGTGCCGTCGGGCCGGTTTCGAACCCCGCACCCGGCATATCACCGACAATCCCGGAGCAATCCAAGCGCTCGTGTCGAACAGCCTCGGCGTGGCCCTGCTCCCGCAGAGCGCCCGACGAACGACCGCGGTCGAGGGCATTGCGGCGATCTCGATCCCCGAGGTCGGCACTCGCCGCATCAGTGCCCTTGTCCCCACCGAGCTGGCTACCGCCGGCGAGATCACCGACCTCCTCGATGCACTGCGAACTCTCAATGACGATCCACAGGTTCATCAGAGGTGATCAATTAGGCTGGTGACGACGGCAACGAGGATTAGGGCGACGAAAGGGGAGTGCGGATGACGATCCTCTACTCCATCGGATTGGGTCTCATCAACGCTGTCATCGTCGGATTCCTCGTCAGGCGGATGATGCCGGTCGGCACCGGCGCCGCCCGCAACATCGTCGTCTCCCTCATCATGGGCCTCTCGATCTGGCCGATCACCCTGCAGGCGTACCGGCTGCTCGGCATCTCCGAGGACAACGCCTACCCCGGCCTCGACATGAGCTTCCCCGCGATCATGGTCTTCCTCCTCCTCTTCGCGTGGTTCATCGTCATCCAGATGTTCATCCTCCTCGCCATCGAACTCGTCATGCCGACCGGCACGATGTCATCGGTGCTGCGCTCCGTGCCGAAGGTGCCCACCTGGTATCGCCGCGTCAACCGGCTCGCCCAGGTCCAGAAGATCCTCATCCGCTTCGGCCTCGGTCGGTACCTCAAACCCCGTATCCCGACGCTCCGGGTGTCCCTGCGCGAGATCGCGGCGACGACCCGTGACGCCCTGGCCGCCGCCGGGGTGACGTTCGTCAAGCTCGGACAGTTCATCGCGACCCGCGGTGACATGATCCCGCACGAGTTCGTCGAGGAGTTCTCCAAACTCCAGGCCGGGGTGCCCCCGGTTCCCTTCGCCGAGGTGAAAGGCCAGTTGGAGGCCCTGTGGGGCCGTCCCGTCGCCGAGGTGTTCGCTGAGTTCGACGAGGTCCCCTTCGCGGCCGCGTCGGTCGCCCAGGTCCACCGTGCCGTGACGTGGGAGGGTCAGGTCGTCGCCGTCAAGGTGCAGCGGCCGAAGATCCGCAAGCAGGTCAAGGCCGATGCCGACATCGTCCTCACCCTGGCCGTTCGGCTCGAGCGGTCGACTGACTGGGCGAAGAAAGTCGGGGTCGTCAAACTCGCCAACAGCTTCGTCGATTCGCTCATGGGGGAGCTCGACTACCGGGGCGAGCTCGCCCACATCGAAGCGCTGCGGGAGGCCGACGAGGTAGGGCGGCAGAACTCCTCGCGGCCCTCGGTCGTCCACATTCCCAATGTCTACCCCGAGCTGTCGGGGGAGTACGTCATCGTCATGGACCTCGTCGAGGGCGTTCCCCTGTCGCATGCCACCGAGGTGGTCTCCGAGCTGTCGCAGATCGCCCGGGCCGAGATCGCTCAGGACCTCTTCCTCATGGTCGTCCGGCAGGTGCTCGGCAAAGGGATCTTCCACGCCGACCTCCACCCGGGCAACATCGTCGTCTCCTCCGCCGGACGGGCGGGACTCGTCGACTTCGGGGCGGTCGGATTCATCGACAAGCGGGATCGGCGGGCGATCGCGCTCCTGCTCATGGCGTTCGATTCGCAGAACTCGCAGGCGGCGACCGCGGCGATCCTCGAACTGCTCGGGGCGCCGAGCGATGTCGATCTGCGCGAGCTCCAGCGCGAGATCGGGCAGATCATGCTCAAGTACGGCGACGGTCGGCCCGGGTCGACGTCGGCGGCGCTCTTCGGCGAGCTCATCGACTTCGTCGTCGACTACGGGTTCCCGATGCCGACGTCGGTCGCCACGGCGTTCCGGGCGATCAGCACGCTCGAGGGCTCGATCATGAAGCTCGACCCGCGGCTCAATCTGCTCACCCTCGTGACGCAGAACGGGAAGGACCTGCTCCGGCAGGTCGGTGGTCTGGGCATCGACCGGCAGGAGATCACCCTCTACTTCGCGGCGACGCTGCCGCAGATGGCGGAGCTGCCGGCCCAGGTCGCCCGCATCGCCGGACACCTGCAGGACGGCACTCTCGATGTCGGCACGAGCGGGTTGAACATTTCGATGATCAAGAACCTGCTCAAGTCCACGGTCGAGCAGTTCATCCAGGTGATCGTCTCGACGGCGCTCATCCTCGGCGGAGTGATCCTCATGGCCGCCGACTTCGGGCCGCCCTTGGCGCCTGAGCTCAAGCTCTTCACGTACTTCGGGGCGTGGGTGCTCTTGGCCGGCAGTGTCCTCGCGGCGCTCGTGCTGGCGCCGGCGCTGAGGCAGCGGATGGCCTGGGACAGTCTGGGATAGCCGGACTCAGCCCGACGGCCTCAGTCGCTGGCGACGGCGCCGGTGAGGGACCACACCTTCTGCAGCTCTTCGAGGGTGGCCCGCGACCGTTCGGGATCGAGGTTCGCCAGGGCGCTGATGATGCATTGGGCGACGACGACCGCGCCCGTCGCCGACGCCGTGGGCCCGGTGCCCTCGGACGGCACGAGGATCAGCTCATCGGCGAGCTCGGCGAGCTGCGAGCGCTGATCGGCGATGACGATGAGCCTGATGCCCTGGGTCTTGGCGTATTCGCACAGCGGGAGGATGCTCGCGCTGGTCTTCCAGATCGAGAAGGTGAGCAGGCAGTCTCCGGGCTGGAGCATGCGGACGTCGTTGATCATGCTCGTCATCGGGCCGTCGCTGAGGGTGATCCGGTAGCCGAGGGCCTGCCCGTTGTGGGCGAGCACGGCACCCGGGGCCAGGAACGAGCCGGTGGCCACGACCGTCGTCGCCTGCGCGGCGGCGATGAGGTAGGCGACGTTGTCGATCGCCTCCTCGGTCAGCGTCTCGGCGAGGAGCTCGATGAGCTCAAGATCCTTGACCAGCGATTTCAACGGCTGCCCGGCCCCCGCCTCGGCGTTGCGGGCGAAGTGCTTGTCGGCATCGAGCGATGACAGGAAGCGATTGCGCACCTCCGTCGACAGCTCCGACCAGCCGGAGAAGCCGATCGCCTGCGCCGCGCGCACGACGGTTGCGACATTGACTCCCGCGGCGTCGGCCAGCGCCGCCGCACTCGAATAGGACGCCGTCTCCGGATCATCGGCGATCGTCCGGAGCACGGCCGTCGACCCCGGTGACAGCTTCCGCTGCGCCATCAGGCTGTCCACCCACGTTGCGATGATCCCCATCGGACACTCCCTTTGCAATAAATGTTGCACTGACTTATATTGATAAGTGTGGCTCGGGTTACACATGACGCTGAAGCTTCGCGGAAGCGTCAAGGAAACCCTCTTAATCACGGGAACTGACGCCACCGGCTTGACTGCAGTATATGTTGCAATCCCGGTTGTGTCTGCCCCGACATCTACATCGAGCCCATGTTCCACGACAGTACAGTCGAAGGAGACGACGAGTGAAGAACCGAGCTGTGTCGATCGCCGCACTCGCGGCGGCGACCACGCTGTTCGCCAGTGCCTGCGCCACCGGCAGCACCGGAACCGACAGCGCATCGCAGGCGATCATCGATGAGCAGACCGGTTTCGCCGCCCACACCGGACAGCCCCAGCGAGGCGGGGTCGTCGAGATCCTCGGAGGCGTCGACTTCTCCTACCTCGACCCGGCGATGGGCAACGACGGCAACGTCCTCAACCTCTACAACCTCCTCTACCGCACGCTCACCCAGTACCAGCACGACCCGGAGACCGGGGAGGTCGAGCTCGTCGGCGATCTCGCCGAGGACACGGGCACGCCGAACGAGGATGCGACCGAATGGACCTTCACCCTCAAAGAGGGCGTGACGTTCGAGGACGGAACCCCGATCACCGCCGAGGATGTGAAGTTCGGCTTCGAACGCTCCTTCGACCCGTCCCTGGCCATCGGACTCGAATACCTGCAGAACTACGTCAAGGGCGCGTCCGACTACGCCGGCGTGTTCCAGGACCCCGCCGGCCTCGACTCGATCCGGGTCATCGACGACCGGACGATCACCATCGAGACGAATGAGCCGATGGCGGACTTCCCCGACGTCGTCGCCACGGCACCGGCGACACCGTTCCCCAAGGACCAGGTCACCGCCGTCGATCAGATCCAGAACGATCCGATCTCCTCGGGGCCCTACGTCGTCGAGTCCTACGAACCCGGCGAGACGCTGACACTGGCGCGGAACGAGAACTGGAACCCCGAGACCGACGACATCCGCCCGGCCTATCCCGACGGCTACGAGTTCACGCTCAGCCTCGACCAGAACACCATCGACCAGCGGCTGATGTCCGGCCTGGGCGCCGATTCCAACGCCGTCTCCGCGGCGACGAACGCCGCCGGGGCGGCCAGTCTCGCGCGGATCATCGGCGACCCGAGCCTGTCCGCGCGAACCGTGCAGAACATCCCGGCGTGCAACTACTACATGGTGATGAACACGAGCAAGGAGCCGTTCGACGACCTGCAGGTCCGGCGGGCGATCAACTGGGCCGTCGACAAGGCGAGTGTCGTCAACGCCAGCGGCGGCCCGAACCTGGCGAACGTCTCACCCAACCTGTCGCTGCCGAACATGCCGGACTTCAGCGACGCCGATCCCTACGGCACGCCCGAGGACCGGGGCGACCCGGAGAGGGCCGCGCAGATGCTCGAGGACGCCGGGGTCGAGAACCTCGAAGTGACCATGGACGTGAGGTCCTCGCCGATGGGCCAGGCGCAGGCCGAAGCCCTGCAGCAGTCGCTGCGGAAGGCCGGCATCGACGTCACCCTCAACGTCATCGACCAGGCCACCTACTACGAGGTCATCACCACGCCGAGCCAGCAGAACGAGCTGACGATCGCCGGATGGTGCACGACCGGGTGGTTCTCCGGTGAGACGGTCGCGCCGCTCTTCGACGGCGACCGCATCGCCGAGACCGGCAATGCCAACATGTCGCAGGTCGACGACCCCGCACTCAACGAGGCGATCGACGAGGCGGCCGTCATTCCCGACGTCGACGAGAAGAACGCCGCCTACACCGCGATCAGCGAGCGCGTGCTCGAACTCGCCCCCGTCGTCCCGCTCGTCCGACCCCAGCCGCTGCAGCTCGTGGGCACCAACGTCGGCGGTGCCTTCGCCAGCCCGCCGCGGACCGGGTCGATCGACTACGCGCAGCTGGGTCTGCTCGACCCGGAAGGATGACCGCGCCGTGACCACATCGCAAACGACCACCGCACAGGAGTTCGGGCAGCCCGGCCCGGGGGAAACGTTCTCCCCGGAGCGACAGGCGCTGCGCCGGATCCTCCGCAGACCATCGGTCATCCTCTCCCTCGGCTTCCTCGGCGTCATCGTCGTGCTCGCCGCCTTCGCCCCGTTCATCACGCAGCTCTCCGGCTACAGTCCCTTCGAATACGACGAGTCCGCGGTCGATCCGGCGCTCGGCGGGGTCCCGCGGGGCGCGTTCGGGGGCATCAGCGGCGACCACTGGTTCGGAGTCGAACCCCAGACCGGGCGGGACATCTTCGCCCGGATCGCCTACGGGGCCCGGATCTCGATGCTCATCGGCATCGGCGCGGCCGCGATCACGATCCTCATCGGCGTCGTCATGGGTGTGCTCGCCGGCTTCCTCGGGGGCATCGTCGACGCCGTCATCTCCCGCCTCATGGACTTCCTCATGGCGTTCCCCGCCCTGATCTTCATGATCGCGATCCTCTCGGCGCTGCCCCAGGGCAACCGTCCGCTGCTGCTCGTCATCGTGCTCAGCCTGTTCTCGTGGCCGGGCACCGCGCGAGTCATCCGCGGACAGACGCTGGCGCTGAAGAACCGTGAGTTCATCGAGGCGGCGAAGACGTCCGGGGCCGGCTGGGCGCCTCTGGTGTTCCGGGAGGTCCTGCCCAACCTGTCGGGCACGATCATCGTCATGGCGACCCTGGCCGTGCCGATGTTCATCGCCACCGAGGCAGGGCTGTCCTTCCTCGGCGTCGGAGTCACCCCGCCCGACCCGTCGTGGGGGCAGATGATCTCCGCCGCGGTGCCGTGGTACTCGACGGCCCCGATGTTCTTCGTCATCCCCGGCATGTTCCTCTTCCTCACCGTGCTCTCCTTCACGGTGCTCGGTGACAACCTCCAGAAGATTTGGGCGGGTGGCCTGCGATGATCTCCTACATAGCCAAGCGACTGGTGGCGGCGGTGAT
The DNA here is from genome assembly GCF_042790515.1 of Brevibacterium sp. NPDC056726. Taxonomy (NCBI): domain Bacteria; kingdom Bacillati; phylum Actinomycetota; class Actinomycetes; order Micrococcales; family Brevibacteriaceae; genus Brevibacterium; species Brevibacterium sp. NPDC056726. The sequence continues at coordinate 29,769 of NZ_JBHTYZ010000008.1, read as the reverse complement.
CGTCATGCTCTGCGTCGTCTTCTTCACGTTCCTCATCTTCTTCCAGCTCTCGCCGGACCCGGCCGCGAGCATCTGCGGGCAGACCTGCACCCCGGACCGGATCGAGGCCATCCGCAACCAGCTCGGCCTCAACGAACCGTTCCTCACCCAGTTCCTCACGTTCCTCGCCGGGCTCGTCGTCGGCCGTGACTACGGCACCGGCGGCTCCGTCATCCACTGCGACGCCCCGTGCATCGGCTACTCCTTCCAGTCCAACCAGGATGTGCTGCAGGGGATCCTCGACCGGCTTCCGGTCTCGGTGACCGTCGCCGCGGGTGCGGCCGTGCTGTGGCTGCTCACCGGTGTCGCCGCCGGGGTGATCAGTGCGGTCAAGGAGGGCACGTGGTGGGACAGGGGCGCGATGATGCTCGCCCTGGCCGGCCTGTCGCTGCCGAGCTACTTCGTCGCCCTGGTCCTCCAATACCTCCTCGTCGTCGAACTCCAGTGGCTGCCGTTCCCGTCGGTCGTGCCGTTCACCGAGGACCCCGTCCAGTGGTTCCAGGCCTACCTCATGCCGTGGATGGTGCTCGCGCTGATGTATGCGGCGATGTATGCGCGGCTGACGCGCACCAACGTCATCGACACCCTCGGCGAGAACTTCATGCGCACCGCCCGGGCCAAGGGACTGCGGCCTGCGACGGTGCTCACCCGCCACGGCCTGCGTCCGTCGCTCACCCCGATCGTCACCCTCCTCGGGGTCGACTTCGCGACCCTGCTCGGGGGCTCGCTCATCATCGAGACCGTCTTCGGTCTCAACGGCGTCGGTCGGTATGCCTACGACGCGCTGGCCGTCAACGACCAGCCGGTGATCATGGGCGTGACGCTCCTGGCCGCCTTCGCGGTGATCATCGCCAACCTCGTCGTCGATCTGCTGTACCGGGTCCTCGACCCGCGAGTGAGAGTGAGTGCCGCATGACCGCCCTGCCCCCTGCCGCCGGACCGGACGGCCCGGTGCTGTCGGTGACCGACCTGCGCATCGCGTTTCCGCTCGGCACCGTCGTCGACGGGTCCTCGTTCTCGATCGAGCGCGGGCAGACGATGGGACTCGTCGGCGAGTCCGGATCGGGCAAGTCGATGACGTCGCTGGCGATCATGGGACTCCTGCCGAAGGAGGCGACCACCTCGGGGTCGGTGCGCTTCCGCGGTGACGAGCTGCTCGACCGGTCGGAGTCGTCCCTGCGCCGCCTCCGCGGGGATCGGATCGCGATGATCTTCCAGGATCCGCTGTCCTCCCTCAACCCCTATTACACGGTCGGCTTCCAGATCGCCGAGGCGTACCGGACCCACAAGGGAGGGTCGAAGGCGGCCGCGATGGTAAGGGCCGCCGAGGCGATGGACCGTGTGAGCATCCCCGACGCGGGCAACCGGGTCAGTCACTACCCCCATCAGTTCTCCGGGGGGATGCGTCAGCGGGTGATGATCGCGATGGCGCTCGTGTGCGAACCCGAGCTCATCATCGCCGACGAACCGACGACGGCCCTCGACGTGACCGTGCAGGCGCAGATCCTCGATCTCCTCGCCGAGGTGCAGGAGACGACCCGTGCCGCGATGCTCTTCATCACCCACGATCTCGCCGTCGTCAGTCAGATCGCCGATCACGTGACCGTCATGCGCGCCGGCGTCACCGTCGAACAGGGCACCGCCGCCGAGGTCTTCGCCGCACCGTCCCATGAGTACACGCGCGCGCTGCTCGCAGCGACCCCGCGCCTCGACGATGCCATCGACCTGCCCGAGCCGATCCTCACCGGTGCAGAGAGGACCCAGTCATGACCCCGACGACCACCCCGCTCCTCGCGGCGACGAATCTGCGCAAGGAGTTCCGCACCGGGCGCCGGCAGACGGTCACCGCCGTCGATGATGTCTCGTTCCGGGTCCACCGGCGCGAGACCCTCGGCATCGTCGGTGAGTCCGGTTCCGGGAAGTCGACGACGGCCCGGATGATCGCCCGGCTCATCGACCCCACCTCGGGGACAATGGAGTTCGACGGAGTCGAGGTCACCGGACGCTCGGGGGCGGCGCTGCGGGACTTCCGCAGCGGAGTCCAAGTGGTGTTCCAGGACCCCTACTCCTCGCTCAATCCGCGTCACACCGTCGAGGAGGTGATCTCCGCACCCCTGCGCTACCAGAAGCGCCGCGTCGCCGGCGGCTACCGACAGCTCGTCGGAGCCGCGATGGAGCGCGTCGGACTCAACCCGGACCACGCTCGTCGCTACCCCAGGCAGTTCTCCGGGGGACAGGCGCAGCGCATCGGCATCGCCCGGGCTCTCGTCGTCGACCCGAAGCTCGTCATCTGCGACGAGGCGGTCTCGGCCCTCGACGTCTCGGTCCAGGCGCAGGTGCTCGACCTCCTCGTCGACCTGCAGAGAGAACGGGACCTCTCCTTCATCTTCATCGCCCACGATCTCGCCGTCGTCCGGCAGGTCGCCCACCAGGTCGCGGTGATGAAGGCTGGTCGCATCGTCGAACAGGGCGCCAGGGACCAGATCTTCGACGCACCCCAGCACGACTACACGAAGGCACTGCTCGCCGCCGTGCCCACGATCTCCCGCACCCACTGACCGCCTCGGCGAAAGGACATGATGTCGGATACACCCACGCAGACCCAGCCTGCGGATGCCGCACCGCAGAAGCCGGATCCGGTCGATGACTTCGTCGTCACCGACCATGAGCTCGCCCTGCCGACCGGGACACTGAGGTACCGGGCGCAGACGGGACGGATGGTCGTCGGCGCCGAGGTCGTCGAGGACGGAGTCTTCGAAGGCCTCAAGCCCAAGGCGCAGATCTTCCTCACGTCCTACACCGCGGTCGCCGACGACGGCGGTCAGGATCCCGCCCGGCCGGTGATCTTCGTCTTCAACGGCGGGCCCGGATCCTCCTCGGCGTGGCTGCACATCGGCCTCTTCGGCCCCCGCCGGGTCGTGACCAACGACGTCGGCGATCGCACCCCGCCGCCCTACGGGCTCGTCGACAACCTCGAGACGACCCTCGCCTACGCCGATCTCGTCTTCATCGACCCTGTGACCACCGGCTATTCGCGGACCGCGGAGGGGGAGAAGCCGGCGGACTTCCACAGCTTCACCGGTGACCGGGACGTCGTCGGCGAGGTGATCCGACTGTGGCTGAGCCGGAACAACCGGTGGATCTCACCGAAGTTCCTCGCCGGCGAATCGTACGGGACGACGCGGGCGGCGGCCCTGGCCGGCCATCTCGCCACCCGCCACGGCATCGCGCTCAACGGGATCATCCTCATCTCGGCCGTCCTCGACTTCGGCACGCTGATCTTCAACGAGGGCAATGAGGCACCCTACGCCCATTTCCTGCCGACATTCTCCGCCGCGGCGCACTACCACGGCAAACATCCCGGCCGCAGCGTCGAGGAGGTCGTCGCCGAGGCCACCGAGTTCGCCTACGGGGACTACAGTCGCGCCCTCGAGCGGGGCCACCGCCTCGGCGAGACCGAACGCGCAGACGTCGGACGGCGGCTGGCCGAGCTGATCGGAGTCAGCGAGGACTTCGTGCGGCTCGCTGATCTGCGGATCGACGATGTCACGTTCTTCGCGGAGCTCCTCCGCGATGAGCATCTGCGGGTCGGGCGGCTCGATGCGCGGTTCACCGCGCATCCGGGCAAAGTCTCGGCGGGGACCCTTGGTGATGATCCGGCCTACCCGATCATCCAGTACCCGTACACCGTGGGCATCAACCAGCTGCTCCGTGCCGAGCTCGGGTACGAGACCGACCTGACCTATGAGGTGCTCACCGGTCGCGTTCATCCGTGGTCGTTCAAGGAGTTCGAGAACGCGCTCGTCAACACCGCGGAGGATCTGGCGTCGGCGATGCGGATGAACCCGGATCTCAAGGTGCATGTCGGCTTCGGGTACCACGATGCCGCGACGCCGTTCGCCGCCTCGGAGCATGTGCTCGCTCATCTGCGGATCTCCGCGGAGGGCCACGATCAGATCGTGCGGCGCTACTACCCGGCCGGGCACATGATGTACGTCAATCAGCAGGTGCGCGTCGATCAGCTTGCGGACATCGAGGATTTCGTGGCGTGGGCCGCCCTCGGTGGACAGAAGCCGGAGTCGAATCAGCCGGTGTGACGGTGTGTCCCGTTCGACCGTGCGCTGGACTGTGCTCTGGACAGTGCTCTGAGCACGGTCGACGGGAGCGGGCCGGACGCGCGAGGACAGTGGAATGGGAAGGGAATGGACCGACGTGAGTGAGTCGGCAGCGGAGAGGACAGCCGAGGGTGCTGTTCTTGTGGAGATCATCGAGGCGGAGTGGTCGTGGCGGGAGGCGGAGTTCGGTCCGCTCACGCACATGGCCACGGTCGTCGACTTCCTGCCCGACGTCGGTGAGGAAGCGCAGCGGCGTCGGCAGGAGCGGTGGGAGGAGACTCTCGTCGCCCTCGAGGCGATCGATGTCGCGCAGCTCTCCGCGGAGGAGACGGTCGATTTCCTCGTCTACCGCCAGCAGGTCGAGGCGCTTGTCGAGGCGCAGCGGCATCGGATGTGGGAGCGTCCGGCGACGGCGGATTCGGCGTTCTGGCGCAATCTCGCCTTCGTCGGCTATCGGCTCGTCCTGGAGGACGCCGAGGCGGCGCGGGACTACCTGAGCATGCTGCGGGACATTCCGCGGCACTTCGCCCAGCAGATCGAGAACATGCGGGCGGGTGTCGCCCGGGGCTTCGGTCCGGCGCGGGTGAGCATGGTCGGGCGGGAGGTGCCGGTCAGGGCCGTCGCCGAGGCGGCGAATGTCACCGAGCTCGCGTTCTTCGGGCCGTTCGAACGGTTGCCGTCGGTGATGCCGGTCGCCGTTCGGGAGGGTCTGCGTCAGGAGGCGGTCCGGGTGCTCGGCGCCGAGGTGGTTCCGGCGTATCGGGAGCTGCTGGCGTTTCTCACCAAGGAGTACCTGCCGCATCTGCCGGAGTCGATCGCCGCCGCCGATCAGCCCGGGGGGCTTGAGTTCTATCGGTCGCAGATCAGGGAGTATGCGACGACGGATCTCACCCCGGAGGAGATCTTCGACCTCGGGCAGTCCGAGGTGAGGAAGATCCGTGCGGAGATGGAGGAGATCGCGGCCGACGTCGGGTATGCCGGTGATCTGCCGGGGCTCTTCGAGCAGATGCGCACCGATCCGCAGTTCTATGCGACGACTCCACGGCAGCTGCTCGCCGAGGCGGCCTACACGTGCAAGGCATTCGACCGGGTCGTGCACCAGTACTTCGGGCGTCTGCCTCGACAGCGTTTCGCGATCATGGAGACGCCGAGCGAGATCGCGCCGTTCGATACGTTCGGTCGTGGGGCGCCGGACCGGTACCTCGTCAACACGTACAACCTGCCTGCGCGGCCGCTCTATTCGCTGCCGGCGCTCACGCTCCACGAATCGGCGCCGGGGCATTCGTTCCAGTTGTCGCTGGCCGAGGAGCTCGATCTTCCGGAGTTCCGCAAGCTCTACATCTCCGCGTTCGGGGAGGGGTGGGGGCTCTACTGTGAGCGTCTCGGCGATGAGATGGGGATGTATGAGACGCCGTATGAGCGCCTCGGGATGCTGTCGTTCCAGATGTGGCGGGCGGTGCGCCTCGTCGTCGATCCCGGCATGCATGCGCTGGGGTGGAGTCGCGAACAGGCGCAGGACTTCCTGCGGGCCAACACGGCGATCGCCGAGCACGAGATCATTACCGAGATCGACCGATACATCTCGTGGCCCGGACAGGCGACGGCGTACTACCTGGGGCAGCTGACGATCGAGAAGCTGCGCGCCGAGGCCGAGGATGCGCTGGGGGAGTCATTCTCGATCAGGGACTTCCACGACTTCGTCCTCAGCCTGGGCAGCGTGCCGCTCACGGTGCTCGAGGACCAGGTGCGCGGGTGGGTTGCGGACAGGTCGGTGGGGTAGAGCCACCGGCCCGGAGTCCAAACTCGTCACGTACGTCGGGACATGGGTGCTGTTGGCCGGCGGAGTCATTGCCGTTTTAGTTCTGGCTCCGGCGCTGCGGCACCGGATAGCCTGGGACAGTCGGAAGTAGCCGCACCGCACGGCGGATGAAGGAGAGCCATGGCGAAGAAGCTCGTGACCTTGCCGAAGGACTTCCGCGAGTTCGGTGAACCGTACACGCTCGCTGAGCTGCAGGAGATCTACGAACGACGGTCAGTCGATGCCCGGGGTGGGTATGACAAGCAGACGGCGCTCGCCTTCAGCACCGTGGACGTTGACGGTGTGCGCTGGCTGCTGGACCAGGGAGCCGATATCGAGGCAGAAAGCCGCTTCGGGAATTCGCCGCTGGTTACGCGTGCCCGAGCCGGGGACGTCGAGGTCGTCCGTGAACTGGTGGAACGGGGTGCCGATCCGATCCGCTCCGGAAGCACGCACACGCCACTGGCCGCGGCGGCCGAGAAACACCGTCTTGACATCGTCAGACTTCTCCTCGACGCCGGCGCGATTTCGGCGCTACACGAGGAGGACATCATGGGGTGGACCGCCCTCGACCTTGCGGCGATCCGCTGCGAAGCCTTCAAGGTCGAACAGGGTCTGCCGGTCGTCGAGCTCCTCGTCGAGCGCGGAGGAGAACTGAGCAAGGACGCGCGCCCGTACCTGTCGAAAGCGATGAAGGAACTTCGCCACTTCGAATCGGCCGGCAACGCGCGGCCTGAGACCGTTGATGCGATGATCGCACTGCTGAGGATGTTCGACATCGAGTTGCCGTCGCGTCCGCGCTCGCTCGCCGGGGGAGAGCCGATCACTGTGACAGCGATCGGGTGGAAGAAGCAGTTCTCGGAGCTCTGGGACATGCTTGTGCCGGGAAACGGTTCAGCCGAGAGTGTGCAGGGCGAAGTCATTCGCATCGCGGGTCGCGTCGGCTACGAGTTGCTCAACAACGGCGGAGCGAACTGGGACGACGATTTCGACGCGATGGTGGAGGCGTACGCGCGATATGTGCGCAGCGGTGAGCCGCTGACAGGGCAGGCTCTGCGGGACGTGGATCGAGCGATCAAAGAGGTCAGCGGCGGTCGATGCGATCCGACGGCCGTCGACGTGCTCACTGAAACAGCAGTGTCGTGGGTGCTCCAGAACCCGGAGCGGACTGGGCTCGGCGTGCCTGACTACGCGCGGTGAATTGGACGTCGCGCAGTGGTGCCGTTAACTGAGCGAGAGGCGCTCCAAGCTTGCGTAGCTTGGAAATTGCAAACCGAGCGGCCGGCTTACCCGATTCTCAAATACACGTACACCGTGGGCATCAACCGGCTGCCTCGTGCCAAGCTCGGGTACGAGACCGACCCCAAGCATTAGGCGCTTAACGGCCGCGTCCATTTTCAACGACGCCCAAAATCATGGTCGGGATCCACCCCATGAAAACTTGACGCTAGAGCTAGTAGGGGTAGCAAAATCAAATCGACTACGCAGAATACCAGATTTGCGGTGTCTGCCTTTTTTGATGTGGATTCGACAAACCGTATTGATCCGAGATCAAGTCAGAATGCAAACCCTCTGAAAGTTTGAACGATCCATACACGATCTAAAAATAGTGGCGGAACTTAACCCATCGAACTTCGGAAGGAGGCCGTTGATGCTGGTCAACGTGAATACGCAGCGATGGATCGACACGATGTGGTGATAGCAGACCAGGTACTCGGGGCAGCCGATCCAATCGATGCACCTACCTCCACAGCAGCCCGTGAGCGTGTCAACACCTTCCCAATCCAAAGAGACGCGCCGCATACATCCGCGGAAGCGGACATCCGCGAGGATTGTGGCTACCATGGACAACGTGCAGAACCAACCTCCTCTCATCAGCGCCATTGATCTCTTTTGCGGTGCGGGGGGCCTATCCATGGGCCTCAAGACTGCGGGAGTGGAAGTCGTAGCGGGCATTGATCTAGACCCTGCCTGCAAGCATCCGTACGAAGCGAACATTATGGCGGAATTTATCGAGAAAGATGTGAGCAAACTTACTAGTGAGGAACTTGATTCACTATGGACTTCCGGTAGCCCCCGTCTTCTAGCTGGTTGTGCGCCCTGCCAGCCGTTTTCAAGTCATCGACGAGGTGCGGACACTACAAAAGAGTCGAATTGGGACTTGCTCTCACATTTCAAGCGCCTCGTATCGGAGACGCTCCCTGAATTTGTGACTATGGAAAACGTTACGCGCCTTGCGCGCCAGACAGTATTTCAAGAGTTTGTTACGGAACTACGCAATCTCAACTACACTGTAGAGTATGGAAACCTCTACGGACCAGAATTCGGACTTCCACAAGAAAGAAGGCGATTGGTTCTTGTGGCATCCAGGGTGACGGATATTAACTTGCCAGTTGGAAGCATAAGTAAAGCCGAATACCCCACTGTCAATGGCACAATTGGAAAACTGCCAAGGCTTGAGCACGGCCAGCAGGACCCAAACGATTCCATGCATGTTGCCCGGAAGCTATCTGATCTCAATATCGCAAGGATGAGGGCTTCCGTACCTGGAGGAACTTGGCGAGACTGGCCAGAAGAACTCAGAGCTGAATGCCATCGACGGTCAAGCGGGTCTAGTTTTCAAGCTTTCTATGGTCGGATGCGGGGTGACCGACCATCTCCTACCATAACAACTCAGGCATACAACTTCGGAACTGGACGGTTTGGCCATCCATCGCAGGACAGAAGCCTCACCTTGCGGGAAGCGGCGATGTTGCAAGGCTTTCCTCGTAATTACCAGTTTGTGCCTACTGGTCAACGTCCTACAATGCAAACGGTTGGAAAACTAATCGGAAATGCAGTCCCGCCAGTTTTCGGGGTCGCGGTCGGTCAGGAATTTATGCAAAGTTTAGCTAGATTCGAAACGAGAGTGAAATGACGAAAGTATCCACCCCGTTCGAATTCACTGTTGATTTAGCCGTGGTCGAATCTCTTGGCATAAACCTGTACAGTAACGCTGCGGCCGTTCTATCTGAACTGGTCGCAAACGCCTGGGACGCAGACTCGAATGCGGTTGACATCCATTGGAATGAATCGGGTGATGAAATTACCATCATTGACGATGGCAATGGAATGAGTCAGGGCGAACTTAACTCTAGATTCCTACGAGTGGCGTATAAAAAGCGAGAAGAAGAGGGCACAAAATCCCCCGTCCACAAGCGGCCGTATATGGGGCGGAAGGGAATTGGGAAATTGTCAGTATTCTCACTTGCGGGTGAAGTCGATGTATTTTCCGCCAAGGATGGGCAAAAGAATGGTTTTAGAATCAATCTAGAAAGCTTGCGTGCGCACATCGCAAGAGGTGAATCGTATAGGCCTGAGGAGCTTGAAAGCATTCCTGCAAGTTTAAAGGACAAAGGTACGGTACTTATACTCCGCAAGCTCAATAGGAAGCGCACGGGGGTCTCGGTGACAGCGTTGCGTCGGAGATTGGCTAGGCGTTTCGATACACTCAATTATGATGAAGATGACCCGAAACGATTCGTAATTAAGGTAGATGGTGATCCCGTTACTTACGAAGACCGTGAAGACTTAAAACGGTTGGAGTACCTGTGGCAACTGGGGGATTCAGAGCTAGATGATTCTCGTACGCCCAATGCAAAGAGGCGCTGGGTGTTGGAAAAAAATGTGATTGATGCGAAACGCGGCTGGAAAATAGAGGGCTGGTTTGGCACTGTCAGCACTCCTGAGGAGCTCAATGACTCCGACGACGAGCAAGAGTCCCTGAGGAACATCATTATTTTGGCCCGTAAGCGACCGATTCAAGAGGGAATACTTGAACAGCTGAAGTTCAATAAAATATTCGGTAACTACGTTACCGGCCAAATTCGAGCCGAATTTTTGGACCTCGATGACGATTCTGACGACATTGCTACCAGCGATCGCCAACGTCTTATAGAGGATGATGATCGGGCAAAAGCTCTCGTCAAACGCTTAAGAGAGTTGTTCAATACTGCCGCTGCCCAGTGGTCAGACGAGCGACCGAAGCAAAAATTTATAGAACTCACCAACAATTATCCTGCTGTTCGTGACTGGGTTAATCAGCGGCCCGAAGAGCAGAGAAATTCAGCCGAGAAAGTTATCAAAACTGTTGCTTCGTTGCATCTTGAGAACGAAAATCAGCGCCCTGAACTTTTCAAAGCTAGCATTCTCGCGTTCGAACGGATTGCTCTTGATGCTACAACTCGGGATTTAACTAAATTTGCCGATGGTCTTACGGCTACAGAAGTGCTCCCGATGTTGGCTACAGCCAAATCTTATGAAGATGCATTGTATGTTCAAATTCTTCGATCTCGGCTGGAAGCTATTGAGAAGCTGCAGGCCCTTATCGACGAAGATGAGCTTGAGAAAGTTCTTCAGGAGCATCTTTTCAATAATATGTGGTTACTGGACCCTTCATGGGAGGGTGCTACTGGCGATGTAGACATGGAAAAGAGCTTGGCTCGTATTCGTTCAGGATCCAAGGTTCTTTTCAGCAAAGAGGAGGCTGAGAATCAGGAACAAGGCCGTATAGATATCCAGTATCGATCTGCATCTGGAGTGCATATGATTGTAGAGTTAAAAAAGTATCGACGCCGTGTTTCGATAGACGAACTCAAAGAGCAGGGCGGAAAGTATTTCGAAGCTCTGAATCAGGTTCTATCAAAACAAAATGAGGCTGTTCGTGAAATTGCCGTAGTTTTTGTGATTGGCGAAATGCCAACCACGAATTACCTCGGACGAAGTACGCTGGAAGAAGCTTTGGCTTCGCAGTTGAATCATATCAATGGCAGAGTCCTGTATTATGATGAGCTTCTTTCGACCGCTCAGCGTAGATACAAATTATACCGCGATCGTCGCTCCGAAGCGTCGAAGTTGGATGTTGTTCTTGAGGCTTTGGACCAGCGATTTGATTCTTCGGAGGAAGATGGATCTGTTTCCGGGGGAGCGGGATAATGGAGCTGATCTGAGATCTTCCGTGGCGCCAGGTTAGAGGGGTTTCATGGGACCTTCTGACCGCCGTGTTTATCGAAGCATGTTTTGCGTATTCGGAACAGGATTCGTGAGTCGTTTTCAAACTGATGTTTGGTGGGGAAGGCGTTCTGAAAACCGTTTCTGTGTTTGGTTATTTTCGAAATATAGGTAGGTGCCGCGGATTCCTCGTGTAAGTAAGACGCTGTAAATGTTTTTTACATACTCGAGCAGATCCTCGTCGGAGTATGTGATTCCGAGCTTCGGGTTATTTTCTTGACCTTTCTTGTCATAGTAATTGGCGCGATCGAACACGAGTTTCTGTGTCGCTGGATCGAACCGCAGGTCGTTGCCGATGATGACGCCGACATAGTTGAGGTCGTAGCCCTGGACTGTGTGGATTGATCCGACCTCATCGACAGACTTCGGTGAGTTGATCCAGTCGGTCGTGGTTGAGTTCCACCGCAGCCGTTCGCCATCGACCTCGATGTCGTAAGCTTCAGGATCGTTCTTGCTGAGCCATGGCCACGCATATCCCGCTACTAATCTTGAGAGGCCGTACTCGTCTTCTCGTTTTCGTAGCTCTTCGCGCATCTCGCCGAGGTCCGTGAAGAGTCTGAGGTCGTAGTCCCCGAAGTCCTCTGGTGCCGATGGTGGGTTATCGCTGAGAAGGGCACGGATGTACCCGACGTAATCCTTGTCAGCGGCGATACGCATCTGTGTTTGCAATGGGTAGTGTCGCCCGGCTGCTCTGGCCTCGATTGCCAGTTGCTTGGTCATCGCGACAGGGAGATCTGCGGGGCGGACGGTTTGGCCGACGTCCAGCATGAGTATGGAGTGCCTGCTTTGCCTGCGAATCCAATCGAGTTGGGTGAGCTGTGGATCGTCCCAACCGAACAACTGCTCGTTGATCTCTCGGAACTTCTTGTTCAGCGGCCCAGAGGCTTGGTTGGCGCGGTGATTGAGGCGGTGAGCCTCGTCGACGATGAGGAGGTCGAACGGTTCCCGACTTTCACCGACCTGGAACGGCGTCAAGACTTGGTTCTTGTGAAGGCCCGGCGTGAGTTTGAAAACCTTGGCGATTGAGTCGCGCAGCGACTGCTGAGGCACGACCATGGCGAATCGCAAGGGCTTCAACAACTCTGCATATCCCGGTGTGAAGTAGTCGCTGAAGATCGAGTCGATGTCCAAAGGCTCTTCGGGATCGTGATGCCGGATGTCCTCAAGGAGCTTGAGCATGTAGATCGCGACCACTGTCTTGCCCGTGCCCGGATTACCCTCGACCACGACGGTGTTGCTGACGCCAGTCGCGAGGTCATCGAAGAATCCTTCGAGGATGTCGTCAACCGCGATCGCCTGGTCATGATTGAGTGCTTTGAACGGCGACAGCTTGAAGAGGTCGCTGTTGACGATCTGCGGAACAGTCCGCTGGAACATCTCTTCGTGCGTTCGGAGCTCGTCGAAGATCTGTCGGAACGTCTTGTTGTACGTCTCTCGGTCGTAATACTCGGCATCGGTGATTCCGGCGTTGAGATTGAGTACCTCAAGACGACCGTCTCCGTGGAACATGCGGATTAGAAAGGATTCCAGGTCCAGGCATGCCGACTTGTTGAATGTCTCGTCGAGAACGACCCGTACCGACTTGAGGCGCTGCTTCTCCTTCGACTCCAAATGCTGACGCATCCGCCCCTCGACGTTGAGGGACTCGCCGACGTAGACCTGCTTGTCGTTGTTCATGACGTAGACGACCGGCCAGTTTCGATGGCGAGGATCGACTGCGCCCCAAGCGCGGACTTCGTCGGAGCCGAACGGGAAGCGTTCGAGCTTAAAGCTGGTCATACTTCTCGCTCCGGCCGCGCGACTTCTCGACGGGGTACTTCTCGCGGGTTGTCGCGAGCTTCTCGAGAACGATGGTGTCGGGATCCACGCCCAGTCGGTCTGCGAGCAGTAGGCAATAAGTCAGCACATCCGCCAGTTCGTCTTTCGCCGACGTGAGGTCGGCGCCGCCCCACTGAAAGCACTCGAGAAGTTCGCCAGCCTCAATGCTGACACTCTTCGCCAAATTCTCCGGTGTATGGAACTGCTGCCACTCGCGCTCGGTAACGAACTCGCGCAACTCCTTGCGAACAGACTCGTCAAACATAGCCCCAAGATACCAACGAGTCGGCTGAAATCCGCGGTTCTACCTGCACAGATGTTGTCGACGTGACTTCTTGGCCATATTCAGCGCCGGCTTTCAGCCAGGAGCGAGCGCCGACCGCTGGGCCCTGGTGTGCGACCCACGCGGCCCACGCAACGCAGCCCAGCGATCGGCTCTCAGTTCACGCCTTGAGCACAACTTTCCCGGTTGTCTTCCGTCCCTCGAGCGCCCGGTGCGCCTCGGCGGCTTCGGCCAGCGGGAAGGTCTCGCCGATCCGGAAGTCGAGCCAGCCCTTCTCGACGCCGCTCGAGACCATCGCCCACCGCTTCGCCAGCGCCTCCGGGGTCGCGACCATCCACGCCAGCGACGGCCGGGAGAGGAAGATTCCGCCAGAGGAATTGAGCCGCTGGATGTCGAAAGGCGGCACCTGACCCGACGCCCCGCCGAAGAGCACCATCGACCCCAAGGGCTTGAGTGACGCCAGTGACCCGTCGAACGTGTCCTTGCCGACCCCGTCGTAGGCGACCTCAACGCCCTCACCCTCGGTGAGTGAGCGGACCTTGGCCGCGACATCGACGTCCGGGCCGTAGAGGAACACCTCATCGGCGCCGGCCTTGCGGGACAGCTCCGCCTTCTCCTCGGTGCTCACCGTCGAGATGACATTGCCGCCCAGATGCTTGATGATCTGCGTGAGGATGAGTCCGACGCCGCCGGCCCCGGCGTGAACGAGCGCCGTATCACCGGGCTTGATTGCATGCGACGTCGTCGCCAGGTACTGCGCCGTCAGTCCCTGCAGCGGCATCGCCGCAGCCACCTCGGCGCTCACGGTCTCCGGAACGGTCAGCAGGTTATCCGCCTTCACGACCACCTGCGTCGCATACGACCCCGGTCCCTCATGCCACGCCACGCGGTCGCCGACCTTGTACGTCTCGACCCCATCGCCCACCTCGGCGATCTGACCCGTGCCCTCGACCCCGACGACATGCGGGTAGTCCATCGGATAGACCCCCGATCGCCGATAGGTGTCGATGAAGTTCACCCCCGCCGCCTCGACGTCGACGAGCACCTCACCGGGCCCCGGCCTCGGCGTCTCGATCTCACCGACCTCGAGCACCTCGGGTCCACCGGCCTGCATCGCACGTACTGCCTGGGTCATGACGCCTCCTGCATATTATTTACTGATGCTGTATGGTTATTCATATGAACGCTCTCACGGTCGCTGTCTCCGGCGCCACCGGCTACGCCGGCGGGGAAGTCCTCCGCCTGCTCAGCACCCACCCCCACCTCACCGTGACCACCGTGTGCGGCCACTCCTCGGTCGGGGAGCTGCTCGGCCGGCACCAGCCTCACCTTCCCAGGTACGCGGACTTCGTCATCGAAGACTCGACCGCCGAGGTGCTCGCCGGCCACGATGTCGTCGTCCTCGCTCTGCCTCACGGCAAATCCGGGGCGATCGCCGCGGAACTGGCCGAGACCAGCCCCGATACCCTGATCGTAGACCTTGCCGCCGACCACCGGCTCATCAGTCCCGAAGCGTGGGAGACCTTCTACCACTCCGCCCACCAGGGCACCTGGACCTACGGCCTGCCCGAACTCCTGCTCGCCGACGGCAGGAAACAGCGCACCCAGTTGACCGAGACGAACCGCATCGCCGTCCCCGGCTGCAACGTCACCGCCGTCACCCTCGGCCTCGCGCCGCTGCTCGCCGCCGGACTCATTGCTCCCACGGGGCTGAACGCCGTCCTCGCCAACGGCGTCTCCGGCGCCGGCAAAGCCCTCAAGCCCCACCTCACCGCCGCCGAGATCCTCGGCGACGCCAGCCCCTACGGCACCGGCGGCACCCACCGCCACGTCCCCGAGATCGAACAGAACCTCAACGGCGTCCTCGGCGCCGACCCCGCTGACGGACCGGTGCGGATCTCCTTCACTCCGACCCTCGTGCCGATGTCCCGCGGAATCCTCGCCACGCTCACCGCCGACCCTTCGGACGAGGCACCCCGGACCGCCGACGGCACCATCGACGCAGAGGCGCTGACCGCCCAGCTCACCAGCGCTTTCGCCGACGCGTACGCCGACGAACCCTTCGTCCGCGTCCTGCCCGAGGGCCAGTGGCCGCGCACCTCGGCGACCACCGGCTCGAACGTCGCCCAGATCCAGTTCACCTATGACGCCCGCGCCGAGAAGGTCCTCGTCGTCGTGGCGCTGGACAACCTCGTCCGCGGCACCGCCGGCCAAGCCCTCCAAGCGATCCACCTCGCCCTCGGCCTCGAAGAGACCACTCATCTGCCCCTGGAAGGATTCGCCCCATGAGCGTGACCGCACCGCTCGGCTTCACCGCAGCAGGCCTCACCGCCGGACTCAAACCCAGCGGAACGAAGGACCTCGCGCTCGTCGTCAACAACGGTCCCGCGACCACCGTCGCCGCCGTCTACACGTCGAACCGCTGCCAGGCCAACCCCGTCATCTGGTCCCGTCAGGTCTCCGCCACCGGCCACGCCCGCGCCGTCGTCCTCAACTCCGGAGGTGCGAACTGCTACACCGGCGACTACGGGTTCGCGACCACCCAGCTCACCGCCGAGGAGACCGCGACCCTGCTCACCGATGCCGGCACCCCGACGCAGGCCGATGAGATCCTCATCTGCTCGACCGGGCTCATCGGCGTCGGGGGAGAGGAGTTCCGCGCCGGCATCCTCGACCACCTCCCGCAGCTCGTCGCCGCCGCCGAGGACTCCGTGGCCGGCGGCCAGGACGCCGCCGAGGCGATCATGACGACCGACACCGTCGCGAAGACCGCAACCCGGGAAGGCTCGGGCTACACGATCGGCGGGATGGCCAAGGGCGCGGGCATGCTCGCCCCGGGCCTGGCGACGATGCTCGTCGTCCTCACCACCGACGCCCCGCTCGACCAGCCCGCCCTCGACGCGGCCCTGCGCTCGGCCACGCACGTCAGCTTCGACCGCCTCGACACCGACGGGTGCATGTCGACGAACGACACCGTCATCCTCATGAGCTCCGGCGCCGCAGACACGACCGTCGACACGGACGAATTCGAGGACCTCCTCGGTGAGCTCTGCCTCGACCTCATGCGCCAGCTCCACGTCGACGCCGAAGGCGCCCACCACGACATCGCGATCACCACCCGGGGTGCGGCCTCTATCGACGACGCCGTCACCGTCTCCCGCGCAGTGGGCCGGTCCAACCTCTTCAAGGCCGCGATCTTCGGGGAGGACCCCAACTGGGGTCGCGTCGTCGCTCAGGTGGGGACCACCTCGGCGGACTTCGATCCCACGGCCATCGACGTGACGATCAACGGCACGGAAGTCTGCCGCGCCTCCGGGCCCTACGCCGACCCCGCCGAGGTGACCTTCGGCCGGGAGGTCGACGTCGTCATCGACCTCCACGCCGGTGACAGCGAGGCCACCATCTGGACCTCCGACCTCACCCATGACTACGTCGAAGAGAACAGCGCCTACTCCACATGAGCACTCAGCCCGACTTCTCCACGAAATCCACCGCCGCCCGGCTCGCCGCCGCCCAGGTCAAGGCCGAAGCGCTCACCGAGGCGCTGCCGTGGATCAAGACCTTCGCCGGGGCGACGATCGTCATCAAGTACGGCGGCAACGCGATGATCTCCCCGGAGCTCCAGCAGTCCTTCGCCGACGACATCGCCTTCCTCCGCTTCGCCGGGATCCGCCCCGTCGTCGTCCACGGCGGCGGCCCGCAGATCACCGCGATGCTCGCCCGCCTCGGCATCGAGAGCGAGTTCAAGGCCGGGCAGCGGGTGACGAGCGAGGAAGCCGCCGAGGTCATCCGCATGGTCCTCGCCGGCCAGGTCAACCGGGAGATCGTCTCCCGCATCAACATGAACGGCAACGCCGCGATCGGCCTCTCCGGTGAGGACGCCGACCTCCTGCTCGCGCACAAGACCGTCGCCGAGGTGGACGGACAGACCGTCGACCTCGGCCGGGTGGGCGAGATCGCCCAGGTCAACACGACCGTGCTCGGGGAACTCCTCGACGCCGGACGGGTGCCCGTCATCTGCTCGATCGCCTCCGAGATCGGCGGAGAGGCCGGCAAACCGCTCAACATCAACGCCGACCTCGCCGCCTCCTCGGTGGCGAAGGCCCTCGGGGCGGAGAAGCTCATCATGCTCACCGACGTGCCCGGCCTCTACGCGAACTGGCCCGACACGTCGAGTCTGATCTCCCGCATCGGCCCCGACCGGCTCCGGGAGCTGCTGCCGAGCCTCGACGCAGGAATGATCCCGAAGATGACCGCAGCCCTCGAAGCGATCGAGCACGGCGTCAAGCAGGCCCACATCATCGACGGGCGGATGGCGCATTCGCTCCTCCTCGAGGTCTTCACCTCCGAGGGCATCGGGACGATGGTCGAGAACGGCGTCGTCGAACCCGCCCCGCTCGGTGACGGGCACCGCGGGTTCGCCGGCGACGCTGGGGTCGACGGTGACGGTGGGGTTGAAAATGCCACCGAGGCGGCTGATGACGAAGAGGCGAACGCATGACCGAACCGACAACCGCAGCCGGCACCAGCGACTCCGCCGTCACGTGGCGCGAGGACTTCTCCCGCGTCCTCTCACCCGTCTTCGGTGCCCCGCAGCTCGACCTCGTCCGCGGGCAGGGCTCCTACGTCTGGGACGCCGCAGGCAAGCAGTACCTCGACCTGCTCGCCGGCATCGCCGTCAACGCGCTCGGCCACTGCCACCCCGCGTGGGTGGCGGCTGTGAGCGAGCAGGCGGCGACGCTCGGCCACATCTCGAACTTCTTCACCTCGCCCCCGCAGATCGCGCTCGCTGAGAAGATCCACGAGATCCTCGACCTGCCCGAAGGATCCGCGGTGTTCCTCTCGAACTCCGGCGCCGAGGCGAACGAGGCGGCCCTGAAGATGGCCCGCCGGGCCGGAGGCGGGGGACGGCCGATCATCATCGCCGTCGACGGTGCTTTCCACGGCCGGACGATGGGCGCGCTCGCCCTCACCGCGAAGGCCGCGTACCGCGAGCCTTTCGCCCCCGGGGTCCCCGGTGTCGTCCACGTACCCTACGGCGACGTCGACGCGCTCGCCGCGGCAGTCAACGACACGACCGCCGCCGTGTTCATCGAACCCATCCAAGGTGAGGTCGGGGTGCGCCGGCATCCCGCCGGATACCTGCGCGCGGCCCGTGACCTGACGACGGCAGCCGGGTCGCTCCTCGTCCTCGACGAAGTCCAGACGGGCGTCGGCCGGACCGGGTCGTGGTTCGCCCACCAGGATCCGGTCATCGGCGAGGGCGTCGTCCCCGACATCATCACCTCGGCGAAGGGCCTGGGCGGCGGCATGCCGATCGGCGCGACGATCACCGTCGGCGAGGCGAACACTGCGCTGCTCAGTCCCGGCCAGCACGGGACGACGTTCGGTGGCAACCCCATCGCGTGCGCCGCCGCGCTCGCCGTCCTCACCACGATCGACACCGAGGGACTGCTCGACCATGCCCGCCGCCTCGGCGACCAGCTGGTCACGGAACTCGAACAGATTCCCGGGGTCAGCGCGGTGTCCGGGGCCGGGCTCCTCCTCGGCGTCGAACTCTCCGGTGAGCATCCCGACGCGAAGGCCGTCGCCGCCCGCGCGCTCGAGGCCGGATTCATCGTCAACCCCGTCACGCCCGAGCGTCTGCGCCTGGCCCCGCCGTTGACGATCACGCACGAGGAGATCGCCCCGTTCCTCACCGCCCTGCCCGGCCTCCTCCGACCCGAGGACTGATCCTGCGGCACCACCTCGGCGCGCCCCGACCGCCCACCTGCCCGTCCCACCGACTCTGACTAGGACCACCATGACCCGCCATTTCCTCAAGGACACCGACCTCAGCCCGGCCGAGCTCACGCACGTCCTCGACCTCGCCGCCGAGCTCAAGGCCGCGCCCTACTCGCGCACCCCGCTGGCCGGCCCGCAGACGGCCGCGGTGATCTTCGACAAGACCTCGACGCGGACCCGCGTGTCGTTCGCCGCCGGCATCGCCGCGCTCGGCGGGCAGCCGCTCATCATCAACCCCGGTGAGGCGCAGCTCGGGCACAAGGAGTCGATCGCCGACACCGCGCAGGTGATGGCGCGGATGGTCTCGGCGATCATCTGGCGCACGTACGCCCAGGCCGGGCTCGAGGAGATGGCCGAGCATTCGACCGTGCCGGTCATCAACGCGCTCTCCGATGACTTCCACCCGTGCCAGATCCTCGCCGACCTCCTCACCATCCGCGAACGGCGCGGGCAGCTCGCCGGTCTGACGATGGCCTACTTCGGCGACGGCGCGAACAACATGGCGAACTCGTACGCCCTCGGCGGGGTCAACGCCGGGATGCACGTGCGCATCGCCGCTCCCGCCGGCCACCAGCCCGATGAGGCGATCATCGCCGAGGCGACCGCCCTGGCCGCACAGACCAGCGGCTCGATCACCGTCACCGACGACCCCGTCGCCGCCGCCTATGGCACCGACGTCCTCATCACCGACACGTGGGTGTCGATGGGCCAGGATGCGGCCGGCCGCGACGACGAGGACTCCCCGTTCGTCAAGTACCAGGTCACGCAGGAGCTCATGAACGCCGGCAACGATGCGATGTTCCTCCACTGCCTGCCGGCCTACCGGGGCAAGGAAGTCACGGCTGAGGTCATCGACGGCCCCGCCTCGGCGGTCTTCGACGAAGCGGAGAACCGCCTCCACGCGCAGAAGGCCCTGTTGACGTTCCTTCTGGAATCCGGCTCGGAGTCCCGATGAGCGAGAACCCGACCGCGGCGCCGCTGACGAAGACTGCCCGGCAGCAGAAGATCATCGACCTCATCACCCGCCGGGCCGTGCACTCGCAGATCGAGCTCGCCGATGAGCTCGCGACGCAGGGCATCTCCGTGACCCAGGCGACGCTGTCGCGGGACCTCGCCGAGGTGGGGGCCGTGAAGATCCGGTCGACCTCGGGATCCGTGTACGCCGTTCCCGGTGAGGGCGGTGACCGCAGCCTGCAGCAGTCGACGGGCGACAGTCTCGATGCGAAGCTGCCGCGGCTGCTCGAGGAGCTGCTCGTGTCTGCCGCCGCGCAGGACAATGCGGTGGTGCTGCGGACCCCGCCGGGGGCGGCGCAGTATCTCGCCTCGGCGATCGACCGGTCGTCGATGACGGGGATCTTCGGCACGATCGCCGGGGACGACACCGTCCTCGTCATCGCCGATGCCGCCGTCGGCGGGCAGGCGCTGGCCGAGACGTTCCTCGAACTCGCCGCTGGTAGTACGGGGGAGTAGAACCGGCTGACCGCCTCGGCGGCGGTGAGACAATGGCAACGATGATGTGTCCCGCGGACGTGCGGGACGAAACGCCGCTGGACGGCACAGGTATAGCCGCCGCGACGACGGCACGAAAGGACTGCGAGTGAGCGAACGACTGAGCCTGTGGGGCGGACGGTTCTCGGACGGACCGGCGGATGCGCTGGCCGCGCTGAGCAAGTCGACGGACTTCGACTGGCGCCTGGCGACGTACGACATCGCCGGGTCGAAGGCGCACGCCGCCGTCCTCCACCGTGCGGGGCTGCTCACCGCTGAGGAGCTCGACGGGATGATCGCGGCGCTCGACGAGCTCGGGAGGCGGGTCGCCTCGGGCGAGTACGTCGCCGCGGAATCCGACGAGGACGTCCACTCCTCGCTCGAGCGCGGACTCATCGAGATCGCCGGGCCCGAGCTCGGCGGGAAGCTGCGGGCCGGACGGTCGCGCAACGACCAGATCGCGACGATGGGACGGATGTACCTGCGCGATCACGCCCGCGAGATCGCCGGCCTCGTCCTCGACACCGTCGACGTCCTCATCGCCCAGGCCGAGGCACACCCCGAGGCGCCGATGCCCGGGCGCACACATCTCCAGCATGCGCAGCCGGTGCTCCTGGCCCACCACCTGCTCGCGCATGCGTGGCCGCTGCTGCGCGATGTCGAGCGACTCGTCGACTTCGATGATCGGGCCGGTGTCTCCGCGTACGGGTCGGGTGCCCTGGCCGGGTCGTCGCTGGGTCTCGACCCGCAGGCGGTGGCCGCGGACCTCGGGTTCGCCGATTCGGTGGAGAACTCGATCGACGGCACCGCCTCGCGTGATGTGTTCGCCGAATACCTCTTCATCACCGCGATGATCGGCATCGACCTCTCGCGGCTGAGTGAGGAGGTCATCGCGTGGGCGACGAAGGAGTTCTCGTTCGTCACCCTCCACGACGCGTATTCGACGGGGTCGTCGATCATGCCGCAGAAGAAGAACCCCGATGTCGCCGAGCTCACCCGCGGCAAGGCCGGGCGGCTCATCGGCGATCTCACCGGGCTGCTCGCCACGCTCAAGGCGCTGCCGCTGGCGTACAACCGGGATCTGCAGGAGGACAAGGAGCCGGTGTTCGATGCCACGGACACGCTCGAACTCCTGCTGCCGGCGTTCACCGGGATGGTCGCGACGCTGACGTTCGACATCGAACGGATGGCGTACCTCGCGCCGCGAGGGTTTGCGCTCGCCACCGACATCGCCGAGTGGCTCGTCCGCCGTGGCGTGCCGTTCCGCGTCGCCCATGAGCTCTCCGGCGCGTGCGTGCAGCTCGCCGAATCCCGGGACGTCGAGCTCTGGGATCTCACCAACGAGGACTACGCCGGAATCTCCGAGCACCTCACCCCCGAGGTCCGCGAGGTCCTCACCACGCTCGGGTCGATCGACTCGCGGGATGCGAAGGGCGGAACCGCGCGCTCGGCCGTGGCGACGCAGCTCGAGAACGCCCGCGCCGAGGTGGCCCGCTTGCGGACCTTCGCGGATTCGCCCCGGAGCGTGTGAGGGGGTGGCGCTCGCACGGCACGGCGGACCGCCTCGGCGAGGCCATCGCGATCCGGACGGGAACGGAACCGGGTCGCGCACGCCGTAGAATTGACCCTGCCGGTTCGATGCCGGCAAGTCCACACAGTTGCGAAAGGACCGAAGTGACCGACGTATTCAGTGACCTCAAAGCCCGCGGGCTCGTGGCGGTATCGACCGACGAGACCGTGCTCCAGACAGCTCTGGACCAGGAGTCGCTGACCTATTACGTCGGGTTCGATCCGACCGCGCCGAGTCTGCACATGGGCAACCTCGTCCAGCTCATCACCGCCTCCAGGCTCCAGCAGGCCGGGCACAACCCGCTCGCGCTCGTCGGCGGGGCCACCGGCCTCATCGGCGACCCGCGGATGTCGGGGGAGCGCACCCTCAACCCGCGCGAGATCGTCGAGGAATGGGTCGGCAAGATCCGCGCCCAGGTCGAGCGCTTCCTCGACTTCACCGGCCCGAATGCCGCCCAGGTCGTCAACAACTACGACTGGACGTCGGAGATCTCGGCGATCGACTTCCTCCGCGACATCGGCAAGCACTTCCCGGTCAACCGGATGCTCGCGAAGGAATCCGTGTCCGCGCGCCTGAAGAACGAGAGCGGCCTGTCGTTCACCGAGTTCTCCTACCAGGTCCTCCAGGGCAACGACTACCTCGAGCTCTACCGCCGCTACGGTTGCACCCTGCAGACCGGCGGCTCGGACCAGTGGGGCAACCTCACCTCGGGCGTCGACCTCATCCGCCGCGTCGAAGCCGCCAACGTCCACGCGATGGCGACCCCGCTCATCACGAAGGCCGACGGCACGAAGTTCGGGAAGACCGAATCGGGCACGGTGTGGCTCGATGCGTCGCTGACCAGCCCGTACGCGTTCAGCCAGTTCTGGCTCAACGCCGATGACCGCGACGTCATGAAGTACCTCAAGGTGTTCTCGTTCCGTCCCCTCGAAGAGCTCGAGGCCATCGGTGCGGAGTTCGAAGCAGCCCCGCACACCCGTCTGGCGCAGAAGGTCCTCGCCGAGGATGTCACCACCCTCGTCCACGGGCGTGAGCAGTACGACCAGGCGATCGCCGCGGCGGCCGCGCTCTTCGGCGGGGGAGAGCTCACCGCTCTCGACCCGGCGACGTTGGGTGCGGCCACGGCCGAGCTGCCGCGCGGCGAGGTTCCCGCGGCCGCCCTGGGAACCGGGTTGCCCGTCGCCGATGCCTTCGTCACCGCCGGCATCGTCAAGTCGAAGGGCGAGGCCCGTCGTGCGATCAAGGACGGCGGCGCCTACGTCAACAACGTCAAGGTGTCCGGTGAGGATCAGACGCTGACCTCCGACGACGTCCTCGACACCGCCGGTGGGGGAGTCGTCCTGCTCCGCCGCGGCAAGAAGACCCTGGGAGCCGTCGACATCGTCGGCTGATCGACCGGCAATCCTGACCGAGTGACAGCGCCGCACCGCGAATCCGTTCGCGGTGCGGCGCTGTCGCACTCCGGGAAGGGAAGCGGAATGCCACCTCGGCGTCCGAGCGGTCAGGCGGCGGTCGCCTCGGCGGAAGTGGGGTTATGCTGAGCCCACGATGACGCTGCCGTCAGGGGTGATGTGACTGTGACCGAGGGTTCTGGAACCGGTGACCCGATCGATGCGCGCAGTCGACCGGCGCGGTCGTCGTCATCCGCCGAGGTGTTCGAACTTCGCCTGCGCGTCGAGCGCATCGAGCGCATCATCGTCACCGGACACTGCCTCATCACCGCTGTCCTGCTCATCGTCGGAACGTTCGTGCCGATGTACCGCGACGGCCAGACCAACGGCCCCGACCTCTCCTGGTCCGTGGCCACCACCGTCGGCTACGGGATGTCGCTCCCGTTCACCTCTGCGAGTCCGGTCGAGGACCCATCGGGTGTCGAGGCCGTCCTTTTGGTGGGGTTCATCGGTCTGGGGATCGTCATCGCTCTCATCCTGCTCGTCGTCCTCCCGACAGCGGTGACGGGACAGTCGAGCGCTCGGCTGCTGACCTTCTCGCGGATCGTCGTCGTTCTCGGGGTGATCGGTGCGGTGGTGCCGCTGCTGCTCACCGGGCTGGCGCTCAACGCCGACGGTGATGAAGGAGGGTGGGGCGGCGTGGTGCTCTTCGCCGGGATGCTCGGCGCACTGATCGTCATCCTCCCGTCGTTCCGGGACCTGGCCGGCCTGGGCGACGAACGCCTGTGAGCTGACGCGGAGTGCTGCTGGACGCTGGCCTGGCGTTCACAACGCCTGGGAGACCGGCGGCGTGCTTTGAGGCTAACCGTATTGCGAGGTCGCGCACCGGTGAACGACTATGGAGTCTCGCGACCAAGGAGACGTGGACCATGAAGACCCTGCTCAACATCATCTGGCTGATCTTCAGCGGACTGTGGCTGGCCATCGGCTACTACCTCGCCGGCATCATCTGCTGCATCCTCATCGTCACCATCCCGTGGGGCATCGCGTCATTCCGGATCGGCAACTACGCGCTGTGGCCATTCGGTCGTGAGGTCGTCGACACGGGAACGGCCGGCATCGCCGCCACCATCGGCAACATCATCTGGCTCGTCGTCGCCGGCATCTGGCTGGCCATCGGGCACGTCGTCACGTCGATCCCGCTGTTCCTCTCGATCATCGGCATCCCCTTGGGGTGGGCGAACCTCAAGCTCATCCCCGTCTCGCTCATGCCCTTGGGCAAGCAGATCGTCGACAGCAATGCCCTCATTCCCGTCTACCGGGGAACCCGCTCCTAAGAGGCCTGCTCCTGGAGCTCTTCGAGGCTGATCTCGCCTCGACGCACCGCCCTGAGCACCCGATGCGTCCGCAC
This sequence comes from Brevibacterium sp. NPDC056726, assembly GCF_042790515.1. Taxonomy (NCBI): domain Bacteria; kingdom Bacillati; phylum Actinomycetota; class Actinomycetes; order Micrococcales; family Brevibacteriaceae; genus Brevibacterium; species Brevibacterium sp. NPDC056726. Next base: position 5,023 of record NZ_JBHTYZ010000008.1, on the reverse strand, counting down.
GACCCTCGGCAGTGCGATGACGAGCAGCCCGCCGATCATATTGAAGACGATGACGATCACGAACCACTGCACGAACTGCAGGAGCGAGATGTCCGCGCCGGCGAGCATGGCCGCGATGATGATGATCGCGTTGATCGCCCCGTGGAGCATGCCCAGTCCGATGACGAGGAGGCCGGCGACCATGCAGACGATCGCCGTGACCACCTGGTTCGTCGTCCCCTGCTGCATGCGCGTGGCCAGAGTGATCGTCGCTCCCGCGAGAAGTGAGAGCGCGATCATGACGACGAGCGAGGACTGATTGATGTAGCCGAGCGCGGTGTCGATGAGCACCGAGTGGTAGTCGGGCAGGCCGATGACGATCAGCCACGCGAAAGCCACTCCGCCCACCAGGTTGGTCGCCAGGCTGACCACCCACAGCCGCACCATCTGAAGCCAGGTCGCCTGGCCTGCGAGGACGGCGTTGAGCGGCAGGAGGAACTCCTCGGTGAACAGTTCGGAATGCGCCAGCTTGAGTGCGAGCAGTCCGATGCCGAAGGCCATGCCGGCGAGGATGTCCGACCCGGTGGCCTGCTTGACGAGGATCATCGCCATGATCCCCAGGCCCACGTCGATACCACCGAAGAGGCCGGTGACGATCAGCTCGGGCAGTTTCCGGTTGAGTCGCGCGGCGCCTTCGGTGACGGTGGCAGCCGCTTCCTCGACCAGACCGTCTTCGAGATCGAGGTCGTTGTCGCCGAGTCGTTCGCGCTGTTCCTTCTGAGTCATGGCTTAAGTCTATGAGTCGGGATCGCTGTTCCGGCGAATTTTGACGGCAAGTGTCATTGATGACTCGTCGGCGCTGAGTCTGCTTGCGGAGATTCGTGATTCGTGTGTGCGCAGGGCCGCCGGTTTGTATGCCGATGCGGCCGGCTCGGTCACATCTGCGCGGTGATCCGCCGACTCGCTTGGAGAAGAGTGGACGTGTGCTCTTCGAGTTCGGCCCGTCCGACGTCGCCGGAGTTGGCGACGACGTTGATCGTCCCCAGCAGTCGGTCGTCGGGAGACCAGATGGGGGCGGTGGAGCTGAGGCTGTCGCGACTGCGCTCGGACTCCGCGAGGAAGTACCCTGCCTCGCGTACCTGTTCGAGATCGGCACGCAGCGCACTGAGATCCTGCACGCGACCGTTCGCCAAGGTCACAGGTTCGTAGCTGTCGAGGAGCCGTTCGCGGTCGTCCTCATCGGCATGGGCGAGCATCACCTTCCCGCCGCCGACGAACAGGCCGAGCACCTGTCCGACGGGAAACTGATAGCTCAACGGGTTGGGTGCTTCAACGCGGGACACGAGGACGCGCCGATCGGCGACGCGGACGAACACCGACGACGTCAGCGAGGTGTGGTCGGTCAGCGCCGACAGCACGCTCGGACTGACGAGAGTAAGCCGGTCCTGCAGCACGAATGAGTGCGACATCGGCAGCACCTGCGGGCCGAGGGTGTAACCGCGAGGCGTGTTCCTGAGGTAGTCGCGCTTGACGAGCTGACCGATGACACGCTGCGTAGTCGCGAGATGAAGGCCGGTGGCACGCGAGATCTCCGTGAGGGTGATCGGCTCATGCGTGCTCGTCACGCACTCGAGAACATCGAGTGCACGATCAAGCGTGCGCCCCTGATTGTTCGTCGCTGCCATGGTGCGTCCTCCCCTTGTCGATGACGTTCTTCGGATGACCGGCGCTGCCGGATCCATCTTCGCAGAGGGAATCAGAACACTCGCATCGACCCGAAGGCCTTGACGTGGCGCGTGAGGCCGAGCAGAATGATCATCACCTACTACACAATGATAGATACTATCACTCAATGATAGGAGCGCAACGATGCGTGTTGCAGTTCTCGGTCTCGGCGAAGCCGGATCCCTGTACGCGAAGGCCTTCGTCCAGGAGGGGAATGACGTCGTCGGTTTCGATCCGCGCACGGTGGACGTCCCCGCGGGCGTGACGACGGCGGGCAGTGTCGCCGAGGCGGTCGCGGAGTCCGATCTCATCCTCAGCCTGACCACAGCGAAGCCATCGGTGGCCGTCGCCGAAGAAGCCGCCGAGGCGATCCGGGACGGCGCGGTCTACCTCGATCTCAACGCGGCATCACCGCTGAGGAAACGGGACGTCGCCGAGGCGGTCGGCAGCCGCGCGCGATTCGTCGATGATGCGGTCATCGGCTCAGTCCCGCGCTACGGTGCCCAGGTTCACGTCCTCCTCTCCGGGCCGCACTCCGACGACGCCGCTGATCTGCTGCGGACGATCGGCGCCCGCGCGGAGCCGATTCAGGGACGGATCGGTGACGCCTCCCAGCGGAAGCTCCTCCGCAGCGTCTTCATGAAGGGTCTCGGCGCTCTCATCACCGAAGCGATGCGCGCCGGTGAGGAGACCGGCGAGGTCGAGTGGGTGCGTGCCCAGATCGCCGGCGAGCTCGCCCAGGGAGAGGACACGCTCGACCGATTGCTCAAGGGAACGCGGACCCATGCCCTTCGGCGCGCTGCCGAGCTGGGCGACAGCCTCGACCTCCTCGCCGATCGCGAACGGCCGTGGCCGATGGCGGAGGCGGCCCGTTCGGTCCACCTCGAGCTGACGAGGGAGGGAACGGGACGCCTGGCGGATGCACTCGCGGCCGTACCCACCTCGGCGCTCGGAGACGGCGGAGACCGTCTGGGATTCCTCGACTCCGACATCAAGCCGATGTGGAGCAGCGCGCCCATCGCAGGACCCGCCTTCACCGTCCTCACCCGGCCCGGGGACAACCAAGCCATCCATCATGCGCTTCCACTCACGCGCCCCGGGGACATCCTCGTCGTCGCCGGTGGGGGAGAGACGAATCGAGCGCTCATCGGTGAGCTCATCGCCGAACGTGCGCAGCTGCGCGGCATCGCCGGCATGATCATCGACGGAGCGATCCGCGACGTCAACGAGATCGCGCACCTCGGCTTCCCCGTGTGGGCGAAGGGCGTCTCACCGGCCGGCCCGTTCAAATCGGGGCCCGGTCGTCTGCGCACGACGATCGCCGTGGCCGGTGCCGTCTGTCGGCACGGTGACTACATCGTCGCCGATGCTGACGGCGTCCTCGTCGTGCCGGCCGACTCGGCCGAACAGGTCCTTGCGGCCGGCAGAGCTGTCATCGCCGACGAACAGCGACGGCAGTCGGACATCCGCGCGTCGGCCGTCAGCCGGTCGTAGTCAGCGTCCCGTCATCTGATCAGAAAGGGGAGGACAACGATGCCTCTCGCCCTTATCGCCCTCGCAGTCTTCATCACCGTCATCGTCATCTGGAACGTCGTCGTCAAGCGCAATATGGCCGAAGCGATGCTGCTCGGCTTCATCGTCACGCTGCTCTTCGCAGGGGCGAACGCCCCGCAGTACGCAGCCGACGCCTTCGTCGAGGCATCTGAGAACGAAGTGCTCTTCGCCGCCGTCGCGTTCGTCTTCATGACCTACTTCGTCGAGCGGACCGGGGTGATGAACAAGCTCATCGCCATCCTGTCATCACTCCTCGGGCGCCTGCCCGGAGGCCCGGCCTACGTCGACACTGTCGCCTCAGCCGCCATGGGCGCCCTGGCCGGCGGTTCGAACACCGGCAATGCCGCCGCATCGGGATCGATCACCGGCCCCTGGATGGTGCGCACCGGGTGGAGGCGCGAACGAGCCGCCACCGTCATCGCCGGAAACGCCGGCCTCGGTGCCGCCCTGCCGCCCAGTGCATCGATGATCATCATGATCGGCTTCGCCGGGACCCTGGTCACGACCTCGCAGGTGTATCTGGCACTGCTCGTCGCGGGGTCGTACCAAGTGCTCCTGCGCATCGGTCTCACCGCGTGGTTCGTCCATCGCGACGGCATCCGCGCAGAGACCGGAGCGGACCACGTTCCCCTGGCCACGTCGCTGCGCCGAGGTTGGACCTCGGTGCTCGTCTTCGCGGGCGCGATCATCCCGATCCTCATCACCGTCGGACCGCTGGCGGACCTTCTCGCATCCGTCCCCTCGATCGGGGAATCCCTCGAGAACATCTCCCTCATCATGTGGATTCCCATCCTGATCATCGGCATCAGCGCTGTGATCGCATGGAAGGAGCTGCCGAAGACTCCACGGCAGTGGTGGGACTTCCTCGCCGGCTCGGTGCCGCGGTTCTACACGATCGGAGCGATCCTCTTCTTCGCCATCATGGCCTCCGAAGTGCTCGCGGCCTTGGGACTCGACTCCGATGTCACCGCGCTGCTCGAGATGCTCAACCTTCCTCTGTGGCTGCTCGTCACCCTCATCGGCGTCCTCGTCGTCGTGGTGGCCGGCCCCCTGTCGTCGTCGGCAACTCTCAGTGCCGTCGGACAGGTCGCGCTCTTCTCGATGGTGGCCGCCGGAGTCGATCCGCTCCTCGCCGTCGTGGCGATCCTGGTCTTCGCCTCGACCGAGGGCGCCTCGCCTCCGGCCTCGGGATCGATCTTCGTTGCGGCGGGCCTCACGGAGGCACAGCCGGAGAAGACCTTCATCCCGCTTGTCGTCTATTACGTTCTGCCCATCTTCGTCCTCGGGGTGCTCATCGCGTTGGGCATCATCCCTGTTCCCTTAGGAGGCTGACATGCGATCAGCACTGAAACCGATTCTCCTTCCGCTCTTCACGCTGGCGATGGCTGTGTTCCTCACCCTCGCGTTCGCGATCGTCGTCCTGCAGATCATCGGGCTGGCCGCCGGTCAGGGGGAGTGGATCGACGCTGCGTATGCCGTGCTCGCACGGCCGAGCATCATCGCCGCCATTGCCGTCAGCCTCCTCGGCTACGCGTACTTCACGACGACCAGTGCCAAAGCAGACGACTGACACCATCTGATAAACCGCGGTACAGCCCCCGCATCCCGCGTGTTTACAGCGGTGACGGTTGTCACAGGCCGAATCCGGGCCAATGAGTTGCGGGCACCCGCTGCAGTGGTCTAGAGTTATATCTCGTTCGCCTCACCGGGAACACCACGATCAAAGGGTGTCCCCACCGGGTGTGACCAGCACAAACAGTGGTTT
>NZ_JBHTYZ010000007.1:0-320814 GCF_042790515.1 Brevibacterium sp. NPDC056726 | reverse complement strand
CGATTGACCCCCATCGAATACGAGACCATCATGAACCCCGCCGTGGATCTCGCGGCCTGACACCCCAACTGTCACCTGAGCGTGCGGCAGTCCCATACTGCTCCCGAACATGCTCACTTCTCGCGAACGACGGTGACCCAGCAGAACGGCTGAACGTCGTCACACGTGGCGGGCCAGCGGCAGGGCGGCGGCGGTGAACGCGGCGGCCTGCTGGCCGACCAGGCGGCGGGTTTCGCAGGAGGCTTGGATGGCGGCTTGCTCGATCGCTGAGACCGCCGCATCCAGTTCCTCGTCCGTGGGCGCGGAGACCGCGACCAGGCCGGTGACGCGCAGCACCCCGTGCCCGGCGGTCAGGTCGGCCTCCTGCTGGAGCACGTCCTCGTATTCGGCTGTCTGCGCGGCGTCCTCGATCTGCCCGATCCGTCGTCGTTGGGCGGCATCCGAGATGTGTTCGACCTTCTTCTTGCGGATGTCGCGGGCGGCCTGGTCGGTGCGCATCGGCGTGTAGATCAGCGACAGTGCCCGCCCGATCCCGGAGGAGAGCACGACCGGGGCGAGGAACCCCGGATACACCATCGACCGTGGCCATTCGCTGACCCACAGCACCGCGTGATACGCCGAGTCGGTGTGCAGCCTCGTCCAGGTCTCGGTCACCGCGACCGGCCCCGCCGTGGCGAGGGACTGGCCCAGCTCCCCGTGCCGCTCCAGCGTCGCGGCCACGGCAGGGTCGTAGGCGGAACGCAGGATCACCGCGACCTGGCCGGGGGTGAGCCACCCGGCCGGGGTCAGGTCGGCCGAGCGCAGCGCGGCGGTGAGGGTGGACATCTCTTGGCGGAGCACGGCGGCGGCCCCGCGCAGCCCGCCGCCGGCGGTCCTGATCTGCCGGGCGGCGGCCTGCATGTCCAGCGACAGGGACAGGGTGGTGGCGTGGCGCTCCCCGGCGGGACCGGCCCGCTCGATCAGCTCTTGGTAGGTCGTCGCGGCCCAGGAGCCGTCGCGGGTGCCGTGCGCTGCCCACCATTCCGCCAGCCCGGTGCCCGAATCCGGCAGGGTGCGCTCCAGCACCTGCAAGGTCGCGATCCGCCCGGACCGGCACACGGTGGCCAGCACCCTGCCCCAGGCGGTGACACGGCGGTGCTGTTCAGCCGGGTCGAGCAGCACGAACGCGGGATGCCGTACCTCGCAGACGACGGTGAGGGTGTGCTGGTGCGGGTCGTGGATCATCCCGGCCCCGGTCTCCGGGTCGACGTGCTCGCGCAACCTCGCCTGGTCGCCGGGCAGGGCGAGCGTGCCCGCCGGCCTGGGGGCGACGATCCGGCGCCGGTAGGCGAGCTGCCCGCCGGTGCTGCGCCACAGCCACCAGCCAGCCACGGGTATCCATTCCACGACCGGGCGGCCGGCGACCGGCATCCAGGTCAGCACGACCGACAGCACCCACACCGGGGCGGTGGCGGCGATGAGGATGCCGCCGCCGGCGTAGAACGCGCCCACCAGGGTCAGCACCCCGATCCCGAGGGTCACCAGCTGCGACGCGGACAGGCCCAGCAGCACGCCCCGGCGGGTGAGGCGGCTGAACTTCACCGGCACCAGCTCCGCCCCCGACCCGGCCTGGGCGCTGCTGTCCCCCGTGCTGTGTTTCGTGGCCATCGCGGTTCATTCCTTCCTGCTCGGCGGGCGGCTGTCGCTGTCGGGCGGCTTCAGCCCGTCGGGCGCGTTCGGCGGCGGGGTCTGAGGTGGCGGCACCCGCGAGTCCGTGCCGGCGCCGGTGTTGTGGGTGTTCTGGTTCGCGCCATCGGCGGCGGCCTCGGCCTGTCCGCCGATCTGCGCGCCGGCCTCGGGGCCGGCGGTCGCGGCCTTCTTCGCGACCTGCGCGCCGATCACCACCGCCGCGGCCGGCCCGGCAGCCGCTCCGGCACCGGCAGCGGAACCACCCGCACCCGCCCCTGCTCCGGCGCCTGCTCCGGCGCCGCCTCCGGGTGGGGGCGGCGGAGTTCCACCCCCGCCACCGCCGGGAGGGGGTGGGGGCGGGTTCCCCCCGCCGCCATCGCCTCCGCCGCCGGGTGGAGGCGGATCATCCCCGCCACCACCACCGCCACCGCCACCGCCGCCGTCGAGGATGCGCTTCGGGCCATCGCCGGAGGGCGTGGCCGGGACGGGGACGGGCCGGTTCATGGCGTTCTTGGCCTCTTGTTCGGCGCCCATGGTGTTGTAGAGGTCGAAGCCGAGGAAAGAGATCACGCGATAGACCATGTACGGCGCGAACGCGGCAATCGCGAGCATGACGATGCCGGTGATCGGTTCGGTGATCGCCGTCAGATCGGCCTCGATGGGGGTCGCCATCTGGGTGATCGCGATCAGGAGCACCACCACCAGCACCAGCTTGCTGATGATCAGGGCGAGCACGAACGCCGCCCATTTCCCGATCCACGACCGGCTCGCATCCCACGCCGCCCCGGCGAACGCGAGCGGGGCGAGGACGATCGCGATCAGCAGCAGCGCTTTGCGGATCAACAGGGAGAACCACACGATCGCGGTCGCGGCCACCATCAGCCCGGCGAGGAAGATCGTCACGATCGCCCCGACGCCCGGTGCGGAGATGTTGATCGCGGTCAGGCCGGCGGCGAGCAGGATGATCTTGTCGCCCATCGTGCCGGTCGTCTCCCCGGCGGCCTGGATGATCCCGATGGTCAGCTGGTCGGTGATCTCCAACGCCAGCGCGGCCAGGGTGATCACCACGAAACTGCCGAGCACGGCTTTGCCGGCACCGAGGGCGGCGCGGGACAGGGCGGTCGGGTCCCGGCGGATGAGGCCGAGGATGAGCTGGAAGCAGAAGAAGACCAGGACGATGAAGATGCCAATGCCGAACAGCAGGTTGTAGACGGACACGTACCCGTCCTGGGTGACGTCGACCATCGTGGTGGTGTCGAACACCGCCCACATCGCTTCCAGCAGCCAGCCCGCGGCGCCGCCGACCGCCTGAGCGAACCAGTCGAACGGGGCCGAGACCAGCGATGCGGCCGCCTCACCGGCCGAGTCGCACACGTTGGAGATGACGGGGATATCGCACAGCGCCATCACGAACCTCCCTTACAGGACAGGGGTGTGAGAGGAGGGCGGGTGCTCACACCGCTTGGCCCACGTCCCAAAAGAAGTTGATGAGCGTCACCGACGCGCCGCAGATCACGGCCGCGCCGCAGGAGATGAGGACGCCGATCTTGCCCCGGCCCGCCAGGTGCGGGTTCGAGGAGTTGGAGCCGAAACCCCACACGATCGCCGAGACGATCAGCGCGAGCACGGACAGGATGAGGCCGACGGTCATCACGGCGCCGACGATGTCGCGCAGCTGGTCGATGCCCGGCAGGCCCGAGCTGTTGGGGTCGATGTCGATCACGGCAGAACTCCTCTGGACGAAGACGGAAAGATGGTTCTGCCACCAGGTGCACCCCGACCCGCCAGCACGAGAAAGCGCCCACCCCCGGACGAGTCCGCCGAGGGTGGGCGCAGCGCGCGTGGTGTCCGGGTTAGAGCTGTTCGCCGACCGACACGAGCCAGTTGATCCAGGCGACGCCGCTGCCGGCGAGGATCGCCGCGCCGAGCGCGACGAGCACACCCGCACGTCCCTTGGAGGCGACCTGATAGTTCCCGGTCGACGCGCCGATCGCCCAGGCGATGCCGGAGACGATGAGCATGAGCACGGCGATGATGAGCACGAACATCAGCAGCGCCCCGATGACCTCTTCCATCTCACCGATCCCGGCCAGCCCCTCGAAATCGGGGAACACGTCCATCACGCGCCCCCGCCCGAATCAGCGACTGTCAGATGCACATGGTCGCGGTGCCCACCGGTGATGTCGTCGGCGTCGTGCATGCCGCCGCCGTCGTAGTCGCGCCAGCCCTCACTGTCGCGGGCCAGGGACCAGATCTTCTGATCCCAGATCAGGTACTCCACCCCGAGGGTCTCGGCGTGGGTCTGCAGCCAGTTCGTGACCTCCCAGCCGAGCTCATGCTGCGCCGGGGTGGGCAGCTGCCCGATCGCGTTCCCGAAAGAGATGTCGCACGCCCGTCCGAGCGGATGTTCGGAGACGCTGCCGGGGCGGGGCGAGAAACAGGCCCAGGTGGTGTCCGGGAACGCCGCCGAGGTCTGCTGATACAGGTGCAGCGTGCGGCGGGTGATCTGCCCGCCGGTGGTCGGGTCCTCCACCAGCTCGTCCGGGTTCTCGCCGGTGAACGGCTCCGGCTCCCCACCCGGTGATCCGGTGTCGGGGTCGCAGCCACCGGAGGGTGGGCCCGTCTCGGCCTCGGGCAGATCGGCGGCATCGTGGTCGTTCAGCCACGCGGCGGGGTCAATGTAGTCGCCGTCGGTGCCGCCTTGGCGGACCTCGAAGTGCAGATGCGGCCCCGTAGACATGCCGCTCGAACCGACGTCGGCGATGTGCTGGCCCGCGGTCACCTGGTCGCCCGCGCTGACGTGGATGCCGTGCTCCCAGGAGTGCGCGTACGCGGTCGCCACCGTGTCGCCGTCAATCGTGTGTTCGATGACGACCAGCCCGCCGTAGCCGCCGGAGAACTCAGCCACGGTCACGGTGCCGTCGGCGACGGCGAGGATCGGCGTGCCGTCGGCGGCGGAGAAATCGCTGCCGGTGTGGAAGGACTGCTCCCCGGTGATCGGGTGCACGCGCGGCCCGAACGGGCTGGTCGGCGTCCAGGTGCCTTCCGGCAGGGGGAACACCACCCGCGACGACTCCGTCACCCCGGCCACGGCGGGCACCGCCTCAGGGTCATCGCCAGCGGCGGGACCGGTATCGGTGCCGAGCAGGGCGTCGAGGATCGTCACGGCCACGGGGCTGTAGTTCTCGTACCGGTCCGGGTACGAGCTCACCTCGACGGCTTGGGCGGCCTCGCCCTTGCCCATGTCTTCCCAGCCGGGGATGTCCAACAGGCCCCGCGGCGAGCCGGCGTTGGGGCCGCCGGGGCCGCCGAAGAACGCCTCGGCCTGATAGGTGGGGGCCATCAGCTCTTCGACCGTGCCCCAGCCGGCCTGCGGGCGCATCTGGAACAGCCCCAACGAGTCGTGGTCGCTGCCGTTGCCGTCGTTGGGATACTCCGCCGACTCCGGGTAGGCGCTCGGGTTGGCGAGCTGGCGCAACGTGGATTCGGTCAGGGCCGCCATGATCGCGATCTGCAGCCCGTCCCGGTTCACCCCGTCGATGCCGGAGCCGGTCTCGATGATGGTGGCCGCATGGGTCAGCTGGGTCTTGGTGAGCGTGAACTCCTCACCGTCGCGGGTGCGCACGGTCAGCTCGTCGGGAACCTCTCCGACGGTGAAGCCCCCGCCGGGGACGGTGCAGGTCGAGGTGAGGGCGGGATTCATCAGCAGCCCGATCCCGACCATCGACAACAACGGCGCCGCCAGCACCAGCGCCAGCAGCACGATCGCGAGCTTCTTCACCACAACAACCCCTCCTTCGTCCGGGTCAGCGCAGGGGGTTGTCGAGCTCGGACAGCCGCAGCAGATGACAGGTGTCGTAGGCGGGCTCGCAGATCACGAACACGGTGAACGCCACCTCGTGCTCGGACGCGACCGGCTCGTCGTTCCACACCCCGGCGCGGTGGCGGACGCCCTCGATCGTGATCGCTGTCGTGCCCTCGGTGATCTGCCCGGGCTGGGCCTGCGCCTCGGCGGTCGCCCACGCCTCGGGCACGAACGCATCGGTGATCTCCAGGTGCTGGGTGGTGGCGTACTGGCGCAGATCGACCCACGCCTCGCGGACAGGCAGGTAGGCGGAGAGGTCATTGGCGAGGCCGGCCTGCTCGGTGCCGGTGGGGTCGGCGACCTCCATCACCACCGCCGTGTAGTCCAGCGGCATGAACCCGGCCCCGGTATCCCACGCGAACACCGCCGTCGCGACATTCCGGGCGAACGTCTCCGGGTCACTGCTGCGCTCCACCGGGACGATCCGGCCCGGCATCGGCGTGCCGTCCTCAGACGGGGCACTCGTCGCAGCCGGGTCGTCATCGGTGGGTGGGCCGGTGCGCGGGCCCTGGATGAGTCCGTAGACGCCGATCCCGGCCAGCAGCAGAACGGACAGGCCCGCGGCGATCAGCACGATCACGCGCTTGCGGGGCGGAATGTCAGCAGCAGAAGTCTTCATGCCGTCCAGGTGCACGGCCTCCACCCCGTACCCGGCGCGGGCCGGGGTGGCGAGGCTAGAGGGCGCGCAGGTGCCGGGGCGGCACCGCACCCTCTTCGGCGGCGCCGTGCTGCGCGGGCTCCTCGCCGGCGGCATCATCGCCGGCCTCGCCGACCTCGGCGGGGTCGATGGTGAGCAGGGGGCGCAGCCGGTCGGCGAAGGCGACCGTGCCGTCGACCACGGTCAGGAACACGCGCGCTTGGTCGTCGGTGAGCTCGGCGGCCAGCTCGTCCGGAGCTTAGTGGGTCCACCAGCCGGCCAGCGACGTCCAGGTCTGCACGAACGCCGCCACCGGCCACCGGCCCGGCGCCCGCACCGTCTCGGTGGCGGGCGTCTTACGTTTCGTACCGCGACCCGGGCCGGTGACGCGGGCTACGGCTTCTTCAGCCAGGGCGTGCAGCTCGGCCTGGCGTGCCTGCTCGACCTCGGCGGCCGCGGCGCGGATGCGCTGGTAGGCCGGGTCGACCGGCCCGCCTGCCTCGATCCGGGCCAGCTCGGTTGTGGCCAGCTCACGTAACGCCTCCGGGGCGTCGGGGTCATCGGCGACGTGCTGGACGTGGCCGATTTTCTCCATCGTCTTGTAGGACGTACCGCCGGGGATCATCGCGGCCGCCTGCTCGCGGGCCTTTCCGACCGGCCCCGACGGTGGTGGAAAATTTCCACCACCGTCGGTACTCGGCTGATGATCGGCGCTGAACCGGGAGGCCACCTGCCGGCGTTCGGCGTCTTCGGCCATGAGCTGCTTCAGCTCCCGGTACAAGGCGGCGGCTTCGAGCTGGGTGAGCGGCTTGCGGTGCAGGTTCTCGTCCTGCTCGGCCAGCAGATGCCCCAGCCGGTCGGAGATGCCGCTGCGCACCCAGACGCTGACGGTGCGCCAGCCGAGCTGCCGGATCGCGGCCAGACGCCGCCTGCCGCACACCAGCACCCCGTCGATGGTGACGGTGATCGGCTGCAACAGGCCGTGCTCGCGGATCGACGCCGCGAGGGCGTCGATGTCGCCCAGGTCGGTGCGGTGGCGCGTGCCGACCTGGATCGAGTCGACCGTGCGCTCCAGCTCGATCCCCATCACCACTCACCCCTCTCCCGACCTGTCGGTTCTCTGTGTGCGGTCTCGGTTATCGGCGGCGCCGGGTCGGGGCAGCCAGGCACAGGGTGAGCACGAGATCGTCATCGCGCAGCAGCACCGGCAGCGTCTCGCCGATCAGCAACCGCAGCAGCACACCCCGCCCGGCCGGTGCCGCCGCCAACGCCGGGTGCGGGCTGCCCAGCAGCGCCTTCAGCAACGCTGTCCAGGACCGGCCCGGCAGGTCCAGCAGCGCCCGGGCGTGCTGGTCGCGGCGCAACGTCTCATACGCGGTGTGCCGCGCCCCGGCCTTGGCCAGTGCCCCGCAGACGTGCTCCACCGACGCCCGCGCCGTCGCCGGCTCCCAGCCGAGCATCGTCAACAGCGCGATCGTGTCCTCCATCGCCGACGACGCCGACATTCCCGCCCGCACCCCACCACAGGCGTCGCCGTCGCCGTTGTCGGCGCTGCCGCCGGCGGGGTCGGTCTCGGGTTCGGGGTCGGTGACCTGGAACGCCGGGTGATACTCCCACAGCGGCGTCTCCCGGTCGGAGATGCGCTCGGCGTCGTGGAACGCCGAGATATGCGGCCGGCGGGCCTGATGGGTCGAGCAGAGCAGGCCCTGGGCGCGTTCCTCGGCAATGCAGGTGATCCGCACCGCGTGCGTGACCACGCCCCACGGGTCATGCGCCTCCCTGGCCGACCTGGTACGCATCACATCGAACGCCGCGCTGGCGGCCTCCCACGGGTCCAACGAGTGCTTGCGGGCCAACGCGCCGTACTTCTCCGCGCAGAACCGCATCAGCTCCGCGGCGACCGGATCATCGGCCCACGCCCGATCCCCGGCCGCGTGCAGTCGCCGCAACAGAGCGCGCAGCCCGGCACCGGACACGTACTCCGGGCCGGCAGTATTCGTGGTGTTCGTCGTCATGGTCTCGGCACCTCCTGGCAAGCAGGTGCACGCACCCGCCCCGGCATCCGGTGCATCGGTGATCGTGGTCATCGCCGATCACCTCAGCTCATCCCGACCGGGCCACGCCCAGCGCCGTCGTGGCCGGTGCTGCGGCCGAACGCCGAGACCGGCGGCAGCTCCCGCGTCCGCTGGGCCAGCCGCTTGGCCCCGCGGGCCAGGGGGTCATGGGCCTTGTGCGCCAGGTTCGCCTCGAAGTCGATCGCCAGGCGCGAGGCGACCCCGCTGCCGCGGGCGAGCAGGTCCGAGGAACGCACCCAGTCCACCCCGCGCGCCTTCCGCAACGCCGGATCGGGATCAGCGCGCTCCGCGTCCGGGCTGGTCGTGCGGTCGACATCGGCGGCGGCGATCGCATCCGGCGCCATCGCCCGTTCCGCAGGCTCGGGGCGTGTCGCCTGCGGCGTCTCACGCCGTGCCGCGTGCTCGTGGTCATGCTCGTTCGGGTTCATGATCCTTCTCCTTGTCTTCCTTCATTGGGGTTTCTGACTCGCCGCTGCTGCCGGTGGGGCGCGGAAACCAGCGGCCCACGGTCGAGGCGTGCACTCCGAGCTCGCGGGCGATCTGCTTGTTCGACCAGCCCGCCTCCCGCAGCGCCGCAGCTCGCGCACGTCGATCCGGGACCGAACCGGCGGCCCTTGAGACGGGTGCGGGGCGTGCATCCTGTGCAGGTGCGGGGCGGGTGCTGGCTTCATCCGAGGTATCCGGCTCCGGTGGGGCCGGTGGCTCTGTGGTGGGCTCGTGCGCCGGCTCCGGTTCGGGTCCGGTCGGCACCGCGGGGATCGAATCGGTGGCAGGCCTGGGCGGCCGGCCTGTCGGAGCCTCGGGCTCAGCGTCGACCGCGGGCGCAGACCGCTCCGGCAGCGCCAGCCGTTGAGCGTCGCCGGTCTGCGCACTCGGGTCGGCGCTCAGCACAGCGGCTTCCTGCACCGGGGCCTGCTCGGTGGGTGTGGCCGGGCGGGTGAGGACGACGGTCAGGTGGGTGCTGGCCAGCAGCACCAGCGGTGGAACGGCCGCGACCGTAGCCGCGAGCACCCCCGGCACGGACGCCTCGGCGGTCACCAGTGCGTGGGCGGCGTTCGCGGTCACCGACATGCCCGCGCCGGCGATCAGCAGCGTCCACGGATACCAGGCCGCCCGATGCCCGTCGAGGGCGACGACGGCGACGGTGGCGACCACGATCAGCCCGTCCACCAGCAGCGGCCATATCCACGCCTGCCCGGCGACGATGCCCGAGCGCACCGCCAGATCGGCCAGCGCGACGAAGCTGAGCCAGAATGCGCCGGCGCCGATCAGCACCGTGCCCGACGCGGCCGCGACCACCGCCCACCGACGCCCGGCCCGCGTGCTCATCCCAGCCCCCTGGCCGGCGCCGCCCGCACGACGGGACGCGAGGCCCCGAACCGCGACCCGGCACCTGTGGCCGTGGGCGGTGCGGTGCCGACGGCGCGGTAGGCGGAGCGGACGGTCGTGGTGATCTCTCGCTCGCCCAGCCCGGCGTGCGCGGCGGCGGCCTGCAGCACGTCGAGGGCGTCGTCTCGGGGCAGGCCGTTCTCGGCGAGCTTGCACGCCGCCCAGAACAAGCCGGCGTTGCGCTCGCCCTCCTGTCGGCGCGCCACCCACGCCGCCAACCGGTCCGCCATCGCCTCCGGCGCCGCCGTCGGCCCTGTCCGGCGTGGGCGGGGCGGCGGCTTCGGATCGAGGAAGTCCCGTAGCCGGCCGGCCTCCAGTGTCCGGCTGTCGGTCGGGGCGAAGGCCGTCGGGTTGTAGAGCACGTGCTGGCCGTCGATGCGGCGTCGCGAGGGCGGCACGATGATGTAGCCGCGATCGCCGCGGAAGTCGATCCCCGCTTTCCCGGCCTGCCACGACGGTTGCTCACCGCCGGGGGCGGCCGGGTAGTAGATGTGTAGGCCGCCGGTCGGTGAGCGCACCAGCGTCTCCCACCCGTCCACCAGCCCGGCCCGGCGCGCGCGGGTGAAGGCGTCGTAACCGTTGACGCCGTGCACATCGACGTCCACGACAACCACGCCGGAGGCGGCGCCGGTGGGCATCCCGATGTTCGCCGCCGGGAACCGCGCCCACCACGCCTCCACCTGCGCCACATCCGTGGTCGCGTCATGGAAGCCGCGGCGGGTGATCGGCTGCTTCCCGCCCGGCGCGCACGGGAACACCGGCACCCCGGCGCGGGCGAACAGCACCGCCGCCTCCGGCAGCGGCCAGGAGGCATCCATCTGCCGCAGCGCGGCGGTGAACCGGTTCCGGCCGCTTATCACAGCCCCCGCCCTTCGATCCCGCGCCGCCCACGGTCAGGCTCCGGTGCCGCCCGTCGCGCCGGCGACGGCTCGGCAGCGCGGGCCGGGGCGTCCTGCGCCGGGCTCTGCCGGGTCGCAGCGTCGCGGCTCAGGCCCGGCGGGGTGCCATCGGGCACCTGGGTCGTGTCGAGCTGATCGAGGATGCCGGCGGCGGTCTTACGTACCCTCTCCCCGGTGGCCTGCACCACCTCGACCGGCTCCTTGCCGTCGACGTTCGCGGCCCATCCGGCGACGTACGGGATCGTGTACTCGGTGGTGTCCATTCCGTGGGCAGCACCGACCATCAACGCCACGGACTCGGCCTCGACCTCGGCGATCCCGCGATGCTGACGGGCATCCTCGGAATCCGGGTCGTGCATCAGCACATGGGCGAGCTCGTGCGCGAGAGTCTTCACCTGCGCGGCGGGGTCCATGTTCTCCCGCACCGCAACCGTCTTCGCCTCGAAGTCGGTCCTGCCGTTCGCGCCATCGATCATGCCCTCGTGCGGCACCCGCATCAGCGTCGGCCCCGCCGCCTCGACCTGCCCGGCCAGCCCCTCCCACAACCCCTCCGGCGCCTCACCCACGAGCAGCACCGGCGATGGCGTCTCAGGGAGCGGATCGCCCGTGGTCTGCGAGACATCCCATACATAGGCCGGCTTCGCCCCGACCATCCGCGAGCGCACCACCTCGCCCGGTTTCGGCTTCTCACCCCGACCGAGGCGATACCAGGAGTTCGGGTCCGACGGGTTCGCCGACGCGAACCGCCCGGTGACGGGGGCGAGAATCTGGTAGCCGGGCTGACCTTTGTCCACCTGCCGGCCGAGCTGCTGCCACTGCCGGTAGCCGGCGACGTAGGTCGGGAACGGCTCGGGCACCCGGCCGGCCTCGAAGTTCGCCGCGTGCTGTTCCCAGATCAGCAGAACGTTGTTGAACGAGCGGGACCGGAACTTCGCGGCGAACCGGAGCATCTCGGCCCAGTCCTCACCCGTAACGAGCTGTTCGACCGCGCCGGTCAGGCGCTCGTGGAGCTCGTCGAGCTTCGCTTCCCGCTTCTTGCGGGCTTCCTCTTGCCTCGTCGCCATCGTTCGGCCTCCTCCCGGTAGACCCAGCCACCTGGGGTGTGGGCGGCTGGTCCTGCACCTGCGAGGTGAGCCAGGTGTATCCGGAGAGTCGAGACGGTCAGCAAACAGAAGAGCGGTAAGTTGGCCGTCAGGAACGCGGAGGCACCTGACGTAAGACAACGGCCTACCAGCCCTGCCAGCACCGCGGACGTGACGACCCGGGATGGCGTCGTTTAGGTGGGCAGCGACGTCTCAAACGTGGGCATACTGCTGTCTGCGGACCTCATGTCGCGGTATCGGCTCGGAGTGATTCCGACGCACTCGCGGAACGCCGCTGAGGCGCGATTGCGGGAGCGCCACCCGACTCGCCGACCCGTCTGTTCGATCGTCAGGTCGGTCTCCCGCAGCAGGCGGGCCATCTCCTCGACCCGCAGCATCGTCAGATACGTCAATGGGGTCTTGCCGTAGGCGTCCGTGAACACGCGGCTGAGTTGCTTCGTGGACAGATGCACCATGCCCGCCAGCTCCGGCAATGTCCAACCCCGAGCGATATCGCTTTGCAGGGCATCGCGCACCTGTCGCGCTTCAGCCCGAAGCGGTGTGAATCGGCGGTCCCTGGGCAGCGTGGGTCGGAGCCGTGCCCGCTGGTGCGGCGATGTCCGGTAGGGGGTGATACGGATGAACGGCGAGATCTGGTCGATGACCGCGTGCCAGAGCGCCTGCATCCGATGGAAACGCTCCCGGTAGACGCCATCGACGCTGAGCGCGACGAGTTCATCCAACCAGGGCATCAACATCCCCGCCCGATCCTCGCCGAGGCGAAGTACCTGCGCCGGTTCGGTGTAGATCGTGTCAGCGAACCCCTGCGCATCGAGACGGTCCCGGAGCACATCGGCGTGCTGCCAGAACAGCTGATCGAGCAGGAAGTCGGTGTCGGCGTAGATCGTCGTGACCGTGACGTGGCCTTCCGGCTCCGACCCGCACAGCACGTTCGCGCCCAGCAGCACCACGTCACCGGGCCTGATTGGTCGTTCCCCAAATTCGCTGAACAAGATCGCCGAC
Organism: Brevibacterium sp. NPDC056726; assembly: GCF_042790515.1. Lineage (NCBI taxonomy): Bacteria > Bacillati > Actinomycetota > Actinomycetes > Micrococcales > Brevibacteriaceae > Brevibacterium > Brevibacterium sp. NPDC056726. Next base: position 308,176 of record NZ_JBHTYZ010000007.1, on the reverse strand, counting down.
CCCGACCGGACGACAATGATCTTCACACAGTCGTAGGCGACTGGACCAATCGGACGATGGATGGTGCGTGTCCGAGCAATCAAGGCGTCGTAACATGTCATGTCGGCCCAGCGCTCTCGTGATGCCGGGGAACGAAGACAAGGCCGACCGCTATCGGCGGCTCTTGCTCTTCCTCGTGGTCGCGATGATGACCCATCTCACGGCGTTGCAGCAGCGACTCACGGACACGCTGATCTCGCTGGTGTCGAGTGTGGATCGCAGCGCGCGTCCAATCATGCTCATGACGTTCCCCTCATGACTTGACGAGTCTGGCTATGGCGTCGGACGCTTCCTTGAGCTTCACCTCGGCCTCAGTGCCGTCGTGCTGGATGGCTCCGGCGACGCAGTGTTTGAGGTGGTCATCAAGCAGTCCGAGAGCGACGTTCTCCAGCGCGGAAGTGATCGCGCTGATCTGGGTGAGGATGTCGATGCAGTAGGTGTCCTCCTCGATCATCCGGTGGATGCCACGGGCCTGACCCTCGATGCGTCTGAGCCGGGCGAGATAGCGCTCCTTCTCCGTGATGTAGCCGTGAGCTACTGGGGCGGTGGCGATGCTCGGGGTGTGCATATCGATGGCCTCCTAACGGGTGCGCTTCGGTCGACGCATGGTCATGCGGAACGGTCGAGGATTCTGGTGGTGCTGGCTTGCGGAGTGAGGTCGAGCCTGCGTAGCAACTGGGCGTTGAGGGCGACGACCACGGTGGAGACGGACATGAGGATCGCGCCGATGCTCATCGGCAGCACGAACCCGATCGGTGCGAGGACACCCGCGGCCAGCGGGACGGAGAGGAGGTTGTAACCGGCTGCCCACCACAGGTTCTGCTTCATCTTCCGGAACGTCGCCCGGGAGAGCTCGATGACCGACAGCACCGATCGCGGATCGGAGGAGGCGAGGATGACGCCGGCTGATCCGATCGCCACGTCCGTGCCCGCACCGATCGCGATGCCGACGTCGGCCTGGGCGAGTGCGGGCGCGTCGTTCACGCCGTCGCCGACCATGGCGACCTTGCGGCCCTCGTCCTGGAGTTCGGCGACCTTGGCGGCCTTGTCCTCCGGCCGCACGCCCGCGAAGACCCTGTCGATGCCGAGATCCTTCGCGACTGTGTCGGCGACGGCCTGGGCGTCGCCGGTGATCATCACGACCTGCACCCCGGCTGCGTGGAGTGCGTCGACGGCTTCGCGGGACTCGGGCCGGATCTCGTCGGCCAGCCGCAGGGCTCCGATGACCTCGCCGTCGGCGAGCACGTGCAGGATGATCGCGCCTTCCTCGCGCCAGGCGTCGGCGACGGGGAGCTCGTCCGCCTCGTGCTGGTCGAGCAGGTACGGTCCGCCGACCTCGATGACGGTTTCATCGACGGTGGCCTTGACGCCGACTGCCGGGGAGGAGGAGAAGTCCGAGGCCGCGGGCACGTCGAGTTTCCGGGTGCGGGCGGCGCCGACGATGGCCCGGGCGAGCGGGTGCTCGCTGTCGGCCTCCGCGGCGGCGGCCAGCGCCAGCACCTCGTCCTCGGTCCGGGTGCCGGCGGGATCGATGTCGGTCACCGTCGGCTCGCCCTTGGTGAGGGTGCCGGTCTTGTCGAACAGCACTGCGTCCACGGTGCGCATGGACTCCAGCGCGAGACGGTCCTTGATGAGCACTCCGCCGCGGGCGGCGCGTTCGGTCGCGATGGACACCACCAGCGGGATCGCCAGGCCGAGGGCGTGCGGGCAGGCGATGACCAGCACGGTGATCGTGCGAACCACGGCGGTGTCGGGCAGGCCGACGAGCGACCAGATGGCGGCGGTGATTGCCGCCGCGCCCAGGGCGAACCAGAACAGCCATGCGGCCGCGGTGTCGGCGATCCGCTGCGCGCGGGAAGAGGACGCCTGGGCGTCGGAGACGAGCTTCTGAATGCCGGCGAGGGCGGTGTCGTCGCCGGTGGCGGTGACCTCGACGCGCAGGCCGGAGTCGGTGGCCACGGTGCCGGCGACCACCTGATCGCCGGTCTCCCGGCGCACCGTCTTCGACTCCCCGGTGACCATCGACTCGTCCATCGATGCCGACCCGTCGACGATCTTTCCATCGGCGGGTACCGAGGAACCGGGACGGACGATGACCACATCGCCGACGGCCAGTTCAGCAGGAGCGACCTTTACTACGTCGTCGCCGTCGATTTTCTCGGCTTCGTCGGGCAGTAGCGCGGCCAGGGAGTCCAGCGCGGAGGTGGTCTGGGCGAGCGAGCGCATCTCGATCCAGTGGCCCAGCAGCATGATGACCACCAGCAGCGCCAGCTCCCACCAGAAGTTCAGTTCGTGGTGCAGGATGCCCAGGCTCGCACCCCAGGACGCGAGGAACGCGACAGTGATCGCCAGCGCGATCAGCAGCATCATCCCCGGTTTGCGGGAGCGGATCTCGCTCAGCCCGCCCGTCAGGAAGGGCCAGCCGCCCCAGAAGTAGACGACCGTGCCCAGCACAGGCGACACCCACGAAACCCACGCGGCTTCGGGCAGGTTGTAGCCGATGAGGTGGGCGAACATGTCGTTGAACGCCACGACTGGGACGGCGAGAATGAGCATGATCCAGAACAAGCGCCGGAACTGCCCCACGTGATCTCCGTGTCCGGCATGCCCATGATCATGTCCGCCGTGACCCTCGTGGTGGGCGTGGGCATCGTCGTGGTGGCGGCCGGAAGCCTCGCCGTGACCCTGGTGGTGGTCGTGCGAGAGGTGACCGGCGTGGGTGCTCGGCTCGTCGTGGTGCGCGTGCTGAACGTCCACGTGCTCAGGGTGGGCGTGCGATCGTGTCGAGGGATCGTTGCTCATGGTCTCGTCTCCTTTGTTCGTCACCCCAGCCCAGATGCGAGACCGGGGCGAAGGTTCCGCGCTCCCGTGCACGTCCGCTCGTCGGGAGCGCGGAACCAGATGCCGTCAGGCGGCGTTCGCGTAGCGGTCGGGGTCAGCGTCGAACAGGGGTCCGCAGGCGGCGCAGCAGAACCAGTACCGCTGGCCCTGGTAGTCGCGGTAGAGACCGGCTTCCTCCGCCTGCGCCTTGACGACGGGGGTGCCGGCCATCACCTTGCATTCGGTCATCTCATCGGCCGGAGTCTGAGCGATGGCCTCCGCACTGGGTGTGTGTCCGCAGCAGCTCCCACCGCTGGAGGACGTGTCGGTCAGGTTCAGGTTCTCGTGTGCAGTCATCGTGCTTCCTTTCGTGTTGTGTCGATGTCGGATGGGTCAGGCGTTCTCCGGCTCGCGGGCCGGTGCCGGTCCGGCGGGTGCCGGAGCGCTGGTGTCGTCCGCGCGGGCCTTGAAGGTCCGCAGCCGCAGGCTGTTGGACACGACGAACACGGACGACAGGGCCATCGCGGCGCCGGCGAGCATGGGGTTGAGCAGCCCGAAGGCGGCGAGCGGGATCGCGGCGGTGTTGTAGGCGAAGGCCCAGAACAGGTTCGTCTTGATCGTTCGTAGGGTGCGCCGGGCGAGCCGGATCGCGTCGGCCGCGGCGCGCAGGTCGCCGCGTACCAGGGTGATGTCGGCGGCCTCGATCGCGACGTCCGTGCCGGTGCCCATGGCCAGACCGAGGTCGGCCTGCGCGAGGGCGGGGGCGTCGTTGACGCCATCGCCGACCATCGCTACGACCTTGCCCTCACCCTGCAATCGGGCGACGACATCGACCTTGTCCTTGGGCAGCACCTCGGCGATCACCTGGTCGATGCCGACCTCGGCGGCAACTTGCTCGGCCACCGCCTGGTTGTCGCCGGTCAGCAGCACCGGGGTCAGGCCGAGCTCCTTGAACTGGGCGATCGCCTGCGAGCTGGTGGGCTTGATCTGATCGGAGACCACCAGCACACCTCGAGCCTGTCCGTCCCAGCCGACCGCGATTGCGGTCTTGCCCTCGGACTCGGCCGCCTGCTTCGCGGTCCGGAGGCGGTCATCGAGGTGGATCGACCAGTCCGCCAGCAGGGACACACGTCCGGCGACGACGGCGTGGCCGCCGATGACGCCCTGCACGCCCTTGCCCTCGATGTTCTCGAACGATTCGGGGGCGGGCAGGTCTCCGACCTCGGACGTGGCGCCGGCGGCGATGGCCTGTGCGATGGGGTGCTCGGAGTAGTCCTCCAGTCCGCCCGCGATGCGCAGCAGCTCGGCCCTGTCCACGCCGTCGGCGGTGATCACGTCAGTCAGCGTCATCTTGCCGGTGGTGACCGTGCCGGTCTTGTCCAGCACGATCGTGTCGACCTTGCGGGTCGATTCCAGGGTTTCGGGGCCCTTGATGAGCACACCCATCTGCGCACCTCGTCCGGTGCCCACCAGCAGCGCCGTCGGCGTCGCGAGCCCGAGCGCGCAGGGGCAGGCGATGATCAGCACCGCGACGGCGGCCGTGAAGCCGGCCGACAGCGGGAACCCGGCCCCGATCCACGCGCCAAGGGCGGCAACAGCAACCGCAATGGCGATGGGAACAAAGACACCGGAAACGCGGTCAGCCAGGCGCTGAATCTCTGCCTTACCCGACTGGGCATCCTCGACCATCTTCGCCATCTGCGCCAACTGGGTGTCCGAACCGACGCGGGTTGCCTTCACGACCAGTCGTCCTCCGGCGTTGACGGTCGCGCCGGTGACGGCATCGCCCTCACCCACTTCCACGGGCACGGATTCGCCGGTGAGCATGGAAGCGTCGATCGCAGAGCTGCCCGAGGTGATCGTGCCGTCAGTAGCGATTTTCTCGCCCGGCCGGACCACGAACTCATCCCCGACCGTCAGCTCCTCGATGGAGACGCGCTGCTCCTGCCCGTCGCGAAGGAGGGAGACTTCCTTCGCGCCGAGTTCTAGTAAGGCACGCAGGGCGGCTCCGGCGCGCCGCTTGGAGCGCTTCTCGAAGTAGCGGCCGAGCAGGATGAACGTGATCACCCCGGCGGCGACTTCGAGATAGATGTGCCCGAGCCCGTCGGAACGGGAGATGGTGAACTCAAAGGGGTGAACCACGCCGCGGTCACCGGCCGTGCCGAAGAACAGCGCGACGATCGACCAGATCATCGCCGCCGTGGTGCCCACGGAGATGAGGGTGTCCATCGTCGCCGCCCCGTGACGGAGGTTCATCCAGGCCGCCTTGTGGAACGGCCAGCCCGCCCACACCACCACGGGGGCGGCGAGGGCGAGGGAGGCGAAGCCCCAGTAGTCGAACTGCAGCGCCGGGATCATCGCCATCGCGATGACCGGCACCGCCAGCACCGCGGAGCCGATCAGCCGCTGCCGCAGGGTGCGCAGCTCGGCGTCTTCAACGGATTCGCCCTCCTCGCCCTCATCGGAGGTCGAGCCCTTCGCAGGCTTTGGGAGCGCGGCGGTGTAGCCGGTCTTCTCGACCTCGGCGATCAGGGCGTCGGCGTCGAGGTCGGTGCCGGTGACGCTGGCCTTCTCGGTCGCGTAGTTCACGCTCGCGGTCACGCCGTCGAGCTTGTTGAGCTTCTTCTCGATTCGGTTCGCGCACGAAGCGCAGGTCATGCCACCGATCTGCAACTCGATCCCGGCGACACCGGTGCCAGTGGTCTGGTCAGTGGCCATGGCCTGCTCCTTCCTCATGCTCTTCCCCTGTGCTCGATTCGGTATCGAAGTGTTCGCCTCCGGAATGTCCGGTGCCGTTGTCGCCCACACCGGTGGTCGTGTCAATCACCAGCGGTGCAGTGCGAACTTCGCCGTCGATTTGGAAGTCCAGGAACAGCAGGTACCGACCGGGCGTCGGAGCGGTCGTCTCGAACACGATCTCCGGACCCGAGGTATCGCCGACCTCGGGCGCGTCGCCGTGCGGGTGGACGTGCAGGTAGGCGAGATCGCCATCGCGGAGGGCGACCAGGTGCCCGAACGCGCCCAGGTACGGCTCCAGCGCGGTGACCGGCTCGCCATCACGGGTGACGGTGATCGTCAGCTCCGACGCGGAGCCGGCGATGAGATCCCCCTTCACTGCAACGTCGAAACCGTCGACGGTGGTCTCGGTGACCGGCCCGGTCGCCGGTGCAGGCTCGTAGTCGCCAGCCACCTGCACCGAGGTCGAGAGCGTGATGCCCTCCCCGGTGTCGGCCGGAACAAAGTCCGCGAAGACTCGGTACGAGCCCGCGGCCTCCCACTGCCAGGGGATCGTCCAAGTGCCATCGTCGTCCATCTCGGGGTGGACGTGTCGGAAGTGCTGCCCGTCAGCCCGGACGGCGATCAGGTGCAACTCCTTCTCGTGCTCCAGCTCGAAGTCGGTGACCGGGTTGCCATCGGATCCGGTGATAGTCAGCGCCAGCTCGCCCTCAGTTCCTGTGGCGGTCGGTGCCGTTACCGCGGTGAGCTGGTAGCCATCCTGAGCGAGGCCCAAGCCCAGCGACGATGCGCCGGCATTGTGTCCTTCATGCTCGTCGCCGTTCATGGCGTCTCCTTCCTCGTGGTGCGTGGTGTCTGCGGTGTCTTCTGCCCAGCTCTGCACGGTCTCCTCGGGGACGACCGCGTTCGCCGTGAATCCAGCCACGGCGAACACGGCCACGAGGACCAGCCCGTACAGGCCCAGCCGTGCAGGTGCCTTCATCTCAGCTCCTGACGGCTGCGTAGCCGGCCTCATCGACCGCCGCGATCACCGCGGCGTCGTCCACCGGCTGATCGCTGGTCACAGCCAGCCGCCCGGTCTGGGCGCTGACCTCGATGCCGGTCACACCGGGGATCTCGGACACCTCGCTGCGGATCGCGGTCTCGCAGTGCCCGCAGCTCATCCCGGTCACCTGGTACTCGGTCGTCGTGGTCATGATTCCAACTCCTTCACTCGGGTATGACTTCTCCAACACAATACCCCCTAGGGGTATTCCTAGTTGGTGTGAACTTCTTCGGTGAACTGCTGCGCCTCGCCGGTAGGGCGGATGTGGCGCAGGCGGGTCGCGGCGATGATCGCGGCCACGCCGGCGATGACGGCCGAGGCGACGGCCGCCATGTTCATTCCGCCCGTGAAGGCTGCCTGCGCGGCGCTCACCAGTTGCTCGCCCAGCGCGCCCGGGAGATTGGCCGCGGCCGCGAGCGCGCCGTCGATGCTGTCCGAGGCGGCGGCCGTAGCCTCCGGGGAGAGGCCCTCAGGCAGATTTCCGTCGATGCGACCCCGGTAGGTGGCGATTCCGACGCTGCCAATGACGGCGACACCGAGCGAGATGCCCAGGTCGTTCGCGGTGGTCGCGAGCCCCGAGGCGCCGCCCGTCTTCTCCGGTGGCACCGAACTCACCACGAGGTCGGTCGTCAGTGCCATCGAGGGCGCGACGCCGGGGTAGGTGATGACGAAACTCGCGATCACTAGCGCGAGGCCGGTTCCAGCGTCGAGCTGGGCGAACAGGATGTAGCCGACGACCTGGGTGAGCAGGCCGATCGCGATCACGTTTCCCGGGCGGAACCTCCGCGCGAGCACCGGGGAGAGCGTGGAGACGACGATCAGTACCGCCGCGGCGGGCAGGATCGCCAACCCGGCCTGGAGCGGCGAGAGGCCCTGCACATGCTGGAGATACTGGGTGAACAGCGAGTACACGCCACCCAGCGCCGCCGCCGACAGCAGGAACACCGCCAACGCCCCGGAGACGGTGCGGTTGGCGAACAGGCGCACATCCAGCAGGGGCTTCTCGGCTCGCAGCTGCCGGATCACGAACCACAGCCCGATCAACGCGCCCCCGAGGAGCAGGCCGATCGAGGGCAGTGCAGGTTCCTGGGCGGCGAAGCGCTTGATGCCGTAGATGATCGTGAGCAGCCCGCCGACCAGCAACAAGGCGCTGAACAGGTCGATCTTCGCCGACGGATCGCGGTGCTCGGGCACGAGGATTGGGGCGCCGATGGCGACGAGGGCCATGATCGGCACCGCCACCAGGAAGGTTGCCTGCCAGCCGAAGCTCTCCAAGAGCAGGCCGCTGAGCAGCGGGCCGAGGGCCACGCCCGCGGAGATGCCACCGGCCCAGACGCCGATCGCGACTCCGCGCTGCTTCGCGTCGGCGAAGAGCACGAAGATCAGGCCGATCGTTGCGGGCACCATCATCGCCGCTGCCAGTCCGAGGACGGCTCGCCAGACGATCATCAGCTCGGGGATCGTGGTCAGTGAGGCGGCGACGGAGACCGCGGCGAACAGAATCGCACCGATGACCATCAGCAGCCGCTTGCCCACTCGGTCGCCGAGTACGCCCATCGCGACCAGGAAGCCGGCCATGACGAAGCCGTAGATGTCGAGAATCCACAGCAGCTGCGTGCTCGTCGGGTTCAAGTCCGCGGCGAGGTTCGGGGCGGCCAGGAACAGGATGGTCAGCATCATGAACAGCAGAGTTGAGGGGATCACCAGGATCGCCAGGCCCCACCACTGCTTTGCCCCTGCCTTGGGGGCAGGTGTGCTCGCATCGCTCATGTCACGCCCCCTGTGATCGTGCGTGTCGTGTTCATCGCCGTGTCTCCTCTCCTTAGTCCCGCCGCCGGATCGGGCGACGACACCGTAACTCGGTCATTGGTGTACAGGTTGTAACAGCTACACTATCTCATACATTCCAGTACGAGTTGAGAGGTGGAGCATGCCGACGAAGAAGGCCAAGCCGGCCGGCGGTGCTCGGAGCGCCCCGGCGACAGCGAACCGCGCGGCCAACCAGCGCGCCGACGCGCAGCGCAACCGGGCGAAGATTCTGGCCGCGACAGTGACCGCGATCCGCAAGAACCCCGACGCTTCTGTCGCCGACATCGCCGCTGAAGCCGGAGTGGGCCGGGTGACGCTCTACGGGCACTTCCAGACTCGCGCCGAGCTCATCGAGGCCGCACTGGTGGACAGCCTGGAACGTGCCGAGGACGTGCTCAGTCAGATACCTCTTGATGGCGACCCGCGTGCGGCCTTCCAGCGCTTGGTTGCATCCAGCTGGATGTTCGTCGACCAGTCCCGTGCCCTGCTCGCCACAGCGCAGAAGGAACTCTCCGCCGCCCGCATTCGCGAACTGCACGAGAAGGCCGAGGCGCGCATGCGCGGGCTGCTGCTGCGTGGACAGCGCGAAGGCGCCTTCCGCACCGACCTGCCGGTGTCCTGGCTGCTGACCACCACGCACGTCGTTCTCAACGGCGCGGCCGAGGAGGTGCGCACGGGCCGGATCGACCCCGACGATGCGCCATGGTTCATCGACGCGATCCTGCTGCCGGCTTTCACCGAGGTCGCCCCCGAGGGAGGAACGCGATGAAAGTCGGGATCATCGGCGCTGGCGCGGCGGGAACATCCGCCGCGAAGACCTTGCACGCTTCAGGTGCCGGCATCGACGTCGATCTCTTCGCCCGCAGCGGCGAACAGCCGTCCAATCGGACGCTCGTGAACAAGGGCGTGGCCATCGGCCTGCTCGAACCCCACCAGACCGCTCTGCCACCCACAGGCGTGGAGACCATCGGCGATACAGTGCGCGCCATCGACCCCCGGAGCCGAGAAGTTCACCTCGACTCCGGGCAGACGCACACTTATGACGCCCTCATCATCGCCAGCGGTAGCCGCCCCCGCGCCCTCGGCGAGACCATCCTTGGACGAGACCACTCCCGCAGGACAGGGCAACTCAGCACGCTGCACTCGATCGCCGATGCCATCCGGGTCCGCGACCTGCTCGCGTCCACGCACCCTGCCCGTGTGCTGATCCTCGGTGGCGGCCTCGTCGCTTCGGAGACCGCCTCCCTCCTCACCGACTCCGGCCACGATGTCGCATTGATCACGCGAGCACTGCTGCCCGGTGCCCGCGCCCTCGGCGAGGAGACGGCCAGAAGGCTGCTCGACCTGCATCTGCCTCAGCATGCCGCCTACCTCGGACGCACGCTGACCGCGATTCGTAGCCACGCCGACCGCATCACCGTCGTCCTCAATGACGGCCCGCGAGTCGACGGAGACCTGGCGATCGTCGCCCACGGCACCATGCCGGCGGCCCCTGCGCCCTGGACGGGACCGGACGGCATCCCCGTCGATGACCATCTGCGCTCCTTGCACGCCCCACGCCAGCGGATTTACGCCGCCGGCGGCGTCGCCGTGCACCACTATCCCGGCCACAGCTCGTACCGGATCGATCACTGGGACGATTCGGTCGCCCAGGGCGCCCATGCGGCCAGGACCCTGCTGCACGACCTCGGGCTTGGCGATGATCCCGGCATCTACCTGCCGTCTTCGCCGTTCTCCGCACGCGTCCACGGACACACACTCGTCGGAGCGGGGCATCCCGCTTTGGGGACCAGCACGCGAGTCGTCTCCACCGACCCGCTGCTCACTGTCCACTATCTCGGAGATATCCCCGTCGCACTCACGGGGATCGACGCCGCCAGCCTCGTCCGCGAGTGGATGCCTCGGCTGCACCAGCCGGCGCCGCCTCGCTCCTGATCGACAGGCTGGATCGCCGGGCGCCTCGGCGAACACGACGCGCCGGCGAGCGGAACCATTCGTTCCACCCGCCGCCTGCGCGCTCATGCGGTGCGTATGCAGGAGCACTGGGATGCCGCGAGGGTGCCTTCGGCGGCTTCGGTCTCCTCACGGAGCGCCAGACCGCCCGTCGCCGTTTCTGCGTCCGTGCCGGCGACGATGGTCTCGGTTCTCTTCTCGCGGGGCCAGAGCATCTGCGCCGCGATGGCGCCGAAGACGGCGAGAGCGGCAAGAATCGACCAGGCGAGAGTGAACCCGGACGCGGTGCCGACCCATCCGGCAATCGGGTAGGTGACGAGCCAGGCCAGGTGAGACAGCGAGAACTGTGCCGCGAAGGCCGCCGGGAGCTCGCTCTTCGCGACCGAACCGCGAATGACACGTCCGGTGGGAGTGACGATCAAGGCCATCCCGCCGCCGATGACCACCCAGATCGAGGCCGTGATCATCCATGAGGCCGCCTGGATGGCGGTCATCGCGACGGCCGCCAGCACGCCGGCAAGCAGAACTGCGGCACCCGTCATCATCACGACCCGCTCGGTGACCCGATCGAGCACGCGTGGCAGGAGCAGAGCGACCAGCAGTGTGCCGCCGCCGGAGGCTGCGAGCATCCAAGCAACATCGGCCTGCGTGCCGTCCAGTTGATCGCGGACGTAGTTGACCGTATTGACCACCACGATCGATCCGGCTGCGGCGACCACCACGTTCAGCGCCATGACGCCGCGCAGGCGAGGAGTCGCGAAGAAGACTTTCACGCCCGACGTGACCCGGTTCCACGCACCCGTCTGCCCGCTCGGTGCCGCGTTGGGGATGCGAGTGGAGAGCACCAGGACGGCGGAGATCACGAAGCCCACCGACGTGCCGACGAACAACCAGTTGAACGTCATGAACGTCAGAGCGACCGCCGCGAGCACCGGGCTGAGCAGGCTCTCCATCGTGTAAGCCACCTGCGACGCGGACAGCGCCCGTGTGTAATCGGACTCCTCTGACACGATATCGGGGATGACCGCCTGGAACGTCGGCGTGAATGCCGCAGAAGCCGCCTGCAGCACCCCGATGAGAACGTAGATCTGCCAGATTTCCGTAACGAACGGCAGCGCGAGCACCACGGCCGCGCGCACCACGTCGAGCAGGGTCAGAAACATCCGCCTTGGGAGCCGGTCGGCATAGGCGGCCGCCAGCGGCGCGATCACGACGTACATGACCATCTTGATCGTCAGCGCCGTCGCAAGCACGGCCCCCGCGCTCGGGCCCGCGAGCTCGTAAGCGAGCAGACCGAGCGCGACGGTCGCCAACCCCGTCCCGAACAGGGCGATGATCTGCGCACTGAACAGGTAACGGAAGTCGCGGATCGCGAACAAACGCATGGGGCTCTCCTGACCTTCGTGGAAACTCTCCACCATCAACCTAATACCCCCTAGGGGTATTCCCGTCAGTCTGCGTCTGGCAGAGCAAAGAGCTGCTCGGAGGGACACGGAGTCAGTCGCCCTCGGCCGAGCTGATCACTCCCGCCGTCGGCGGACGCACATCGGGGGCCGGTAAACTGCGGCGTATGGCGGTGACGGCGGCAAGGCGATCCAGGAAAGGTCTTCAGGGCTTCCTCCGGCGCGTCGTGCTCGGAGGGCTGCTGGTGGCAGCGGTCGTCATCGGGCTGCTGGCCATGCATACGTTGAACCTGCATGGCACCGCGGCAGCCCACGCGCCCGCCGTGATCTCGGTCTCCACAAGCGACGCCGTGGGCGCTCATCACGGCGCGGCAGGCACGCATGAGTCCGGCGGAACGGCCAGTGACCTCGGTGGTACGTGTGCGGACTGCGGGGCCGGCACCCATCTGGGCATGGCGATGGCGTGCGTGCTCGCACTACTGCTCGTCCTTCTCATCCTGGTGCCGCCTCGACTTCTGCCCGGATGGATGCACACCGCACCCCGGCCGTTGCTCGTGGCGCGTTCCATCGACCGGCTGCTGCCTCGGGCGCCGTCGCTGCACGTTCTCTGCATCAGTCGCACGTGATGGGGCGGCGAACCTGACGCGCACCAGCGCCGACGGTTCCCCTTCCTCATTCACGCGGTGCCCTCTCGGATGCCGCGCCACCGAAGCGACCGTTGATATTGGAGAACACCTATGAAGTTTCGTACCGCGGCGACCGCCGCACTCGCCCTCACCGCTGCGCTGACCCTGGCTGGATGCTCGGCCGGAAGCGACGACGAGGACTCGATGCCGGGCATGGACCACGGCTCCACCGAACAGGCAGCCGACGTCAACGACGCGGACGTGATGTTCGCCTCGATGATGATCGTCCACCACGAACAGGCCATCGAGATGAGCGACATCGTCCTCGCCAAGGAGGATGTCAACCCCGAGGTGGTCGAACTGGCCGAGGCGATCAAGGCCGCCCAGGGACCTGAGATCGAACAGCTCCAGGGCTGGCTGGACGACTGGGGCGTCGACCCCGAGGAGCAGCAGATGGACGGCATGGACCACGGCGACGGCATGATGACCGAGGACGACCTGGCCGCCCTCGAATCGGCCGACGGCCCCGAGGCATCGCGCCTGTTCCTGGAGCAGATGATCGCCCACCACGAGGGAGCGGTCGAGATGGCCCAGACGCAGGTCGATGACGGCAGCAACCCCGATGCCATCGAGCTCGCGCAGACCATCATCGACGCGCAGACCACCGAGATCCAACAGATGCAGGACCTCCTGGCCACCCTCTGATCGACCATCCGGGTCGGTGCCGCGGCGAGATCGTCCGGCACCGACCCATCCGACACTCTTGAAGGATCACACCATTGTCTCACCCCACCACGCCCCGGCGGGGGAAGGTGATCGTCGCCGCCACCGCGACGCTCGCCGCCACCCTCGTTCTCGCCGGATGTGCCGCCGCGTCCTCGCCCGAACCCGCGTCGCCCTCGACCAACAGTCATGCCGTCGACAGCGACTTCCTGGCAGCTCACGATCTGGCAGGTCTCGATACCCCGGCGGTCATCGAACGGCTCGACACGATGCCCGTCGCCGACCGACCCGCTGATCTGATCGCATCCGTGCAGCCTGATGCGCTCGTGCTCACCGACGACCAGGAGCGCGAGACACAGCTGCCGATGCCCGAAGACGAGGTGTACATCTCAGTTGCTCCCTACCGGGAACAGACCCATGACTGCTACTTCCACAGCCTGACCACCTGCCTCGGCGAACTCGCCAACACGAAAGTCCAGGTCACCCTCACCAGCGAAGACGGAGACGTGCTCCTCGACGAAGTGCGGCAGACCTACGACAACGGGTTCGTCGGCATCTGGGCGCCCCGCGGCATCGAGGCAACGCTGACGATCGAGCACGAGGGTCAGACGGGCAGCGCGACCATTTCAACGATGACCGAAGATGATGCGACCTGCATCACCACGCTGCAACTGACCTGAAAATATGCCAGGCAAGTGAGCGGGTTCGGTGGAGATCGTGTGGTTGCCTATCACCCGCAGGCATGCGCTGGCGGCCGCACGAGCACCGATCCCGTGATCTTGGCGGTACGGCTCGACACCGCGACGCCCCGGGTCGTCACGACATTGCGTCCATCGCGAGGAATGCCTGGAGCAGGAGGACACCGTTGCCAAGGGCCGTGTTCTGCTGATTCGCGGTCAGCCCGTGGGCGGGGTCGGTAACCCAGCCCGCGGGCAGGCCGATGAGCCATTCCACGAACTCGGGCGCCGGTCGCGGCCCCTTGTCCTCGTTCAGGATCGCGGGCGCAGGGGCTGGGCGTGCGGTGATGTGTTCCCATCGGGCGATCGCGTCGGCGTATCGCCCCCAGCGATGAAGATGTTCTCCACGAGCGCGAACAGCGTCTCCGACTCGCCGGGCCTGTCCGGTGAGCCAGCTGGTCCGTGCAAGGCCAGGTCGATGACCTGGTGACTCAGCGCGATGGTTCCCCGACGCGCCCGCACCTGATCCAGCGTCTCGCCACCGCGCGAGGAGTCCGAGGCCAGAGGCGTCCGGAACAGAATCTTGGCGATAGGCGGTGATGAAGATGCGGAACCGGTGATGCGGTGCACCGGCCAGTGATGCCGGTAGGCCGATCCAGCGCGCATCCATCCCGAGCTCGGCCAGATCGCCCAGTACCGCTCCGAGCGCCCGAAGAGGTCGAGCTGCGTCGTCTCCCAGCATCCACGGTTCGGGTTCCAGGTTGCGTACGGCACTCGCGGGGTCGGAGGTTGCGTCGTCGGGGTTGCGGTCGTCATCACGTTGGCCTTTCGTTGCGGGGCGGGTAGCGGTTGCAGACAGCAACCCGCGGACGTTCTCGATCACCACGAGCCGGGGTTGCAACGCCTCGATCGCGGTCGCCATGTACGACTAGAGCCCGGAACGGGTGCCGGGTGCGAGGCCGGCGCCTCTGCCGACGGTCGAGATGTCCTGGCACGGGAAGCCGCCGCAGAGGACGTCTACCGGCGGCACTGTGGCCCAGTCGATGGTAGAGATATCGCCGAGGTTCGGGGCAGTCGGCCAGTGGTGGGAGAACACGCCCGTGACGGCGGTGTTGAGCTCAGAGAACCAGACCGTCTGCCTACCAGTGGCGTGTTCGACGGTCAGATCGAGACCGCCGTATCCGGAGAACAGCGAACCGATCCGAGGGCTCGGCATCGGGGGCGAGGAAGTGGCGTGCATAAGGCTCCGGCAGGGTCCGTGGAACCCTGGAACCAGACCCGATCAGAGCCCGACACCAGGGAGAACACCTGCCAGGTGCACCACCCCGTGACCATCTGCCCCGGCCTCCGCAGAGCTCCCATCAGAAGTCCCGCGAGCACGCCAATCAGCGCCTGAGGTCGCACCTCACGGCTGTGGTCTCCCGAGTCCGATCCCAGCCCCCTCCTGAGCCATCACACCTCTTGCAGATCGTGGTCAACCCAGGTTGACAAGGTTTCGCGGCTGCGGGATCGCACGGTCACCTGGAGATCGACAGGCACAGCGGCGGGCCGAGCGAACGGATAGGAGACAGGTCATGGCGGAACGGGTGGAGCTCGCGATCTCGGAGGCTGAGCGAGGCAAGATCGCTGACGATCTACGTCGCTACGGCGCCTACCGCGAGCGCACGGGAATCGACCTCTGGAACACGTTCACGGAGCAGAAGCCGCACGAGCTGGAGCCCCCGAACCTCACGCAGGAGATCAAGGACAGAACTGCCTCGCACCACGCTGTTGCTAAGAACTGCGTGGCGCTGGCTTCCGCCATCGAGAGCGAGAACCCGGTGCTTCTCACTCCGGAGACGATCCAACTCATCCAGGAAGCCTTCGGAGACATCTACGGTGGAGAGCTCCCGCCTTGGGCCGCACGCACGGCGATGTTCTCCCGCATGGCATCCCGTCGCATGAGCGAGGCCGCCGCGGACGGATCGCTCGCTCCCGCTGAGTTCGTTGCGGTGAACGCGGAGCTGCAACCCTCTGACCCCGAGCGATACGAGGCCGCGATCATGCACTATCTGACCGAGGCCAACGCGAAGATTAGCGAGCAGCTCACCGAGTTGCGCACGAGGCAGGAAGCCCTCCACACGCAGCTCCGGGCGCAACAGCGCGAGATCGACCAGTTGCGCAACCCCGGCACAACACGCCGGCAACTCCCGAACCCCTTCCGCTCGACCTCCGAGCCCACTGTGCAGGCTTCCCGGCGGCGCGGCCCGTCCGACGACGGGCCGGCCCTGTAGCGAATCGTCGCTGCCAGTTTTCGAGCTCACGCCGGCGGTCGTGGTGAGTCTGTCCACCTGGTCTGCATGACGGTCTCGATGCGGGTGATGAGCGCGGGCGACGGGTACAAGTACCTGCTGCGCACGATCGCTGCCGCCGATGGCGACCGCTCCCTCTCGACCCCGCTGACGAGGTATTACACGGAGGAGGGAACACCACCGGGCACTTGGATGGGGTCGGCTCTGCACGGTTTCGGCGACGGGCAGATCGTCCTCGGTGATGAGGTCTCGGAGTCGCAGTTGCAGTTGCTGATCGGGATGGGCCGCGACCCCGTCAGCGGCGACCCGCTCGGGCGGGCCTTCCCAAGGTACGTCTCGGTCGCGGACCGGATCGAGAAGCGCGTCGCCGACCTCGACCCCGGCCTGGGATGGGTGAGCGTGCCGAGCAGATCGGCCAGATCGAGGCCGAGGAGATCGAGCGGGGCAACCGCCGTGCGGTCGCGGGGTTCGACTACACGTTCTCGGTGCCGAAGTCCGTCTCGGTGTTGTGGGGAGTGGCCGACGCCGGCACGCAGGCCCTGATCGCCCAGTCGCATCACGACGCGATCGCCGAGGTCGTGGACTTCATGGAGCGCGAGATCGCCGCGACCCGCACCGGCTACACCGCCGCCGATGGCGCGGTCGCACAGGTCGACGTGACCGGGCTGATCGCCACGGCCTTCGATCACTACGACAGCCGCTCCGGGGACCCCCAGTTGCACACCCACGTCGTGATCTCCAACAAGGTCCAGACCGCGTTGGACGGACGCTGGCGGTCGCTGGACGGCCGCCCGATGCACGCGGCGGTCGTCGCGCTCTCGGAGCATTACAACGCGGTACTGGCCGACCGCCTCACCGGCACGCTCGGCGTGGAGTGGGAGGCGCGGGATCGGGGCCGGGACCGCAATCCGGCGTGGGAGATCACCGGAGTCAGCGAGGAACTGATCGAGGAGTTCTCCTCCCGCGCCCGCGATATCGACGCCGAGACCGACCGGCTCATCGCCGCCTACACGGCCGAGCACGGCCGCCGGCCCTCGGCGCGGACGATCGTGCGCCTGCGTGCCCAGGCCACCCTCGCCACCCGGCCCGAGAAGCAGGTCCACTCCCTGGCCGACCTGACCGCCGGCTGGCGCGAACGGGCCGGCCGTCTGCTGGATGAGGACGCGACCGGCTGGGCCGGCAATGTCCTCGCGGAGGCGCAGCAGGTGCGGCCGTTGCGGGCTGATGATGTGCCGTTGGAGGTGATCTCCGAGATCGGGCAGGCCGTGGTCGAGGTCGTCGGCGAGAAACGCTCAACCTGGCGGCGATGGAACCTGCACTCCGAGGCAAGCCGGCAGTCAATGGCATGGCGATTCGCGACCGCCAGTGATCGGGAAGCGATCGTGGGGATGATCGCCGATGCCGCCGAGCAAGCCTCGCTGCGGCTGACCCCGCCCGAACTCGCCACCAGCCCGGCCGCGTTCCGCCGCCCAGACGGCACCAGCGTGTTCCGGCCCCGCCACTCGACCGTGTTCTCCTCCACGGTGCTGCTGGATGCCGAAGACCGTCTCCTGGAACGCTCCCGCACCCTGACCGGCCCGATGGTCGAAGTCGAGACGGTCGAGAAGATCACCGCGAAGCCCGACCGAGAAGGACGCCTGCTCGGCGATGACCAGGCCGCAGCGCTCACCCAGATCGCAGTCTCCGGCCGGGTCCTCGACGTGCTGGTCGGCCCGGCCGGTGCCGGGAAGACCACCGCTATGTCGGCATTGCGTCGGGCATGGGAGAAGCAGCACGGCCACGGGTCCGTGGTCGGCCTGGCTCCCTCTGCCGTGGCCGCGGAGGTCCTCGGCGAGGATCTCGGAATCGCGACAGAGAACACGGCGAAGTGGTGGCAGAACCATCTCCTCCACGGGGAAACGTTCCAGGCCGGGCAGCTCGTCATCATCGACGAGGCTTCCCTTGCCGGCACCCTGTCGCTGGATCGCATCACCGCCCTCACAGCCGAAGCGGGCGCGAAGGTGCTGCTGGTCGGCGACTACGGGCAGCTCCAATCCGTTGACGCGGGCGGGAGCTTCGGGATGCTCGTGGCCGACCGCGACGACGCCCCCGAGCTCGTGGACGTGCACCGCTTCGTCCACGAGTGGGAGAAGACCGCCTCCCTCGATCTGCGCCACGGCCGCACCCGCGTGATCGACACCTACGCAGGTCACGGCCGCGTCAGCGACGGTGATGCCGAGGACATGATCGACGCCGCCTACACCGCCTGGCGTGCCGACCGCGACGCCGGACGAGCCTCGGTACTGATCGCCGAGACCCGCGAAGACGTAACCGCACTGAACGCCCGCGCCCGCGCCGACCTGATCCTGGACGGCACGATCCGCCCCACCAGAGAGGTCGCGCTGACCGAAGGCACGTCCGCAGGGGTCGGGGACACGATCATCACCCGCCGCAACGACCGGCGCCTGCGCACCGGCACAGGCCGGGGCTGGGTGCGCAACGGCGAACGGTGGCAGATCACCGACGTGCGCGATGACGGGTCGATCACGATCCGCAAGCCCGGACGCCGCACCGGGTCGATCGTGCTGCCGGCCGACTACGTGGCCGAGCACGTCGATCTGGGATACGCGGTCACCGCGCACCGGGCGCAGGGCATCACCGTCGACACCGCCCACGTTCTGATCGAGCCGTCCTCGACACGTGAGAACTTCTATGTCGCAATGACCCGCGGCAAGGAATCTAATCGCGCCTACGTCGTCCTCGACCGACCCGACGACCACGCCGCACCACACCCCTCGGACAACGAGGAAGCCACCGGGCGGAGCGTGTTGTTCGGGGTGCTGCAGCATTCGGGGGCCGAGGTCTCCGCGCACGAGACGATCACCGCCGAGCAGGACCAGTGGGGCTCGATCGCCCAGCTCGCCGCCGAGTACGAGACCATCGCCGCAGCCGCCCAACACGACCGCTGGGCCGCCCTCATCCGCGAATCGGGCCTGACCGAGGAGCAGGCCGACGCCGCGATCGGGTCGGTCGCGTTCGGAGCGCTGACCGCCGAGCTGCGACGCGCCGAGGCCAACCACCACGACGTCGACGCGCTGTTCCCGCGCCTGGTGGCCGCTCGCGGGTTCGATGACGCCGACGACATCGCCAAGGTCATGCACTACCGCCTCGCCCGCGCCACCACCCAGCCAGCCGGATCGGGGCGCACGAGAAAGACCCCGCGGCTGATCGCCGGCCTCATCCCGCACGCGCAAGGCCCGATCGCCGCAGACATGCGCGAAGCGCTGACCGAGCGCCGCGAGCTGATCGAGACCCGCGCCGACGCGATCCTCGACACCGCCCGCCAGACCGGCGAGCCCTGGACCCAGCCGCTCGGCGACCCGCCGTCCGGTGACCGGGAGCAGGCACGCTGGCGGCGTGATGCCCGGACCATCGCGGCCTACCGCGATCGCTACCAGATCAGCGACGACACTCCGCTCGGGCCGGCACCGCAAGGCTCGGCGCAGAAGATCGACCGCGCCCGCGCGCACGCTGCTTTCAACCGGGCGCAGAAGCTCGCCGAAGCCGAGCAGCCCGAGCAGGAACGCGCCCGACGCAGTGAGTCGCAGCGTCTCGGGCCGACGCTGTAGTAGCGGCGGCATGCGAACCTTGCATCTACGCGGAGTTTCAGGAACGGGCGGTTCCGTTGCCGTGAGCTGGAAAATCGCGTCCCATGAAACGGTCAACACTTGAGGTCCGAGGGCTGCTTGCGCTTGTCCACGACGGCGGCTCAGGTTCGGGGGCCGCCATCGCTGGAAAAAGCCCCGCTTCTCTGCGACGATCTGATTCGTCAGCGAAGGTGCTCGTTACAGTGCTACGGGCGGCAGGAGCTCCTGTGCAATCGTAGTCGTAGATATCGATCTCGGCGTTGACGAAGACCATCAGCATCTTCAGGCGCTCCGAGAAGCGGATGCTCTTCCAGAAGTCAGATGCGCCCCACTCGGCAATTTCTGGGTCGATACCAACGCGAGGATTATACGAGACCTCATCTGCGGAATCAGCGTCGGGAAACGTCACCCGAGCAAGATCGCAGCGTCCTCCTGGAACACCCACTGGCCCCACTCCAAAGCCGGGGCGACGCCACTCGGGATTTGAAAGACAGGCTCTGCTTCGGCGACTCTGGCAGTCCACATCGCTAGACGCCGATGGCGGTCAATCCGCGCGAGCCGATTGATCCACCCAAGAAAGTTTGCATCCAGGTCGGAGTTGAACGGCTGCATCGTGTGCAGCATCTCCACCTGGTGCTCCGGAAGTGGTCGGAGCCGCCAGAGATTGCGTTTCCACGCTTTCTCCGTGTCGTAGATTGGGTACTGAAGACCATCTTCGCCCGCCGGAGGGATCGATCCCGACGCATGTGCCGCTGAAGCCCACACAACGTGATCAAGAGCCGAACGTAAGTTGTAGAGCCATTCTCCGAACAATGCGGGAAGTTCAAGCGGCACCGGTTCGATCTGCTCAAGGCGAACCAGATACTGCGTAGGGGAAGTGCGGAGCAAGAGGAACTCGAACGGGTGGGGCGCAAGATAGTCGTTCCAGGCTTCAGACATCTCTCGCGCACGGATCTGCGCGCGCGATGCGCAGCCGGGCTGATTCGAAGAGATCCATAGTGCGAGCCTAGAGGCTGTGGGGCGTCGGGTCCGAGACGACTCGGCACTGAGATCGGGCCGAGCATGCGAAGGGGGCCGTGAGGTCGCGGGCAACGTCGCCGACACGTCGGCGTACCCGGCGGACCACATGTTGCGGTCCTCTCGCCATACGCGCCAAGGGTTCGTCACGCTGCGTCGGCTCGTCCTGTCCGCTACTCATGGGAGGATGGGTACTGGGGTCGCCGACCCCGAACAATAGACGGTCCACCGACTCACGCTCATCGTCCCGCTGTAAGCCCAACAGCCAGCGTGCGTCGTGGAGCATGCAAGGAGTAAGCCAATGAGGGTCGCGCGCATCCGTATCGAACGCTTCCGCGGCTATCACTATGCAGAACTAGTAGTGCCAGAGAACATGGTGCTTGCAGGTGAGCCGCAGGCCGGCCGCACTGACACAGTCGAGGCGCTACGCCGCGTCCTCGATCCCCGCAGCACGCGTTCCCGCGTGAACCCGCTCGATATCTACCGACCTGCTGACGACGATGACGAGTCCCTGACAGAGGTCGAGGTAACTCTGCTCGACCTCGGAAATGACCTCGAAACCCTTCTCAGCGAAAACTTGGAAACATTCGACCAAGAAACCGGAGAGATCGCCACTTCACGCAACGCAGGCAACGCAGCTCTGGGCGTACGCCTTTGCTACCGCGCACGATATGAACTCGATACAGACACCGGTGAGCACTGGGTTGATTACCCGGCACGGAGTGACCCCGCTGCCGGAGTATTCAAGAGAGCAAGCCGTATCGAGCGCGAAGCTCTGCCAGTTCAGTTCATCGACAGCTCGCCGACCCTCCAACTACGGGCAGAGGGGGTTCTGAGAGCGCTCCTTGCGAACACTGACCCTTCGGGACTGGACAGCGCCCTTACCGATTTAGACACGGCTGTCCATGCCGCTACCGGGTCGTTCTCCGAGACGGACGTGGTCACCGACGCACTCGATAAGGTCATCGATTCTGGTCCGCAGACTCTCTTCGGTATCCAAGACTCCGCCGACATAAGCTTCCTGGCCGATGACGGTTCCATGTCTGCCCTCCTCAGAGCGCTTCAGCCAGCGATATCGATCGGGGCAGCCGGGGCTCTTCCAGTCCGTTCCCAGGGCTCTACGCTCGAAAGCGTACTCTCGGCAGCTGAAGCCATCGCCGCCGCGCGAGATGCGCAATCTGGTGTCGTCATCGTCGGTGATGACTTCGGAGACCGCCTCGGCGCGACGTCTTCCGAACACATGGCACGGCTCCTCCATGTAACGGCAGGGCAAGCGATCCTCACAACGCGCCGTCCCGAAGTAGTACGAGCATTCGACCCTGGCGAGCTCGTCCGACTTACGGTCAGCCACGGCGAAAGACGACAGCATCAGCTCCCGGCGGTTACGGACAAGGCCGGCCGTGTCAATCGGAGACTGGTCCTTGAGCAACTTCTCGCGGCGCTGAGCGCGAGAACCGTTGTCCTCCTAGAAGGACCGCTCGACGTTGAAGGGTACGGCGCGCTTGCCTCGCGGCTTTTCCTAAAGACGAATGAACCGCACCACAGCCTGCCCGCTAACGGCATCCGCCTCGTCGCTCCGCCAGGGTCGGATGGAGGCGTCACGCGACTCCCTGCCATCGCCGAGATTTCCCTCAAGCTCGGATTCCACGTCCGAGCGATCGTCGACAACGATAAACCAGGACAAGAAGACCCAGCAGTCGGAATCCTTGCAGGAATGGTCGAACAACTCGTCGTGCTTCCCACACGCACCGCCGTGGAGGCCGCGCTTATCCGCGGCGTACCCGGAGAGCGGCTTCGAGAGACGGTCGAGACCCTAGAAGACTTCGGCATGCCCGCCCTGCCATCCAGTCTCGGTGACGATGACATCGCGGATCACCTCCTCACGACGAAAGTGATCAAGAAGCAGGGATTGGGGGCGGTCTGGGCGCACGCGCTGACGCGACAGCCACCAATAGCGCGATCTGTCATCGAAGCAATCTGTAGCGATACACGCGGCCGCATCGACATCCCAGATGTGTCATGACCGTCGCCCCAAGAAACCCGGAACAGGAGCAAGTCGTCTCGACGCAGGCCGAGCTCAGTGTCGTGCTCGGCGGTGCGGGAGTCGGAAAGACGACGAGCGCGCTCGCCGCAGCGCATGCTCATCTCGAACGGGTAGCGGACAGCAAACCCCACGACCGAGTCCTGTTCCTCTCATTCTCGCGCTCCTCAGTGGCGCGCATAGCCTCGCGCGCAGGAGAAATTCTCGGCCGACGCGGACCCCAGGTGGACATCATGACGTTCCACTCGCTTGCGTTCTCCGTAGTTCGGAGATTCGGGAGTCTCGTCGGACACGGCGACGCCGTTCTCGTCAGTCCCGCTCGCGAGAAGCTCGGAGTGGCTCAGCACGAGATCGGATATAGCAAACTCATCCCACTCGCGCTTGAGATCGCTGAGGCCGCACCCGCCGTCGCAGAGCACCTGCGCACACGATGGGGGCTCGTGATCGTTGACGAGTTTCAGGACACAGGCGACGCGCAGCAAGATCTCCTTCAGCTAATAGCACGAGACAGTAGGTTGATACTGCTCGGTGACCCGAATCAGTGCATCTATACATTCCTTGCCGAAGATGGCGTCAGAGTGGAGCGCATCCACGAAGCCTGCTCGGCCGCAGGGGCAGATAACACCATCGTGCTTCCAGAAACCTCCTTCCGAGATCCCTCTGGGATCATCCCGGCCGTCGCCAACGCCATTCGCCAGCGCCTGTTCGACTCAGAAGCCATCACAAACGCAATCCAAGACGAGAGGCTGGTAATCCGAAACGGGATACCTCTCTCCGACGAGACCAGCCAAGTCTCACGGATCGTTAGCGACCTAACCTCCGAAGAGATGGGCGTGGCAGTGTTCACGCACCACAACGATATGCTCGCGGCTCTCTCAGACGCGCTTGAAGCCGACGGCATCGAGCATGAAGTCGCTGGTCTCAGCGACGCACTCGCCGCCGCCCTCGATGCCCAGACCGCGATGGTGCAATTCCATACCGGAGATGTCGCCTGGGAGAACGTTCTCGAAGCGGTAGCCGTGTTCCTGACGAGCGCGCAACGTGGACGGCAGGCGCCTCCCATCGCGCACCAGGTGATAAACGGTTCAGGTCCTACGACCTTGCAAGATCGCTTGAGCGCCCTTCGAGAGCGTCTTTCCAATGTCGCGTCCGCTGGGGAGGCAATCGAGGTAGCCGCTACTGCGCATGATGCGCTCGGGCTACCGCAGAAGTCCGGTGCCTGGCAACAAGCGGCGACCTTGCTCTCGGTAATGCATGCACGAGCCATACGAACGAGCAGCGCCCGCGATGACCGTCAGATGGTTGCAGCGATCTGCGCGGAAGCTCGTGAAGCGAGCTATGCGGCTCTCACGGATTCGGTGCTCAATCCGCGCGAGGTCCAGCTGATGAACCTCTACCAGACTAAGGGACGTGAGGCCGACGCAACCGTCGTCGTACTGCGGGAGGGAGACTTCATGGGCTATGAGTCGGAACCGTTTCCCACGACAAGTCGACTTCTCTACGTGGTGTTTTCCAGAGCTAGAAAGAAAATTGTCGTTCTACTCGTCGGCAACCGGTTCCACGCGGCCGTAGCCCCTCTCGACGCTCTCGCTGCGAACTGAAACACCCAGAAACATGCCGCCAATGCGTCAGATGAAAAACGCTGGAGTGCGCTCTCCCTCAGCTCATGGGCCGAGTACCTCTCCTTGATGAGTGTGGTGAGCTCTCCGCCTGCTTCGTGAGGCGGACTACAGGCGAGGCCCCGGCCGTGCTGGCGGACCGGAAGCCGGGGCGGCGAGCTGGTGGCCCGGCGTCTCCCGATTCAGGAGCCGCGCCGGATCGCCGAGCGAGTCGAGCATCGCAGTCACATCTGCCGTATCGGAGACGACCTGGGCGACTCCGCGCTTGATGAGCTCGTGCGGCCCCACGCTGGTCACTGACGTGACAGGGCCGGGCACCGCACCGACAGCACGGCTATGCCGGTGCGCCTCGGTCGGCACGAGCAAGGAACCCGAGCGGAAGCTCGCTTCCGGCACCACCGTGACTCCCGAGAGCGTGCCGAGAAGACGGGCGCGGGCCATGAACCGCCACCGCGTCGGCGCCTCCCCAGGAGGAGCCTCGCTGACCAGCGCCCCGACATCCCCGATCCGATCCAGCAGGTCCGCGTTCCCGCGCGGGTAGGGCCGATCGACACCGCCGGCCAGCACCGCGATGGTGCCCCCGCCGGTGGCGAGTGCCGCCCGGTGGGCTGCGGCGTCGATGCCATAGGCCCCGCCGGCGACGATGGTGCGCTCCTGTTGGGCGAGGTCGCCGGCGAGGTGCGCGGCGACATTCGTGCCGTACTCGCTGGCGGCTCTGGCGCCGGTGATCGTGACGCGATCAGCAAGTGCGCCGGAAAGGAACGAGGTCGCCCCGCGTATCCACAGCAGGTACGGGGCACGGGGGCCGAGGTCGTTGAACGCGTGCGGCCAGTCCGCGTCGGTCGGGATGAGCGTGGACATGCCGGCTCGTTCCGCGTCCGCGACACGGGCGGGGATGCCGTCCTCGATCCTTGGAGCGACGCGGTTGCGCCAGGCGATCGCGTCAGCCCGGTTCATCTCCGGCACCGCAGCCTGCTCGTCTTCGAGCAGCCGCAACGTCTCGACCCCGCCAACCCGGTGCAGGATACGGCCGGTGATCGCGTCGTCGGGCTCGGCGATCATCGACAGCATCATCCGCGCCTGCCGCTCGCCGCTTACCTGTTCTGCCAGCCTGCCCATGATCTGTGCCCCTTCCCGGACGGTCACCGGCAAGGTGCGCCGCCGGCGACCAAGCACGGCCCGCGGGGCTACCGCGTGTCGTACGTGCGGCGTAGAGTGAGAAGCACAGAGGCAGCTTCACCCCTCACCATGTAGGCCCCTTTCGGGCCGTCCTTCGGGACACTCCACACGTACTGCCTCACCACAGTTACGTGCTTGGAGGCATCATGTTCCGACTCATCTGGTTCGCCAGCATCCATATCCGCTCCTTCATGCGCCGATGGATGCCGACCAATATCGTGCTCGACAAGGTCCGCACCCGTCGCGGCCTCAAGTGGGGCATCCCGGCAATGCTGCTCGCGATCCCATACCTCTACACCGCGAGCCTGCTAACCGTCATCATCCGAGACGGCGGGCCGGGCTGGCTCAACATCATCGTGCTCATCGCGATCTGGTCAGCGCTCAAGATGCTCTGGATCGGCCCCGTCAGCCTGATCCTGCTCGCCCGCGTGCGGTGGCACGAGCACACCGAGCGTAACTCTCGGGCGCGCGCCATCGCCGAACCGACGGTCTCGACGTAGGAGTGCACGATGGGCAAGTACGTGAAGAAGACCTCGCGGCGTCGGTACGACGAACGACATTTCTCTATCAGGGCGGTGCATCGCGAACCACCCGATCTGCACAAGCTGTCGGAGATGCTGATCCGTCTCACCTTGCAGGAGATCGGAGAATCACGAGCCAGTCGCCGCGCCGACGAGGTTCCCGAGACCTACCGAGAACCCACCCCCGTCGAAACAAGAAACGAGTACGGACCGCCGCAGGCCTGAGCATCCCGGCCCCCAACCATCGTCATCAGCATTCGCGCCTGCCGCTCACGAAGCGGCAGGCGCGAACTCATGCGGCAGGCTCGACGGCAGGGAGCCATCAGGTGATCGACTCGGATAGCTCCAGCCACCGCTCTTCGAGTTCGGCGACCTCATCCTCCGCTTGGCGAAGCTCATCAGTATGGCCTTGCAGGCCCTCGTAGTCGCTCTGATCGTGATCGGCGAGACGCTGATGGATGCGGTCGATAATTCCCGACAGCTTCTCCAACCGACGCTCGACCGCGCCGATCTCCTTCTGCACCGCCCGGCGCTCCGCACCCGACAACTCCGAAGACGAAGACGACGACGTCTTCTGTTCGGCGGCCTGGGCGCTCATCGGCGACGGTGTCACGGCCTGCTGCTCCTGCGCGGCTCGCAGCCGCAGGTACTCATCCACCCCGCCCGGCACATGCCGCAGCCCGCCATCGAGGATCGCGTACTGCTGATCCGTGACCCGCTCCAGCAGGTAGCGGTCGTGCGAGACCACTATCAACGTGCCCGGCCAGGAGTCCAGCAGGTCCTCCAGCGCCGCGAGCATGTCCGCATCAACATCGTTCGTCGGCTCATCGAGAAGCAGCAGGTTCGGCTCGCTGAGCAACAGCATCAGCAGCTGCAGCCGCCGCTTCTGACCGCCGGAGAGGTCATCGACCCGTGCCGAGAGGTGTTCGCGGGCGAAGCCGAGCCGTTCCAGCAGCTGCGCCGGGGTGAGGTCCTTGCCGTCGATCTGGAACGTGGTCTTGGTGCGGGCCAGGACCTCGCGCACCCGGTCACCGCCGATATCAGCGAGCTGGGAGAACTGCTGATCGAGGATACCGACCTGCACCGTCTTACCCCGCTTGACCCGGCCCTCGGTCGGCTCCAGCGTGCCGCAGATCAGCCCGAGCAGCGTGGACTTGCCCGCACCGTTCGCGCCGAGGACGCCGGTTCGCTCACCTGGAGCGATCCGCCAGGTCACGTCATCGAGAACCTTCCGATCCCCGAAGGTCACGCTCACGTCTTCCAGATCCACGACCTGCTTGCCCAACCGGGCCACCGCGACGCGCTGCAGCTCGATGGGGTTGCGCACCGGCGGCACGTCAGCGATCAGCTCGTTGGCCGCGTCGATCCGGAACTTCGGCTTCGACGTCCGCGCCGGAGCACCCCGCCGCAGCCAGGCCAGCTCCTTGCGCATGAGGTTCTGCCGCTTGCTCTCGGCCGCCGCCGCCATCCGGTCCCGCTCGACCCGCTGGAGCACGTACGCGGCATAGCCGCCCTCGAACGGCTCGACCGTGCCGTCGTGCACCTCCCAGGTCTCGGTGCAGACCTCATCGAGGAACCAGCGATCGTGCGTGATGACCAGCAGCCCGCCGCTGTTCTTGGGCCAGCGTCGCTTCATGTGCTCAGCCAGCCAAGCGATGCCCTCCACATCAAGATGGTTCGTAGGCTCATCTAGCGCGATGAGCTCGTAGTCACCCACCAGCAAGGCGGCGAGGGCTACGCGGC
This sequence comes from Brevibacterium sp. NPDC056726, assembly GCF_042790515.1. Classification (NCBI taxonomy): domain Bacteria; kingdom Bacillati; phylum Actinomycetota; class Actinomycetes; order Micrococcales; family Brevibacteriaceae; genus Brevibacterium; species Brevibacterium sp. NPDC056726. The sequence continues at coordinate 280,308 of NZ_JBHTYZ010000007.1, read as the reverse complement.
GCCGCTGACCTCCGCTGAGCCGGCCGATCACCGCATCCCAGGAGATGTCCGAGACCAGCCCGCCGATCACGTCGCGGATGCGGGCATCGCTGGCCCACTCATGCTCCGGAGCGTCGCCGACGATCGAGTACCCGACCGTGGCCTCCGGATCGAGGTCGTCACTCTGACCGAGCACGCCGAACCGCACGCCGCCGCGCCGGGTGACCCGGCCGGCCTGCGGCTCGATCTGCCCCGAGAGCATCCCCAGCAGGCTCGATTTGCCGTCGCCGTTGCGACCGACGATCCCGATCCGGTCGCCCTCCTCGATCCCGACCGAGAGCGAGTCGAAGACCACCCGCGTCGGGTACTCCAAGTGCAGCCCTTCGGCCCCCAGCAGCGGTGTAGCCATCAGCGACCACCTCTCCCGACCGGCACGGTGCGACACGGCACGACAGACCGCCTCCCACGGGCCCGACGTCGAGTATCAGGGCGTGACGTCGCCCTGCCACGACGGTAGAATCGAGGTGTCCGGAACGAACAACCCATCGAATTGTTGGGTTCGTCGAGGATGATGACATTGGGTTCGGACATCAGGAGCATGAGGAGCTGGAGACGTCGCTTCTGGCCCCCGGAGAGGTCGTCGACTCGGGCCGAGAGGTGCTCCGTGGCGAACCCCAAGCGCTCGAGCAGCTGTGCCGGGGTGAAGTCCCTGCCCTCGATCGTGAACGTCGTCTTCGCCTCGGCGAGGACCTCGCGCACCCGCCTGCCGCCGATCCGGGCGAGATCGGCGAACTGCTGATCGAGGACGCCGACCTTGACGGTCTTGCCGCGTTTGACCCGCCCCGCGGTCGGTTCGAGCGTGCCGGCGACGAGCCCGAGCAGCGTCGACTTCCCGGCGCCGTTGGGACCGAGGATGCCCGTGCGTTCGCCGGGACCGATGCGCCACGTGACGTCGTCGAGGACGTCACGGTCACCGAAGTGGACGGACACGTCCTCGAGGTCGACGACGTCCTTGCCGAGCCTGGCCGTGGCCATCTTCTTCAGTTCGATGGGATTGCGGACCTCGGGCACATCGGCGATGAGCTGATTGGCCGCCTCGATGCGGAACTTCGGCTTCGACGTCCGGGCGGGAGCTCCGCGGCGCAGCCACGCGAGCTCCTTGCGCATGAGGTTCTGCCGCTTCGCCTCGGTGGCCGCGGCGATCCGGTCGCGTTCGACGCGCTGGAGCACGTAGGCGGCGTACCCGCCTTCGAAGGGCTCGACGATCCGGTCGTGAACCTCCCACGTCTTCGTGCACACCTCGTCGAGGAACCATCGATCGTGGGTGACGAGGAGAAGGGCACCGGAGTTCTTCGGCCACCGGTTCCTCAGGTGCCGTGCCAGCCAGGCGATGCCGTCGACGTCGAGGTGGTTCGTCGGCTCGTCGAGGATGATGAGGTCCCAGTCCTCGACGAGGAGGGCCGCGAGAGCCACGCGCCGCCGCTGGCCGCCGGAGAGGCTGCCGATCCGCGCCTCCCAGGGCAGGTCGGCGATGAGGCCTGAGATGATGTCGCGGATCTTCGCGTCCCCGGCCCACTCGTAGTCGGCCTTGTCGCCGACGACGGAGAATCCCACGGTCGCCTCGTCGTCGAGCTCGTCGCGCTGGGTGAGCATGCCGAGCCGCAGGCCCCCGCGGTAGGTGACGCGTCCGGAGTCGGGGGTGATCGTGCCGGCGAGCATCCCGAGCAGCGAGGATTTGCCGTCGCCGTTGCGCCCGACGATGCCGATCATGTCCCCGGTGTCGACGCCGAGGGTGACCGAATCGAAGACGATGCGCGTGGGAAATTCGAGGTGCAGGGCTTCGGCCCCGAGAAGATGTGCCATAACGCCCACCAGCCTAGAGCACCGCGGCACGCCCCACCGTGATCGGCCCGTGAGGCGGCACAGCGGCCCCTGTCGGACGCACTGCAACTGTGACTGTTGATTGCGTTTTCATATCGGTGTCGCGGATTCGCGTGCTACGCGCGCGGGAGACGTGGCTCACGTGCATTAGACTGGCCGAAAACTCATCGAAATGTGACCGATCGCCCAGTCGTCTCACAGTTTCGCGATGAGTCGGCCGGCGGTCCACCGCCGACGCCAGTGTTGGTCCTTCGAGAAAAGAGTAGACCTTGAAAAAGCTCGCATCAGCGGTGTCGATGATCGCCGCATCCGCCCTCGTGCTCTCCGCCTGCGGCTCCGGCGGCAGCGGCAGCGACTCCAGTGCCGGCGGGGACTACCTCACCTGCATGGTCTCCGACTCCGGCGGCTGGGACGACCAGTCGTTCAACCAGTCGGGCCGTGCCGGTCTCGACGCGGCAACGGAGAATCTCGGCGTTCAGCAGCAGGTCGCCGAATCCCAGGGCGACGCGGACTTCACCCCGAACGTCGACAACATGGTCCAGCAGGGCTGCAACCTCACCTTCGGCGTCGGCTTCCTCCTCGAGGATGCGATCCAGACCGCCGCTGAGGCCAACCCCGACCTCAACTTCGCCCTCATCGACTCGACGTTCTCCGACCCCGACGGCAACCCGGTCGAGATCGACAACGCGAAGCCGCTCGTCTTCAACACCGCCGAGGCCGCGTACCTCGCCGGCTACGTCTCCGCAGCGATGTCGAAGTCCGGCAAGGTCGGCACGTTCGGCGGCATCCAGATCCCGTCGGTCACCGTCTTCATGGACGGCTTCGCCGACGGCGTGCAGAAGTTCAACGACGACAACGGCAAGAACGTCGAACTCCTCGGCTGGAACAAGGACAGCCAGCAGGGATCGTTCTCCGGTGACTTCGAGAACCAGGGTCAGGGCCAGGAGCTGACGAAGCAGCTGATCTCCCAGGGCGCCGACGTCGTCATGCCCGTCGCCGGTCCCGTCGGCCTCGGTGCCGCAGCCGCGGCGAAGGAAGCCGGCGACGTCAAGCTCGTCTGGGTCGACACCGACGGCTACAACTCGACCGAATACGGTGACATCATCCTCACCTCGGTGGTCAAGGAGATCGCCAACGCCGTCGAGGACACCGTCAAGCAGGGCGTCGACGGCAACTTCACCTCCGAGCCCTACGTCGGCACGCTCGAGAACGAAGGTGTGGGACTGGCTCCCTACCACGACTTCGACGGCGAGGTCCCCGAGGACGTCAAGACGAAGGTCGAGGAGCTCAAGAAGCAGATCATCGACGGCACCATCACGGTCGAGTCGGAGAACTCGCCCAAATAATCACCTGGGTTAAACTGCAGGGTCGAAGTCTTTCGGCCCTGCAGTTTTCAAGTTTGTGAGGAGTGCTGCGAGCAGTGAAACTCGAGCTTCGCGGGTTGACGAAGGTGTTCGGATCATTCGTCGCCAACGACCACATCGATCTCACCGTCGAACCGGGCGAGATCCACGCCCTTCTCGGTGAGAACGGCGCCGGCAAGTCGACGATGATGAACGTCCTCTACGGCCTCTACGACCCCGATGGGGGAGAGATCCTCATCGACGACAAGCCGGTGAGCTTCGCCGGACCCGGCGATGCCGTGGCCGCCGGCATCGGCATGGTCCACCAGCACTTCATGCTCGTGCCGGTCTTCACCGTCGCCGAATCCGTCGCGCTCGGCTACGAACCGACGAAGGGTCTCGGCCTCATCGACGTCGCCGAGGCGCGGAGGAAGGTCACGGAGATCTCCGCGCGGTTCGGGTTCAACATCGACCCCGACGCCCTCATCGAGGATCTGCCGGTCGGCGCGCAGCAGCGGGTCGAGATCATCAAGGCACTCTCCCGCGACGCGGAGATCCTCATCCTCGACGAGCCCACTGCCGTGCTCACCCCGCAGGAGACCGACGAGCTTATCTCGATCATGCGCCAGCTCAAGGAGCAGGGCACGTCGATCGTCTTCATCACCCACAAGCTCCGCGAGGTCCGCGCGATCGCGGATTCGATCACCGTCATCCGCCGCGGCAAGATTGTCGGGGAGGCCTCCCCGGATTCCACCGAGGCGGAGCTCGCCAGCCAGATGGTCGGACGCAACGTGTCCCTGACGACGGACAAGAGCCCTGCCGACCCGGGTGAGGCGACGTTCCAGGTGCGCGGTCTCACCGTCGTCGACCGGGCCGAGAACGTCGTCGTCGACGATGTCAGCTTCGATGTCCGTCGCGGCGAGATCCTCGCGATCGCCGGTGTCCAGGGCAACGGCCAGACCGAGCTCGCCGAGACGATCATCGGGCTGAGCGAACCGCGCCTGGGCACGATCACCCTCGACGGGAAGAACCTCGTCGGCACGTCCGTCAAGGACCGGTTGGGCGACGGCATCGGCTTCGTGCCCGAGGACCGGTCGACCGACGGCATCATTGCCGAGTTCTCGATCCGCGAGAACATGATCCTCGACGTCTACGATCGCCCGCCGTACGCGAAGGGCCCCAACCTCCGCTCCTCGGTCATCACCGCCGAGGCGAAGAAGAAGGTCGATGAGTTCGACATCCGCCTCGGCAGCATCGCCGACCCGATCTCCACCCTGTCCGGCGGCAACCAGCAGAAGGTCGTGCTCTCCCGCGAGCTCGGCCGGGAGCTGCGCCTCTTCATCGCCAGCCAGCCGACCCGCGGCCTCGACGTCGGATCGATCGAATTCGTCCACAAGCGCGTCATCGCCGAACGCGACACCGGCACCCCGTGCATCATCGTCTCGACCGAACTCGACGAGGTCTACGGGCTCGCCGACCGCATCGCCGTGATGTACTCCGGTCGGATCGTCGGCATCGTCGGACCCGAGACCTCGCGTGAGGCGCTCGGCCTCATGATGGCCGGTGTCCCCGCCGAGGAGGCGCTGGCCTCCGCAGGCACCGCACCCGAGGATGGTGCCCCGTCCGACGCCGGCACCGCGACGGGCGCGACCCCAGACTCAGCGACCACCTCGGCGGAGGAGAGCGAATGACGACTGACATCTCACCGGCCGCGCCGTCCCCGGCCCCGCCGCCGACCGCCGAGGCGAAGCCCGGGCGGCAGCAGACTCTCATCCAGGAGATCCTCTCAGGATCGTGGCTGGTCACGGTGCTCGCCATCGTGCTCGCCCTCCTCGTCGGCGGTGTCCTCATCGCCTTCGCCAACGCCGAGGTCATCGCTGCGGCGAGGAACTTCTTCTCCGCTCCCGGCGCGTTCTTCTCCACGGTCTTCTCGACTGTCGGCGACGCCTACTCCGCGCTCTTCCGCGGGGCGATCTTCGACTGGAACGCCCGCACCCCTGAGCGCGCGATCCGCCCGCTGACCGAATCGCTCGTCAACGGCACCCCGCTCATCCTCACCGGCCTCGGCATCGCCCTGGCTTTCCGCTCGGGACTGTTCAACATCGGCGGCCAGGGCCAGGTCATCCTCGGCGCCACCGTCGCCGGCTTCCTCGGCTACGCGCTCAGCCTCCCGCCCGTCGTCCACATGCTCATCGCCGCGGCCGGCGGCATCATCGGCGGGGCGATCTGGGCGGGCATCGCCGGCGTGCTCAAGGCGCGGACCGGGGCGAACGAGGTGATCGTGACGATCATGCTCAACTCGATCGCCGGCTACCTCCTCGGCTACCTGCTCAAGCAGTCGTGGTTCACGCACACGCAGTCGGCGAACCCGCAGTCGCGCACGATCGACGAATCGGCGCAGATGTTCCTCCTCCTGCCGCTGCCCTTCCGCCTCAACTTCGGGTTCATCCTCGCGATCCTCGCGACGATCTTCGTGTGGTGGCTGCTCGAGCGCTCGACGATCGGCTTCGAGTTCAAGGCCGTCGGCGCGAACCCGCATGCCGCGCGCACCGCCGGCATCTCGGTGGCCAAGGTCACCGTCCTCGTCATGGTCATCGCCGGTGGCCTCGCTGGTCTCGCCGGGGCCACGCAGGTGCTCGGCACGGAGGACAAGCTCACCGGCGGGATCGCCGGGTCCATCGGCTTCGACGCGATCACCGTGGCGCTGCTGGGACGGTCGAAGCCGCTGGGGACGTTCTTCGCCGGGCTCCTCTTCGGCGCGTTCAAGGCCGGCGGCTACCTCATGCAGTCGCAGACCGGCACGCCGATCGACATCGTCCTCGTCGTCCAGTCGGTCATCGTCCTCCTCATCGCCGCCCCGCCGCTCGTGAGGACGATCTTCCACCTGCCCGCACCGGTGCTCAAGCGGAAGGAGTCCTGATATGAGCGCACAGACTCTTGACACCCCGACCGGTGCGCACACGAAGGTAGTCGCGCCGATCGCGTGGAAGTACCCGATCGTCTACTCGGTGCTCGCACTCATCGCGCTGATCTTCTTCGGCCTCATCGGCCGGGCAGGGGATACGACCTTCCGGATCGCCACCGGCGGTGACTTCTTCGCCATCCCCGACCTCGTCGTGTCCGCGAAGGCCACCGGCCTCGTGCTCTCGCTCATCCTCGTCGTCATGGCGGCCGTGAGCATCTGGTTCGCGACCCGCAGGGACGACCTCGGCTCGTGGTTCCCCGTCACCTTCGGCATCGTCTTCGTGCTCTCGTTCCTCGCGTGGGCCGGCGGCGGCAGCGGCGGCGTCATCCCGCTGACCACCCTGCTCGCCGGCGCCCTGGCCCTGTCGGTGCCGCTGATCTTCGGTGCGATGTGCGGTCTCATCGGTGAGCGCTCGGGCATCATCAACATCGCGATCGAGGGTCAGCTGCTCGCCGGTGCGTTCCTCGCCGCGGTCGTCGCCTCGGTGGTGAAGAACCCCTACGCCGGGCTGCTCGCCGCCCCGATCGCCGGTGCCCTCGTCGCCGTGGTGCTCACCTTCTTCGCCGTGAAGTACTGGGTCAACCAGATCATCATCGGCGTCGTCCTCAACGTCCTCGTCGTCGGCCTGACGAACTTCCTCTACTCGACGGTGCTCACCGAGAACCCCGAGCTGTGGAACTCCCGGCAGAAGCTGCCCAACCTGCCGATCCCGCTGCTCTCGGACATCCCGATCCTCGGGCGGGTGCTCTTCGATCAGAACATCCTCGTCTACATCATGTACGTCGTCGTCATCGCCCTGCAGATCTTCGTCTTCCGCTCGAAGTGGGGACTGCGGATGCGGGCGGTCGGCGAGCACCCGAAGGCCGCGGACACCGTCGGCATCAAGGTCAACTTCACGCGGGTGCGCAACACGATCATGGCCGGGGCGATCGCCGGCCTCGGCGGCGCGTTCTTCACCGTCGGCTCCGGACTCGCCTTCGGCAAGGAGATGTCGGCCGGACAGGGCTACATCGCGCTGGCCGCGATGATCCTCGGCAAGTGGAACCCGAAGGGCGCGCTCTTCGCCGCGCTGCTCTTCGGCTTCTCGAAGAGCCTCGGCAACACGCTGCAGTCGATCGGCACGCCCGTGCCCAACGAACTGCTGCTCATGCTGCCCTACATCGTCACGATCCTCGCCGTCGCCGGATTCGTCGGACGGGTCCGTCCGCCGGCCGCCGAGGGTGTGCCCTACGTGAAGTCATGACAGTGTGACGGAGATCGGAGGATGCGATGACGACAGCACATGCGTTCGGGGACGATCCCACCTGGTGTGAGCCGGTGGCGAAGGTGATCCCCGCCGAGGTGACCGAGGAGTCCTGGGAGCTGCTGCGCGCCTCCGCGGTCGCCGCCATGGGCAGGGCCTACGCCCCGTATTCGCGGTATCCCGTCGGGGCCGCGGCCCTCGTCGACGACGGGCGGATCGTGGCCGGCTGCAATGTCGAGAACAGTTCGTATGGGGTGACCCTGTGCGCCGAGTGCTCGCTCGTCTCCGATCTGTTCATGAGCGGCGGCGGCCGGCTCGTCGCCTTCGACTGCGTCGACGGTCACGGCACCACGCTTGCCCCGTGCGGGCGCTGCCGTCAGCTGCTCTTCGAACACGGGGGAGCCGAGCTCGTCCTCAACATGCCCTCGGGACGCAAGACGATGGCCGAGGTCCTGCCCGACGCCTTCGGTCCCGACGACCTCGGCGAGGGCACCGGGCACCCGAAGCACTGACCACTTCCCACCCACCACCGGAGGTTCACCCACTGTGACCGTAGAGGCATTCGACGCCGTCGACGTCATCGCCGCCAAGCGCGATGGCCGGGCGCTGTCCAAGGACCAGATCGACTGGGTCATCGACGCCTACACCCGCGGGGTCGTCGCCGACGAGCAGATGGCGGCGCTCGCGATGGCGATCTTCCTCAACGACATGGGGCCCGACGAGATCGCCGACTGGACGCAGGCGATGATCGCCTCGGGGGCGCGGATGGACTTCTCCTCGCTGACGCGCACCACCTCGGACAAGCACTCGACGGGCGGTGTCGGGGACAAGATCACCCTGCCGCTCGCGCCCCTCGTCGCGGTCTTCGACGTCGCCGTCCCGCAGCTGTCCGGGCGCGGCCTCGGACACACGGGTGGCACGCTCGACAAGCTCGAAGCGATCCCCGGCTGGCAGGCGAACCTGTCGAACGAGGAGATCCTCACGCAGCTCGAGGACATCGGGGCAGTCATCTGCGCCGCCGGTTCCGGGCTCGCCCCGGCGGACAAGAAGCTCTACGCCCTGCGGGACACGACCGCCACCGTCGACTGCGTTCCGCTCATCGCCTCATCGATCATGTCGAAGAAGATCGCCGAGGGCACCGCCGGCCTCGTCCTCGACGTCAAGGTCGGGTCCGGGGCGTTCATGAAGGACATCGGGAAGGCACGCCGGCTCGCCGAGACCATGGTCGGGCTCGGGAAGGCCGCCGGAGTGAAGACCTCGGCGCTGCTCACAGACATGTCGACGCCGCTCGGGCTCACCGTCGGCAATGCCCTCGAGGTCCGCGAGTCCGTCGAGGTCCTCGCCGGAGGCGGGCCCGCCGATGTCGTCGACCTCACCGTGGCTCTCGCCGAGGAGATGCTGCGGCTGGCGGGACGAACCGACGTCGACGTCCGGGCCGCGCTCTCCGACGGTCGGGCGATGGACAAGTGGAAGGCGATGATCCGCGCCCAGAACGGCGATCCGGACGCCCCGCTGCCCGTGGCTGCGAACACCGAGGTCGTCTTCGCCCCCGAATCCGGGGTGCTGACGAAGCTCGATGCGCTCTCCGTCGGGGTCGCCTCGTGGCGGCTCGGCGCCGGACGCGCGCGCAAGGAGGATCCGGTGCAGGCGGTCGCCGGCATCGAACTCCACGCCAAGCCCGGTGACACTGTCGCCGCCGGTGACCCGCTGCTCACCCTGCACACCGACACGCCTGAGCGCTTCGAGCGCGCCCTCGAGTCTCTCGTCGGGGCCTACGAGATCGGCGGCGATGCCGCCGCGGTGCCGGACTCGATCGTCCTCGAGACGATCACGTAGGCTTGCGCCCGTTGCCGCTGGGGGCTGTCACCGGCGTGACCTGCCACCGGCCCCGCCCTTCCATCACCGCACACAGCACTCCCATACACATCCATTGGAGGACACCATGACCAGCCGCTCCGACGTCGCCGCTATGATCGACCACACCCTGCTCAAGCCGGAGGCGACGCGGGCCGATGTCGATGCGCTCGTCGCCGAGGCGAGAGACCTCGGCGTCCTCGCCGTGTGCGTCTCGCCGTCGATGCTGCCGCTCACCGACACCGGTGACCTCGTTGTCGCGACCGTCGTCGGGTTCCCCAGCGGTCAGGTGAAGCCGGAGATCAAGGCCGCCGAGACCGAGCGGGCCGTCGCCGACGGCGCCGCTGAGGTCGACATGGTCATCAACATCGGGCAGGCGATCGCCGGGGACTTCGACGCCGTCGAGGCCGACATCCGCGGTGTCGTCGAGGCCAGCGGGGACGCGCTCGTCAAGGTGATCATCGAATCCGCGGCACTGACCGATGAGCAGATCGTCGAGGTCAGCCGGCGCGCCGAGGCAGCCGGAGCCGACTTCGTCAAGACCTCGACCGGTTTCCACCCGGCCGGCGGGGCCAGTGCGCACGCGGTGGCGCTCATGCGCGAGACCGTCGGCGACCGCCTCGGCGTCAAAGCCTCCGGTGGGATCCGCACCGTCGAGGCGGCCGAGGAGATGATCGCCGCCGGTGCCTCGCGCCTCGGCCTGTCGGGGTCCGCCGCGATCCTCGCGGGACTCTCCGACTGACTGGCACGCCCCGGCGCTGCACCTGACGCGCCCCGGTGCTCCGCCTGACGCGTACTGGCGCATGCCGCGCGCCAGCGCCCCGGCGGCCGCTCGATCAAGTGTTAGTGCGGATGCGGGCGCGTGCACGGCCCCAGATCCGCACTAACGCTTGATCGAGCATGATCCGGCACCCTCGGATACGTCTGGGCCGCCGATGCTGATGCACTGTGCATGCAACCTGCATGCAGGGCGCGTATGATCGTGTCATGACTGCCATTCAGATTCGCGACGTTCCGCCCGAGATTCGCGATCAGCTGGCCGCTCGTGCGCGCGAGAAGGGCCAGAGTCTGAGCTCGTACCTCCGCGACGTCATCATCCGGGAAGCACGGTTCGCCGACAATGCGCGTGTCATCGACGAGATCTCGACCTGGGAGGGGCAGCGGAACTTCAGCGTCGACGATGTTCTCGATGTCATTGATACCGGTCGGTCGGCCTGACGGTCATGATCGTTCCAGACGCGTCGGCAGTGGCGCTGATGTTCGCGGATCCGGAGACCGAACCCCGACGGACCTCGGCCATCGAGATTCTGCGCGGTGATCCGGCGTGGATGGTTCCCGAGCATTGGCGTACCGAGGTGCTCTCGGTGATCAGAGGACTGACGCTGGGAGGAAAACTCGACGCCGCTGACGCCGAGCGTGCGGTTGACTGGGTGGCTCAGCTGGTCGTGATGACCGCTCCCACCGGCCCGCACATTGCGAGGATGTGGGAACTCAGAGCCAATCTGAGCACATACGATGCCGGGTATGTCGCCGTCGCTGAATCGCACGACCTGACGCTCGTGACAGCAGATGTTCGCATCGCACGCTCGGGAGTCGCCCGTTGCCCGGTCCAGGTCATCTCCTGAGGCGGAAGCGGAGCTGCGAACGGGTGGCCGCGTCGATGCCATGGGGCTATGACGACGCCTCGTTGGAATGCCACCTCGCCGTCGATCGACAACGAATGTCACGGTGCAATACACCGAGAGCAGTGACGCTCGATCAAGCTGAAGTGCGGATGCGGGCGCGTGCACGGCCTTCGATCCGCGCCAATTGGACACGGAGGAGGCTGCCCGGAGAATGTGTGCCAATTGCAATCGATTCATGAGGCTTCTTGTCGCCGTGGACGGCCGTGCGCCCGAAAGGCGGCAAGCACTTGATTTCGCCTCGCTGGGCTCAGGACTCCGGCGAACGGGCTGTTCTGGCGAAGCTCTGTCGAGAGTTCGTCGGTGCCGACGAGAACTCGCGCAATATCGTCGATGTCTCCGTCGAGCACCCGATCCCAGTGGTCAAGGTAGTGCGCCGACATGCCGTCTGGTCGATGGACGCGCCGCCACCGTCTGACATTGTCGCGTGCTGTAGCGACGACGTCGGAGGGATTGGCCACGAGCTCACCGAGGACGGCCCTGTGCAGCCAGAGCGACCGCAGCTGGCCTTCGTCGAGGTGAGTTCTGAACAGGCCATTGAGATCGGCCCGTCGGATGCGACGATGGGTGCCCACCTTCGTGAACGGCAGTTCGCCGCGCTCACAGAGATCCACGATGTGCTGACGTGAGACGCCGAGAATCTTGGCGACTTCACCTGTCGACATCCACTGTGCGTCCATGCATTCAGAATGGCTCCCAAACGCCATAAACACAACGGATGGTGTCTGACGAAGGGACACACAGGTGCCGAGGACCGTGATGCTCGATCAAGCGGCAGAGCGGATGCGGGCGCGTGCACGGCCCTCGATCCGCTCCCGCGCTTGATCGAGGTGCGCCAGCGCTCTCATAGCCCCCGTGCTGACGCCCCGTGCCGACCTCAGAGTCCGAAGTAGGCCTTGAGCTCGGTCGTGATCGTGCTCAGTCTCTCCTGCAACGACGGTCCTAGCGATGGGGCGCCGACGACCTCGAGATAGCACTTGAGCTTCGGCTCGGTGCCCGAAGGCCGGACGATGACCCGCGAGTTCGCCTCCGAGAGCAGGAGGATGCCGTCGGTCGGCGGCAAGCCGTCGTACCCGGACGAGAGATCATGGACCTCGGTGACGGGCGACCCGGCCAGCGCGGTCGGCGGAGCCTGCCGCAGCTTCTCCATCGCCGAGGCGATGAGGGAGACGTCGTCGAGGCGGAAGCTCAGCGGTGCCGTCGCGAAGACGCCGTCGCGGGTGCGGATGCGGTCGAGTTCGGCATCGATCGTCGATCCGTCCCGCTTGAGGCGAGACGCCAGCGCGGCGAAGGTCACGGCCGCGGAGATTCCGTCCTTGTCGCGGACGACGGTCGGGTCGACGCAGTAGCCGAGCGCCTCCTCGTAGCCGAAGACGAGACCGGGCACCCGGGAGATCCACTTGAAGCCGGTGAGCGTCTGTACTGCGGGGAAACCGTGGGCGCGTACAGCGGCGGCGAGCCCGCGCGAAGAGACGATCGAATTCGCGAAGACGGGCCCGGCGGTGTCGGAGGCGGTCGCGACAGCGTCGGTCCCGTCCGACGCAGCGGACGCCGCAAGTCTGGAGGCGATGTCCTCGCCGAGGAGGAGTCCCACCTCGTCGCCGGTGAGCTGACGGTACCCGGTGGGGGCAGAAGGATCGGGGATCGCCGCGGAGAACCGGTCCGCGTCGGGGTCGTTGGCGATGATGAGATCGGCGCCGACCTCGCTGGCCAGGGCATACGCCTCGTCGAGGGCGCCGGCCTCTTCGGGGTTGGGGAAGGCGACGGTCGGGAAGTCGGGGTCCGGCTTCTGCTGAACGGCCACCGGGTGGAGGTTCTCGAACCCGGTGAGCGCCAGTGCCGCCTCGGCGACGGTCGCCCCGACGCCGTGGAGCGAGGTGAGCACGATCGACAGGTCCGCGCTCGCGCGCACACCCAGGGCCTCGATGCTCTCGAGGTAGGCCTCGATGATCGAGTCATCGAGGTGCTCCCAGCCCGATTCGGCGCGCGGCACCGACGCGACGGACGGGACGGCGGCGATCCTCTCGGCGATGAGTGCGTCGGCGGGGGGAACGATCTGCGCGCCCGCGCCCGCACGAGCAGTGAGCGGGTCCGGTTCGATCGCGAGCAGCGGCCGCTCCCCGAGGTAGACCTTGTAGCCGTTGTCGGCGGGCGGGTTGTGGCTCGCGGTGACCATGACGGCGGCATCGGCGCCGAGGTGGGTGAGCGCGAACGCCGTCAGCGGAGTCGGCAGCTGTTCGGGCAGTTGGATGGCGACCCCGCCGGCGGCGGTGACGACGGCCGCGGTGTCGCGGGCGAAGTCGGAGGACTTGTACCGGGCATCGCAGCCGATGACGACGCGGAAGCCGGGGCCGACGGTCTCGTTGAGGAACGCCGAGAGTCCGGCAGCGGCGCGGATGACGACGGAGCGGTTCATCCGGTTGGGCCCGGCCGCGATCTCCCCGCGCAGGCCCGCGGTGCCGAAGACGAGGGGACCGGAGAACCGATCTGAAAGGTCAGCTCGCGCGGCTGCGTCACCGGCCTCCGCCTCGGCGAGGATCGCCGTCAGCGACGTCGCCGTCTGCGCATCGGGGTCATCGGCGATCCACGCGCGGACGATGTCGGCGTCGAAGCCCGTCGTGAAGCGGTCGGCGACCCGGACCGGATTCTCGGTGCTGCTGCTGTTCGATTCGCTCATCGATTCGCTCACCGGCCTCAGAGCTTTCCGACGATGTCGGCGAGCAGCTGGGAGATCCGCGGGGCTGCGGCGGCTCCGGCCTCGATGACCTCGGCGTGGGAGAGCGGGGTCTCCTGGATGCCGGCGGCGAGGTTCGTCACGAGCGAGATGCCCATGAGCTCGAGCCCGGCCTGCCGGGCGGCGATGGCCTCGAGCGTCGTCGACATGCCGACGAGGTCGGCGCCGAGGATGCCTGCCATCTGCACCTCGGCCGGGGTCTCGTAGTGGGGGCCGCGGAACTGGGCGTAGACGCCTTCGTCGAGTGTCGGATCGATCTCCTTGGCGATCGCCCGCATCCGCGGCGAGTAGAGGTCGGTGAGGTCGACGAAGTTCGCACCTTCGATGGGGGAGGTGCCGGTGAGGTTGATGTGGTCGGAGATGAGGACCGGGGTGCCCGGGGCCCAATTGCGGTTGAGTCCACCGCAGCCGTTGGTGAGCACGAGGCTGGTGCAGCCGGCGGCGGCAGCCGTGCGCACACCGTGGGCGACGGCGCGCACGCCCTTGCCTTCGTAGTAGTGGGTGCGCGATCCGAGGACGAGGGCGTGCTTCCCGCTCGAGGCGATGCGCACGGTGCGCAGCGTGGGGACGTGGCCGGCGACGGCCGGGGCGTGGAATCCGGGGACCTCGGCTGCGGGGACTTCGCTGATCGTCTCGCCCAGCAGCTCGGCCGCTCCGCCCCATCCCGATCCGAGGACGAGGGCGATGTCGTGGGACTCGATCCCAGCGGCGGAGTTGATGGTCGTGGCCGCTGCCTGCGCGGCGGCGGTAGGATCGCTTAAGTCAGTCATGACGCCAAGATTATCAACATCTGACATGCCGCAAGGAGCGCTCACCATGCCGATCAGACCACTTGCCGACGGCGACGATCTGCGACTGAACGAGGTGTTCTCCGACGCGACGACTCCGGCCGGTCACATGGCCCGGTCCCTGTTCCGTCCGGCCGCGGAGTCCCCGCTGCTGCGGTCGGTCATCGCCGAGGTGGTCCCCGAGGTTCCCGTCGGCGCGGCCGCGATCGCGGAGTCCCCGCTCCACCCGTACCGCGCGTGGGTCAACGTCGAGGTCGCCGCCGAGGAGCGCGGCCACGGTCTCGGTCGTGAGCTCTTCGAGGCGGTGTCGGCGGAGACCGCAGGCACCCCGCTTGAGGGTCTTGACCTGCGGGCTCGGGTCGAGGCAGGCAGCGTGGGGGAGAAGTTCGCCGAGGCGCTCGGCTTCACCCCGCTGACGACGACACGGGTCATCAAGGTTCCCGCCGGGGCCCTGCCGCCCAGTGGCGGTGGTCGCGCCGAGGACCTCGAGATCGTCTCGACCGGGTCGGTCAAGCTGACGAAGGCGTTCCTCGAGTGGTACACCGCGGTCAACCGCGACGATGCGGTCGCGCCGCTGACGATCGGTCAGGTGAGCAGTGCGTTCCTCTCCGAGGCGGCCGGTGCCCATGGTGCGGCGATGCTCATGAGCGACTCCGTGGCGACTGATTCCGGTGACTCGGGGTCGGGCAGCGGGCTGAGCGCCTTCGCTGTCTCCTACGCCAGGGAGGCCGACCCGGCTTCGGTCGGCGGGGCCCAGGACGCCGCGGCGAACCTGCCCGGGACCGCCGAGGAGGAGCCGGCGACCGAGCTCATCCTCGGCTCGATGTTCGAGACCCGTGAGGACGTCGCCGACGCCTCTCCTGAGCAGTTCGAGGCGGCCGTCGCCGATGCCGAGCTGCTGCTGGCCAGGCTGTCGGTCGACGCCGATGTCGTCATCGAGGTCACCAGCGGCATGCCCGTGGTCTCGGCGCTCGCCGACCGTCTCCTCGCCGCCGGTCAGGCGAGCGAACTCTACCGCTATGAGACTCTCTCGGGACCTCCCGCGGACACGCAGTGAGTCGAGTCGATCCCGGAGTCGGTTGATTCGCCCCGCTTCGGTGACCCGACGACCCTGATCGCTCGGGCTCGGGAGTCGGTGACGAACCAGCCTGTCGCCGCTGTGCCGTCGAGGGGCGGCAGGCGGGTGAATCCGAGAGCTGCGAGGTCCTGAGCAGTGTGACTGCCGAGGACGAGGGTGGGTCCGAGCGTCTGGGCGCTGGCCAGCGGCGAGCCGTAGCCGGGAGTGAAGCGCAGCGGCATCGTCACCACGTGGAGGCCTCCGCCCGTGACGTCGAGTATCGCAGGTTCCTCGCGATGCGCGTCGTCGTGGATCGTCAGCTCCGCCTGCTCGCACCCGCTGAGCGCCCGGGCCAGAGACGATTTCCCGCTCTGCGCCGACCCGCGCACTGTGAGCACCGAACCGTCCCGTGCCGGGTCCCAGGACACGGGTTCCCCGAAGGCGTCGATGCCGAGCGGAATCGTTCCGTCCTCCCTCCGCCTCGGCGACGCTGAGCTCACGTCACCCGGTTCGTCGAGTCCCCGCCACCTCGGTGAGAAGGCCGACGGGCCTGCACCGCCACGAGAGGGGAGGAGCTGGACGTCGGCGCCGTCACCGCCGCACTCAGCGGTGCGCGGGCCGACGAGCACGGCGCGCAGACGCGGCCACGTTCCGAGGAACCGGTGGCGGGAGAGACCGACGCTGAGACCGTCCCCGCCGGCGCTCGGCGGGAAGATGAGGTGAGAGCGGAACTGGGAGGAGATGCGCAGCCCCGACCGGCATCCGGCAAGGAGGAGCGTGAGACCGAGATCGCGGGAATGGGAGAGGAGGCCCTCCAGCGCCGCCGCCGTGTGATGGTCGAGGGAATCGACGAGCTCACCCCAGTTCCCGCACACGACGAGTGTCGGCGGTCGAGCCCGCGCACTGCCGGCCGAACCCGAACTCGGTGGGCGACCCAGATGGTCGAGGATCGCATGCAGGCGCCACCCGGCATGCATCCCGCAGGAGATCGCCGCCTGGTCGATGACCTCGGCGATCCGGCCGAGCGCGACGATGCGGTGGGTGACGGCTGCCGACGCCGCCAGCGTCACGAGCACGGCAGTGGGGTCGTCGTCGGTGACGACGATGGTCGACCCGTCCTGCGCCGGATCATAGGACCAGTCGATCTGCCGCTGTGCGGCGGGGAGGTCGATGATCCCGGTGACAGGCGGCCGGGACGACGCGCTCGTCGCAGTGCCGGGGACGTCATCAACCGTCGGCAGCGGCGGGGGCACGACGGATCGCGGCGCATCGCCGGTGTGCGCGTGCGCTGCGGTGAGGAGATTGTCGATGCGGATTCCGGCGAGGGCGACGCTCGTCTGCACGGCACGACCGGGTTGCCACGGTCGCAGTCGGGGACGCTGAGCGGTCGGCTCAGGCGGCTCCTCGGTGAGGGGAACGGCGACGCGGAAGCGAACGAGCGCGGACCCCGCGTCGAGGAGAGCGGCCCCGGGACGGTCCGGCGGAAGACGCGCGGCATCGGCGACGCCGATGACATCGGAGGAGTCGGCGTCGTCGCGTACGCGCAGGCAGATCCGAATGCTGATGTTCGCCTTCATGTGCCCGGTGACGATGCCCAGCGGCCGTTGGGTCGCGAGGATGAGATGGACGCCCAGAGACCGGCCGAGGGCGGCAAGATGCTCGAGCAGTTCCGCGGCCCGGGGATGCGCGGTCATGAGGGCGTGGAACTCGTCGATGACGACGACGAGCCGTGGGGGAGGGACGTCGAGGTCGAGGATGTCGGCGCATCCGCGGTCGGCGAGCAGCCGTTCGCGCCGCGTGATCTCCGCACGGACGGCGACGAGCGCCCGGAACGCCGCAGCCGAGTCGAAGTCGTCGAGGACGCAGTCGGTGTGCGGCAGCCGTGACAGGGGTGCGAACGTCGCTCCGCCCTTGAAGTCGATGAGGACGAAGGTCAACCGCTCGGGTGGATGGTGCAGGGCCAGGGACAGCAGCCACGACTGGAGGAGCATCGACTTGCCGCTGCCGGTGGTTCCGGCCACGAGAGCGTGCGGGCCGTCGCCGAAGAGATCGATGCCGACCGTCCTGAGAGGTCCTCGGCCGACGGGGACGGCCCCCGGATGAGTCTGCCGCCAGCGGTTCGCGGTGCGTTCGGGGTCATCATCGCAGTGCTCGCCGAGGCCGTGGCAGGGGAACGAGTCGGCACCGGCCGACGGCATCCCGGTGCGCACGAGCGTGAGGAATCGGGCCGGCGGCATCAGGGTCGCCGTGAACGCACGGCCGGGCACCGGGCCCTCCGGTGCCGTCGACGTCGTCGTCCGCGCTTGAGCGAGATCGCCGAGAACGAGGGAGACGGTGCTCTTCGGCTGGGGCGCCCCGAGGCGGAGGGTGGTCACAGTGCCCTCGGTCCGCAGATCGACGCTGATGCGCTCCGAGGGGCGAGTCGCCGCTGTGGCGGGCTCGTCCTGCTCGAGCGCGCCGACGAGTTCCGGCAGCTCCTGCACGTCGGCCGATGGTGCCCACTCCCACCGGCGGTCGGCCAGCCAGGCGAGCATCATCGGCAGCAGGTGCGCGCGTACACCGGTGACGACCACCGCGGTCGATCGCGGGTCGATGCAGATGGGGACATCGCTGACGACGGCATGGTCGTCGAAGCGATCGACGCGGTCGTCGATCTCGGGTGCCAGTGAGATGCGACTGAGGATCGCACCGAACCCCAGACACAGGCCCGGTGAGGCGCGTGCCGTGCGCTGTCGCTGCGCGACGAGTCGGAGGGCTCTCGTCGAGGCGTCGTCGATCGCGTGTGCGCGCTCGATCCGGTGCGTCTCCACGTCACGGGCATAACGGCGCTTCTCGACGAGGTGGGCGATGTATCCCGACAGGGGCGCCGAGAGGCTGAAGAGGAGAAACCACCACATGCCGGTGAGCAGCGCGAGGGCGATGCCGATGCCGATGGGGATGAGGAATGCCCACCACTGCGGCGGACGGGCCGCGCGCGGTTCGTCGACCGCGTGCGGTGCGACATGGATCGTCTCGCTGCCGGCGGTGCTCAGTATCCCGCCGGTCGGTGTCTCAGGCAGCTGATCGCGGTCGAGCTCGGGGAGGAACACGGTGGATCCGACGAGGCTCTGCGTGCGCAGTCCCGCGGGAGCGAGGCGGAGTCTGACCGGAGCGCGCGAGAGGCAGGGGTCGGCGATGAGGAGGCTGTCGGGAGACGGAACACGACCGATGAGGGTCTGGCGTGGGTCGATGGCGAGGGTGAATCCCGAATCGGGGCCGGCGAGCACCGTCACCGTCGTGCTGCCGCTGCCGCGCTCGAAGGCACTGGCCCCGAGGAGGGTGACCGGGTGGAGTCCGCGCCATTGGCCCCACGTCATCGACTCAACCCAGGCCGCTGGATCATCGGGCGGTGGAGGCGAGCCCGGGTTGGAGGCGAGGAGATCGTCGACGGTGACAGGATCATCGATGACCGAGCGGAGCACATCGAGGACGGGCTGCTCGCCGTCGGCGTCGAGGACGTCCGTGCGAACGGCACCGCTGACCTCGACTCGCTGGACGACTCCGCTGACCTTCATCGCATCAGAGTCTGGTGAACCGGTGCCAGTCGGCAAGCCCTCATCCGCCCCCTGTGGACGAGCGCTGGGCGTTCACAGGCTCACAGCACGCGAGTCGGTCCGATGTCCACAGGTTCGGGCACGCGAGTCCGCTGTCATGAGATCCGCAGTGACCCTCGCGCCGAGGCGGTGGCACTGAGTTCGATGAGTCCGGGAACGAAGGGGGAGAGCAGCGCCGGGGTGTAGTCGGCGCGCAGACGGATGACGACCGAGGCCTCGCCGTCGACGTCGGCGCGGATGCCGACGTTGTCGAGGCCCTCGGGCGAGGGGACGGCCGAGACGTAGCGCGCCGCCGCCCGCTGCGCCGCGGGCGGCGAGAACACGAGTCCGGGTTCTCCGTCCGGGGCGGGTTCGAACGAGTCGGAGGCCGCGAGGGCTGCCGAATCGGCCATCGCCTGGAGCTCGCGACGGGCCATGTGCAGGTCCGTGAGGGCGGCGATGAGGAACGCCAGCAGGAGCGCGATGACGACGAAGCCGATCGCCAGGGGAGTGATCGACCCCTCGTCGGCCGGGCGGGGACCGGGAGCGGTGGACCTCGTCGTCAGGGACATCGTCGACTCACCCGTTTCCGGTGGTCGCGACGACATCGGAATGCGAGGCCCGCATGGTGATGTGCGGGGAGTTCTCCGAACCGAAGATCAGGGGGATCCCCGGCAGCGGAACCCGCGTTTCGACGTCAGCGGTGACGAGAGAGCCCGCGCGTCCACAGGGTCCTGAACATGAGTAGGTGATGGTGATGGGAACATCGCGGAGACCGAAGTCGGCGAAATGCATGGCGGCGACATCCTCGGCGCGCTGCTGCGAGGGGTTCGCGTCGCGGGCGGCGATCCGGGAGGCCGACACCGCCGCCGAGGTCGTCGCGTAGCCGGCCGCCTGCAGCTGGGAGAGCGCGAGCATGAGGTAGACGACGGGGATGAGGAGGATGACCGCGGCGAAGATGAACTCGATGACCGCGGTCCCCGCATCGGGGAGAGCGAACCTGGCCTGCGTCTCGGCGTCCGAAGCGACGGGTGGGTCGGCAGGGCCGGCGGGTCGGCCGGCGGGGTCGACGCACGGGAGGCCGGCGGGTTCAGTCACGGTCGATGTCCTCGACGATCGAGCGTCCCCGCAGGTCCCACACCTCGGCGGGTCCCCAGAGTCCGAGCACGGGCAGTGGAGTGCGGACCCGGACTTCGACGATCTCGACGTTCCCGTTGCTCTCGGTGTCGACGGAGATCGCCTCGGCGTACCGTTCGCCGAGCGAGGCCGTGATGAGCTGCGCGGTCAGCCGCCTGCCGTCGCCGGCCGTCTGATCGGCGAGTCCCGCCTGCCGGGCACCGGCGATGGCCGAGTCGATGACGGTGTTGCGGACGTGGATGACCAGACCGATCTGCAGGGCGCCGGCGAGAACGAGGGCGAGCAGAGACGCGACGAGGGCGAACTCGGCGATCGCGGATCCGGTGTCCGCGCCGCTGACCGCACCGTCCTCGGAGCGCGCACCCACATCGGCCGCGTCACCGTCGACCGCACCGCTGTCGACCGCACCGCTGCCGGCCGCGCTGTCACCGGCCGCGCCCCCTGTCGGCGGGGACGCAGCAGCAGGGGCGTCGCCGCGCAGTGCTCGGCTCACCCGGCACCTCGGACCTTGTTCATCGCGTCCTCGAACATCGAGGTGAAGGCTTCGCCGGCGAGCGCCCAGAGGGCGACGACGAGTCCTGCGGTCATCAATGTGATGAGCACCCAGCCGGGCACATCGCCGCGATCGGGACGGTCGCCGCGATGCCCGTCGTCACCGGCGCCGTGCCGGGTAGCCGGTGGAGAGGTGTCGTCGTCGATCCACCCGAGGGTGAGCAGGGTCAGATGTGTCATGAACCGGTGGAACATCATGTCTCCTTCTTCGTTGCGACTTCTTCGTTGCGTCGGTCGATGGCTGGGGAGGTCGGGTGAGGGAGCAAGGGCGTCGGGGCGGATGAGGACAGGGGAGCGGAAAGCGGCTGGGCGTCTCGGTCAGGGGCTGAGGTCGAGGACGGCGAGGGAGGGGAAGACGGCGAAGATCACGGTGACGGGCAGGACGAAGACGACGACGGGCACGAGCATGCCGATCTCCTTGCGTCCGGAGAGTTCGAGGAGGTGCCGCCGCGACTGCTCGCGGACGTCGGCGGCCTGGGAGCGCAGCACCTCGGCGAGTGGGGTGCCGCGAGTCATCGAGACGGCGAGTCCGTCGACGAACTGGACGATCTCCGGAATCGCGATGCGCGTGGCCATCTGGTCGAGGGCCTCGACGAGGGGAGTGCCGGTCCGGGTCGCCGACAGCGCGGTGCGCAGTTCGTCGACGAGGTCGCCCGAACAGGTCCGGCACACCCGTTCGAGTGCTTCGACGATTCCCTCACCTGCGGTGATCGAGAGGGCGAGGAGTTCTGCGACGGTGGGGAACTCGGCGAGGATGCGGGATTCGTGACGCGCGATCGCCTGGCTGAGACGCCAGTCGTTGACGATGTGGCCGGCGACCCCGCCGCTGACGACGAGGACGATGACGACGATGGGGGAGAACCCGCGCTGCGCGCTGATGAGTCCGGCGAGGCCCCCGCCGGCGATCATGCCGACGAGGATGCTGAGGATCTGATTCGTCCGGAACCTCTCGATCGTCGCTCTCCCACCGAGGCGGCCGATGCGCAGGTTGAGGGTCGCATCGGTGGTGATGCGCGAGGTCACCCATGTCGTCGCCGTCAGGGCCGCCTGCCGGAGCGCCCCGAGAACGCCCTCCTTCCGGGGTGTCGGCGGGGCGTAGACGTCGACGAGCGCCTCCTGATCGCGCAGGTACGGTGCGATGCGCGACGACAGGGTCGGACGCCGCAGCGGAGGCAGGGCGAGGACGAACACGGTGAGGGCGACGCCGTTGAATGCGCCGAGGAGCAGGAGAGTGAGCGGGTCGGTCATCAGGCCTCACCCGCCTCGGCGCTGCGGTGGAACGGGGACCGGGCCAGGGAGGAGCCCTCGATGACGCGCGGTTCCTGCGGAAGGCGGCCGATCCGCTTCATCGCCTGGTAGGCGAGGAGGGAGACGACGAAGCCCGCGGCCAGGAGGATGAGCCCGGCCTGTGAGTTGTAGGCCGCAGCGGTCTCGGGGCGGGTCGAGAGGAACGCGAGGACGACCCAGGGGGCGGCGACGGCCAAGCGGGCGCCGTTGACGGTCCACTGCTGGCGGGCGGAGAGTTCGTTGCGGGTGCGGGCGTCGTCGCGGACGAACTGGGCCAGAGCCCGCAGCATCGTGCCCAGGTCGCTGCCGCCGAC
This sequence comes from Brevibacterium sp. NPDC056726, assembly GCF_042790515.1. NCBI lineage: Bacteria > Bacillati > Actinomycetota > Actinomycetes > Micrococcales > Brevibacteriaceae > Brevibacterium > Brevibacterium sp. NPDC056726. The sequence continues at coordinate 257,920 of NZ_JBHTYZ010000007.1, read as the reverse complement.
CTGCCGGGTCACGCTCAGGGCCGCGACGATGCGGTCGGCGACAGGATCAGCGCTGACCTGGCGGAAGCGTTCGAGGGCGATCGCGAAGGAGCCGCTTGCGCGATACTCCTCGGCGAAGACCTCGAAGAGCGGCCGCAGCGGCTCGGGTCCGCGGTGGGCGAGCGAACTCAGCGCTTCGGGCAGTGAGAGTCCCGCCCGCACACCGGAATTGAGATGGTCGAGGGTCTCGGGCCAGAGTTCGCGACGCAGCACCTGCTTCGAGCGCGCACGGTGCTGCAGGTACCGGTAGGGCAGCCACGAGGCGAAGAGGCCGAAGCACAGGGCGATCGCCCACGAGCGGGTGAGCACGGTGGCGACGGCGGTGACGGTGAGGAAGACGGCGATCGTCAGCAGGAGCAGGTGGAGGGGGCGCAGGCGCGGGAATCCCGCACCGGTGAGCATGTCGTCGAGTTCGCGGATCCACCGGCGCTGCTGCCGGCGCCTCGCCGTCTGTTCCCACAGGGACATCCAGATGAGCAGCAGTCCCGCGCCGAGGCAGGCTCCCACGAGCAGGCTCAGCTGCGAGTAGCTCATGCCGCTTCCAAGATCTGGTGGAGGTCCTTGCCGATCGCGGAGAAGCGCTCGCCGAGGTGGCCGAACCCCTGTCCGCGCACCAGCGTCCCGTGCGGGGAATGGAAGAGGGTGTCGAGTTCGATGACGTCGCCTTCGACTCCGCCGGGCACCGCGCAGATCTCGTTGACGTGGCGGACCCCGCTGTTGTCGCGTCGCAGGTGGACGACGACGTCGATGCTCACCGCCACCGTCGGGACGACGAACGACGACGAGATGTTCGCTCCGGCGAGCAGCGGCAGGGTCGAGATCTTCGTGATCGCCGCACGCGCGGAGTTCGCATGGATCGTGCCCATGCCGGGCAGCCCCGAATTCAGGGCGACGAGGAGGTCGAGGCTCTCGGCTTCCCTGACCTCCCCGACGATGATCCGCGTCGGGCGCATCCGCAGGGCCTCTTTGACGAGTGCGCGGAGGGTCACAGCGCCGGTGCCTTCGAGCGAGGGCTGGCGGCACTGCATCGGAACCCAGTCGCGGCTGGGGAGGTTGAGTTCGAAGACCTCCTCGCAGCTGACGATGCGTTCGCGGGCGGGGATCGACCCGGCCAGAGCGTTGAGCATCGTCGTCTTTCCCGCCTGGGTGGCGCCGGAGACGAGGATGTTCGCACCGCAGCTCACGGCGGCGTCGAGGAAGCGGGCCGCTGGGGGAGTCAGTGAGCCCTGGGCGACGAGGGCGGCGAGGTTGCGGGGCCGCTGGATGAATTTGCGGATGTTCACTGCCGGGGAGGAGCGTGTGATGTCGGGGAGGACGACGTGGAGCCGGGAGCCGTCGGGAAGCATGGCGTCGACGAAGGGCTGTGAGAGGTCGACCCGGCGACCCGACGTGCGCAGCATCCGCTCGATGAGGTCGTCGAGTTCGGCGCTGGTCAGCTTCGTCGTCGTGAGCTGGTGGACACCGTCGACGGCGATGAACACCTCGCTCGGCGAGTTGATCCATATCTCCTCGACGCGGGGGTCCTCGAAGTAGTCCTGAAGGGCGCCGTAGCCGGAGAGCTGATTGTCGATGAATCGGAACGTCGCCTCTTTGTCCGTCAGCGGCGGAAGGTCCGCGGTGAGACTGCGCTCGTCGTATTCGGAGATCACCGAGCGGATGACTTCGCGGGAACGCTGGACATCGGTGCGGGGATCCACGTCGAGGTCTCGGATCCTCTTGTGGACCTCGCTCGTGATGACCTCGGTGGCTTCCACAGTGAATCCCTCGGTGGCGATCGGCGAGTCCGTCGGTGTGAGCGGCGGGCAATAGGTTGTCAATGTATCCGCGAAATTCCCATTTATCCAGACTTTCTCACAATCTGTGGATAACTTCTGGTGACATCGGATAAATGTCATAGATGTAGTTAAGGAGGCGATTCGGTGAGGTTTTATCCGGCCTGATCCGTCCGCCGTCCGCGTCCGTCGGCTCGGCGGTTCCGAGGGGCTGTGCCCCATGGACTAGAATCGAGGCATTATGGCCACGACTGATCACGCTTCCGAAATCGCCAACCTCCGCAGCACCTATCAGGCGATCCTCGACGTCTCCGACCTGCCGACTCTGCGTGACGAGGTCGCCGAGCTCACCGAGGAAGCATCGGCCCCGACGTTCTGGGACGACCCCGATTCGGCGCAGAAGACCTCGGCGAAGCTCTCGCACAAGCAGGGCACGCTCGAGAAGCTCGAGAAGTTCGGGGAGCGCATCGACGACGCCGAACTCCTCATCGAGATGTCCGAAGCCGAAGGCGACTCGGATTCGCTCGTCGAGGCCGAACGCGACATCGCCAAGCTCAAGGATCAGCTCGGCGAACTCGAGATCTCGACCCTGCTCTCCGGCGAATACGATGAGCGCTCTGCGGTCGTCACGGTCCGCTCCGGTGCCGGCGGCGACGACGCGACGGACTGGGCGCAGATGCTCATCCGCATGTACATCCGCTGGGCCGAGGGCTGCGGCTACAACGTCCAGGAGCTCGACACCTCCTACGCCGAAGGCGCCGGCATCAAGTCCGCGACGATCCAGGTCAACGCCCCCTACGCCTACGGCACGCTGTCGGTCGAGGCCGGCACGCATCGCCTCGTGCGCATCAGCCCCTTCGACAACCAGGGCCGCCGCCAGACCTCCTTCGCCGCCGTCGAGGTCGTCCCGCTCATCGAGTCGACCGACCACATCGAGGTCGACGAGAACGACCTGCGCATCGACGTCTACCGGTCCTCGGGACCCGGCGGCCAATCCGTCAACACGACCGACTCCGCCGTGCGCATCACGCACCTTCCGACCGGCGTCGTCGTGAGCATGCAGAACGAGAAGTCGCAGATCCAGAACAAGGAGGCCGCAATGCGGGTCCTCCAGTCGCGGCTCCTCGAGCGCAAGCGCCAGGAGGAGGCCGCGCAGAAGAAGGAGCTCGCCGGCGATATCAAGGCCAGCTGGGGAGATCAGATGCGCTCGTACGTCACGCACCCCTACCAGATGGTCAAGGATCTGCGCACCGGGTACGAGGTCAACAATCCCCAGGCCGTGTTCGACGGTGACCTCGACGGACTCATCGAAGCGGGCATCCGCTGGCGCAAGCAGCAGGAGAACGCCGAGGAGGAGTGACGCCGCCGCACCACCGCCTCGGCGCTCCGACCCCACGGCACCGCCGCCTCGGCGCGGGTGAACGCATCGTGGTGGGACTGTGAACTTCATCAGATGCGCAACACACGCCCCGCCGCCTCCGCGCACATCACGGAACTGTTACGTACAGTGGAAGCGGCCGAGCCATCCGCGACATGATTGAAGACCCTCTTGATCACATTCGACTCCGTTTCGAAGTCCTACGACACCCGCACCCGGGCGGCCCTCGACTCCATCTCGTTCGAGGCTGACCGCGGGGAATTCGTGTTCCTCGTCGGAGCCTCGGGATCGGGCAAGTCGACGGTCATCCGCCTCATCCTCCGCGAAGAGGTGCCGACGAAGGGGCGGATCTCCGTGGCGGGGAAGTCCGTGGTGAAGATGCCCTCCTGGCGGGTCCCCTACCTGCGCCGCGGCATCGGCACGGTGTTCCAGGACTTCCGGCTGCTGCCGAACAAGACGGTCTTCGCCAATGTCGCCTTCGCCCTCCAGGTCATCGGCAAGTCACGGGCATCGATGTCGACGCTCGTGCCCGACGTCCTCGAGACCGTGGGCCTGGCCGGCAAGGAGAAGCGCTACCCGTATGAGCTCTCCGGCGGTGAGCAGCAGCGCGTCGCGATCGCCCGCGCCGTCGTCAACAAGCCCGGGATCCTCCTCGCCGACGAGCCGACGGGCAACCTCGACCCCGTGACCAGCGCTGACATCATGTCGGTGCTCGAGAAGATCAACCGCAACGGCACCACCGTGCTCATGGCCACCCACGACGGGGAGATCGTCAACCGGATGGCCAAGCGCGTCATCGAACTCAAAGAGGGCCGCATCGTCCGCGACGTCGAGCACGGCACGTACGGAGTCGCCTCATGAGGGCCGGCTTCATCCTCTCCGAGGTCGGATCGGGCCTGAAGAAGAACTTCTCGATGGTCCTCTCCGTCGTCCTCGTCACCTTCGTCTCCCTCCTCTTCGTCGGCGCCGCGATCCTCCTGCAGATGCAGGTCGGGCAGATGAAGGACTACTGGTACGACCGCGTCCAGGTCTCGATCTTCCTCTGCCCGCCGGATTCCGAGGCGACGAACTGCGTCGACGGCGAGGTCACCGACACGCAGAAGAAGAACATCGAGGATGCGCTCGCCAGCTCCGATCTCTCCCCGTACGTCGACACCGTCTACTTCGAGGACAAGGCCGAGGCCTATCAGCGCTTCCAGGACCAGTTCGCCGGCACGAGCCTCGAGGGCACCGTGCCCGAGGAGGACATGAACGAGTCCTTCCGGGTCAAGCTCAAGGACGCCGAGCAGTACCAGATCATCAACGAGTACTTCTCCTCGACCCAGGGCGTCGAAGAGGTCGTCGACCAGAATCAGCTCCTCGACCGCCTCTTCGGGGTCCTCAACGTCGCCACCGTCGTCGCGATCGCCATCGCCGGCATCATGCTCCTGTGCGCGATGCTGCTCATCGCCACGACGATCCGCCTCTCCGCGTTCGCCAGACGCCGGGAGACGGGGATCATGCGCCTCGTCGGCGCCTCGAACTCCTTCATCCAGCTCCCGTTCCTCCTCGAAGGCGTCATCGCCGCAGCGATCGGCGCGGGGCTTGCCGCCGGCTCCCTGGGCCTGCTCGTCCACTTCGGGGTGAGCGGCTGGCTGCAGGATCAGGCGACCGGGTTCAGTCTCATCTCCGGCGTCGACGTCCTCATCGTCGCCCCGATCCTCCTCGTCATCGGCATCGTCATGGCCGGTGCCTCGTCGCTCATCACACTCAACAAGTACACGAAGGTCTGAGATGAAACGCAGGCTTCCCCTTCTCGTCACGGCTGCTGTGCTCGCCGTCGTCATGCCGGTCACCTCGGCGACGGCGAACCCGCGCGACGACAAGAACAAGGTCGACGAACGCGTCAAGGAGCTCCAGCAGGAGTTCGAGGGCCTCGACGAGGACCTCGCCCGGGTCATCGCCGAACGCGACGAAGCCCAGGAGGCCCTGCCCGCTGCGGAGGAGGCGTCCCAGAAGGCCGACGACGCCCTCGCCGAGGCGGTGCAGAAGGACGAGGACCTCGCCGCCCGTCTGACCTCGGCGGAGAACGCGCAGTCCGACCTCAAGGACGAGATCCAGCAGGGCACGGACGAGATCGAGCAGAACCGCACGGCCGCGGCGCGGATCGGCCGGCAGGCGTACCAGAACTCCGGCATCACCTCCGACCTCGCGATGCTGCTGCAGATGGCCGAGGGCACGAGCGCCGACGGCGGCATCGGCCGCGTCGACTCCGCGGTGCGCTCCCAGCAGCGCACGATCGATGACCTCTCCGAGCAGCGCGCGCTCAACGAGAACAACGAGGAGCGCCTCTCCGGGGTCACCGATGAGATCTCCGATCTCAAGGATGAGGCCGCCGAGGCGGTCATCGCGAAGGAGGCCGCCCAGGCCGACGCGAAGAAGAAGGCCGACGACCTCAACAACCTCATCTCCGCCAAGGACGACGCCGAGCAGACGATCTCGGACAACAAGGACAAGACCGAGCAGCAGCTCGCCGATGAGAAGGCGGAACAGGATCGGCTCGCGAAGGAGGTCCGCGAGTGGGAGAAGGAACAGGAGGCGAAGGGCAACTTCGTCTACGGCGACGGTGTCCTCGCCAATCCCGCCGAGGGCTTCCCGATCACCTCGCAGTTCGGCTACCGCATCCACCCGATCACGGGCAACCGGAAGCTCCACACCGGCACCGACTTCGGTGTGCCCTGCGGAACGTCGATCCGGGCGGCCGGTGACGGCGTCGTCGTCAGCGCCGGCTGGGCCGGCGGCTACGGCAACCGCGTCGTCATCTCCCACGGCAAGATCGGCGGCAAGTCGATCGCCTCGACGTACAACCACAACACGAGCCTGAGCGTGAAGGCCGGGCAGAAGGTGAAGAAGGGCGACGTCATCTCCCAGTCGGGCACGACCGGCGCCTCGACCGGCTGCCACCTCCACTTCGAGATCATGGAGAACGGCGGCTACGTCAACGCGATGCCGTTCATCTCGTAGTCCGCACCGTCGGGCAGTCAGGGCGAGTGCGCCGGAACTGCCGATGGGATAGACTGGTGGGTCTGCGTGTGCAGGTCGGCGGCGGTCGCCGGACCGCCGGCTGTGCACGTCGGACACGAGCATTGCACGAGAGCATCGGACAAGAGGAGAGAGGAGGCCGGTCATGCCGAAGGACACCGGGAAGAAGGTCATCGCGAGGAACCGCAAGGCACGCCACGACTACCACATCGAGGACACCTGGGAGGCCGGCCTCGTCCTCACCGGCACCGAGGTGAAGTCGCTGCGTGAGGGCAGGGCGTCGCTGACGGACGGGTTCGCGCTCATCTTCCAGAACGAAGCGTGGCTGGAGAACGTCTACATCCCCGAGTACCTCCAGGGCACGTGGACGAACCATGCCGCCAGGCGTCGGCGCAAGCTGCTGCTCCACCGCGAGGAGATCCTCAAGATCTCGCAGAAGGTCAAGGAATCGGGGCGCACCCTCATCCCGCTCGAACTCTACTTCGAGGGGTCCCGGGTCAAGGTCGAGATCGCTCTGGCCCGCGGCAAGCGCGACTGGGACAAGCGGCAGTCGCTGCGCGAAGCCCAGGACAAGCGCGAGGCTGAGCGGGCGATGAAGTCCAAGCAGTATCTCTGAGTCCTTCACCGGACCCACCCGGGAATGCAATTGGCCCGGGTGGTGTTGAAAGAGTATGCTGGTGTTCCTGCCCGGCGGCAGAGCCTGTTCGTCCAGGTGATGTCGGTGAGCGGGATTGGCAACAGAATATGGGGATGATCGGTTTCGACGTTGGACACTGCGTCGGGAGAAGCGGGCCGAGAATGCAGAGTCATCTCGTTAATGTCCTCTGCAAAACAATAGGTGCTAAATCTGAAAACCGCACCGATTTCGCCCTCGCTGCCTGATAGAGCGCGAGCTGCGAATCCGTCAGCCTAGAGTTGCCTCTGCTCTAGATCCTGGCGTCGCTTAAGAGGCCACTGCTTCAGATGCACGTTGGGGGCATCTGAGGGACTCTTACCCAACTCCGTTCGTTGGTCTACGTGTTCGTGCGATGACCAGAACCTAAGAAACTGCCTCACGAACTGCGCCCGGAGAAGTCCTGACAATCTGCCGACGGACGCGGGTTCGATTCCCGCCATCTCCACTCATGTCACGGCCCCGGCAGCTCGGTTGAATCCGAGCTGCCGGGGCCGTTGTCGTCCCATCATGCGCCGCGGACGGGGTGCGTTCGTCGACCCGGACAGGCAAGATCGGTCGACCCCGGGCCGTCACGAGTTCACGCGGATGATCTCCTCCTGGTACGGCGCGACGACGGTGCCCGAGACGCGCAGGTCGAGGACGAGGAACTGTCGCTGCTCGACCGGTGCGGCCGCCCACTCGGCGACGACGTCGAGGTCGGCGAGCGAGCGCACGACGACACCGCGGGCGCCGGCCGCGGTCGCGAGCGCCGCGAAGTCGATCTCGTCGATGAGCATCGGGGGAGTAGCGAGGCCCTTGCGCCCGTAGAGGTGCACTTCGGCGCTGTAGGCGGCGTCGTTGAAGACGACGGCCATGCCCCGGCCGCCGGCCGAGCGGATCGCCGTGTCGAGGTCCGACAGCGCCATCACCCCACCGCCGTCGCCGGTGGTGAGCACGATCGTCGCCTCCGGGTTCGCCCGGGCAGCGCCGGCAACGCTGTGCCAGCCGAGCCCGATCGACTGGAAGGCCGTGCCGACCATGGCGATCCGCTCCGGTGCGGCAGGCTCCCAGAACATGTTCGCCCACGCGATGAAGTGCCCGCCGTCGGAGACGACGACCCGATCGGCAGGCATGAGCTCGCCGAGGCGGGCGGCAGCGGCCCGCGGATCGAGTCGGCCGTCGGATCCGAACTCACCGCCCTGGTCATAGACCCGATCGGCGGCGGTGTCGACCCGGCCCCGCCACGTGTCCGTCGGACCGGTCAGTCCCCGCACCCGCTCCGTCAGCGCTTCCGCCGCCAGCCGTGCGTCACCGCGGATGAAACCTCCGACGCGGGCGTGCGTCGCCCGGTCGTCGACGTCGACCTGCCACACCGAGGTGGTCGGGCCGAAGAGCTCCCCGAACCGCATCGTGAACTGATTGAGCGAGGCGCCGATGACGACGGCGACGTCGGCCTCGCGGACGCGGGCCATCGCCGCAGGCGCCCCGAAGCCCCCGGCTACACCGAGGTCGTGTTCGGCGGCAGGAAAGATATTGCGGCCCAGGGCCGTCGTCACGGTCAGCGCACCGGCCGCCTCGGCGAGGTCCCCGAGGGCGGCACCGGCCCCGGAGAGCCACGCGCCCCGACCGGCGAGCACGAGCGGACGCTGCGCTGAGGCCAGGGCCGCCGCGAGACGGTCGAGGGCGGCGTCGGCGGACTCACCGCTGGGCGCGAGCGGACTCGGCCTGCCCGGACCCGGCACCTCGGGGATCTCACCGATCTCGAGCGTCGCGACGTCGTAGGGGATCGCGAGGACGACGGGCACCCGGTAGGTCAGAGCATGCTCGATGGCCGTCACGGTCGCGGCAGCGGCATCGACCCGTCCGACCGTGTACGTGCGCACCCCGACCGCTGACGCCATCGCGATCTGATCGACGTCCCATGGGCGGGGACCCGAGGTCGGCTCGTCGCCGACGACGAGGACGAGCGGCACGCGGGCCTGCGCGGCTTCGGCGAGCGCGGTCAGCGTGTTGGTGAACCCGGCACCGTACGTCGTCGTCGCCGCAGCGAGGCGACCCGAGGTGCGGAAGTGGGCATCGGCGGCGACGACGGCGCCGGCTTCGTGCCGGACGGCGGTGTAGGTCGCCGAGGTGGAGGTGAGGAGGGCATCGAGGAAGTGGGCGTTGCCGTTGCCCATGAGTCCGAAGACGTCGTCGATGTGCCGGGAGAGCGTGTGCGCGACGTGCGCCGAGGTGTGCGCCAAGAGAGGGCCTTTCGAGAGATATGGAGAGCAGTCCATATGTGTCTCGCGTGAGGCTTCGCGCTCCTTTTTCGAGCACCGGCCCCCGGGACGCTGACTGAGGCGCAGCGCAGGGGACCTGACAGGTACGAATATAGGGCGAAGCAGTCGTCTGCGCCAAGTCCGGGGAGGCGAACCGAGGTGAATGAATGTGCACCGATCAGGTGCGCAATTGACGCGCGAATTCTCGTTGAACGGCATCATGAAATCGCACTGATAAAGTCTGTGATAGATATTTCAATTACCGTGCAGAACTCCTGATCAGTCCGCCTGAAAAGCGCTTTGATCGTCAGCGAGGCAGTGCGCTCAGCGGGAATCAGCGGTGCGTCGCCGCACTTCCAGGTGCCTTGTCGAAATATCCCGGGCCGCTCTTCGGATGTCGGTCGCGCGGCAATCTTCGGGCGTGTCGAGGCCGTGCGGACGGCGCGCTGACGAGGCCGCGTCGGATGGTCAGTGGCCTTGTGACCAGGCATGGTACCCGTTCAGCTGTTCTGACAAATGAATTGTTTGACAACATTGCCATTGCAGGTGTGATTCACGCAATGAAATCGTCATTGAATGTTACGAAACGATAACGACAGTTTCTCGCTAACTGAAATGAATGTTAATCTCATTGTGACAGGTATGCGTTATCGAGAACGCAGTGCCCGCACCCTCCCTCTCATTCCAACACCCTTTATTGGCAATATCCTCTGCCGGAAAGCGACACATCGATGAATGTCAACAAGAAAGCCGTCCTCGCCGGCGGTGCCGCCGCGGTCCTCCTCATCGGAGGCGGCCTCACCTTCGCACGCTGGTACGACGAAGCATCCCTGGGCAACGAGGCGGCCAATGTCCAGTCCGGTGAGCTCAACTTCTCCATCGACAACCTCTCCTGCCAGTGGGCCAACGGCGGCGACAACGTCGCCCCCGGTGACCTCGTCGTGCCCGGCGACACCATGGAGTGCACCGGCAGCTCGCAGGTCGTGACGAACATCAAGGGCAAGAACCTGCAGGCCACGCTCACCGCAGTGCCCACCGGAGCCCTCGCGCAGCTCGTCGACGACGACTTCGCCGTGCTCAAGGCGACCGTCAACGGCAGCAGTGACCCGATCGTCCTCACCGCCGCCAACGACGGCGACACCTTCGACGTCGGCTTCTCCATCTACTTCAAGGAGTTCAAGGACTCCGTGGACAACTCCCTCAACCGGGACAACCCCGGCACCGACACCGCACAGTGGTGGGGCGAGGAGAACCAGAACACGGACTACTCCTTCAACACCGGCGACATCAAGCTGCAGCTGGTGCAGTACGACCGCTGACGGACAGTCCTCCGGCCCGCAGCGGCCGGAGGACAGCGTTGTCGTCGGTGACCGGATGAGAGCTGTCGGATGAGAGTGCGCGTGATCGTGGCCCTTGCGGCCGCCTTGGTGCTGCTCTCGAGCGGGCTCGGCACGAGTGCCAGATGGTATGAGGAGCTGCGCTTCGCCGACGATCCGATCACGGTGAACTCCGGCGAACTCGGCATCGCCTCGAGCGACGTCTCCTATCGGGTCCTCGGCAGGTACCCGACCGACACCCGCTTCGAGGGACTGACCGCGTGCACCGCTCCGCAGGGCTTTGCGCACTGCGCCGAGGCGAATGCTGCCCAGGTCCGCGACTTCCGCTTCATGCGGGGGGACCGGCTGACCGTGGAATCCCGGTTCGACGTCACGGCGAGCGGGACGAATCTGCGGTATGCGATCACGGTGACGCCGCTGCAGCAGACCCCCTCACCAGGCTGGACGAGTGAGGACACGGTGACACCGGGCGGTGTGCTCACCGGTGCGCAGACCGTGACAGTCGAGCGCACACTCGAGTTCTCCGGACCCGTCGGCGCCGGAGACTGGGCCGGGGCCTTCGGCGACGTCACGGTTCCCGACATCGCAGTGCAAGCCATTCAGGAGGACCGTTGAGATCGCAGATGCCGGACAGGCAGCGCCCGAGGGCCCGCGTGCTCGCCGCCGTGTGCGTGCTCGCCCTCGTCGCCGCGGTCGTCGCCGTCGCGCTCGTGCCCAGCGGTGCCACGTTCGCGCGGTTCTTCGACGAGGCCGGTGACTCCTCGGGATCGACCCTGTCCTCACAGCAGATTGCGGCGACGACCGCCGGTGTCATCACGCCTGACTACGGCGACTGGAACTGGTTCGACCGACAGACCAACGAGACCTCGCTGACGGTGACGAACTCATCGCCGACGTCGATGGTCGCCACCGTCGCCATCGGATCCGTGGCGCTCACGGGATCGAACACCGGTCAGGCGTCAGGGAAAGCGCGGGCCTACGTCGTCGACCGGACCGGTGCGAAGCAGCAGATCGCCTCGAGCGTGACGACGACACGGACGACGACCCAGCTCCCCGAGGCGAACCTCAGCTGGACGCTCGCGCCGGGAGCCAGCCAGAAGATCGTCGTCGGCGTCGAATCGAACTCGACTCAGCTCCTCTATCAGCGCCTCGTCGGTGCCGCGGGAGCGAAGTTCGACTTCCGCTTCGCTGTGAACTGGAGCGTCGACGGACTCTCGAGCGCAGAGAGCGCCGAGCTCTATCCCCACGGTGCCCTCGGCCCGAATCCCGGCGACAGGGCGGCATGTCCGGCCGGAGCCACCGCAGCGCAGGAGTGCCGTGGCGTCGCCGCGACGGTGAAGCGACCCGTGGTCACGGTGGCGACCGGATCGAACACCACAGGTGCCTGCAGTGTGACCGACAACTTCGACCTCTCCCACACGTTTTCGGTGAACACGTCGACGCTGGCGGCCTACAGCGGACTCGCGAAGACGGCCCGGGAGCTGCAGGGCTCGAACCCGGGCAACTACGGATCCTACGCGCCGATTCCCGATGTGGGGTCCGGATTCACCGGCACCAGCGTCGAGGTCGTCCGCCAGCCTTTCGAACTCGGAGAGGGCTACGACCTGACGTTCACCTTCGTCATCCGCGGAACCGGGGGAGCCGGGAGCCATGTGCCCGGCCCGAACGGCGAACGAGCCACCCAGTCGCCGGTGTACACCCTGTCGATGAAGCGCGAGCCCTTGAGCCTCTTCCCCACCTGCAGCGTCAGTCTGGCGTCGCTATGAGAGGAGTTCGGCACATCAGCGATGTCCTTTCCGCCGCGAGGGCGCTGCGCAGGACGGTGACCATGCTCATCGCGCTGGCCGTCGCCGGGGCGCTCGCCCTGGTCCCCGCCCCCGCCTCGGCGGCTGCCTGTCCGTCCTCGATCGATGACGCGATCCGGGTGTCCGAGACCGACGGCGGCGAGGAGACCGCGCCCGGCGATCTCGCCCGGGCCTTCCCCGATGTGCCCGAGCTGCTCGCCCCCGGTGCGGGCGCTGACGATGCGCTGGCCATCCGCTCGATCGCCGAGGTGCCGGTGACCGCGATGCTCAGAATCGCACCGGAGACGACGCCGGTGGAGAACCCCGACCGCGATCTCCGGGTGACGATCACGTGGGCCGGTCGCACCGTCGCCGAGGGAACCTACCGCGACATCGTCGGAACGAGCATCGACCTCGGCGCCCTCGCTCCCGGCGCCCGCGAGACCCTTGCCGTCGACGTCGCGCTGCCGGCCGTCGAGGAGCGGGACAACGACACGCAGAAGCGCACGTGGCCGCTGCGTTTCACCCTCGGGGTCGGCGCCGGCGGCGAATGCGCAGACGACGATGCGCAGGCCGATGACCGAGCGGATGCAGCGTCCTCGGCCGATTCCGATTCCGGCGCAGACGACACCGCCGATGCCGATGCTGACGATACGGCCAACGCCGACGACACCGCCGGTGCCGCAGCCGATGCCGACGGAACCGACGCTGACGCCGCCGCCGGCGGAACCACCTCGGCGCAGGCAGCCTCGGCCAATGACGCCTCGGCGACGAGCACGAGCGACGGGGGAGGGGCGCTGCCGCGAACCGGTCTCGAGAGCGCCGGACTCGTCGCGCTCGCGGGCATCGCGATCGGACTCGGTGCCGTCCTCATCGCCGGCGCCCGCCGACGCCGCGCCGAGAAGGGAGAGACGACGACATGACCGTGAAACCGACCGACGTCGCGCACGCTGACGGACGTGCCGACCGCCTCGGCGCCGCCCCCGCTCACCCTGATGCTGACCCGGTGGAGAGGCGGCCCCGACCCAAACGCCGCCTGCGGACCGTCATCTCCTGGCTGTGCGGGGTGCTGCTCGCCGCGATCATCGGGGTGCTCCTCGCCTCCGTCGTCGTGCCGCTCGCCATGGGATGGGTGCCGCTCACGGTGCTCACCGGGTCGATGGAGCCGACGATCCCGCCGGGGTCGCAGGTCGTCGTCAAACCCCTGCGGCCGGAGCAGACCCAGGGGCTCGCGAAGGGGCAGATCATCACGTACCTGCGCAAGCCGGGCACGGACGACATGATCACCCACCGGATCATCGACGTCGCCGAGGTGGACGGGGAGACCGTCTACCGCACGCAGGGCGACGCGAACAACGCTCCCGACCCCGACCCGGTGCGCAGTGTGCAGGTGCGCGGCGTCGTCCGCTACCACGTCCCGCTCGTCGGCTACGTCGCCCAGCTGACGACTCCCGACCAGAAGCGCACGGGCATCTGGATCGTCGCCGGCCTCCTCATCGCCTACGCGGTGTGGGAGGTCTGCCGGCCGAAGCGGAAGGGCTCCGGCCGGCACTGAGCACCGACCCAGCCCCTTACCGGCTGAGGCGCTCCCGCCATGCGGCCATGATCTCCGGCGACGTCGGCTTCGAGACGAGCGAGCCGACGAGGTAGCCGAGCAGCGAGGCGAGCAGGCCGAAGTAGATCGCCTCGTTGGCGTAGATGTCGACGGTGATCATGATGACGACCGTCGTCACGGAGCCGAGGATCATTCCGGCCATGACGCCGACGATGGTGCCGCGGCGGAAGACGAGTCCGCCGAGGATCGGCACGAAGAGCCCGGCCACGAGCAGGTTGTAGGCGACGGTGAGGGCTTCGACGACGCTCGGCATGATGAGCGCGAGCGCCAGGGTGACGATGCCGAGTCCGATGAGGTAGATGCGCGAATCGCGCACCTCGTCACCGGTCTCGCGGACGAGCGACCGGGCGATCGTGCGCGTCGTCCCGGCAGCGGCCGCAGCATCGGCACCGCCCGTCCCCTCCGCGGACTGCGCGACCGGCACGATCTGCCGCTTCGCGAGCAGCGGCTCGACGATGTCCTGTCGGCACACGGTCGACGCGGCCAGCAGCGACCCCGATGCCGTCGACATCATCGCCGCGAGCGCCGCGGCGAGGACGAAGCCGGCGACGACCGGGGACATCGAGGCATCGACGACGGCGACGAAGACATCGTCGGGCACTGCGATGCCGGGCACGATCCGCAGCGCGGCCATGCCGATGAGCGCACCGGCGACGGCGTAGAGCAGGCAGTACACGCCTGCCGACAGCCCGCCCCAGCGGGCGACGGCCGGGGTTCGGGCGGTGAACACGCGCTGCCAGATGTCCTGGCCGATGAGGAGGCCGAGCGTGTAGATGAGGATATAGCCGAGGATCGCCTGCCAGCCGATGCCCACCGGGGACGTCTGCTCGGGCGGGAGCACGGAGAACAGCTCGCCGAGGCCGCCGGCCCGCTGCAGGACGAGCGGAAGCATGATGAGGAAGATGCCGACGGTCTGGATGAGGAACTGGACGAAGTCGGTGAGCGTGATCGACCACATGCCGCCGAGCATCGAGTACGTGATGACGATGCCGCCGCCGATGATGACCGACCAGAACCTGTCGAGGTCGAAGAGCGCGTGGAAGATCGTCGCGTACGCCACCGTCGACGTCGTCGAGATCATCAGCCCGTACGCGGTCATGATCGCCCCCGACACGAGCCGCGAGCCCTTGCCGTAGCGCAGTTCGAGCATCTGCGAGACCGTGTAGATCTCGAGCTTCTGGATCTTCGGGGCGAAGAGCAGCGAGAGCAGGATGATGCCCAGGCCGATGCTGAAGACGAGCCACATCCCCGACAGGCCCGCGGTGTAGCCGAGGCCCACCCCGCCGATCGTCGAGGCCCCGCCGAGGACGACGGCGGACATCGTGCCCGTGTAGAGCAGTCCGCCCAGCCGGCGGCCGGCGACGAGGAAGTCGTCCTGGTTCTTCGCCTTGAAACGGCCCCAGATGCCGAAGCCGACCATTGCGGCCAGGTAGACGATGACTACGAGTGAGTCCACGGTGACTCCTTCTTTCCGTGTGGGTTCTTCAGTGCCGCAGGCTCAGGTGCCGACGGTGATGTGGATGATCGTGGGAACGGTGCGGGACAGTGCCGCGGCGACGGCGTCGGGCAGTTCGGCGGGCATCTGCGACTCGGCCATCGTCACCCCGACTCCGCCCATCGACTCCCCGAGCTTCGCGAAGTCGGGGCGGGCGAGTTCGACGGCGAAGGGCGTCATGTCCCGGTCGACCATCTGCGCCTCGATCTCGGCGTACCCGCCGTTGTCGACGATGACGAAGGGGATCCCGAGGCCGAGCTCGGTCGCCGTCATGATCTCCTGGATGGAGAACATCGCCGCCCCGTCGCCGAGGAGGCAGACGACCGGTCGGTCCGGTGCGGCGAGCTTCGCCCCGATCGCGGCGGGAATCCCGTACCCGAGGGTGGCGAATCCCGGCATGTAGAGGAGCTGGTCGGGGGTGTGCGCTTCGAGCGCGTGGACCGTCCCGTCGTAGGTGACCTGGGACGAGTCCCCGGCGATGACGACATCGGATCCGGCGCCGTCGGCGACGAGGCGGGTCACCCGTGCCCCGATCGACTCGACATCGAAATCATCGGCCGAGGATTCTCTGAGCGCAGCCGTGCGCTCGGCCCCGGATTCCCCCGCCGAGGCGGTTCCCGACTCGGTCTCGGGAGCGTCGTCGAGCGCGGCGATGAGAGCCGAGAGGAACTCCCCGGCGTCGGCGCACACGAGGATGTCCCCGCGGAGGTTCTTCCCCAACTGGTCGGGGTCGATGTCGCAGCGGATGACGACCTGCTCAGCCCGGTCGTCGCGAACCCCGGGAGCCGTCTGCGCGCCGATCACCCCGCCCCACAGATCGGAGTCGGCGAGTTCGGAGCCGACGACGATGAGCACATCGGCGGCAGCCGACTCGGCCTGGACGCTCGGGAAGCGGACGTTCGATCCGAGTGAGAGCGGATGGTCCTCGGCGACGATGCCCTTCCCATTGGCGGTCGTGACGACGGGAGCGTCGATCGCCTCGGCGAGGTCCTGGACCTCAGCGGCAGCCGAGCGCGCACCGCCGCCGGCGACGATGAGCGGACGGGCGGCGCTGCGGATCGCGTCGACGGCCCGGATGACGGCCTGGCGGTCGAGTTCGGGTCGCCGCGCCGGGATCGGCGCGGGCACACTGCCGTGCCAGTCGCCCTCGAGCACGTCGAGGGGGACCTCGATGTGGACGGGACCGGGACGGGATGACGCGAACATCGCGAACGCCTCGGCGACGGCCTGGGCCGCACCTTCGGCGGTGCGGGTGCGCTGGGAGGACACGAGCAGGTGCGACAGCGCCCCGGAGGAGTCCTTCGTCTCGTGGAGCATCCCGATGTCGGCGCGTTCGAGCCCGGTGGGCACACCGGGAGAGAGGATGAGCATCGGGCGGGACTCCGCATACGCGGTCGCCGCCGCGGTGACGACGTTCGTCAGCCCCGGTCCCGAGGTCGTGATGACGACCCCGGGCTTGCCCGAGAGCAGGAAGTAGCCGTCGGCCCCGTAGCCGGCGCCCTGCTCGTGGCGGGGCGTGACTGCGCGGATCCCGAACTCCGGCAGGTGCCGGTAGAACTCGAGGTTGTGGGTGCCGGGGATCCCGAAGATCGTGTCGACACCGTGGGCGGCGAGTGCGGCGACGACGGCTCTGCCGCCGTTGCGGAAGCGATCGGCCTCAGGCACTGTGGACTCCTCCGCTCGGACCCGAGGGCTCCGTCATCCCGTTGGCGTCGGCCGCCCACAGGGAGAGGATCTCGTAGCCGGCATGGGCGGCGGCGATGCCGGTGATCTCCGCATGGTCGTAGGCGGGAGCGACCTCGACGATCTCCGCCCCGACGACGTTGAGCCCCTGCAGGCCGCGGATCGTGTTGAGCAGCTCGCGGCTCGTCATGCCGCCGGCCTCGGGGGTGCCGGTGCCGGGGGCGGCTGCCGGATCGAGGACGTCGATGTCGATCGAGAGGTAGACGGGAGCGTCGCCGAGGCGGCGGCGGATGCGGGCGACGACGTCCTGGACCGAGGTGAACTGGTAGTCGTCGCTGCGGATGATCTGGAAGCCGAGCACATCGTCGTCCTCGAGGTCCTTCTTGCCGTAGAGCGGCCCGCGGATGCCGACGTGCATCGAGGCGGTGAGGTCGATGAGTCCCTCCTCGCTGGCGCGGCGGAACGGGGTGCCGTGCGTGTAGGGGGCGCCGAAGTACGTGTCCCACGTGTCGAGGTGGGCATCGAAGTGGAGGACGGCGATCCTGCCGTGGGTCTTGTGCAGCGACCGCAGATTGGGCAGGGCCAGGGTGTGATCGCCGCCGAGGGTGAGGACCTTCGCGCCGTCGGCGCGGAGGGCGTCGGCATTCTCCTCGACCGTGGCGATCGCCTCTTCGATGTCGAAGGGGTTGACGCCGAGGTCACCGCAGTCGGCGACCTGCTGCCACGTGAACGGGTGGATGCCGGTGGCCTGGTTGTAGGGGCGCAGCAGCTTCGAGGACTGGCGGATGTGGGCCGGTCCGAAGCGGGCGCCGGGCCGGTAGCTGACTCCGGCGTCGAAGGGGATGCCGACGACCTTGACGTCGATCTTCTCGCCCGGCCGCTGGGCTTCGACCTCGTCGAGGCGCGGCAGGAGTCCGAAGGTCGGGGGGCCGGCGAAGCGCGGGGTCTGGCTGTAGTCGGCGGGGCCGAGGGGCTGAGACGGCATTGACTCTCCTTGCAGCGGGCACGACGCCGGGGAGACCGGCGCGGTTCGGGACTGATGTGCCATCAGCCTAGGACGTGTCATCCCGGTCACAGATATCCAGTCTGGACAGAAGCGACACCTCGGATGTCCACAGTGGATAGACTGGGCGTCATGGTCACCTTGGGACAGCTGTGGGCGCGGCGCGAACTCGCCCTCGAGATCGCCGTCGACCCGGTCGGAGCCCGGTCCCGGGAGGTCACGATCGTCCACTCCTCCGAGCTGCCGGAGGTCGACGAATGGCTGGCCGGGGGAGAGGTGCTCCTGACGATCGGCGTCGGCCAGGATCTCACCGCGGACTCCGCCGGCGACTACATCGCGAGACTCAAGCGGGTGGGCGTCCATGCCCTCGGCATCGGCCTGGGGCGCGACCTGCCGTCGGTGGAGCTGCCGCCCTCGCTCGTCGACCACGCCCGCGCTCACGACCTCGCGCTCTTCGGCGTGCCCGAACCCGTGCCGTTCGTCGCCGTCGTCGACGCGTTCACGCGGATGCGGGAGGAGGAGTCGAACCGTGAGGTCAGCCGGGCCGGGAGCGCGGGCCGGCGGTTCGCCACGGCGCTCGCGCGGCAGGGTCCGGCCGCGCTCGTCGCCGAGCTCTCCGCCGCCCTGGGCTCCGAGGTCCATTTCGTCTCCCCCACCGGCAGGGGTCTGACCGGGCAGAACGCCCCGGCTGACGTCCGTGCCGAACTCATCGCCGAGGCGGTCGGGACGTCACTCGCCCCGCGGCTGCTCCGTGCCGCCGGCGGTCGCTATGAGGCGGTGCCGATCGGCGATGACCGGGTCAGCGGGTGGATCCTCGCGGGGCGGGATGCGGCGGTGGCCTCGCGCACCCGGGGACTGCTGCTCGCGACCGCCGCCGCGCTCCTCGGCCTCTCGGTGATCGACCAGCCCTTGAGCCGCGGGGAGTCGACGCTGTTCTCGACCACCCTGTCGGCATCCGAGGCGCGCGCCGAATGGGTGCTGCGCACCGGCACCCCGGCGCTCTCGCGTGCCGAGTTCACGATCGTCGGCGGCGTCCGCGGGGACGGTGCCGAACAGCTCTTCGGCGATCTCGGGGGCGGCACGCTCACCGCCCGGGCCGGGTCGATGATCGGCGTCCTCCACTCCGGTGATCCCCTCGTCGCCCGGGTCGCCGAGGTGACCGGGGTCGACCGGCTGTTCGTCAAGTCGCTGCCGCTGACGCAGGTCCATCACACGTGGACGGTGTGGCGGACCCAGAACGACACGGTGAACTCCGATGTCAGGGCCCTGCTGTCGGTGATCGACGAGGCGGCGGCGGTGCGCTTCGTCGAGGAGGTCCTCGGTGCTCTGCTGGCCTCGCAGGACGGTCAGGACCTGCTGGTCACCCTCCGGTCGTTCATCGCCTCCGGCGGAGTCCGTGATGCCGTGGCCGCCGAGCTCGGGATCCACCGGCACACGGTGCGGGCGCGGCTGCAGCGGATCGAACGGCTCCTCGGCCGCGACCTCTCCCGTCCCGACACGGTCCATGCCGTCGCGATCGCCCTCGAACTCGCGGAGCTGTGAGCCCGTAGTGTCGGTGGGTCGCCGCGCCGCGATCCCGCGGCGCAGGACCCGCAGCGCTCAGGCGAAGTGCGCGGCGCGGAAGTCCGCGGTGATCTCGAGGACCCGGTCGAGACCGGCGCGATCGCCGATGCTGATGCGCACCCCGTCGCCGAGGTTGCGCACGGCCACCGCGCGGGCGACGCTGGCCTCTTCGAAGGCGTCGGAGAGCTCGCCGAGCGGCAGCCAGACGAAGTTGCCCTGCGCCTCCGGCACGTCCCAGCCCTGGCCGCGCAGCTCGGCGGCGAACCAGTCCCTGAGTTCGGCGATCTCGGCAGCGCGGGCCATCACCTCGTCCCAGTGCTGCAGTGAGGTCAGGGCCGCCGCCTGGCTGAGGTCGGTGACGCCGAACGGGATGACGGCCTTGAGCAGGCCGGCGATGATGCCGGGTGCGGCGACCGCGTATCCGACGCGCAGCCCGGCGAGGCCGTGGGCCTTGGAGAAGGTGCGCAGCAGGACGACGTTGGGGAAGTCGGCGACGAGGCCGAGCCCGTCGACGACGCCCTCGGCGGTCGCGAACTCCCAGTACGCCTCGTCGAGGGCGA
The DNA here is from genome assembly GCF_042790515.1 of Brevibacterium sp. NPDC056726. Classification (NCBI taxonomy): domain Bacteria; kingdom Bacillati; phylum Actinomycetota; class Actinomycetes; order Micrococcales; family Brevibacteriaceae; genus Brevibacterium; species Brevibacterium sp. NPDC056726. The sequence goes on along the minus strand of NZ_JBHTYZ010000007.1, from coordinate 237,754 downwards.
CGAGCACGCGATCGGGAACCTGGGTGAGGAACTCCCGGACCTCGGTCTCGCGCAGGGCGGGCCCGGTCGGATTGTTCGGGGAGCAGAGGATGATCAGAGTCGTCGCCTCGGTGATCGCCTGCGCCATCGCCGCGAGGTCGTGGGTGCCGTCGGGTCGCAGCGGCACCTCGATGCGGGTGGCGCCGGCGAGCCCCGTCGTCTGCGGGTACATCTCGAACGACGGCCGCGGGTAGATCGCCTCGGTCGTCGCATCGGAGGTGATCTGCGTGAGGGCGACGAGGAGTTCGCTGGCACCGGTGGTGACGATGAGGTTGTCGACGCTCACGCCGAGGCGGTCGGCCAGTCCCGCGCGCAGTGCGGTGGCCGCGTCGTCGGGGTAGGAGGCGGGGGAGGACACGTGCTCGGCGATCGTCTGACTGACGGCCGGCAGCGGCGGGAGGTGGTTCTCGTTCGAGGAGAGCTTGAGCGGTGCGAGCCCCGGGACCCGCTGCGGCTGGCGACCGGGAATGTAGGGCGGGAAGGTCTCGAGGGCTGCCCGCAGATGCGGGAGGCGGGCAGGCTCGACGGAGGGCTCGGGAGTCGTCATGGACTCATGATGGCACACGCTCACCACGGCTTGTCGGGCGTCGTCCGTCCTCCGCTGCCGAACGGTCCCTGCTGCTGCTGTTCGCGGTTCGAATCCTCACCGCGCTGCCGCAGTTCGTCGCGCTTCTGCTCCTCCTCGGTCTGCTGGCCCGAGTCGCTGTTCTCCGACTGGTCCTCGCTGTCCTGGTCGTTCTGACCCTGATCGCCCTGGTCGGTCTGACCGTCCGAGCTGTCACCCTCGTTCTGCTGGTCATCGCCCTGCGAGTCCTGCGAATCGTCACCGCCGGAGTTCTGATCCTGCGACTGGCCGCCGTCCTTCTTGTCCTGGACGCGTTCGGTGGCCTCGTCGCTCTTCTGCTGCGATTCGCTGTTGTCGGGGCGGCATTCGGCGGGCGCGTCGGCGAGCGTCTGCAGGGCCTGGTCGTAGAGTTCGCCGGACTTCTTCTCGTCCTGGTCGACGACCTGGTCGGCGAGCTTCTCGTAGACGTAGGAGAGGTTGATGCGCACCGCGCACTCGTCGCGCGGCGGCGTGAGGTCGAGGGCGGTCTCGAGATCCTCCTGCGCCGGTTCGAAGCTGCCGACCGCGGCCTTCGCGGTGCCGCGGTTGAAGTAGCCGATGTGACGCTCGAGCGGACTGAGGGCGAGAAACGTCGTCGCGGCCCGCTCAGCCCCGGGGAAGTCGTTCGAGTCGTACCGGACCTGGGAAGAGGCCCCGAAGTAGACGATGGTCGCGAGGTAGGCGAAGACGAGGATGAGCACGGTGCCGATGATGAGATTGACCTTCGTCACCAGGCGCCGTCGCGTCCACAGACCCGTGATCCTGTTCATGACCGTCCTCCGTTCGCCGGCTCAGGCTGAGTGCGGGCAGGTGCGCCACCGGACCCGGGACTGCCGCCGGCACCGGGACCGCCGGGACCCGCGCCGCCGGGACCCGCGCCGCCGGGACCCGCGCCGCCGGGACCGCCCCAGCCGGTGCCGCCGGGCCCCGGACCTCCCGGGTACGGCGGTGCCGCGTGAGCCCGGCGACCGCCTCGGCGCGGGGGCATGACCGAGCGGACGCGGATGAGCTCACGAACGCCGAAGACCATCTCGACGGCGATCCACGCGAAGACGAGGATGAGCGGCACCCAGAAGTACTCGTCGACGGTGAGGCGGCCGTCCTTCTGCACGAGCCGCTGATCGTAGGTCGGAGCGGTGTAGGCCGAGGCCAGCGGTGTCGAGGCGTCGCGCAGGTGGTAGGGCAGGCCGAGGTCGGAGGCGATCTGCTGGAGGTTGCCCTCGTCGATCCGCGAGATCCCCGGATTGCCCTGGGCGTCGCGGATGTACTCCTCGGTGCCGCCCTGGTCCCCGCCCTGACCCGTGCCGTCGTGGCCGCTGCCACCGGGTCCGTAGCCGAAGGGCTGGGTCTCCTTCATCCGACCGCCCTGGCTCGTGCCGTAGCCGAACACGGCGCCGCTGTCGATGCGGGAGGCGAACGACGACCACGAATCGGGGCTGCCCTGCGCGGTCTGCTCGCCGTCGCCGAAGTAGAAGACGAGTGTCTGGTTGTCGGGACGGTCCTCGGCGTTCGCGCTCATCCGCTCCTCGAGCTCGTCGCCGGCCTCGGTGATCGACGACCCGTTCGAGTTCTGCGACATCTCGGGGGAGAGGACGTCGACGGCGGAGGCGAACGCGGCATGGTCGGTGGTCAGCGGCATCGCCGTCGAGGCGGTCGAGGCGAAGGTGATGATGCTCAGGCGCGCACCGGGCAGCTGCTCGGAGAGTTCGAGCATGTCCTCTTTGACGCCGTCGAGGCGAGTGCCGTCGCCGTCGTAGTCCTCCGCAGCCATCGACGTCGTCGTGTCGACGAGGAAATAGGCGTCGGCGGCGGCCTCGTACTCCTCGGTCGTCGACTCGACGGGGAAGCCGGGCCGGGCGAGGGCGAGTCCGAGGAGGGCGACGACGCCGATGCGCGCGCCCCACTTCCATCGCGGACCGTCCCCGCGCACGAGCGGGATGATGCACAGTGCCAGGAGGATCGCGACGACGACGCCGACGCCGATCCAGCCGAAGAGCGGGTCGAAGATCATGAGCGCACCCTCCAGGCGAGGACGAAGACGCCGATGAGCCCGAACACGGCGATCGCCAGCGGCACGGCGGGCATGTCGTGGACGATCGTGTACGAGCGTCCCGGCGTGTTCTCCGCCTCCTGGCTCTGGATCTCCGAGACGATCCTGTCGATCGTCGTCGCCGAGCCCATCTCGAACTGCTCGCCGCCGGTCCGGTCGGAGACCGAGCGCAGCTCCTGGGTCTGGGTCGTCGCGAGGATCGAGGGCGGGGAGAGGCTGTAGACGCGGACGCCGGCGTCGATGGCGATCGTCGTCGCCTCGTCGAGTTCGAAGAGGGGTTCGCCGGCGAGCATGTTGTCGGTGGCGAAGACGATCGAGCGGGACCGGTCCTCGTCCTTGCGGTCGAAGTTGTCGATGCAGGACACGAGGCCGTCGCCGATGAGCGAGGATCCGCCGATGTTCGGCGGCGAGGTCGACCACGAGTAGTCGGTGCCCTCGGACCCCCAGGTCCGGAAGCCCTCTTCGGCCTCTTCGAGGTAGTTCTGCACCATGTCGTAGTCGTCGGTGAGCGGGAACGCGGAGACCGCGGTCGCGTTGAACACCGTCATCCCGATGCGCTCGCCGTCGAAGCGGTCGACGAGCTGCTGGTAGGCGGCGAGCAGATCCGCGTCGTAGCCGAGCATCGACCCGGACACGTCGAGGCAGAGCATGACGTCGCGCAGCTTCTTCTCGGGGTTGACCGTCTCGACCCACGCCGGACGCGCCACCCCGGCCAGCGCGCCGAGTCCGGTGATGGCGATGACCCCGAGGAACGCGGCCGTGGTGAGGAACTTCCGGCGCATCGCCCGGCGGAAGCCGGGCAGCTGCGTCATCCGGCCGCTGTGGGCGACGGCGAGGGAGGACTCGGTGCGCCGGGGTCGGCGGAAGACGAAGACGGCGATGCCGGCGAGGACGAGGAGGCCCAGCGCCAGCCACCAGAGCATCAGGACCATCGCGCCACCAGCTTCCTCGCCTCGGCGATCTGCGGACTGAGGTCCGTCGCCTCGTCCTCGGCGAACTCGGCTTCGTAGAGGCCCCAGAGGGAGTCGGCGAGGTCGTCGAGCCCGGCGACCGCGGCGTCACGGTAGGTGAGGTGCTCGGCTTTGACGCCCCACGCGTCGCGGGCGAACTCGCGGACGATCTTCGCCAGCTCCTTCGCGCCCTCCCGCACATCCGTCCTTCCCGCGGCGAGGTCGGATTCGACGGCGGAGATCCGCGACATGTACGTGCTGCGCACGGGGATGGGGATCCGCGACGACTTCTGGGCTCCGGCGCCCGAGGCCGCGCGCAGCAGCGGGGCGGAGAAGTTGATGAGCGCCGCGAGCAGCACGACGGCGGCGGCGACGTACCACCACACCGAGATCTGCAGCGGACCGATGAGTTCAGCGGGACCCACGACGATGCCTCCAGAGCAGTGCGTGCAGATTGCCGAGGGCCTGCTCGGGGTCGGCGACCTCGGTGTGGGAGATGCCGAGCTTCGTGAGCAGGTCGAGACGCTGACGCCGGCGGGCCGCCTCGGCGGCGACGAACTCCCCGCGCACCTTCGGATCGGACATCACCGAGATCGGCAGGCCCACCTCGGCGCGGGCGACGTCATAGGGCGCCGAGGCGGTCGCGAGCTCCGCGAGATCGGCGTCCGTGATCGTGATCCACAGCATCTCGTGCTGGGCGCGCAGGCGCTTGATCGTCGCCTCCTCCTCAGGTCCGAGCGGGGCCTGGTCGGAGATGACGACGACGAGCATGCGATGGGTGATGTGGTCGGCGATCCACTTCAGCTGGGTGTTGATCGACCCGTCGATAGGGGTGCCGGACTCGGCGAGGATCTGCTGGAGGAGGTTCTCGAGGTGGGCCTCGCTGCCCTTGCGGGGGGAGGCGATGGTCTGCTCGGCGTTGCCGTGGATGAGCATGACGTCGTCGCCGTGGCGCACTGCGAGGTAGCCGGTCATCCCCGCCATGAGGATCGCGAGGTGCCGTTTGTCCGCGCCCGCCGAGGTGATCGCGTCGAAGCCGCGCGAGGAGTCGACGACGAGGGCAAGGATGTGGCGGCGGTGGGCGACGTAGCGCTTGACGAGCGGATCGGCGTGGCGGGCGGTGGCCTTCCAGTCGATGTCGCGGATCTCGTCGCCGGGGATGTAGTCGCGCAGGTCGTCGAAGTCGAGGCTGTGGCCGTGGAAGACCGACGAGTAGTCGCCGTCGAGGAGTCTGCGCGTGCGCCGGTGGGCGTGGATGGTCATCCGCGCCTTGATCCGATTGAGCAGAGCCGTCATGTCGTCACCGGGTCACGGGGTCGGCACGGCCATGAGGAGGGCATCGACGACCTGGGCGCTCGTGATGTTCTCCGCCGCGGCCTCGAAGTTGAGCTGGATGCGGTGGGCGAGGACGCGGTGGGCGAGGTCCTTGATGTCCTCGGGGATGACGTAGTTGCGGCCCCGGATCATCGCGAGCGCCCGGCCGGCGTTGGTGAACGCGATCGAGGCGCGCGGACTGGCACCGTACTCGATATAGGGGGCGAGCCGGCCGAGGTACTTCTGCGTGTTCCGCGTCGCGTGGACGAGTTCGACGAGGTAGCGGGTGATCGACGGGTCGATGTAGATGGTGCGGGCGTAGCGCTGCATCGTCATCACGTCCTCGAGCGTGCAGCTCGCCGCCGGCACCGAGTCCTTGTCGAAGACGCCGGAGTCGAGCCGGGAGAGGATCTCGACCTCTTCATTGGGGCTGGGATGGGTGAGGAGGTCCTTGATCATGAAGCGGTCGAGCTGCGCTTCGGGCAGCTGGTACGTGCCCTCCTGCTCGATGGGGTTCTGCGTGGCCATGACGAGGAAGGGCCTGGGCAGGTCGAAGCGCTGCCCGCCGATCGTCGTCTGCCGCTCCTGCATCGCCTCGAGCATCGCCGACTGCGTCTTCGCCGAGGACCGGTTGATCTCATCGAGGAGGACGATGTTGGCGTGCACCGGTCCGAGCACCGTGTTGAACGAGCCTTCGCGGGCATTGTAGATCTGCGAGCCGATGATGTCGGCCGGCAGCAGGTCGGGGGTGCACTGGATGCGGGAGAACTTCCCGTCCACGGCGTTGGCCAGAGCCGCCGCCGCGGTCGTCTTCGCGAGTCCGGGGACGCTCTCGAGGAGGAGGTGCCCGCCGGAGAGGAGGCCGATGAGGAGGGATTCGCGCAGTCGCTGCTGGCCGACGACGAAGTGGTCGAGATAGGACTCGAGTCCGCTGAGGAGGGATTTGGCGTGCGCGATCTCCTGCGTGTTGGCCGTTGCCGTTGCCGTCATGCGTCTGATAGCCCTCTCGATGTCGTCGTGGTGCGGCGGCCGGTGCTGTGATGGCCGTCTCCACAAGGATATGGGCCGACCCTGACATGTGACTGGGTGAATCCGTGTCAGTACCGACACATAGTGTGGACACGTGGGAACAGAGGAATCGCCGAGGCGGTCGCCGGGTTGGCAGGGTGCGTCGGCTCGGTGGTCGGCTACCACGGAAAGGGGTGGTCAGAGGGGTGGAACCGATCACGCCCTGGTCGGATCCGACACGCCGAACGACATGCCCACAGGGAGGAATTTTTCCTGTGGACGACGGTGGATAACCTCCGGCCGGCGCGGTCGGGATCTCGGCGGAATCCGCGGTGTCGCCCGTGTCCGCGCAGGTGACCGAACTACACAGGTGTCGTTCACACCCTGTGGACGACTGTGGAGGGCTGAGAACACACCTTGTGGATGGTGTAAATGACACTGGTGTAACACTGGATATAGGGGTAGGGTTTTACCCGAACACAACATCTAGTGGTCACAGCCGGTCCCCTTCACCGTGATCCCTCCCACGTCGGGAGGCCGCGGAAACGGCGTGGCCGACCGTGGGAAACCCAAGCCGCAGCACAGAATCGAGGAGTCATCATGATCACCGTGTACACCAAGCCCGCTTGTGTCCAGTGCAACGCCACCTACCGCGCGCTCGATGCCAAGGGCCTGAAGTACACCTCGGTCGATCTCAGCGTCGATGAGAACGCCCTCGACGTCGTCAAGGCCATGGGCTACATGCAGGCTCCGGTCGTCGTCACCGACAACGACCACTGGTCGGGATTCCGTCCGGACAAGATCGCCGCTCTGGCCGGCCAGCAGACGACGGCGACCGTCGTGGCCTGAGATGCTCCTGGTCTACTACTCCAGCAGCTCCGAGTACACCCACCGCTTCGTCGGAAAACTCGATCATCCCGCCCGCCGTCTGCCCCTGCTGACGAAGGACGAGACGCTGCTGGTCGATGAGCCGTTCGTGCTCGTCACCCCCACCTACGGGGCCGGTCCCAACCGCGGGGCCGTCCCCAAGCAGGTGGTCAAGTTCCTCAATATCGAATCGAATCGCCGGCACCTCGTCGGCGTGATCGGCGCCGGAAACACGAACTTCGGCGCAGAATACTGCCGCGCGGCGCACAAGATCGCCGTGAAATGCCAAGTGCCCGTGCTCTATCGGGTCGAACTCCTCGGGACCCCCGAGGACGTCGCAGCTGTGAATCAAGGATTGGACAAACTGTGCGTGAGCTCGCTGAAGACCGCAATGTAGAGGACATCATCCGCGAAGAGACGGATCTCGACTACCATGCGCTCAACGCCATGCTGAACCTCTATGACGTGGATGGGCGGATCCAGTTCGAGCGCGACAAGCAGGCCGCTCGCCAGTACTTCCTCCAGCACGTCAACAACAACACCGTCTTCTTCCACGACCTCAAGGAGAAGCTCGACTACCTCGTCGAGAAGGACTACTACGAGCCCGAGGTCCTCGAGCAGTACTCGTTCGAGTTCATCGAAGCCCTGTCGAAGCGCGCGTATGCGCAGAAGTTCCGCTTCCAGACGTTCCTCGGCGCGTTCAAGTTCTACACCTCGTACACGCTCAAGACCTTCGACGGCAAGCGCTACCTCGAGCGCTTCGAGGACCGCGTCGTCATGGTCGCGCTCTTCCTCGCCCGCGGGGACGAGACGCTCGCCGAACAGCTCGTCGACGAGATCATCACCGGCCGCTTCCAGCCGGCGACCCCGACGTTCCTCAACGCCGGGAAGAAGCAGCGCGGCGAACTCGTCTCGTGCTTCCTCCTGCGCATCGAGGACAACATGGAGTCGATCGGCCGCTCGATCAACTCCGCCCTGCAGCTGTCCAAGCGCGGCGGCGGCGTGGCCTTCAGCCTGACGAACATCCGCGAGTCCGGTGCGCCGATCAAGAAGATCGAGAACCAGTCCTCGGGCGTCATCCCCGTGATGAAGCTCCTCGAGGACTCCTTCTCCTACGCCAACCAGCTCGGTGCGCGTCAGGGCGCCGGTGCCGTCTACATCCACGCGCACCACCCCGACATCTACAGCTTCCTCGACACGAAGCGGGAGAACGCGGACGAGAAGATCCGCATCAAGACCCTCTCGCTCGGCGTCGTCATCCCCGACATCACGTTCGAACTCGCGAAGCGCAACGAGGACATGTACCTCTTCAGCCCCTACGACGTCGAACGCGTCTATGGGGTGCCGTTCTCCGACATCGACGTCACCGACAAGTACGAGGAGATGGTCGACAACGCGTCGATCCGGAAGAAGAAGATCAACGCGCGTGAGTTCTTCCAGACGCTCGCGGAGATCCAGTTCGAGTCCGGCTACCCGTACATCATGTTCGAGGACACGGTGAACCGGGCGAACCCGATCGACGGCAAGATCATCATGTCCAACCTCTGCTCGGAGATCCTCCAGGTCTCCGAACCGAGCCAGTACGACGAGGACCTGGGCTACGACGTCGTCGGCAAGGACATCTCGTGCAACCTCGGCTCGCTCAACATCGCCCTGACGATGGACTCCGACGACTTCGGCCGGACCGTCGAGACCGCGATCCGCGGCCTCACCGCCGTCGCCGAGACCTCCGATATCCAGTCGGTGCCGTCGATCGCCCGCGGCAACGACATGTCGCATGCAATCGGGCTGGGGCAGATGAACCTCCACGGCTACCTCGCCCGTGAGCACGTCTACTACGGATCGGACGAGGGGCTCGACTTCACGAACATGTACTTCTACACCGTCGCCTACCACTGCGTGCGGGCGTCGATGGAGATCGCGAAGGAGCGCGGACGCACGTTCGCCGGCTTCGAGCGCTCGAAGTACGCGACGGGCGAGTACTTCGACAAGTACACCGAGGAGGTCTGGCAGCCGCGCACCGCGCGGGTCGCCGAGCTCTTCGCCGAGGCGGGCGTCCACATTCCCACGCAGGACGACTGGCGCGAGCTCAAGGCCGCGGTCGCCGAGCACGGGATCTACAACCAGAACCTCCAGGCCGTGCCCCCGACGGGATCGATCTCCTACATCAACAACTCGACCTCGTCGATCCACCCGGTGGCCTCGAAGATCGAGATCCGCAAGGAGGGCAAGATCGGGCGGGTGTACTACCCGGCGCCCTTCATGGACAACGACAACCTCGAGTACTACCAGGACGCGTACGAGATCGGCTACGAGAAGATCATCGACACGTATGCCGAGGCGACGAAGCACGTCGATCAGGGCCTGTCGCTGACGCTGTTCTTCATGGACACGGCGACGACGCGCGACATCAACAAGGCGCAGATCTACGCGTGGCGCAAGGGGATCAAGACGATCTACTACATCCGCCTCCGCCAGCTCGCGCTGCAGGGCACCGAGGTCGACGGCTGCGTCTCCTGCATGCTGTGACCGTGTGACATCCGCTGGTGTGCCGCGGGTCGGCTGACGCCGACTCCGCGGCACCTCGCACCACCTTTCGAAGACAGAGAGAAGATCGCGTTGGAAAACCTGACCCTGGCCTCGCACGTCGATGCCATCAACTGGAACCGCGTCGTCGACCCGGTCGATGACGATGTCTGGGATCGCCTCACCGGCAATTTCTGGCTGCCCGAGAAGGTGCCGCTGAGCAATGACGTCCCCTCGTGGGCGACGCTGACCGAGGAGGAGAAGACGCTGACGATGCGCGTCTTCACCGGTCTCACCCTGCTCGACACCATCCAGGGCACCGTCGGTGCGATCTCGCTCATCCCCGATGCGGTCACCCCGCACGAGGAGGCGGTGCTGACGAACATCGCGTTCATGGAGAGCGTGCATGCGAAGTCGTACTCGTCGATCTTCTCGACCCTGACCTCGACGAAGCAGATCGACGAGGCGTTCCGCTGGTCGCGGGAGAACACGTACCTGCAGCAGAAGGCCGACATCATCCTCAGCTACTACCGCGGGGATGATCCGCTCAAGCGGAAGGTCGCCTCGACGCTGCTCGAGTCGTTCCTCTTCTACTCCGGCTTCTACCTGCCGATGTACTGGTCCTCGCACGCGAAGCTGACGAACACCGCCGACCTCATCCGCCTCATCATCCGCGACGAGGCCGTGCACGGCTACTACATCGGCTACAAGTACCAGAAGGGTCTCGAGCAGGAGTCCGCTGAGCGCCGTCAGGAGCTCAAGGACTACACGATGAACCTCCTCTTCGAGCTCTACGAGAACGAGGTCTCCTACACCCACGAGCTCTACGACTCGGTGGGGCTGGCCGAGGACTGCAAGAAGTTCCTCCACTACAACGCCAACAAGGCGCTGATGAACCTCGGCTACGAGGCGATGTTCCCCAAGGAGGTCACGGACGTCAACCCGGCGATCCTCGCGGCGCTCTCGCCTAACAGCGACGAGAACCACGACTTCTTCTCCGGCTCGGGTTCGTCCTACGTCATCGGCAAGGCCGAGAACACCCAGGACGAGGACTGGGACTTCTGAGTCTCTGATCATCACCGGCGGCCCGTGGCGAGCGACTCTGCTCGCGGCGGGCCGCTGCCGCATTCACACGAGGGAGTGCGTCGCTGCGCGGACCGCGCCGGGCACCGTCGACAGGGCGTCCCGGCTACGGCGTGCCGACGTTGCCCGGCGGAATCCGAGACGATACCCTCAGAGGGTATTCAGGCAATCGGCGGGAGGAGGGCGCGATGCAGGATCGTCGACGCACCCGACCTCAGCTCGCCGGAGCGATCCTCAACCTCGTCGCCGCGGTCGCCGCTGTCATCGGCATCGTCGTGCTCCCCATCAGCATGGGGATGAGCATGGAACCCAGTGCCTCGATGGGCATGTCGCATGCATCCCCGATGGGCGCTTCGTCGACGAACGGGGATGGCACTGAGTCACCTGCGGCGATGGGCCACAGCGCGGACTCGATGGCGATGGACGCCATGCCTGCCCACGGTGAACCGCCCGCGGGCGAGGCCCCCGACAGTGACCCCGGCGTGGCGGCCGATGACGACGCCGCCTCCGGCCAGTGCACCGGTTCGGGATGCGGTGACAGTGTGATGGTCTGCGCACTCGCGACGATGTGCATCGTCGGCGTCGTCCTGCTCATCATCGCCCTGCGGATGCTGCGGCGCACCGCGATTCTGCTTCCCCGCGCCGGCCTGTGGCACTGCGCCACCCCCTTCGTACCGAACCCGGCACCTGGGCACGCCCGCGCGCCGAGTATCACCGACCTCTGCATCAGTCGCACGTAGGCCGGCGTCCCCGCATCGAGGCTTCTCGATGCATCAGCCGACCGATGAACTCGGCCCATTCGCGCCAGTCCCCGACCAGCCGAAACCGTGATCGCACACGACTGCGACCACGGCTGACCTGAGCGCGCGCAACCTGCGCCCCGCTGGGCACCACGGACCTGAGCGCCCTCAGACGCTCTTTCCTGGAACGAAGGCATGCGCGGAATGGGCTTGCGAACGAAAGCAGAGCACACACCGTGAACCACTCATCAGAGAACACCACCGAACGCCGCTTCGACGGACTGCCGACCAGTCCATCGCTCACGGAAGCGACCCCGACAACCCCCGAGCACGTCCACCCCGCACGCCCGTCACGCCGTCCCGGCCGCCGCAGCTTCCTCGTCGGATCGCTGAGCGTGCTCGCCCTGGCCGCATGCACCCCGCGGGGAGAAGGAGCCTTCCTCATGCCCGACTCCCAACGCGTCGCCGACGTCGAGGACGACCGTGAGACGACGGGAAAGACAGTGGAGGTCGCCCTCACGGCGGCCGCCTCGGCGCTCAAGCTCGGCACGACCACCGCACAGACGTGGAGCTACGGGGAGATCCCCGCCCCGGTCATCCGGATGAGCCGGGGAGACCGGCTCAAAGCCACACTCACCAACGACCTCACCGAGGACACGACGATCCACTGGCACGGTCTCGCGCTGCGCAACGACATGGACGGCGTGCCGATGCTCACCCAGGACCCCGTCGCCCCCGGTCAGTCGTTCACCTACGACTTCATCGCCCCCGACCCGGGCACGTACTGGTTCCACCCGCACGTCGGCGCGCAGATCGACCGCGGCCTCTATGGCGCGCTCATCGTCGACGACCCCGACGAACAGCTCGAGTACGACGACGAGTGGGTGATCATCCTCGACGACTGGCTCGACGGAGTGACCGCGACTCCCGCCGAGGTGCTCACCGAACTCCGGCAGGGCATGGGCGGTTCGAGCTCCAGTTCGGGCGACATGGGCGGCATGGACCACGGGAACATGGGCGGCTCAGACTCAGGCGACATGAGCGGCATGGGCGGGATGGACCACAGCGGCATGGGCGGGCCGATGCGGATGGGCAACATGCTCATGGGCGCCGCCTCGGACGTCCTCGGCGGCGACGCCGGCGACGTCTACTACCCCACGTACCTCATCAACGGTCGGCCCGCCGACGACCCAGCGACCTTCGAGGCCAAGCCGGGCGCGAAGGTGAGGCTGCGGATCATCAACGCCGGTGGCGACACCGCGTTCCGCCTCGCCCTGACCGGGCACTCGCTCACGGTCACCCACACCGACGGCTTCCCCGTCGACGGGAAGGCCGCCGAGACGCAGTCGCTCCTCCTCGGCATGGGGGAGCGCTATGACGCAGTCGTGACGCTGGGCGACGGCGTGTTCGCTCTTGTCGCCGAGGCGGAGGGCAAGCAGGAGCGCGTCCACGCCGTCGTCCGCACGGGGTCCGGCGAGGCGCCGCCGACCGACGGGAACGTCGCGGAACTTGCGGCCGCACCTCTGTCCGCCGAGGCGCTGAAAGCCCGCAGCGATGTCGCCCTGCCGGCCAAGTCCGCCGACCGGGAGCTCACCCTACGGCTGACCGGGTCGATGGCCGCCTACGACTGGGCGTTCGACGAGACGCCGTATGACCACGAGAAGCCGATGGACACTGCGCAGGCGGTCGCCGAGGGGGAGCGGGTGCGCCTCTCCTTCGTCAACGAGACGGACATGTGGCATCCCCTCCACCTCCACGGGCACACGTTCCAGCTCACCGGCGGGGGACCGCGCAAGGACACGGCGATCGTCCTGCCGGGAAAGACGCTGACCGTGGAGTTCGATGCGAACAATCCGGGCCGGTGGCTCACGCACTGCCACAACATCTACCACGGTGAGGCCGGGATGATGAGCGTCATCGCCTACGAGGAGTGAGTGCTGAGTGGGGGCGGTCGTCCTTGACATGCGCACCCACACGATTACCATCACGAGTACCCGCCGTCGCTGCGTTCTGCGGCGGCGCGGCCGTGGCCCCGCACCGAGGAGGAGATCGTGAGTACGGATCCGTCGCTGAGCGAAGTGCCCGAAGCCGATCGGGAGGAGCAGTCCGAGGACATCGAGTCCACCGAGGTCCTCACCGGTGAGGATGCCGAACCGACGGGGTCGGCACCTGCTGTCGTCGAGGCCGATATCGCCGATGTGGCCGAGCAGTCGATCGACGTCGGCTTCGACGACGAGGACCACCCGCAGTCCTGAGCTGCTGACCGCAGGCAGGTGGCGCGCATCTGCCTGCGGTCACCCGCCTCGGCGGGCTGTGCTGCGGACCTCGCGCGCAGTGGCGACATCGTCGACGATGACGGCGATGTGGCGCACGCTCGTGATGAGTGCGCCGTAGAGCGGCCACGCTGTCTTCGGCAGGTCGTCGCCATCGGCGATCCCGACCGACAGCGCGTCGAGGCGATCATGGATCGAGTCCACGCCGATGTCCGGGTCGGCGATCGCGGTGCCGGCCGCACGGACGATGTCCGCCCATTCGGTGCGGAACCGATCATCCCATCTGCTGTCGTCATAGGTGGCCGCCTCCAAGGTGCGGGTGAGGTGGCGCAGGTGGGAGACGCCTTCGTCGAGGCGCCGGAGGATGTTCTCGGGACTGAGCTCCTCCTCGACGGCGTCTGCGTCGCGACTGCGGAGCACCGCACGGCGCAGGGATCGCAGCCGCGGACGCGGGTTGGCCTGGCGACTCTCGTTGGCCAGGTTGACCGTCTGCCACGCTGCGTCGAGATCTCTGCTCATCGCTTCGGTCTCGACGAACCAGACGTGCGCGCGGTCGGTGTCCCACGAGGTCGAGAACTCGTCGCTCATGTTCGTCAGCACCTCGCCGATCCGGCGGTTGATGCCGTCGATGTGGATAGCCGCCTGCTCATCGCGCAGCGGTGGGACGATGAGTAGATTGACGGCCACGCCCACCCCGACGCCCAGTGCAAGCTCGATGAGGCGTTCGTCGAGGAACGGCTGCTGACTGCCGAACCCGCTGCCGAGGACGAAGATCGCCGTCGTCGCAATCGCGATGCCCTCATCCCTGATCCACGGGACGCGGGCGAGGACGACCCCGGCGAGCATTGCGAAGCCGAAGGTCCAGAGGCTCACGCCGAGGAAGTGGCCGACGACGAAGGACAGGGCGACACCGGCGACGGAGGCGACCATGGTCTGCGCCCCACGGGCGAGTGTCCGATGGATCGTGGCATGGACGGTGAGCAGAGCCGCCCACGGGGCGAGGAACGGCATCTGCGAGTCGAGCACCCACACCGACAGCCACCAGCCGAGGGTCGCAGCGATCACCGTCTTGGCGATCTGGAGCATATCGGTGACGACCTCGGGCCGACGGAAGAACTCGATGATGCCGCTGGGAGGTGAGGTCATAAACGGAGGCCGCCTCGCTTTCGCGCAGTGTTCGGGGTCGGCGCAGCGCAGGCCAGCACTGCTGGTCAGCACCGCGGTCTGCTGCACGGTCAGCACCGCGGTCTGCTGCACGGTCAGCACCGCGGTCAGCGGTACGGGCCGGGGCCGGCTGCGGTCCACCTCGGCGGGCTTCCGGCACCGTGCGAAAGCCCGCCGTGAGGATGCGCCGAAAACAAGGTAACTTACTTATAATCGGGAACGCAAGCAGACAGAAGCGCCCGGCTTGCACCCCTCGCTGGGAGGAGTGCAAGCCGGGCGCTCAGGTGAAGCCCGTCGGGTCAGTGCTGCGTCAAACCCGGCAGCACAGACCCTGTCGCGGGCTCACCGGGGACATCTCTCAGGCGGCCAGCGGCGTGGTCTCACGCAGCGACGACCCCGTGAAGAGCACGGTGCGACCGGTCGAGTCACTGATCGTGACCTCTCCGTCCGCGGTGCTGATCTCCGGGTCGATGAGGCCGGCGTGCTCGACGGCACGCTGCACCCACTGTGGGAACTCAGTCATGGGTTCCATTCCTTTCTCTCGTCGGCGAACGGACATGCGTCGACGCATGCCGTTTCGCCAGGTGGTCTGCGGTGGCGACGGGGGAGTCGCCTGACCTCACAGGACGTCGACGACGAAGTGGCCTGTGGGAGGTCGCCGTGATCTGGGTCAGTCCCTCACGGTGGGGGAGATGCGCTGAGACAAGACACGATGTCAGTCGGCTGGAGCGGATCCGGCGGCCGTCTTGAGCGGCCTGCCGTCGCTGCCCGATCGGTCGATGCACTCCGATGAACTGGGCCGATGACGTCAGCGCAAGAGATAACCATAACGCGGCGCGGGCGGCGAAGTCAAAACGGCGGCGGCGCCGGGCCGAAGCGGCGGCAGAACGGGCGCCCGTGGAGCCCGCACGACCGCTCCCATCACTGCGTGCGGTGGCGCTTGCGCAGCCGGAACCAGAGCAGGCCCGCGAGCCCGAGGATGATGACGCCCCCGCCGAGGAGGCCGAGCGGCAGCAGGTCGACGCCCCCGGTCGCCGAGGCCGAGGAATCGCTCGCCGCGCCGGCGTCGTCCGCCTGGCTGTCGGAGCTGTCTCCCGCATCGCTGCCGCTGCCCGAGGCGGTGGCCGTCGGCGTCGGGGCGGCAGCGGCGCCGACGGGAACCGTCGCCACGGTCTCCGGAGACGTCTGCGCGAAGTCCCATTCGAGGAGGTCGACGGCGGCCTGACGCGAATTGTTCTCCGCTCCGAGGAGTGCTGAGACGACGCGCTTGCCGTCGCGTTCGGCGACGGCGATGTAGGAGCCCTTCGCCGTCGTCGTGTACCCGTTCTTCAGCCCGAGCCCGCCCTCGACGTTGCCGACGATCTGCGTGTGGTTCTGGATCTCGTAGCCCTTGAACTTCTCCTTCGTCTCCGGGTTCGTGCCTCCCGGGAACGAGTACGTCGTCGTCCCGATGATCTCCATGAGCGTCGGATTCTCCGTCACCGCGTACGCGAGCTTCGCCATGTCGGCGACGGTCGTGTACTGGTTCGGGTCGTCGAGGCCGGAGGTGTTCATCGCATTCGTGTTCGTCATGCCGAGCGACTTCGCCTTCGCGTTCATCAGGGCGACGGCCTTCTCCTGGCCCCCAGCGGCACGGCCGAGGGCGTTCGCGGCATCGTTGGCGCTCGACATGAGCATCGCGTGGAAGAGCGTGTCGACGGTGTAGTCGTTCTTCTGCATGAGACCGACCTTCGTCCCGTCGATCTCCATGTCCTCGAACTCCGCTTCGACCTTCTGCTCGGGGTCATCGAGGACGTCGATGAGCGCGAGCGCGGTGAGCAGCTTGATCGTCGAGGCCGGCGCGTGCTTGACGTCGATGTTCTCCGCGACCTGGAGCTCACCGGTGTCGAGGTCGCCGACGAGCCATGATGTGCCGATCGGCTGGGGCGGCTGCGCGCCATCGCCGAGGTTGTCCGGGCTCACGTAGATCTTCTCGGTCGGCTCGGGTGCGGCCTGGGCAGTGCCGGGGAAGAGGACGAGCGAGGCGACGACGAGGAGGAGCGCGAGTGCGGCCGCGGCCGCGGTGCGCAGGTGAGCCAGCGCCGAGGAAGGAGACGAGGACGGAGAACGCATGCGCACCAGTGTACGGATCCCGGGCGTCGCGGATCCTCAGACTCCGTGACCGGGAGGAGAACTCCGGGACGACGAAGGCGGCCGCACACGGTGAAGTGCACGGCCGCCTCGGCGCTGCTGGGGTCAGGTCGACCTCAGCGCGGACTCAGAATGCGCGCTGGAGGATCGCCTGCTTGACCTCGGCGATCGCCTTGGTGATCTCGATGCCGCGGGGGCAGGCATCGGTGCAGTTGAACGTCGTGCGGCAGCGCCACACGCCTTCCTTGTCGTTGAGGATCTCAAGCCGCATGTCCCCGCCCTCGTCACGCGAGTCGAAGATGAAGCGGTGCGCGTTGACGATGGCCGCGGGACCGAAGTACTGCCCGTCGGTCCAGAACACGGGGCACGACGAGGTGCACGAGGCGCAGAGGATGCACTTCGTCGTGTCGTCGAAGGCCTCGCGCTGTTCGGAGGACTGCAGGCGCTCACGGGTGGGCTCGTGTCCGCTCGTGATGAGGAACGGCATGATCTCCCGGTACGACTGGAAGAAGGGCTCCATGTCGACGATGAGGTCCTTCTCCAGCGGCAGGCCCTTGATCGCCTCGACGGTGATCGGCTTGGACGTGTCGAGGTCCTTGAGCAGGGTCTTGCAGGCCAGGCGGTTGCGGCCGTTGATGCGCATCGCATCGGAGCCGCAGACGCCGTGGGCGCACGAGCGACGGAAGGTCAGCGAACCGTCGATGTCCCACTTGATCTTGTGGAGGGCATCGAGCACGCGGTCCGTGCCGTACATCGTGACGTTGTACTCCTCCCAGTGCGGTGCCTCGTCCGTCTCCGGGTCGAAGCGCGCGATGCGGAAGGTGCAGTCGAAGGACGGGATCTCCCCGCCCTCACCGCTCAGGTGCGAGGGCAGGTCGACCTTCGATGCCGGCTCCGGGGTTTCGGTATCGGTGCTCATCAGTACTTACGCTCCATCGGCTGGTAACGGGTGACGACGACGGGCTTGGTCTCCAGGCGCATGCCCGGGACTCCCTCGGCCTCCGAATCCGGGTCGAGGTAGGTCATCGTGTGGTGCATGAAGCCCTCGTCGTCGCGGTTCGGGAAGTCCTCGCGGAAGTGTCCGCCGCGGGACTCCTTGCGGTGGATGGCCGCGACGGTGATGACCTCGGCGAGTTCGAGCAGGAAGCCGAGCTCGACGGCCTCGAGGAGGTCGAGGTTGTAGCGCTTGCCGCGGTCCTGGATGCCGACGTTGTCGTAGCGCTCACGCAGCTTCTCGATCTCCGCGAGAGCCGCACGCAGCGTCTCGTCGGTGCGGAACACCTGAACGTTGGCGTCCATGATCTCCTGCAGGTCCTTGCGGATCGCGCCGATGCGCTCGGGCCCGTCGGAGTTGCGCAGGCGCTCGAGGACGGCGACCGTGTCGGCCTGCGAGTCCTCGGGCAGCTCGATGACCTCGGCGCGGTTGGCGTATTCGGCGGCGGCGATGCCCGCGCGCTTGCCGAAGACGTTGATGTCGAGCAGCGAGTTCGTGCCGAGGCGGTTCGAGCCGTGGACGGACACGCACGCGCACTCACCGGCCGCGAAGAGGCCGGGGATGACGGTGTCGTTGTCGGCGAGCACCTCGGACTCGATGTTCGTCGGGATGCCGCCCATCGCGTAGTGCGCGGTCGGGAACACCGGCACCGGCTCCGTGTAGGGCTCGACACCGAGGTAGGTGCGGGCGAACTCGGTGATGTCGGGCAGCTTCTCGTCGATGTGCTTGGGCTCGAGGTGGGTGAGATCGAGGAGGACGTAGTCCTTGTTCGGTCCCGCACCGCGGCCTTCGCGGACCTCGTTGGCCATCGACCGGGCGACGATGTCACGCGGGGCGAGGTCCTTGATCGTCGGGGCGTAGCGCTCCATGAAGCGCTCACCCTCGGAGTTGCGCAGGATCGCGCCCTCGCCGCGGGCCGCCTCGGAGAGGAGGATGCCGAGTCCGGCGAGGCCCGTGGGATGGAACTGGAAGAACTCCATGTCCTCGAGCGGGATGCCGCGGTTGTACGTCACGGCCATACCGTCGCCGGTCAGGGTGTGGGCGTTCGACGTGGTCTTGAAGACCTTGCCGACGCCGCCGGTCGCGAAGACGACCGACTTCGCCTGGAAGACGTGGATCTCGCCGGTGGCGAGTTCGTAGGCGACGACGCCGGCGGGGCGGCGCTCACCGTCGACCTCGGTCATGACGAGGTCGAGGACGTAGAACTCGTTGTAGAACTCGACGCCGTGCTTGACGCAGTTCTGGTAGAGGGTCTGGAGGATCATGTGGCCGGTGCGGTCGGCCGCGTAGCACGAGCGGCGCACCGGCGCCTTGCCGTGGTCGCGGGTGTGACCGCCGAAGCGGCGCTGGTCGATCTTGCCCTCGGGCGTGCGGTTGAACGGCAGCCCCATCTTCTCGAGATCGAGGACGGCGTCGATGGCTTCCTTCGCCATCACCTCGGCGGCATCCTGGTCGACGAGGTAGTCACCGCCCTTGACGGTGTCGAAGGTGTGCCATTCCCAGTTGTCCTCTTCCACATTGGCCAGTGCCGCGCACATGCCGCCCTGGGCGGCGCCGGTGTGGGAACGCGTGGGGTAGAGCTTGGTCAGGACCGCGGTGCGTGCCCGCTGGCCCGACTCGATGGCGGCGCGCATGCCAGCGCCACCGGCGCCGACGATGACGACGTCGTAGTGATGAACCTGCATGTTTCTCCTTTAGGCCTGGCAGAACGACGCGAGCAGAGCGGGGTCGGCTCCGGCCGGGCAGGGATCGAAGGTGAAGATGACGAGCGTGCCGAGCACGAGGACGACGGCCGAGGCGATGTAGAGGATGAGCTGGAGCGCCATGCTCGTGCGCGGCTTCTCGGCGTAGTCCATGATGATCGTGCGCAGGCCGTTGGTGCCGTGCAGCATCGCCAGCCACAGCATGAGGAGGTCCCAGATCTGCCAGAACGGGCTGGCCCACTTGCCGGCGACGAAGCCGAAGTCGATCTGCTGGACGCCTTCGCCGGCCCACAGGTTGACGAAGAGGTGACCGAAGATGAGGACGACGAGGATGACGCCCGAGATGCGCATGAACAGCCACGCGAACATCTCGAACTTCGAGCTCGTGGACTTGTTGCGCGAGTACCCGGTGCGCGGAGCCGGAATCGATGTTGTGCTCATGTCAGCCTCCGAACGTGTGCATCAGCTGGCGAGGGACGAACGCGATCATGATGATCAGCCAGAGGATCATGACACCCCAGAACAGCTTCCGCTGGTTCTTCGGGCCGCCCTTGGAGAAGTCGATCAGGATGACCCGCAGGCCATTGAACGCATGGAAGGCGATCGCGGCGACGAGTGCGATCTCCCCGAAGGCCATGACCGGAGTCTTGTAGGTTCCGATGACGGCGTTGTACGCCTCGGGGGAAACGCGAACGAGTGCAGTGTCAAGCACGTGAACCAACAGGAAGAAGAAGATCCCGACCCCTGTCACGCGATGCGCGACCCAGGACCACATTCCTTCTCCACCTCGGTACAGAGTGCTCGTAGACGCTTGGGCCACGGAGCATCCTCCATCTTGGATGAATCGACGATGTACATCATGAAAGTACGCCGAAGACCGCCCAGTTGCCAGTCGGCTCCCCATTGAGCGGGCTGGATCACATTGTCACCCTGGCAGTTCTCTCACAATCGGTCACACCGCGTCTCACGGCGAACAATTACCGCACAAACGTGTGCGGTAAATCGCGGGCGCGGACCGGGGGTGCGAAATCCGTTGTCGCCGAGGCGGTGACCCGGTCTGACGCGGGTGTTCCGTTGACGATGTGTTCTGGTTCTCCTCACCCCGACACGGCGGACAACATCGGTGATGTCATGCCCGAACTTTGAGACACTGAGGGGGTGAACACGCACTTCCACGCCATCATCCCCGCGGGCGGATCGGGCACCCGACTCTGGCCGCTCTCCCGCAAGGCGTCCCCGAAATTCCTCCATGATGTCCTCGGCACCGGTCGCAGCCTCCTCCAGTCGACCTGGGACCGAGTGGCCCCGCTCGTCGGCGACGACAAGGTCTGGGTGGTCACCGGTGAGAGCCACGCCGAGCAGGTCGCCGAGCAGCTTCCCCAGCTGTGCCCGAGCCGCATCGTCGCAGAGCCCTCCCCGAAGGACTCGGCCGCCGCGATCGGTCTCGCGACCCTCCTCATCCACAGAACCGACCCCGAGGCGATCGTCGGGTCCTTCTCCGCCGACCACTCGATCACGAACGTCGACGAATTCCGTTCCGTCATCGAACAGGCGTGCGTCGCCGCGGAATCCGGCGACATCGTCACCGTCGGCATCATGCCGCGCAACCCCGCGACCGCATACGGCTACATCAAGACCGGCAGCCTCCTCGGCATCGCCGGTGCCCCGACCGCCCGCCGCGCCCTTGCGTTCGCGGAGAAGCCGGCGGCGAGCACGGCCCGCCGCTACGTCGACTCGGGCCGCTACCGGTGGAACGCCGGGATGTTCATCGCCAAGGCCTCAGCACTCCTCGAGATCCTCGCCGAGGAGGATCCCACGCTCTTCGCCGGCCTGTCCCGGATCGCCGAGGCGTGGGGGACCGATGCCCAGGAGTCCGTCCTCGCCGAG
This sequence comes from Brevibacterium sp. NPDC056726, assembly GCF_042790515.1. Lineage (NCBI taxonomy): Bacteria > Bacillati > Actinomycetota > Actinomycetes > Micrococcales > Brevibacteriaceae > Brevibacterium > Brevibacterium sp. NPDC056726. Next base: position 216,422 of record NZ_JBHTYZ010000007.1, on the reverse strand, counting down.
GTGTGGCCGGGGCTCGAGAAGCGCGCGATCGACTACGTCGTCGCCGAACCCGCCGCCGAGGCCGGTCGGGTCATCGTCATCCCCGGCGACTTCGGGTGGGACGACGTCGGGGACTTCGACTCCGTAGCCCGGCTCCGCCAGCCCGTGCCCGGGGAGCCGCGCGGGGTCATCTCGATCGGCGGCTCGTGCGACCTCCTCGAGGTCGACGCCTCGGGGGTCGTCTTCTCCGAGCAGCCCCGCACGGTCGCGATCGTCGGCCTCGAGGACCTCGTCGTCGTCGACACCGAGGACGTCCTCCTCATCACCTCCCGCTCCCACGCGCAGGACGTCAAGAAGGCCGTCTCCCTGGCCGGCGAGCGGGGACTCGACGACCTGCTCTGAGGAGGGGGTGTCGGTCGGAGGGGTCTCGGGCAGTCAGCCGGGTCTCTGGTGGTCAGCGCAGTCGCGGCCGGTCTGAGGAGTCTCGGGCGGTCTGAGGAGCCTCATTTGCGCCGAAAGGGCGCCTCGCAGCCAGGCATGCGCGGTCCGGCTCACCCTGTTATCGAGAGCTCTGGTCAGAAACAGAGCCCTCGAAAACAAGGTGAGCCGGAAGGCACTCGCAGGACTCTCAGGAGGGGCAACCTCCCCATACGCGGCGCCGCGTGGCCCCTACGCCGGGCTCTGGGTCCAGAGGTCGGGGCCGAAGACCTCGTAGTGGATCCGCTCGGCGGGCACGCCCTTGGCGATGAACTCGGCGCGGGCGGCCTGCATGAACGGCAGCGGACCGCACATGAACACCTCCGCCTCGGCGGGCACGGCGAGTCCGCTGAGATCCATGAAACCGCTGCGGGCCGGATGGAGGGTCGGAGCCTCGGTCGCGCCCTCCTCGTACCAGTTGATCGCCTGCGCGTCGGCCATCGCGAGCACCTGCCGGCGCAGGCCGGCGTAGAGCGCATGATGGGCATGCGACCGATCGGCGTGGTAGAGGCGGACGGTCCGGTGCGGCTGCCGCCGGGAGAGGTCCTCCATGATCGCGGCGATTGGGGTGATCCCGATGCCGGCGGAGACGAGGACGAGCGGGGCGTCCGACTCCTCGAGGACGACGTCGCCGGCGGGCTGGGAGACCTTGAGCACGCTGCCCGGCTGCGCGTTGTCGAACAGCCACCCCGAGACGACGCCGTCCGGGGCACCGCCGACGCCGCGCACCCGCTTGATCGTCACCCGCAGCGTGTCGCCGCGCGGGCCGGAGGAGATCGTGTACTGGCGCGGCTGCGTCGATCCGTCGGGCAGTTCGACGAGGATCGCCACATACTGCCCGGTGAGGTGGGCCGGGACCGCGCCGGACACGGGGGCGAGGAGGAGGGAGAAGACCTCGTCGGACTCGTCGAAGCGCTCGACGACCCGGAAGTTCCGCCACGGGTGCTCGGGCTCGGTGCCGCCGAGGGCGTAGAGCCGGGCCTCCTCGGCGATGAGCGCGGTCGCGAACAGCCAGTAGACCTCGTCCCAGGCGGCGGCGACCTCCTCGGTGACGGCATCGCCGAGGACGGTTCTCACCGCGCCGAGGAGGTAGTGGCCGACGATGAGGTACTCGGAGGCGCGAACGCCGAGGGATACGTGCTTGTGCGCGATCCGCCGCAGGACGGGCGTGAAGTCCGGGGCGTCGGGATCGATGAGCTGGACGGCGAACGCGACCACCGAGGAGGCCAGCGCCTTCGGCTGCTCGCCGATCGCCTGATTGGCGAGGTTGAAGATGCCGAGCAGCTCCGGGTGCGCCTCGAACATCGTCGGATAGAACACCGAGGTGATCTCGTCGGCGTGCTCGGCGACGACGCCGGCGGTCGCAACGACGACCTCGTGGGAGCGGGGGCTGAGTTCCATGGTCATCCTTCTCGGTCAGTGCGGTGGCGTCGGGTGGGCGCCCGGGTGACGTGGGGAGATGCTGATCGACGGGAGCGGAGGCGTGGGGTGCCGGGGCTCCCGGGAGCGGCCGCGGCAGACGGTTCCGCCGGGGTCGGTCGCTCCGGTGGTTCCAGAGTGCCGGTGCGCCGAGGCGGCCCGCGCAGGTTTCGACCGTGTTTATTCGTCCGCACGTGCCGGTGTTCATTCGTCCGCACGTGACGGTGATTCGTCGTCCGCACGTGACGGTGCGGAGTGCGCGGGCAGCGTCACCTGCGAGGCTGGCCACCGTCTTCTACACGGCATAGAATCACAGGTGCAGTGCACGACTCTCCGACTCCGAGGATGTCCCCATGCCGCGCAGAACGACCGATTACCGCGGTCTCACCGAACTCAGTCGCGTCCGCCTGCTCGGAGCCGTCCAGCAGGGACCTGACCGCACGCTCAAGGACCTCGCCGAGGCGGTCGGCCTCCACATCAACACGGTCAGGGACCACCTCGGCGTCCTCATCGACGAAGGGCTCGTCAGCGCGCGGCCGCGACCGTCGGGGACGCGGGGGAGGCCGCCGACGGTCTACCGTGCGGTCGACGATGCGGAGATGAACCCGGCGGCGAAGAGTCGGATCGAGCGGGCGAAGGCGCTCGGACCGGTGCTCGCGCGGGTCGGCTACTCGTGTGTGCCCGAGTCCGTGCGGAGGCTCGGCGACGGGGCGGGGGAGCAGTTCGACGCGCTCGTCGATCATCTCGACGACTCGGGGCTCGAGCCCGTCGCCGATGACACCGGTCTGGGCATCGCGCTGGCCGCCTGTCCGCACCTCGAGCTCGTCGGGGACGAGCGGACGATGGCGTGTGCCGTGCATGCGCGCCTGCTCCACGACGTCCTCGCGCAGGTGCCGGGGCCGCTGCGGGTCGCCGAGGTCAAGCCGTTCCTCACCGCGACCACCTGCGAACTCCGCCTGCAGGCGACCGGCCATCAGGCGCAACCGGCCTGAGCGACAGGGGCCCAGGCCGCGTGGTCCCGTCGACCCGCGCGCTCCCGACGGGCCGTCCTATCCCGGCGGGGTGTGAGATCCCGTCTGGCTGTCGACGCCGATGGGCTGCGCGATCCCGACTGTGCGCGGTACCGACGAACTGAACGACCCCGGCGGGCTGTGCGACATCGATGCATTGAACGACCCCGATGGGCTGCGCGAGTTTGCACCAGTTGAGTTTGCGCCAGTTGAGTCTGAGATGGCCAAGGCCGCCTTGGCCATCTCAGACTCAACTGGCGCAAACCGGCGATCACCGGTGGTCACCGTCGATCACCGGCGGTCACTCGACGTCACCGATCGTGTCGAATTTGGTCACCCGGGGCCCACACCCGCGTCCGAGTGTCTAGCATGGCCTCAATGTCACTCAACCCCGATCCCCGCACCGCGGACGGCGCACCGCACACCGAGGCGGCTCACGCCGACGCCGCCCGCCCCAACGCCACTCGCCCGAATGCGGCCGGCACCGAGGCGGTTGGCAACGACGCCATGCGCCCGAGTGCGGCCGGCTCCGATGCCGCGCGCCCGAACGAGGACGGGATCGACGCGACCGGCAGCGACGCCGCTCGCACGAAAGCGGTGAATGCTGACGCGCCCCGTGCTGATGCGGCGCGCACCTCCGCCACCGGCAGCCCCGACGCCGCCCGCACCGACGCGGCAAGCACCGAGGCGGCCGCCCCCGACGCCACCACCGCAGCCGCGATCGCCGAGCTCACGCCCGAGCTCATCGATTTCCGCCGCGACATCCACGCGCACCCGGAACTGTCCTTCCAGGAGTTCGCGACGACGGACAAGCTCGCCGCCCGGCTCGAGGCCGCGGGGCTCACTCCGCGGCGCCTCGAGGGCTCGGGACTCGTCTGTGATGTCGGCGAGGGACCGATCGCGCTCGCCCTGCGCGCCGACATCGACGCCCTGCCCATCGACGACCTCATCGCCGAGGACTTCGCCTCCACCGTGCCCGGAGTCGCCCACGCGTGCGGTCACGACGTCCACCTCACGGGCCTCCTCGGTGCGGGCATCGCCCTGCAGCGGGCGCACGAGACGACACCGGGCGGGCTCGGCGGACGGGTGCGCCTGATCTTCCAACCCGGCGAGGAGGTCACCCCGGGCGGGGCGCTGCGCGTCATCTCCCAGGGCGCCCTCGACGACGTGCCGGAGATCTACGCCGTCCACTGCGACCCCAACGTCGACGTCGGCCGGATCGGCTCGCGCATCGGCGCGATCACCGCGGCCGGCGACACCGTCATCATCCGGCTCACCGGCCACGGCGGCCACACCTCGAGGCCCCATCTCACCGAGGACCTCGTCTACGCCCTCGGCAAGCTCGCGACCGACCTGCCCTCGACCCTCGGACGCCTCATCGACCCCCGCCACGCGATCTCGCTCGTGTGGGGCGAGATCAGCGCCGGTCACGCCGCGAACGTCGTGCCCTCGGAGGGGATCCTCCGCGGGACGCTGCGGTGCCTCGACGTCGACGGATGGAATCAGGTCGCCGAGGTGCTCCCCGAGCTCGTCGAGCGCATCGCCGGCCCGTACGGGGTCAAGGTCGACCTCGAGCACCGCCGCGGAGTCCCCCCGGTGGTCAACACCGAGGACCAGGTGGCCCTCATCGAGTCGGCCGTGCGGACAGAGCTCGGCGAGAACTCCGTGCAGCTGACCCCGCAGTCGATGGGCGGCGAGGACTTCGCGTGGTACCTCACGCACTGCCCCGGCGCGCTCGTGCGCATGGGCACCCGCACCCCCGGCGGCATCACGTACGACATCCACCAGGGCGACCTCCTCATCGACGAGGGAAGCGTGCCGATCGCCGCACGGATCTTCACCGCCACCGCGCTCAAGGTCCTCGACGGCCGGCGCGAGGCGCTCCAGCTCGCTGGGTAGCGCAGGGCAGCTCCAGTCCGCTGGGCAGCGTCAGCCCGCCCACCACCAGTCTCCCCGCCCGCGACCGGCCTGACGGACGGCACTCAGCCCAGCCGGATACCCTGTCTGTCATGAGAACCAAGCTCGTGACCAGGGTGGGCGCCTGCCTCGGCGTGCTCAGCCTCCTCGGCGCCAGTGCGTGCTCGGTGACGACCCCCGCCGCGGCCCCGGACCCGACGACGGCCTGCATGATCTCCGCACCCGCCGGATTCGAGGACCACTCGGCCGGGGCGCTCACCCTCGCCGAGACCGAGCTCGCCCGCTCGGCCGGGGTCTTCACCGCCACCTCGAGCCAGCGGGTCTCGGATGTCTCGGCCACCTCGGCGGCACTCGCCCGCACACCGGGGGAGGAGTGCACGCTCACGACCGTCGTCGGACCGGGCGGGGCGAAGGAACTCGACTCCTACGCGCGGGAGAACCCGGAGGCGCTCTTCCTCGGAGTCGCGAGCGGGCGGGAGAACCTGCCCGACAATGTGCTCAGCATCGACTTCGACCTCGTGCCCCCGGCCTTCATCGCCGGCTACATCGCGGCGACGGCGAGCGAGTCCGGTGAGGTCGCGGCGTTCGTCTCCCGCGGCTTCCCCCAGGCCGAGGAGATCCTCTCCGCCTTCGACGCGGGAGTCGCCCTCTACAACGAGGAGGCCGACGAGGAGACCGCGGATGTCACCTCGTTCCGCGACTCGCGGATCGCCGCGCGCACGGTCGACGACACCGAGGAGGGCGGACGGGAGTTCTTCGACTCCGCGTCCCGGGCCGACGCCGACGTCATCGTGCCCTTCGGATCGGCCGCTGCGATGGGCGTCCTCGGCGCCGCCGACGAGACGCGGGCGGCCGCAGCCACCGCCACCCCGGACCCCGCCGGCGACGGCGAACCGCCGGTGCTGCCGAAGCTCATCTGGTACGGCGCCTCCGGGGGCTTCAGCGATGCCGTCGTCGCGACGATCGAACCGAACATCCGCCGCGGCCTGCGCACGATGTTCCCCGACTGGCCGCAGAGCAAGAACCCCGACGAGAACGTCGAACCCGGCGATGTCGACCCCGAGGAGATGAACGGGATCCTCGTCGCCGAACGCCGGTACGAGGGCACGATCGACAACGGCGGGATCGGGATCTCGGCCGAGGACGGCTTCCTCAGCCGGGTCTCCGACGCCGGGCGCAGCATCACCGACCTGCGCGAGCGGATCAAGAGCGGCGACATCGACCCGACGCAGGATTGAGAACGACCTGACGCGGCGGTGATGACGGATAGACTTGGCTCGTGTTGAATACTCCCGCCGGCGTCGCCCACGACGATCCGATCCTGCAGCTGCCCAAAGTCTCCCTCCACGATCACCTCGACGGCGGTCTGCGGCCGGCGACGATCATCGAACTCGCCGCGCAGATCGGCCACGAGCTGCCCGCCACGGAGCCCGCTGCCCTGGCCCAGTGGTTCACCGATTCCGCGAACTCCGGTGACCTCGTCCGCTACCTCGAGACGTTCGCCCACACGACCGCGGTCATGCAGACGCGGGAGGGCCTCATCCGCGTCGCGCGGGAATGGGTGCTCGACCAGGTCGCCGACGGCGTCTTCTACGCCGAGGCCCGGTGGGCCCCCGAACAGCACCTCGCCGGGGGACTCGACCTCGACGAGGTCGTCGAAGCGGTGCAGGAGGGCCTCGAGGCCGGAGTCGCCGAGGCGGCCGCTGAGGGCAAGCTCATCACCGTCGGACAGATCCTCACCGCGATGCGCCAGGCCGACAACTCGATGGCCATCGCCGAACTCGCGATCCGGCACAGGGAGAAGGGCGGGGACAGCGGCGTCGTCGGCTTCGACATCGCCGGACCGGAGAACGGCTTCCCGCCGTCGGCGCACCTCTCGGCGTTCAACGCCCTCCACCAGGCCTACGTTCCGCTCACCATCCACGCCGGCGAGGCCGCCGGCAAGGAGTCGATCCACGAGGCGGTCACCGTCTGCCACACGCAGCGCATCGGGCACGGGGCGAGGATCGTCGAGGACATGGACATCGTCGACGGGGAGGGACAGCTCGGCAGCCTCGCCGCCTGGGTCCTCGACCAGCAGATCCCGCTCGAGCTGTGCCCGAGCTCGAACCTCCAGACCGACATCGGCGGGACGATCGCCAGCCACCCGATCACCGGGCTCAAGGACCTCGGCTTCGCCGTGACGATCAACCCCGACAACCGCCTGATGTCCGGGACCTCGATGACCCGTGAGATGCGGCTGCTCGTCGACGAGGCCGGCTGGACGCAGACCGACCTCGAGTGGGCCACCGTCAACGCCGTGACCGCGGCGTTCCTTCCCCTCGACGTGCGCGAGCGCATGCTCGACGAGATCCTCATCCCCGGATTCGCCCGGGTGACGGTGTGAGACCGGGGAGCACCGACGCCGGATCCGGCGGGGAAGTCGAACCCGCCGGACACGGTGTTCCCACGCCGCGGGCGATGCTCATCCCGGTCATCGTCCTGCTTCTTCAGGCCCTCGTCCTCGCGGGCACCGCGGTGTCGTTCATCGTCACGGCGTTCTCCGCGGGATCGCTGGCGACCTCCCTCATCGGGCTCGCCGTCATGTTCCTCATCTTCACCGCCGGCCTGCTCGCCGCCGCCCGCGGGTCGTGGCGCCTGCACCGCTGGGCGCGGCCCGCGGCGATCGCGTTCGAGCTCCTCGTCATCGTCTTCGGCTTCAGCACGATCGGCGGTTCCCTGTGGTTCGGCCTCGCGTGCCTCATCACGGCCATCGCCGTCATCCTCGGCTACTTCACCCCGCCGGTCGTCGACGCCTACAACCGCGCGCTCGCCGACTGAGCGGACGTCACTGACCGAGGTACTCCCCGCACGCCTCGGTGAGGAAGTCGCCGGCGACGCCGCCCTCTTCGCCGAGGCTCTGGGCGGTCTTCTGGATGCCCCACCACACCATCGGGGAGGCGCCCCACTGCTGGCGGAACTCCTCGCGCCTGCTCGGGTCAGCCGACAGGTCCTCGGCGGCCAGGGAGATCCGATCCTGCGCGTCATCGGCCGTGCAGCGCGCCTCGTCGTTCGGTCCTTGCGGGTCGAGCTCGGGGATGTCGTCGGAGTTGACGGTCGTCAGCGTGTACGCGGACTCGCCGATCTCCTCGACGTCGAAGAGGCCGTGGATCTGGAGGAACGGCGACCGGTCGCGGTTGACGTTCGCGCCGTCGACGGTGACGCTCACGCTGTTGGGCGTGTCCGAGGTGACGGTGACCTCGCCGGACTCGGGGAGATCGGGGTTCGCGGTGCGCACCCAGACCTTGAGGTAGGCAGGCGTCTGGTCCGCCGCGGCGGTCGAGAGTCCCTGCCACAGCGGGTCGGCGTCCTTCGCGCCGCCGGGGGAGGAATCGACGACGGTGACGGCCGGGGCGTCGTCGGGCGTGGCGATCGGGGTGACCTCCTCCTCGCTCACCGACGGTCGCGGCTGCGGCCGGGTCTCGTTCGACGTGGGCACGCACGCGGAGGTGGCGAGAACGGCGGCGGTGGTCAGGACGGCGAGAGAGCGAAAGCGCATGGTTCCTCGTGCGGGTCGTGGGAAGCGGACGCGGTCGGATGGGACCGGTGGGAGGCATCGGGGGACGGCGCGGCATCCGTTGCGGTTCCGCGCCGAGGACCGACCCCGCCCTCCAGCGTAATCGGCGGTCGGCTCACACCGGGGCAGGACGCGCTGGGAGGGCCGTCATCGACGATCAGCGCTGCCGGCCGGACCTGACATCCTCGAGCCGGCGACGCTGAGTGCCCGTCTCATCGAAATTGTCGGGAGCCAGCCAGGCGACGAACGCCTCGCGCAATTGGGGCCACTCGGAGTCGAGGATCGAGAACCATGCGGTGTCGCGGTTGCGTCCCTTGACGATGAGGTGCTGGCGGAAGACGCCCTCGAAGGTGAAGCCGAACCGGGCGGCCGCCCGCTTCGACGGTGCGTTGGCGTTGTTGCACTTCCATTCGAACCGGCGGTACCCGGCCGCGAACACGGCATCGGCGGTGAGGAAGAACGCCTCGGTGGCCGCACGGGTGCGGGCGATCGCCGGACCCCAGAGGATGTTGCCGATCTCGATGACGCCGTTGGCGGTGTCGACGCGCATGAGGGCCTGACGACCCTCGGCACGGCCGGTCGCGCGGTCGACGACGGCGAAGAATAGGGGATCGGCCGAGGCGGCAGCCGTGTCGAGCCAGGCGCCGAATTCCGCCCGATCGCGCGGCGGATGCTCGGGCAGGTAGGCGAAGCGCTCCTCGGCGCCGGGGGCGATCGCCGCCGCGAAGAGGGCGTCGCCGTGCCGGGCGGGATCGAGCGGCACGAGATCGACGGACGTCCCGACGATCGTCTCCCGCCGAGGCGGCGCGACTGGAGTCCAGTTCTGCAGGGAGGCGGCGGTCGCCTCGGCGTCAGAAGAGGGATCGGTCATCGTTCTCAGTCCTCGTCGCCGTCGAAGCCGGTCGAGAGCTCCCGGAGCAGGGAGGCGAGTTTGCGCCGGCCGGCCGGGGTGAGCCCGGCGAGGATGTCGCGCTCCTTGACGAGGAGATCGGCGAGGGCGGAGTCGACGGTCGCCCGCCCCGCCTCGGTGAGGCGCACGAGCACCCCGCGGCGATCGTCGGGATCGGGCAGGCGCTCGACCCAGCCGGCGGTGACGAGGCGGTCGATGCGGTTGGTCATGGTCCCGCTCGTCACGAGCGTCTCCTGCAGGAGCGTCGAGGGGGAGAGCTGGTAGGGCTCGCCGGAGCGGCGCAGGGCCGAGAGCACGTCGAAGGCCCAGCTCTCGATGCCGTAGTCGGAGAAGCTCGACTTCCGTGCGCGGTCGAGCTGGCGCGACAGCCGGCTCACGCGGGAGAGGATCTCCATGGGGGAGACATCGAGGTCAGGACGTTCGTGTCGCCACGCGGCGACGATCCGATCCACCTCATCCATGATCCGATTTTACGTCCAGATCAAGAATCTTGACGACCAAGATACTTTTTGACGAGATATTCGTTACGTTCGCGGCCTGCGTGTTTGGATGCTCGGGTGCTGTTGGGAATAAAGTGGTGCGTGGTTGTTGCATCCGTCAACGCTCTTGCGGGGCCAAACGACCCCGTACGAATGCTGGGTGGAAAATCCCTGCAGACGAAACGAAGGAAGACACGTGGATCTTTTCGAGTATCAAGCGCGTGACCTGTTCGAGAAGCACGGAGTGCCCGTGCTCAAGGCTCAGGTCGCCACGACACCAGAAGAAGCGAAGAAGGCAGCTGAAGAGCTCGGCGGCGGCGTGGTCGTCGTCAAGTCGCAGGTGAAGATCGGCGGCCGCGGCAAGGCCGGCGGCGTCAAGGTCGCGAAGAATCCGGACGAGGCCGAAGCACGTGCGAAAGAGATCCTCGGTCTCGACATCAAGGGCCACATCACGAAGAAGGTGATGATCGCCGAAGGTGCGGACATCGCCGAAGAGTACTACTTCTCCGTTCTCCTCGATCGCTCCAACCGCACCTACCTCGCCATGTGCTCGAAGGAAGGCGGCATGGAGATCGAGCAGCTCGCGGTCGAACGCCCCGAAGCGCTTGCGAAGATCCCCGTCAACGCCATCGACGGCATCGACGATGCCAAGGCCAAGGAGATCGCCGAGGCGGCCGGCTTCGACGCCGAGACCGCGGCGAAGGTCGCCCCCGTGCTCACCTCCCTGTGGACCGTCTTCGAGAAGGAGGACGCCACGCTCGTCGAGGTCAACCCGCTCGTCAAGACCGGTGCCGGCGACATCCTCGCCCTCGACGGCAAGGTCTCGCTCGACGAGAACGCGGACTTCCGTCACCCCGACCACGAAGAGCTGCGCGACATCGACGCCGAGGACCCGCTCGAGCTCAAGGCCAAGGAACTCGACCTCAACTACGTCAAGCTCGACGGTGAGGTCGGAATCATCGGCAACGGCGCAGGCCTCGTGATGTCGACGCTCGACGTCGTCGCCTACGCCGGTGAGAAGCACGACAAGGTCAAGCCCGCGAACTTCCTCGACATCGGCGGCGGCGCCTCGGCCGAGGTCATGGCCAACGGACTCGACGTCATCCTCGGCGACGACCAGGTCAAGGCCGTGTTCGTCAACGTCTTCGGCGGCATCACCGCCTGTGACGAGGTGGCCCGCGGCATCGTCAAGGCCCTGGAGATCCTCGGCGATCAGGCGACCAAGCCGCTCGTCGTCCGCCTCGACGGCAACAACGTCGAAGAGGGCCGGGCGATCCTCGCCGAGGCCGCTCACCCGCTCGTCACCCAGGTCGACACCATGGACGGTGGAGCCGACAAGGCCGCCGAACTGGCAGCCGCCAAGTAAGGAAAGGTCTCTCACACCCATGTCTATCTTCCTGAATTCCGATTCGAAGATCATCGTCCAGGGCATCACCGGCGGCGAGGGCACGAAGCACACCGCCCGCATGCTCGCAGCCGGGTCGAACGTCGTCGGCGGCGTCAACGCCCGCAAGGCCGGCACCACCGTCAAGCACGTCGACAAGAACGGCGACGACATCGAGCTTCCCGTCTTCGCCTCCGTCGCCGAGGCGATGGAGAAGACCGGCGCCGACGTGTCCGTGGCCTTCGTCCCGCCCGCCTTCTCGAAGGACGCGGCGATCGAGGCGATCGACGCCGGCATCGGCCTGCTCGTCATCATCACCGAGGGCATCCCGGTCCAGGATTCCGCCGAGGTCTGGGCCCGCGCCCAGAAGGCCGGCAACGCGACCCGGATCATCGGCCCCAACTGCCCGGGCATCATCTCGCCCGAGCAGTCCCTGGCCGGCATCATCCCGGCGAACATCACGAAGAAGGGCAAGCTCGGACTCGTCTCGAAGTCCGGCACGCTGACCTACCAGATGATGTACGAACTGCGCGACCTCGGCTTCTCGACCGCGATCGGCATCGGCGGTGACCCCGTCATCGGCACCACGCACATCGACGCCCTCGAGGCGTTCGAGGCCGATCCGGAGACCGAGGCGATCGTCATGATCGGCGAGATCGGCGGCGACGCCGAGGAGCGGGCCGCAGCCTACATCAAGGAGAACGTGACGAAGCCGGTCGTCGGCTACGTCGCCGGCTTCACCGCTCCCGAGGGCAAGACCATGGGCCACGCCGGCGCCATCGTCTCCGGCTCCTCGGGCACCGCCCAGGCGAAGAAGGAAGCGCTCGAAGCCGCAGGCGTCAAGGTCGGCAAGACCCCGACCGAGACCGCCGAGCTCATGCGCGAACTCCTCAACGCCAAGTGAGCCTGCGCGCCTGATGCGCTGACCGTTCGTCCGCGGCATCAGGCGCTGCCGCGGTGCACCACGTGCGCACTGCGTGCGCTCAGTGCGCACCGCGGTGATCAGTCCGAAGCCCGCCTCCGCTGACCCGGAGGCGGGCTTCGTGCTGTCCGGGCCGACCCTCGCCGAGGCGGTCGCCGGTCCCGTGCGCACTCTGCACCGACGTAATCGCCGGTTCCGTGCGCACGCTGCGCCGAGGCGGTCGCCGAGTCTTGTGCGCATCCGTCGCCGAGGCGGTCGACGGTCCCGTGCGCGCCCGGCGCCCCGCACAACCCTCAGCGTCATTCCGCACCCGCAGCGTCACGCACAACCCGTGGCTCACCGAGAGGCACCCGGAGCTCCGAATCCACCGTGTGCACGGGTTGTCTGTGCAGCTCCACGTCGGGGTCGACTTCGGGCGCGCGCGAGCATCGCGATCCGCCACACCCGGGAAACTCGCATGATTTGTGGAGATCGTATCCAAGTTGTTACCTTGGAAGCTCAGTCCCCGTTCGACGCTGACCCCGGTCCCCTCCCGGATTGCACCATCGGTGCCGGTCTGCGTCGACCAACACAAAGGAATCACATGACAACTGCGACATCTCGCGCAGCTGCCGCAATCCTCGCGATGCTTGCCCTCGTGGCAACCGCGCTGATTGCGATCCCCGCTGTGGCAGCACCGCCATACCAGACGAACGCGAACATCGATTCGCTGAAGTTCCACGAGGAGTCGATCAAGAGCGGGTCGACTGCTCGCATCGACGGCACATGGAGCCTTCCCGACAATCCTCAGACGCCCGCCGGCTTCGTCGTCGATCTTCCCGACGAGCTCCAGGGACGCACTGATTCCTTCGAACTCAAGGATCCCGATGGCGTGACCATGGGACAGTGCACCGTGACCGAGACGCAGCTCTACTGCGATCTCGACTCGGACTACCTCAACGCGAACCCGCTCAACATCCAGGGCACCTTCTACTTCTGGGTTTCGGTGCAGACCGAGACCACCGAGACCAAGGAAGTCACCTACGACTTCGGCGACGTCTCGGACACCGTGACCGTCACTCCGCCCGATGGCCCGTGCGTCGGCGACTGCGAGTGGAAGGGTCAGGACTCGTACAAGTGGGGCAACTACAACTACGACGAGAACTACATCCAGTGGCACGTCAACATCAAGTCGCCTGCCGGCGGCATGAAGGGCGGCCAGAAGGTCACCGTCACCGACCTCGGCGGCGAGAACATCGAGCTGATTCCGGGCGAGACCCGTCTGTCGGGCACGAACACGTTCAACGAGAACGGCCAGCCCGTGGGCTGGGGACCGAAGCCCCAGGACTTCTACACCGTCTCTGACGATGGCGCGACCGTGAACTTCACCTCGGAAGAGGGCTGGGTCTACGCCGTCATCTACCGCACGACCGTCACCGACGGCGGCAAGTCCGACTCGTACACGAACTCGGCGCGATTCGAGATCGAGGGCGAAGAGACCGTGATCAAGAAGGGCAAGGTCGTGCGTCAGGGCGGCGGCGGCACCGGCGACGGTGACGAAGAGCAGCCCACCCCGACGGAGACCCCGACTGAGACTCCCACGGAAACTCCGACGGAGACCCCGACGGAAACTCCGACGGAAACTCCGACCGAGACCCCGACTGAGACTCCCACGGAAACTCCGACGGAGACCCCGACGGAAACTCCGACCGAGACTCCCACGGAAACTCCGACGGAGACCCCGACCGAGACCCCGACGGGCACCCCGACCGAGACTCCGACGGCTCCCGGACCGGGCGACACCCCGACCGACAAGCCGACGGCTCCCGGCCCCGGTGGCGACCTGCCCCGGACCGGTGTCGACAGCATCGGCACTCTGGCCGCAGGCGCCGCCCTGCTCGTGGCCGGTCTCGTGACGATGGCACTCGTCCGGCGTCGGAAGATCAGCGCAGACAGCTGATCCAGCCGAGCACCACCTGAGGGGGAATGAAGAGGGAGCGACCGCGGTCGCTCCCTCTTCGCTGTCTGAGTGCAGTCAGCGATACGCTGAGCGGGTGAACAATGACGCCACGACCTCATCCGCGACCGCTGACGCCACCACCTCATCCGCGAACGCCGCCGCACCGACCCACGCCGCGCCCACCTCCATCACCGCGCCCGTCGTCAGCTCCGATCCCGCCGATCACCCGCGCAACTTCGGGTCCGACAACTGGGCCGGCGCCCATCCCGAGGTGATGGCGGCGTTGGTCGAGGCGAACGTCGGCCACACCCCGGCCTACGGCGGTGATCCGTGGACGGCGCACTTCCACGAGGTCATGCGCGGGCACTTCGGTCCCGACGCGCAGGCGTTCCCCGTGTTCAACGGCACCGGCGCCAACGTGCTCGCCCTGCAGTCCGCGCTGCCGCGGTGGGCGGCCGTCATCACCGCGGTCAGCGCCCACATCAACTACGACGAGACGGGTGCCCCCGAGAAGGTCGGCGGACTGAAGATCATCGGCGCCCCGACCGTCGACGGCAAGCTCACCCCGGACATCATCGCCGACGCCGTGATCGGCCGCGGCAGCGAGCACAACGCCCAGCCCTTGGCCGTGAGCATCGCGCAGTCGACGGAATGGGGCACGACGTACACGCCCGAGGAGATCCGCGCGATCGCCGAGGCGGCCCACGACCAGGGCATGATCCTTCACATCGACGGCTCCCGCCTCGGCAATGCGGCAGCGTTCCTCGGCACCGGCCTCGGCGAGCTCACCACGGACGTCGGCGTCGACATCCTCAGCCTGGGCGGGACGAAGAACGGCCTCCTCGGCGCCGAGGCGGTCGTCGTCCTCAACCCGGAGATCGGGCAGGGGATGCGGTTCCTGCGGAAGATGAACCTGCAGCTGTCGTCGAAGATGCGTTTCCTCTCCGCCCAGCTCAACGCTCTCTACGACGGTGAGCTGTGGCGCACCTCGGCGAACCACGCCAACGACATGGCCGTGCACCTCGCCGATCGACTCGCCGAGGTGGCCGCCGACAACCGTGTGCCGGGGCTCTCCGTCGTCCAAGCGGTGGAGGCGAACGTCGTGTTCGTTCGCATGCCCGCCGAGGTGGCCGCCCGCACCCGACAGCGCTTCGCCTTCGCCGACTGGCCGCTGCAGCCGAACGTCGTCCGCCTCATGTGCGCCTTCGACACGACGCCTGAGGACGTGGACGCCCTCGTCTCAGCGATCGTCGGGGAGTGAGCCGGTCTTCGTCCGGATGACGGCGATGACGGCGGCGACGAGGAGCACGGCGACGGGGAAGATCGCCCGGCTCCCCGAGGAGATCAGTGTCCAGGCCATGAGGGGCACGAGCAGAAGGTTCGCCACGCTCCATACCCGCAGTCCGGCTGTGCGGACGTAGGCGACGATGCACATGATGTAGATGAGCACGAAGACACCGCTGGCCGCACCGAGCATGTCGACGACGAGGTCGGGTCGCACGAGGAGAATCGTCAGCGATACCGTGAAGCCGGCGCTCAGCAGCAGGACGGCGCGACGCGGGGTCGCATCGGGGGCAGCGGCGAATGTCCGAGGCAGGATTCCGTCGGCGGCGGCTGCGGAGATGACTGCGCCCACGCCCCGTGTCCAGGCCACCGCGTTGAGCGCCATGCCCAGCAGCCCCGAGGCGGCGAGCACTCCGGCGACCACCCCGCCCCACGGCGTGGACCGCACGGCATCGACGACTCCGGTGACCGGATCCGCCTGAGCGGTCTGGACGACGACGGCCAGTGTCAGGGCGAGGACGAGCGCGAGGAGCAGCGCCAGGGTCGTCATCGCCACCGGAGCGAAGTCGCGACGAGGATCGGGCAGTTCGCGGGCGAGGAAGGTGAGGTTCTCGAACCCGATGAACGCCCAGAACGCGATGAGCGCACCAGCAGGCACGAGCGCGAGCGCCGGACCGTCGGGGAGGACGTCGGGCGAGCGCGTCGGGTGGAGCAGCGACCACGTGACGACGCCGATGAGAGCTGCGACGAGCACCACTGCGCCGCTGCGCTCGATTGCGCTGCCGAGCGTCCGACCGCGCAGATTGATCGCGACGGCAACGCCGAGGAGGAGAGCGGCGAGTGCGATCTCAGACACGGGCACCTGCATGATCGCCGTGAGATTGCGCGCGGCCATGACCGCGCCCGAGGGCAGTCCGACGACCACGACCATCGCGAACATCAGCGGCACCATGGCCGCGGCGCGAGGTCCGAGTCCGGCGCGGATCGTCGCGCGCAGCGGATCCGCGCTGCGGGCGGACCCGACGACGGTGTCGCGGAAGAGCATGATCATGGGCAGGCACGCCAAAGCTGCGACCAGCCAGGTGAGGACGGCACCGCTGCCCGTCTCGTGGAGCACAGCGGCGGGCACCGCGATGAGCCCGGCCCCGACGACGGAGGCGAGTCCCGCGGCCACGCCTGCACTCAGAGCTGCGATCCGCGCCCACCCGGAGGCGCGTTCGCGGGACGACGGTGTCGATGACTGATGAGTGGTCGCTGGCTGCTGGTGAGATGTCATGACTCCACTCAACCGCCGCGGCTCTGTGGCGACGAGTGGCCGAAACGACATGGACCGCCGGATTTCGGTCATACTGGAACGATGTGGACTGCAGCGGTTCTCGTCAGAGACGGACTCTCCCTCTTCGAATTCGGTGTCACGGCCGAGGTCTTCGGTATCGACCGGGCCGCTGCCGGCGTGCCGCCGATCGACTATCGGGTGTGCTCAGAGGGCGGGCCGGGGTGGCTGCGGACGAAGCACGTGTCGGCGGTCCGAGTCGAATCCACCCATGGTCTCGACGGTCTCATCGGGGCGGATGTCGTCATCGTCAGCGCGACTCTGCCCCACACCGGCACCGAGGCGGAGCGTCGAGCGCTTCGCCGAGCACACGCCGCCGGATCCCTCATCGTCTCTCTCTGCAGTGGGGCGTTCCTGCTGGCCGGCGCGGGGCTCCTCGACGGGCACCGTGCGAGCACGCACTGGCTGTTCACAGAGCAGCTGGCCAGGGATTTCCCACGGGTCGACGTCGTCGAGGCGAATCTCTTCACCGATGTCGGTCAGATCGTCACTGCGGCCGGAACCGCCGCAGCGATCGACACTTGCCTGCACGTCGTGCGGCGCGAGCTCGGAGCGGGCACGGCGGCTGCGATCGCCCGTCGGATGGTCGTCGCGCCCACCCGTCACGGCAACCAGCTCCAGTTCGTCGCCCGCCCGCTGCCGCCGACTCCGGACTCAGGACTGTCGGCCACGCTCGAGTGGGCGGCGAACCACCTCGGTGAGGACATCGATGCGGCCGCGCTGGCGCGCCACGCAAATCTGTCGGTTCGTCACCTGGGGCGTCGTTTCCAGCAGGAGATCGGGTCGACTCCGCTGCAATGGCTCACGCAGGAACGGATCCGGGCCGCGCAGGAGCTCCTCGAGGTCAGCGACCTCTCGGTCGACGCGATCGGACGGAAGGTCGGCTATGCCTCGGCCACCCAGCTGCGCGAGCACTTCCGGCGCGCGGTGGGTACGAGCCCGTCTCAATATCGGGAGTCGTTCTCTCAGCTCGAAGGCACCGGATCGGCGCAGTGAATTGCCGCAGGTCAATCGGGTCCCCGTGAGTGCGGGAGATGCGCGTGCTCCGGCCCGCGAGCTCAGCATGTGAGCGAATCCGGCAGGCGAGGCGGATTCAGGGGCGGGCGATTGGTAGACTCCCTGTGCCCTCCGTCACACTGCCTGTGTCAACCCGGGAGTGTGGCGACCCCCGATTCCAAGAGGAGAATGTGATGAAGAAGGCAATGGTGCCAGTCCTCGCCATTCTACTGGTGGTCATCATCGGTTCCGCCGTGTACTTTCTCAATTCGGACTCCCGGAGCGGTGCCGATGCGAACCCTGAGGCGGCCGATGCTCCAGGCGACGAAGCCGCGACCGCCAGCGAGTGCGCAGTCGCCGAATACGCCATGGGTCTGCGCTGGCAGCAGGGCGCCGAGGCGCAGGCTCTGCAGGGTCAGACCTACGAGTTCGCGGCGAAGGCGCTCGACGACGCGGTCGCCCAAGCGCCCGACGGTGAGGACCTGGCGATCATGACCGACCTCGATGAGACGACGATCGACAATTCCGAACTGCTGGCCCGCGACCTCGCTCAGTGTCACGACTACAGCACCTGGGACACGTGGGGCGACTGGGAGCAGAACGGCGAGCCCGGGCTGATTCCCGGTGCCCTCGACTTCTTCTCCTATGCTGACAGCCTCGGAGTCGACATCTTCTACGTCTCCGACCGCACAGAGGAGAACAAGTCCGACACCCTTGCCACTCTCGAACAGCTCAAGCTGCCGCAGGTGGGAGCGGACAACGTCCTGCTCCTCGGTCCCCCGAAGGCCGAGAGGCGGGCGATCGTCGAATCCGATCACACCCTGGTCATGCAGCTCGGGGACACCCTCCAGGACTTCGATGGGGCCTTTGCCGATGCCTCACTCGACGAGCAGGAGCGCCTCGTGGAGGAGAATGCGGACAAGTTCGGCACAGAATGGGTCGTGCTGCCCAACCCCACCTACGGGAATTGGGCCGAAGCGGACCTTGAGGAATGGGACGCCCCGCTGAGCACCGACAAATGAGTGCGGGGGAGGCTGTGGTCCGCTCGCGGACCGCGGTCTCCCTTAGCCCACGCGTGGGCTCAGGTCAGCTCGCTCACTTGCCCGCCTTGACGGAGACGACGGGCACCTCGGCTTCGAGGATGATCCGCTGCGCCGTCGAGCCCATGATGAGCTTGCCGACGGGGGAGCGGCGGCGGGAGCCGATAACGATCATGCGTGTGTCGTCGGTCGCCTCGGCCAGCGCCAGGAGCTCTTCGACGGGGTCGTTGCCGCGGAGGAACTGGAGGATCTCATGGGAGACCTCCGAGTCGCGCAGGGTCGTCTTGAGCTCATCCATGTCGGCGTTCGTCGCCACGCCCCGCTCATCGGGAGTCTCACCGATGCCGGCGTTGAGCACGATGACCGTGTCGTCGAACGCCCGTGCCTGTTCGATGCCGAATGCGACCGCGGCCTTGCCTTCGGGCGAGGGGGAATAGCCGACGAGGATGGTCATGTTCACTCCTGGATGCGTGTGGGGACTCGAGCTCCCTCAATTAGTAGCACATCTCACCCTGGCAGCGGCGGCGTCAGCGCGGCCGTGACCTCGCCGCACTAGACTGAGCGGATGCCCGGCTCCCTCCTCGCCCCCGATTCCCAGGCTCTGCGCACCCGCGACGAGATCCTCGCCCGTCTGCCGCTGACCGCGCAGACCCCCGGTCTGCCGCAGGCCAGGCTGCTCGCCGACTACGTCATCGGTCGCCGCGGCGGGTCCCTCGACGTCTCCGGTCGGACGACCGACGGCACGCACGTCTCGCCCGCCGACGCCCCTGCCCGGATCATCGTCGTCGACGACCCGCACGGACTGCAGGCGCGCGTGCTCTCCGAGTTCTCTCCCGTCGCGACCTTCAACGACCGTCTCGATGAGGCGGGAGCCGTAGCTGCTGCGGCTCCCAGCGCCGAGGTGGTCGCCGACCTGGGAGGATACGTGTCCGCACGGCGCGTCGAGATGGAAGCCGCGCGCTCGTCCGAGGCCGACGAGGAGCCTGAGGTATGGGCGGTCGTCAACGCGCCGAAGGCGACGAGCGCACTCGCCGAGGTCGTCGCCGTGCTCCAGCCGCTCGTGTCGACGCTCATCGTCATCGGCCGCAGCGACGTCATGAGCCGGGCGGTGAACAAGGAGCTCGCGCGCGGGTTCGGGCGGGTCGACGTCTCCCCGGGCGTCGGGAAGCACCGCCTCATCATCGGCAGCCGCCCGCTGTCGACGCCGTCGCTGACGACCTTCCCGCGCCGCGGCACGATCGAGACGACCGCGACCGGCCCGCTCGAGGTCAGCGCCCACGGGGCGTGCTTCTCCGGGACGAAGGCCGACGAGGGGTCGACGCTGCTGCTCACCGCCCTCGCCGAGGCGGGCGCCGCCCCGGACGCGCCTGCCGCCCTGACCCACCCGGCCTCCGTTCTCGACCTCGGCGTCGGCAACGGGTGGCTGCTCACAGCCGCACTGCGCGTGACGGGGGCGGGTACGGGAGTCGGCGTCGACATCTCCCGGGCGGCGGTCGCCTCGGCGCAGGAGACGGCGGCGGCCAACGGATCCGACATCGCGATGATCCTCGCCGATGCCACCGACGCCGACGCTCTCACCGGGGAGTTCGACCTCATCCTCCTCAACCCGCCGTTCCACCACGGCACGGCCGTCGAGACGGACACGGCCGGCGAGCTCATCCGCACCGCAGCCGCCCACCTGCGGCCCGGCGGACGGGTGGTCACGGTCTTCAACTCGCATCTGCGCTACCGTGACCGGCTCGAGTCGCTCATCGGTCCGAGCGAGCAGCTGGCGCGCACCGCGAAGTTCACGGTCGTCATCAGCCGGGCGGCCGACTGAAGCGGACCGGGCAGCACGCGGCCGTGTCCCAAGTCACCTGTTGTTCATGTGGCGGCTCTACCGTCGGGGCATGAATGACGACAGCGTGGTCTACGACCGCATCGAATACACCGCGGTCGACGACATCCTCGAGTGCACGACCGACACCTCGCATCCTGTGCTGCTGACGAAGGCGGCGCTGGACGGGACGCCGGCCGAGGTCGTCGACTGCAATCGCGAACTCGTCGCCCGCTCGCTCGACCGTGCGGGGACGATCGAGGATCTCTCCCGAGACTCCGTCCGCAGCAGCTACGTCGACCTCTACCGGGCCGCGGTGACCGAGCGCGGGTGGGCCTGGTACCGCGACCGCGTGCCCCGCACCGCCAGGGAACTCGCGCTGCAGGGACTCAAGCTCATCGGCGCCCGTGAGCACCTCGACCTCGTCGTCCGTGCGATCGAGGAGGACCTCGACGACGAGGCCTTCCGCTCGGCCTTCGACACCGCCGAGGCGGCGACCGCGCTCGAGGCCGCGAACGCCGCCTTCCTCCTCGACCTCCCGACGATCAACGTGCTCAGCGAGACCGACATCGAGACCGCCCTGAGCATCGAGTTCTCCGGTGAGGGACTGCCCGCCGACTACCCGCGCTGGCGCGGAGACCTCAGCATCTTCGAGTGAGCGGTGGCGGCCGCCCTGTACCGCCGCAGCCGACCGTCCGACGCCGCTGCACAGTCGGACGACGCCGGCCTACTCGCCGAGGTCGAGTGAGGGCGTGGGCCGCCGGAACCCGCGGGTGACGACGGCGAGGTAGGCGATGCCGATGGCCAGCCACACCAACCCGAGGAGCAGGGTGCGCGGGGACAGGCTCGTCCACAGCCACACGGTCAGGCCGAAGCCGATGCCGGGCAGGACGATGAAGCTGAGGACCGCCCGACCGCCTCGGCGCCCGCCATCGACGAAGTAGTGCTTGATGACGGCGAGATTGACGGCGGAGAACGCCATGAGCGCCCCGAAGCTGACCATCTCGGAGATGAACGTGAGATCGACGACGAGGGCGAGGAGGGAGACGACGCCGACGGTGATCGTCGCCCAGACCGGGGTGCGGAAGCGCTGCGACAGTCGGCCGAAGAAGCCTCGGGGCACCACGCCGTCGCGGCCCATGGCGTAGAGGATCCGCGACACCGAGGCCTGAGAGGTCAGGGCCGACCCGCAGGCTCCTGCGACGTAGGCGGCGGTGAAGAAGATCGTGAGGAACTGACCGCCGGCCGCGGCCATGACGTCGAGGGAGCCGGATTCGGGATCGGCGAAGGCGTTCGACGGGTAGACGAGCTGCGCGATGAGCGAGAGCACGATGTAGATGAGTCCGCCGGTGACGGTGGCGATGACGATCGCCCTGGGCACCGAGGTCGTCGGATCCTTCGCCTCCTCCGACAGCGTCGAGACCGCGTCGAAGCCGAGGAACGACAGGCAGAGGATTGCCGCCCCGGCCATCACCGCGCCGAATCCGTCGACCGAGCCGTCACCGGTGAAGGGAGCTGCGAGGTCGACGGTCCCGGTGCCCGAGAGCGTGACGACGGCGAGGATCGCGAAGGTGACGATGAAGATGCCCTGCGCGGCGATGATGACGATGTTCGCCCGGGCCACGGACACGATGCCGATGATGTTGAGGACGGTGACGAGGACGATCGCCGTGAGCACGAAGACCCAGGCGGGGATCATCGGCAGAGCGGCGGAGAGGTAGAGGCCGATGACGAGGTAGTTGATCATCGGGAGGAAGAGGTAGTCGAGCAGCAGCGCCCACCCGGCGGCGAATCCGACTCCGGCTCCGAACGTCTTCTGCGTGTACGTGTACGCCGATCCTGCGAAGGGCAGCGCTGCGGCCATCTTCGCGTACGAGCGGGCGGTGAAGACCATGGCGACGAGCGTGATGACGTAGGCGAGCGGAACGCGCCCGCCGGTGATCTCGGTGACGATGCCGTAGGTGGTGAACACGGTGAGCGGCACCATGTAGACGAGACCGAAGAAGACGAGCGAGGGCACGCCGAGGGCGCGGCGCAGGTGGCCTGTGGATGCCGAGGTCGCGCCCGCTGATGGTGCGGGGGTCGGCTGTGACTGAGGGTCGGGGTGTCGGGACATCATCGTCCTTTGCGTGATCGATTCCGGGTTATCGGGCCCGTGACGGGCTTATCAGGCTCGTGCCGAGGCGGCGTCGGAGGAGTGGAGGAGGGCACCGCGCAGGTACGTGGCGCGCACGGGCAGGGCCGCGAGGTCCGCTGGGCCCAGTGTGCGCGGGTCGGTGCCGAGAATGACGAGGTCGGCGCTCGCTCCGGGGCGGATCGCACCCCAGGGCGCCGGGGCGGCATCGGCGAAGGCCTGGTGGGCCACGCTCGCCGAGTATGCGTCGAGGGCACGGGCGGGGTCGACGATCTCGTCGGGAGTCCACCCGCCCACCGGTCGGCCCTCGCTCGTCTGCCGACTCGTCGCGATGGCGAGGCCCTCGAGCGGGGCACCTGAGGACACCGGCCAATCGGATCCGAAGGCGAGGGTGGCCCCCGTCTCGAGGATCGTGCGCATCCGATACTGATCGTCGGCTCTCTCCTCGCCGAGGCGGGGCACCGTGAGCACGGTCATGAGCGCATCGAGCTGCGCCCACAGCGGCTGCATGGTGGCGATGATCCCGAGTTCGGCGAAGCGATCGAGATCGGCCGCGGCGACGAGCTGAGCGTGGGCGATGACCGGGCGCCGGTCGCGCGGACCGTTCGCGGTGATCGCGGACTCGATCGCATCGAGGGCCTGGCGGACGGCGGCATCGCCGATCGCGTGGATGTGGATCTGGAAGCCCGCCGCGTCGACTGCGGTGACCGCCTCGGCCAGCGTGTCTCCCTCCCACACCCGCATCCCGTGGTTGTGCAGGGACGAGCAGTACGGTTCGAGGAGTGCCCCGGTCTCGTTCTCGACGACGCCGTCGGCGAAGAACTTCACGGTCTCGGCGGTGAGCAGGGGTGAGGCGGCGTCCCGGACGCGCCTGCGCGACTCGATCATCTCCGGCAGCTGGGCGCTGAAGCGCCGCGGATCGGCGTAGAGCGCAAGATTGAAGCGGATCCCGAGGCGGTCCTGGCGTGCCGCGGTGAGGTAGGTGTCGACGTCGGCGGGTTCGACCCAGGCGTCCTGGACCCACGTGACTCCGTGTTCGAGATAGTAGGCGGCGGCGCGCTCGAGGGCGCGGAGGCGTTCGTCACCAGTCTGGGGCGGTTGGACGGCGGCGATGAGGTCGACGGCACCCCATTCGCGCAGAGTGCCCAGCGGCGTCCCGTCGGGCCGGCGGGGGATCTCCCCGAGGACCGGATCCGGGGTCTCGGCGGTGATGCCGGCGAGGTCGAGGGCGCGGGAGTTGACCCACACCGTGTGATAGTCCCAGGCGCGGAGGACGACGGGACGGTCGCTGACGGCGGCATCGAGCCAGCGGGCATCGAAGAGCCCGCCCTCGACGAGGCTGCCGTCGTAGGACGCGCCGACGATCCACTCCGCTTCCGGGTGGGCGGCGGCGAAGCGGGCCACCTCGGCGATGATCTCCTCAACGCTCGTGCACGCTCTCACCTGGGGGCCTGCGGCTTCGAGCCCGCCGAATAGGGGGTGGGCGTGACCGTCGCCGAAGGAGGGCATGAGGAATCCGCCGGCGAGGTCGACGTGCCGGGCACCCTCCGGCGCCGCGAGGTCGGCCTCGGTGCCGAGGCCGAGGGCGTCCGCACAGGCGGTCGCGCCGACGGCGGCGATGATGCCGTCGCGAACAAGGAGGGCGTCGCTGGGTTCGCGGTCGGCGCCGCACCAGATCGTGCCGCCGGAGAAGAGCGTGGTCGCCACCGTGGAGTCCTTCCAAAGCCGTGTTTACGAACACTGTTCGTATTTGTGACCTTCAGCACGATACACTCAACCACGACCCAGGGGAAGTGCGAATCGGGATGTGATCATGCGGCTCAATCGGGACAGGCTCGTCGACGCCGCCCTCGACCTCGTCGACTCCGACGGCGCCGAGGCGCTGTCGATGCGGGTGCTCGCCGACCGGGTCGACCGACAGGTCTCGTCGCTCTACAACCACATCAGCGGCCGTGACGACCTCATCGAGGCGATGCGCGCGCGGATCGTCGCCGGCATCGACGTCAGCGCCTTCCGCTCCGTCGACAGCGCAGGGACCTCCACCTCGGCGGGGAGCGCGGACGGCGGCGTCAGCTGGGACGTCGCCCTCGAACGCTGGGCGCGCTCGTATCTGCGGGCCTTCGCCGCGCACCCGAACCTCATCCGCCTGCTGGCGACGACGTCGATCCGGGATCGGTCGACGTATGCGATGTACGACGTCGTCGTCGCCGGGCTGCGTCGCGGCGGCTGGCCGGAATCCGAGGTCATCGCCGTCGTGCGCACCGTCGAGGCGCATGTGCTCGGATCGGCCCTCGACATCGTCGCGCCGGGCGATCTGCTGGCGCAGGAGGCCGCGGACGCGGAGTTCCCGGCGGTCCACTCCGCGCTCGCCGCCCACAATGCCGACTCCTACGGGGCGGCGCCGTCGTTCGAGCTCGGTCTGGCGGCACTCATCGACGGCCTACGGTTGCGGCTGGCGGCAGCTGCCTGAGTGGGACGCCGTCTGGCTCTCTCCACGCACGGTTTGCGGTCACGACACCGAGGCGGAACGGCCGAATTGGTGACGCGGGCTCGGTTCTGCGACCACGAACGGCCCCTCAGAGCTTCGGTTCGCCCCAGATGCCCATGGCGAGGAAGACGAGACCGGCCAGCAGCGTGAAGCCCGTGGCCCACGGTCGCAGGTCCGCCTCGGCGAGGCGGGCGAAGAACCCGGAGATGCGGTCGGAGATCCGGGGGAAGCGGTTCCACGCCCAGGTGAGGAGCACGTACGGCGCGATCATCGCGGCGATGAAGACGAGGAAGGTGACGCCGCGGACGGCGATGTCCTCGCTGACGGCACGGACGATGCGGGCGACGATGTACATCGTCGCGAAGTCGCTGAAGCTGATGACGGTGTTCGAGACGCCGATGACGATCATCGCCCACGGTTTGCCGGTGGGCTTCTTATGCGGTTTCTTCGGCTTCGGCGGACGGCGCAGCCGGAGGGCCATGATGAGGCCGGCGATGAGGAAGAGCACGCCCGCGGCGAGGTCGACGCCGCGGCGCACGAGCACCTTCTCGACGTCGCGGCTGACGAGGGTCTCGAGCGTGTGCGGGTCGATGACCTGGAGGGCGAGGAGGATGACGGTGGCTCCGATGACGAGACCGAGGAGCATGAAGCCCATCGCACGCTTCGCCCGCGGGACGTCGGTGAGGACGCGCAGGGACTCGGCGATCGTCGTCGGGCTGATGCCCATGACGAGGCCGAGCCCGATGAGGCTGACGGCGGCGCCGACGAATCGCAGGAGGTCTGTCTCAAGCATGGGAGCAACATTACCGGGGTAGGGTCGCTCCATGAACGACACGAGGCTTGCCGATTTCTGGGCGTCGGCGCGGGCAGCCGAGCCGGCTCTGCCCCTTGCCGTTCCCGCGGCGTGGGCCTTCGGTGCGGGTCCCGCGCAGGCCGACGATCTCCTCGCGCTCGTCCTCGCCGGTGTCAAGACGGCAACCGCCTCGGCGTTGGATGACTATGACGTCGACGGAGAGCCCGTTCCCCGGGCGGGCGATGCGAGCATCGTCCTCGACGGCTGGGACCGACCGCGGGCGGTCATCGTGACCTCGGCGGTGGAGATCCTTCCCTTCGCCGAGGTGACCGCGGAGCATGCGTGGGCCGAAGGCGAGGGCGATCGATCGTTGGCCCACTGGAGAGCCGTGCACGAGGAGTTCTGGCGTGTTGTCCGTCCAGCAGGGTTTCGGCCCGACATGCCGGTCGTGTGCGAACGGTTCCGGCTCGTGTTCGCCGCTGACTAGGCGAGCCTCAGACGCTGGTCGTGAACCGGACGGGAAAGAGCTCCGTTCGGGCGACGACGCGTTCGCGTTCAGCTGCCTGCGCGCCGCGGCGGGGATCGGCGAGGTAGGAGTCAAGGGCGTCCTGCGAGGCGAATCGGTAGAACTGCACCTCGTCGGGGTGGCCGTCCGCACCGTCGCAGAGTGCTCGGGAGAGGACTTCGCCGCCGTGCTCGGGGATGAGCGTCAGGACGTCGGATTCGTAGGCATGCATGTCATCGGCCAGGCCCTCGCGTGCCCAGATCAGGCAGCAGAGCAGGATCTCTGCCGAGGCAGCGCCGGTCATGATGCGGTGGGAGCTGCGTCGTAGGTGAGCCAGTGAGTCTTCGTTGCGACCTTGTCGTAGAGAGCCTGGGCCTGAGTGTTGTCGTCGGCGGTGATCCAGCGGACGACGGACCGCCCTTCGGCGGCGGCGATGTCCTGGAGTCGGGCGATGAGAGCGCGCCCGGCCCCGGTGCCGCGGGCTTCAGGTGCGGTGAAGAGATCGTCGAGCCAGATTCCGGTCGTGCCAGTCGACGGCCGGGCGAAGCGACGGTAATCGGCGATTGCGACGATCTGACCATCCGCCTCGGCGACAAGACTCTCGCTCTCATGGGACGGATCGCTCACCCAGCCCCAGACCCGAGCGACGACGTCCTCGGATTCGGGCAGGTGGTAGAACTCGCGGTAGGCGCGGAAGAGCTCGCGCCAGCGGGCCTCATCGGCTGATTCGACCGGGCGGACGGTCACCTCTGCATTCGCACTCATGAGGTCACTGTAGATCTCCCCTGACTCGGTGGGAAGCTTGGGCGCGTTGAGCAACTTTGGTTGACACGCGGCGGGTTAGCAACGTAAATTGACAGCCATGGAATCGACACAGATCGCCGACGTCGCGGCCGACACCAGTGACCCTCGCGCAGGACTGCGGGCTGTGTCGTCCCTGCGCGCGCTCACTGAACGCCTCGAACTCGCTCAGGTCGAAGCCGGACTTCGGGCCGGAATGAGTTGGCAGGACGTTGCCGACGCGCTCGGCGTCTCCCGCCAAGCGGTGCACAAGAAGTATGCGAAGAGGATCGACCCGACCATCCCCGTTCCCAGGAGGGCCCGATGAGCAAGTTCAGCCAATCTCTGTCGACGTCGTACTCGTTGTCGATCACGGCAATGGAGGAGGCCTCGCGTGTCGGTCAGCGCGAGGCCGACATCGACCACCTGTTCCTTGCGATCGCCGTCAGTGAGCAGACCGCCGGTCAGGTGCTGCGCGGCCTCGGCATCTCGATCGATGCTGCTCGGGACGCCGTTGCCGCCCTGCACGCCGAACAGCTGGCGGGGCTCGGAATCCAGGCAGATGTCCCTGGACCCGGCCGCATCGTCTTCCATGAGACCGAAGGTTACGAGTGGGGCGAACGGGCGGTGAAGATCATCCAGGAGGCGAACAGCTCCGGCAAGCGAGGAGACGCGGCTGCGGTGCTGCGGGACCTCGTCGGTGAACCGAGCGGCATGATCGAGTCGATTCTTCGCCGTTTGGGCAGCTCGCCCGATGCTGTTCGTGCTGAGCTCGACAGAGTCGAGGGTCTTGCGACTCAGCGCGGTATCCGAAAACGCGGTGACGCCCTCTCGGGAGCCGTCGAGGCCTTCATCCCGGCGCCGATCGATGAGGTGTGGCGTCTGCTCTCGGACGCCTCGCGGCTGCCCGACTGGGATCCGATGATCGGCTCAGTTGAGAACGGCGACGTTGCCACACGTGTCGGTCAGGTATGGTCCACTCGTGCGCGTTCGACTCGACCCGACGGGACATCGATCAAGGTCAAGCGGCAATACGTCAATCAGAAGGTGCAAGTCGCCGCATTAGATCATGCTCACCTCGTCGAATGGGAACTCACATTGCCCGATGCCCCAGGGGCCAACTCACGGTATGTCTCGATCAGCATGGAGCCGGCAGCCGAAGGCACGCAACTCCAAATCGGCTTCGCCTGGGTACGGCACTCGACCAGTTCGTGGCGCCGCATTCGAGGCTTCTTCTTCCGTCCCGTCAATCGCTATCTTCTCTGGATACACCTGGCGCAGCTCCGCGCCGGAATCAGCCGCGTGTTCCGGTGACCGCCCGGTTGTGCTCGAGCTCCAGACCGACCCACCTGGCGAAATCGGTCTCGCTGTCGAGTGCGGCGGCTGCGACCTCGATCCAGCCCGGCCCCATCGTCCGTCTGGCACCCATCTCGGCCTGCGCGGCGCCGGGGCGGTCAAGCAGCTCGGCGTGCCGATCGGCATCGACGCGGACGAGCAGGGCACCTGACTTCAGCGCACACACGGCGAGCTTCTCGCGGACCATGAACGAGCGTCCGCCGAACATCGAGACCTCGCGCACGACGGATTCCTCGGCGAGTGCGGTGCGCACACGGTCGACGAGGCGCGTCTGCTCCGGGGTCATCATCGGCTCGCACCCGGCGATGACGGCCACGATCTCCGGCGCAGCATCACTGCGGGGGAGGGCCGTAGGAGAGGCGGTCGAACATGAGCACGGTCTCCGTGATCTTGCCGTCGCGCACGGTGAAGAGCTCGGCCGCCGGAGTCGTGCCGGTCTCCGTGGTCTGCGGATAGTAGAGACGGACGATGCGGTCCCCGTCGGAGAATTCGCCGATCTCCTCGATGCCGGTGAGCATCGGAGCGAAGCCGCCGATGAACTCGGTGTAGGCCTCGATGCCGGTGATGTCCTGGCCAGGCGCCCGACAGACGATGTCGTCGGCGACGAGGGCCATCGCCTCGTCGATCCGGTTGTTCGTCCATGCGTCGTGGTACTGCTGCACGACGTCCGCTGCGGTGTTCTCTGCCATTGTTCTCTCCTCTTCGAGTGGTGGAACCTGAGTGGTGGATCCTGTGCGATGGAGCGTGAGTGGTGCGGCGGGCGAACCGTGTGATCATCAGTCCGGCAGGGGTCGCCAATCGTCGGGGTCGTTGACGCCGCCGGCGCCGGCGACGACGAGCCGCGGCAGGAAGTGCGCCCAGCCGTGGGCGTGGCCGGGCACCTCGGCGTCGGGCAGGTCCGAATGGATGAGATCGACGCGGGTGCCCGAGTCGGTTGCCGTGAGCCGGAACTCGACGGTCGAGGCACCGACCGGCAGGTCCGCACTCCCGGGGAAGCCCCAGGAGACGACGACACGGTGGGGCGGGTCGATGTCGATGAACTCGCCGCGCACCGGATGGCCGGCGATGTCGACAGCGAACCGACCGCCTCGGCGAGGATCGAGGTCGGCGAACTCGCCCATCCACGCCGTCATGCCCTCGTTCGTCGTCAGGTAGGAGAACACCGTCTCCGGCGCGGCGGCGATGTCGACGGAGTCCGTGAACTCAGCCATTGCCGCCCCTCTCCCGACTCTCGACGGCGGTCTTGAGTGCGGCGAGCTTCGTCGGCCAGAAATCGTCGAGATACGACCGCACCGCCGCCAGTCCGTCGGTGTCGACGGCGAAGAGGTGGCGCGTGCCCTCCCGGGTGCCGGTGGTCAGTCCCGCCTTCGCCAGCACGCCGAGGTGGTGCGACGTCGTCTGCTGGGAGAGCCCGACCTCTTCGGCGATCGTTCCCACCGGCTTCGGTGCCGAGCGGACCGCGCGCAGAATCGCCCGGCGGTTCCCGTCGGCGAGCGCACGCAGCGCCCGGTCGAGATCTGGTTCGGCTTCGGCACTCATGTCCGTCCTCGGTGATCGGATGCGCTGACACCCTCACCATAACACAAATATCTATTTGTACTTATGGGCATGAGTGAATATTGAGTGGGGCGCAGAGCCGCCGGTGAGGTGGGGCCGAGTGCGAGGGAATGGGGATGCGTTGGGGAGGGGTGGGATCACTCTGCGGAGCGTGAGGCGCGGATGCGCGGCCGCAGATTCAGTGGGCTTGTCGCGGCAGGTCGCTGATGAAGGTGGTGATGGCATCGGCGAGCCCTGTGGGATCCTCGAGCATGGAGAGGTGTCCGGTGGTCAGCTCGAGTCTCCAGTCGCCGCCGAGGTTCGCGGCGAAGCGCTTCTGCAGTGCCGGCGGCAGTTCCCGGTCGGCCGTCGACATGACGTATCCACGGGGTGCGCTCCACGTGCCCTGGCTGAGGTGATCGCGATAGTAGGCCTGTGGTTCGGAGGTGAAGTCGCTGATGAGACGGTCGACGATCTCACCGTCGAGGCCGCTCGCGAGATTCTTCCGGATCGCCGATTCGGGCGGCTTGGTCCCGGCGAACCTCATCGCCGCATTGAGCGCCCACCGGTTGGGCACGGGCATCGCGGAGACGAACGATCCGCCGACCGGCGGCACGATCGCGCTGACGGCGAGGAGGCCTGCGACCCGTTCGGGAGCGAGGCGGGCGATCTCCGAGGCGACGATGCCGCCGGCCGAATGGCCGACGAGGACGACCTGCTCGCTCGGCATCGCGGCGATGGCCGCCTCGGCGTAGTCGCGCAGACGGGCAGTTTCCGAGGTGGGGCGCGGTGCGACGACGGTCTCCATCGCTTCGCCGAGGCGGTCGCGGGTCTGATCCCAGATCCAGGAGGGGAGTCCGGCGCCGGAGAGGAGGAGAAGCGACTGCGAGTTCGTATTCATGGGACCATCATGACCACGCGTAGTGTCACCCGTATGTCACTATTTATCCATGAATCGCATCGATCGTCTCTACGCGCTGCGCGAGGAGCTGCGCCATGCGGGCTCGGTGGGGCGGACGGCGCAGCGGCTGTCGGAGATCTTCGAGGTGAGTGTGCGCACGATCAAACGTGACATCTCGAGCCTGCAGCAGGGCGGTGTCCCGGTCTGGGCGCAGCCGGGTCCAGGCGGTGGGTACGTCATCGACGCTGCCGCGACTTTGCCTCCGGTCAACTTCACCGAGGCCGAGGCGTCGGGGCTCGCGGCCGCCGTCGCCGCCCACCGGGGCCAGCCCTTCGACGGGGATGCGCGGGCGGCGCTGGCGAAGGTCCAGGCGGTGATGGACTCACGTACACGGGAGAGATCGGACCGCCTCGGTGAGCGGATCTGGATCGATCACGCCGATGACCCTGGATCACCGCAGGTGAGAAGGGCCGTCGAACAGTCGCTTGAGCAGCGGCGGGTGCTGTCACTGCGCTACCGCGACCGGAACGGGCGCGAGTCGGTGCGTCGGGTCGATCCGGTGTTCCTCGCGCACACGCAGGGTCAGTGGTTTCTCGTCGCGCACTGCCGGGAGCGTGAGGCCATCCGGTGGTTCGTTCTCGACCGGATCGTCACTGCGCACCTCACAGCCGAGACGGCGACCGACGTCCCCGTCGCCTCGGTCGGAACTCCGCCGCCGACGGCACGGGCAGTGACCGGCGAGCGCTGACCGGGCAGTCACCGGGCGGGTCGAGACGCCGAACGGCCCCCGACCGTGGTCGGGAGCCGTTCACCTCACGTGCGCGAGAGGGGACTTGAACCCCTACGTCCGAAGACACTGGAACCTAAATCCAGCGCGTCTGCCAATTCCGCCACTCGCGCGCAGACCGCACCAAGCCTAGCAGGGCACGGGCGCGCGGCGGAACGGGAATCAGGCGGCGGCGTCGATGCCGAGCGCCTTGCGCAGCCGCGCGACGTGCCCGGTCGCCTTGACGTTGTACTGGGCGAGTTCGACCTTGCCCTCGGCATCGACGACGACGGTCGAGCGGATGACGCCCTGGACGACCTTGCCGTAGTTCTTCTTCTCGCCGAAGGCACCCCACTCGTCCATCATCGCCTTGTCCGGGTCGGAGAGCAGCTCATAGGTGAGCCCTTCCTTCTCCTCGAACTTCTTGAGCTTCTCCGGCGAATCGGGGGAGACGCCGAGGACGACGAGACCGGCAGACTTGAGCGCCGAGAGCGAATCCCGGAAGTCACACGCCTCGGTCGTGCAGCCGGGCGTCATCGCAGCGGGGTAGAAGTAGACGACGACCCGCTGACCCCTGAAGTCGGACAGGCTCACCGACTTCCCGTTCTGATCGACGAGCGTGAAATCCGGGGCGGTGTCGCCGACTGACAGACGTGGCATGGAATCTCCTCTGTTGCATCCGATCGTTGCTGCCCCTCCACTCTAGCCGCGACGCCGGACACGACCCTCACGCGGCCGGACACGACCATCGCCGAGGCGGTGCACCGTCCCAGCCCACCGATCCGGCCCTATCGAGAGCCCGTCACCGGACCCTGGCGATCGTCTCCCCGACGGCGACGGTGTCACCGACCGACGCGAGGTGAGTCAGCGTCCCCGCTGCCGGCGCGGTCACGCGGGTCTCCATCTTCATCGCCGAGAGCACGGCGACCTCGTCGCCTTCGGCCACGTCGGCGCCGTCGGCGACGAGGAAGTCGACGAGGCTGCCCGGCACCGGCGCCGTGACCACGGCCGACCCGTCATCGGAGTCCGCATTCCCCATGGAATCAGCAGCTGACCCGGCATCCGCGCCCGCCGATGCAGATCCTCCGACCGACCCGAGGACGGCAAGCAGAGCGCCCGGCAGCCCGATCGTCGTCATCCTCCCGTCGATCTCGATGTCCATCCGTCTCAGCCCCTCGCCGGCGAGCGGCGCCGGCCGGTCCTGCGGGGCGAACTCGGGCAGCAGCTCCGATTCGATCCACTGGGTGTCGATGCCGATGACGTCACCGGCGAACGCAGGATGGCGGAGGATCGCGAGCGATGCCTGCAGCACCGTTGCGGGCCCGGTGACGGTGAGCTCGCGCGCGGCAGTGATCGTCCGGGCGATCGCCGTCGCCCGGTCGGGGCCGTGGACGATGAGCTTGGCGAAGAGCGAATCGAAGGCCGGCTGCACGGTGTCACCGGCGCGCACTCCCGCATCCCAGCGCACTCCCGGCCCGCCGGGCACGGTGAGCGCCTCGATGCGGCCCGGCGTGGGAAGGAATCCGCGACCGGGATCCTCGGCGTTGAGACGCAGCTCGATCGCATGTCCCCGCACCTCCGGCGTCTCCGTCAGCGACAGTCCCTGACCGAAGGCGATGCGGAACTGCTCGGTGACGAGATCGACTCCGGTGACCGCCTCGGTGACGGGATGTTCGACCTGGAGACGGGTGTTGACCTCGAGGAACGTCATCGTGCCGTCGGCGGCGAGGAGGAACTCGACGGTGCCCGCGCCCCGATAGTCGACCTCGGCGCAGATCGCCTCCGCCGATCGTTGCAGACGGTCCCGCTGCTCGGCCGTGAGATTCGGGGCCGGTGCCTCCTCGACGAGCTTCTGATTGCGCCGCTGCGCCGAGCAGTCACGGTCCCCGACAGCGACGACGGTGCCCTTCCCGTCGCCGACGACCTGGACCTCGACATGGCGCGGATGCTCGAGGAACTTCTCGACGAAGCACTCGGGACGGCCGAACGCCTCGACGGCCTCACGGGTCGCCGATTCGAAGGCCTCGACCACCTCGGCGAAGTCGCGGACGATCTTCATTCCGCGCCCGCCTCCGCCGTGTGCGGCCTTGATGATGATCGGCAGACCGGCCTCGCGGGCGAAGTCCTCGACCTCGGCGGCGCCGGTTAGCGGCCGGTCGATGCCCGGGGCCAGCGGTGCTCCGACCTTCTGCGCGAGCTGCCGGGCGGTGACCTTGTCCCCGAGCGCGGTGATCGCCTCCGGACTCGGCCCGATCCAGATCAGCCCCGCGTCTTCGACAGCGGCGGCGAACTCGGCGTTCTCGGAGAGGAACCCGTAGCCGGGGTGGACGGCCTCGGCCCCGGCGGCCTGGGCCGCGGAGATGAGGGCCGGGATGTTGAGGTAGGTCTCCGCGGCAGTCGTGCCGGGCAGTCCGATGGCGACATCGGCGAGCTGTGCGTGCAGGGCCGTGGCGTCCTGATCAGCGTAGACGGCGACGGAGGTGTGCCCGTTCTCGGCGCACGCACGGATGATGCGGACGGCGATCTCGCCGCGGTTGGCGATGAGGATGGTCGACATGGCTCAGCTTTCGTCGGAGGGGTCAGAGGAGGTGGAATCGGCGGCTGCTGCCGTACGGAAGCGGATGCGCACCCCTGGAGGCAGCTGCGCGGCGAGGTCGGTGTCGTCGACGCTGGCGATGATCGGATAGCCCCCGGTGAGCGGATGGTCGGGCCCGAAGAGCACCGGCTGGCCGTTCGGCGGGACCTGCAGGGCACCGGTCACCGCGCCCTCGCTCGGCAGCTCACCGGTCCGCGCCCGCTCGAGCGGCACCTCCCCAGCCAGACGCAGACCGACCCGATCCGATTCGTGCGTGACCGTCCACTCCTGCGTGAGCAGGGTGTCGATGCCGGCAGACGTGAACCAGTCGTCCCGCGGACCGAGGGTGACCGTGAGCTCGACGAGGCCGCCCGGTGCCGGCAGGACCCGATCCGCGCCGAGGCGGGGCCCGGGATCGACGAGGTGCGGGGCCGTCATCGGTTCGCCCAGGTCGATCGTGTCCCCGGTCGTGAGTGCAGCGGGCCCGAGGTGGGCGAGCGTGTCCGCCGAGGCGCTGCCGAGCGCCGTGTCCGCGATGATCCCGCCGCGGACTGCCAGGTACCGACGTACGCCCGTCTCGGTCGGCCCGAGCTCGAGTTTGTCCCCGTCGACGAGGGAGAACGCCTCGCCGAGGCGGTGGCCGAACACCGTTCCGTCAGCGGCGGTCACGGTGATCGGGCCGCCGGCGCCGGTGACCGCGGCGACCCCGTCACCGGTGACGCACAGGCTGACCCCGCCGCCGAAGCTCTCGAGGACCGCGGCGGACTCGGCGTTGCCGACGAGACAGTTGGCATCGACGAGGGCGGAACGGTCGGCGGCTCCCGCGCTCGACACTCCCATCGACGCGAACCCGGGGCGCCCGAGGTCTTCGATGAGGAGTTGGAGGCCCGGCTCGATGACGGTGAGGGAGTGGGACGCGGAGGACTCCGCCGAGGACGCCCCCGCCGAGGATGGCGCCTCCGCCGCGGACGGCGTCCCGTCCGCCAACGACGCCGCGGCCGACTCCGCCGACGCATGCGTCTCCGCCGCTCGCGCGCTCGCCATCCCTGCGTCGACGAACGTCACGATGGTCCCGGGCACGAAGAGCGCCGGGGGCTGCCGGTCGAGGTCCCAGAGGACCGCATCGGTGTGCCCGATGAGCTGCCATCCGCCGGGGGAGGCCCGGGGGTAGACCCCGGTGAACTCCCCGGCGAGGCCGACCGCCCCGACCGGCACGCGGGTGCGCGGGGTCGACCGGCGGGGCACGTCGAAGAGCGGGTCGTCGCCGGCGAGGTACCCGAACCCGGGGGCGAACCCGGAGAACGCGACCTCCCAGCGGGCACGCTGGTGGCGGGCGACCACCTCGGCGGGGGAGACGCCGAGGAGGTCGGCCACCTCGGCGAGGTCCTCACCGTCGTAGCGGACGTCGATGGTCACGGTGCGCCCGGACCCGGTTGCGGAGTCGGTGACGTCGAGTCCGCTGATGGCCTCCTCGAGGGCCGGCGCCGAGGTGCGGGCCGGGTCGAAGCGGATGAGCACGGTCCGCGCGGCGGGCACGAGTTCGACGACGCCGGGCAGCGCCGCGGCCTCGAGGGCGTGGTTGAGCTGCATCGATGCGGCGAGGTCGGCGGATTCGACGAGGAGATGCCGGCGTGAGGCGGTGCGGAAGACGGTCACTGGCGGTAGTCGCTTTCGGGGGCGTCGGTGATGAACATCCGCCCGGGGGAGTGGGTGAGGGCGAACGGCGGGGCGGATTCGGCGATCGCGACCTGCGGGGTCACCCCGCACGCCCAGAACACGGGCACGTCGCCGGATTCGATGACGGGCGAGTCGCCGAAGTCGGGGGCGTCGAGATCGCGGATCCCGAGGGCCGCCGGGTCGCCGATGTGGACGGGAGCGCCGTGGACGGCGGGGAAGCGGTCGGTGATGCGGACCGCCTCGGCGACCTGTGCGGCGGGGATCGGCCGGAGCGAGACGACCATGTCCCCGGAGATCCGCCCGGCGGGACGGCACGCGGTCGACGTGCGGTACATCGGCACGTTGCGCCCGGCCTCCTGGTGGCGGATTGGGATGCGGGCCCGTGCGAGATCGGCCTCGAACGTGAAGCTGCAGCCGATGAGGAATGACACGAGATCGGGATGGTCGGCGAAGACGGACGAGGCGTCGTCGACCTCGGCAGTCAGCTGCCCGTCCTCCCACACCCGGTAGCGGGGAAGGTCCGTGCGCAGATCGCTGCCGGCAGCCAGCGCCGATTCGACCCGGCCGGGCTCGAGGACGTCGATGACCGGGCACGGCTTCGGGTTGCGCTGGGCGAAGAGGAGGACGTCGAAGGCCCAGTCGGCGGGCACGGCGATGAGGTTGGCCTGGACGAGTCCGGGTGCCATCCCCGAGGTGGGACCGGTGAAGCCGGCACGGATGCGGGCGCGGGCCTCGGCACCCGCCGACGACTCTGCCGGTGTCGTGGGTGTCGCCCCGGCCGCCGCCCCGGCCGACGTCTCTGCCGGTGTCACGGCTGTGCTCCGACGAACGGGGCGATGCTCACCCCGGCGTCGGTGAGGATGTCGCGGGAGGCCTGGGCCATCTCGATCGAGCCGCGGGAATCCCCGTGGAAGCAGATCGACTGCGCGTCGACGATGATCGTCGACCCGTCGATCGCTTCGATCTCCCCGGTCTCGACGAGGCGCAGCACGCGGGCGGCGACGAGCGCCGGATCGTCGAGGACGGCCCCTGACTCGGTGCGGGAGACGAGCGAGCCGTCGGGATTGTAGGCGCGGTCGGCGAAGGCCTCGGCGGCCACGGTCAGTCCCGCCTCGGCGGCGATCCGGTTGGCGACGCTGCCGGCGAGGCCGAGGAGGACGAGGCTCGGATCGACGGCCCTGACGGCGGCGGCGACGACCTTGGCCTGGGCTTCGTCGTGGACGATCGTGTTGTAGAGACCGCCGTGGGGTTTGACGTAGCGGACACGGCCGCCGACCGCCGTGGTCAGGCCGATGAGGGCACCGATCTGGTACTCGACCTGAGCCTGCAGGGTCGCCGCGGGCACGTCCATGGGGCGCCTGCCGAAACCCTCGTAGTCGTCGTAGCCGGGATGGGCGCCGATGACGACGCCGCGGTCGGTCGCCTCGGCGACGGTGTGCTTGATCCCCTCGGGACTGCCCGCATGGAACCCGCACGAGACGTTCGCGCTGGTGACGATGCCGAGCATCGCATCGTCGTCGCTGACGATCCGGTCGGGGACGTTCTCCCCGAGGTCGGAGTTGAGGTCGATGGTCGTCATATCAGGCTCCTATTCCGATCATGGCGAAGATGGGGCCGATCGACTGAACGGCCATGTACCAGGTGAGCAGGGTCGCCGCCGTGCCGATGACGAGCAGCCACTTGGGGTAGGAATCCGTGCGCAGCAGCTGCGGGCGGAACCAGCCGATGTACATGAAGATCGTCAGACCGATCGGGAGGATGAGGCCGTTGAAGCCGCCGACGAAGACGAGCAGGGTCGCCGGTGCCGTGCCGACGATGAGGTAGACGACGAGGGAGACGACGATGAAGGCCACGGTCGCCAGCTGCAGCGGCCAGCCGCCGCCGAGGCGCTTCGAGAACGCGGAGAGGAACGTCGCCGAGGTGTAGGCCGCCCCGATGACCGAGCTCAGTGCCGCGGCCCAGAAGATCGCCCCGAAGATCCGGATCCCGGCATCGCCGAGGACCGCGGCGAAGGCCTGACCGGCAGGGTTGGCGACCTGGCTCTCGATGTCGAGGACGACCCCGGAGGCGACGACGCCGAGGATTGCGAGGAAGAGGACGTAGCGCATGATGCCGGTGACGACGATGCCCGAGAGCGCCGAGCGCATCACCGACGGCGCGTTCTCCGGTCCGGTCTTGCCCGAGTCGAGGTAGCGGTGGGCCCCGGAGTACGTGATGTAGCCGCCCACGGTGCCGCCGACGATCGTCGTCACGGTCGCGAAGTTGATCGAGTCGGGCAGGACGCTCTGGCGCAGGGCCTCGCCGACGGGCGGCTGGGAGACGATGGCGACGATGACGGTGAGGACGATCATCCCGATCCCGAGGACGAGGACGACGGCGTCGACGACCTTGCCGGCGCGTTTGAAGAGGAAGATGCCGATCGCGAGCACGCCGGTGAGCAGCCCGCCGAGCTTCGGGTCGATCCCGAGCAGCGCGTTGAGGCCAAGCCCGCCGCCGGCGATGTTGCCGATGTTGAAGGCGAGCCCGCCGACGACGATGAGGATCGAGAGGACGATGCCGGAGCCGGGCACCGCGGAGGAGGCGAGCTGCGCGGCGCGCTTGCCCGACGAGGTGATCATCCGCCAGATATTGAGCTGGATGGCGATGTCGATGAGGATCGAGACGAGGATCGCGAACGCGAACGCCGCTCCCATCTGCGCGGTGAACGTCGCGGTCTGGGTGATGAAGCCCGGCCCGATCGCCGAGGTGGCCATGAGGAAGATCGCCCCGACGATCGCGCTGCGGCTGATCGCGGACTTCGTCGCCGCAGCGGCCGAGTCCGTCTGTGCGGTCGTGAGCAGGTGGGCTGATCCGTCGCTGTGCGGCGTCGACCCGGAACCGGGATCCGGCGACGGGGACCCTGATGACTGTGACATGCGTTCTCCACGGTGAGTTCGAAGGCGGTTCCGGATCGCGCGCAGAAGCCGACTGCTGTGTCGTGCCCCACAGGCTCACCGAATATTGGTAAACAATGTAGCACTGATTGTTCAACAAGAATAGACGTGCGTCACAAATCGGGCGCCGAGGTTGTCGTGCACGCGGCCGCGCCTGTGTGGCTGTGCGGTGGGGTGAGTGACTACGATGGTGGTGTGAATCACGAATCGTCCCTGGTCAATCGCCTCACCGATCGCCTCATCGCAGGCTCGCTCCGACCCGGGACGCGCCTGTCCGAAGCGGCGCTGGCCAAGGAGTTCGATGTCTCGCGCAACACGCTGCGCGAGGCCTTCCGGGTCCTCGGCGAACAGGGGCTCATCGACCATGTCCCCAACCGCGGGGTCTCCGTCGCGTCGCCGAGCACCGCTGATGTCATCGACATCTACCGCGTCCGCCGCGCGGTCGAATGCACCGTGCTCGCTCATGCGCCCCGCGCGCACCCGGCCGGGGCGCGCATGCTCCGGGCGATCGAGGAGGCGAAGGCCGCGGCCGAGGCCGGCGACTGGCTGCAGGTGGGAACGTCGAACATGGAGTTCCACAACGGCGTCGTCGCGCTCTCGGACAGCGTGCGGCTGATGCGCTCGTTCGGCAATGTCCTCGCCGAGCTGCGGCTGGCCTTCCTCAAGGTCGAACTCCTCGACTTCCTCCACGCGCCGTTCGTCGAGCGCAACGAGGAGGTCTACGATGCCTACGTCAACGACAGCCCGGCCCAGGCGGCTGCGCTGCTCGGCACCTACCTCGGCGATTCCGAGCGTCAGGTCCTCGGCGCCTACGCCCGCGCCGGCCAGGGGTGAGCCGAAGCTGGTGAGCAGAGGCCGCTGTGGCGAGCTGCCCCGGCTGGGGTGAGCTCCGGCTGCTGAGGCGACGCGGGCGACGAGCCCGGCTCCCTGTCGGCCAGAAGTCGATATGCGTTCGACTAATCGCCGGCATTTCGATTTTTCGCCAGCAGTTTCGGGTGCTCATGAACTTCTCGCCGGCACCTCCACCTTTCGCTGACAACCGCACTTTCCGCGAACACCTCGCATTTGCCGACACCGGCACCTTTCGCCGCCACCCCGCGGCCGCGCACAGGCACCCCCGACATCCCGGTCGCCGCCCCACCCCTTGACATTGAGTATATTGAATACTACTAATTAAGGTGTCAGGGATCACAGCGAAGTGATCGGCCCCGTGGTTCGCAGCTGAAGCCGGGTGCCGACCGGAGAGAGGAGCGGCCCGATGAGACCATTGGTGCAGCGACTGGGATACGTCACGGTGGAGTCAGCGGACCCTGAGGGGCTCGCGCAGGACACCGCCGACAAGATCGGCGCGCGCGTCGTGGAGAGGGCCGAGGACGGAACGATCCTCATGTCCTCCAATCAGCGCCATGCCGAGTACATCATCAAGCAGGCCGACGGGAACCGGCACGCGCAGTGCGGTCTCGAAGCCGTCAGCGCCGATGCGATCGACGAGGTCAGGCGCCGCTGCGAGGAAGGCGGGCTCGAGGTGTTGACGACGACGCCGTCATCGGAGGCGATCGAGAAGTCGGTGACCTTCGTGACCTCCGAGGGCCACGTCTTCGAAGTCCACACGCCGATGCGCCATGATCGGGCGCTGCGGTACAAGGGACCGGGCATGCGCCCCAAGGGCCTCGACCACGTCAACTTCACCGCCGCCGACCCCGAGCGCTGGACGCACGAGATGAACGTCTCGTGCGGCTTCCTCCTCAGTGAGCGCAGCACCGGGCATGAGATCGCGTGGCTGCGCGGGGCCGACGGACGGCACCACACGGTGGCGATCGTCGCCAGCGATGTCGGCGGCCTCCACCACACGAGCTGGGAGTTCAACAGCTTCCAGGACTTCCGCGGGATCGCCGATTCGCTCATTCCCGACGAACGGCGCCTCACGTGGGGTCCGGGTCGTCACGGGGCCGGGGACAACCTCTTCATGTACTTCACGAACTCCTCGGACTTCCTCATCGAATGCATCGCGGAGATGGAGGTCATCGACGACATCTACGCGGAGCCGCGGGTCGTCGACCCCGGCGAGAACCTCTCGAACTGGAAGCTCGTCGACCTCTGGGGATCACGGCCGCCGATCGAGTGGGTCGAGCAGAACACCGCACTCGCCCCCGAATCGAGTTTCCCGGCCTGAGCCCGGAAGGACCGTGATCGACATGGAAGTCACGAGCATGGACTGGGGCATCGCCGGACTGCGGGTAATCCTCGCGTTCATCCTCTTCGCCCACTCGACGCAGAAGCTGTGCGGCTGGTTCTCGGGATCGGGACCCGTCGCGACGGCCGGACTCTTCGAGAAGCTCGGGCAGCGGCCGGGCCACGTCATGGTCCGCGTCGCCTCGGTGTTCGAGCTCATCGCCGCGATCAGCCTGCTGCTCGGCCTGCTCACTCCGATCGGGCTGGGACTGGCGGTCGCGACGATGATCGTCGCCGGATCCGCGCTCAGCGCAGTGAGCGGCAAATTCTGGAACGCGCTGGGCGGGGGCGAATACCCCTTCTTCATCGCCGCGGTCGTCGCTATGCTCGGGATCACAGGACAGGGTGCCCTTTCGCTTGATGCGGTGCTCATGCCGCAGATCGCTGCGCTCTATCCGGTCGTTCTGCCGGGGGCGATCGTCGTCGGCATCCTCGGTGCGATTCCCATGGTCATCCGCACGAGACGTGCGGTCCGCGACGCCGAGGCGGGGGCAGAGTCATAGACAACCGCAGATCGGCGGCCCGCACAGTGGGACCGGCACAGACACGAACCAGCAGACAGCGACACCGAAGACACGAAGGAGACTGACAATGCCACTCATCGGATATCTCGACAACGGGGTCCGCCACATCGGCGAGGTCCGCGGGGACGACGTCTACCCCATCGGCACCGTCGAGGCGTTCTACGCGGGGGAGGTCGATGCCCCCGCCGAGGATGCCGCACCGATCGCGCGCGCCGAACTCACCGAAGCCCCGTTCGTGCCGGAGACCTCACGGGTCTTCTGCGTGGGCATCAACTATCACAGCCATGCCGAGGAATCGAAGCGCGGCGCCGGGCAGGATCTGCCGAAGTTCCCGATGATCTTCGGCCGGTGGGAGTCGACGCTCGTCACCGATGGCACGACGGTGCCGGTTCCGGCGAACGAGGGGCTCGACTGGGAGGTCGAACTCGCCTTCGTCATGAAGGACACGGTGTGGATGGCCGACAAGGAGACCGCCCGCAGCCACGTGCTCGGCTACACCGCGTTCAACGACATCAGTGCGCGAAAGAAGCAGCTCGCGACGACGCAGTTCACGCTCGGCAAGAATGCCGACCGCTCGGGTCCGATCGGTCCTGAGCTCTACCGGCCCGACGAGATCGGCGACGTCGACAATCTCACCGTGACGACGACCGTCAACGGCGAGGTGATGCAGAACGGCAATACGCGCGACCTCATCTTCAAGATCGAGGATCTCATCGCCTACATCACCGATACCGTGACGATGCGGCCCGGCGATGTCGTGGCGACCGGGACGCCCGGGGGAGTGGGGCTCGGCCTCACCCCGCCGAGGTACCTCGGACCCGGTGACGTCGTCGAGGTCGAGGTCGAATCGATCGGGAAGCTGCGCAACGAGATCGTCGAGCACTCCTGAGGCCGCGAGCGGGTTGCGGCGTCGCCGTCGGCGGCGTTGCGACCCCGCTTCCGTACAATGCAAGGGCGGCACGTGCCATGGCGGTGCGTGCGGAGACGTTGATGGAGGGCGCATGGCGCGGGAGATGAATGTGCAGGTGAGTGCGGGCAGCGGACGGTCACGGGCCGTCGAGGTGGCCGACCTCCTTGCACAGCGGTCCCAGAAGGCCGACCCCAATACGCATCTGGGGACGAAGCAGAGCCTGTGCAAAGAGATCGGGGTGGCACCGGGCACCCTCAACGAGTCGCTGCGGATGCTCGAGGCGCAGGGTCTCATCACGATGCGCACCGGGCCCGGCGGCGGGGTGTTCTCCGCCGAGCCCGATCCCTTCGTCCACATCGGCCAGGCGATGATCCGCGTTCGCGACGATGCGCGGTCGGTGGCCCAGTCCGCCGTGGTGAGGAATGCGCTCGAGCCGGAGGTCGTGCTCGATGCCGCGCTCAACCGGACCGAAGAGGACCTTGCGCTGCTCCGCGAGCGCATGCGGGTCATCGAGGCGAAGGTCGATGAGGACCTCGGTCTCGCGCACGCGATCTGGGATTTCCACCGGGCGGTCTATGCCGCCGCGGACAACGAGGTCCTCGCCTCGATCTGCCGTGGCCTGCTCGACCACATCGCCGGCCACGCCGAGGCGATCCTGCCGAAGACTCCGGCACAGAAGCGGACGCGTGTCGAGGGTCATCGTGCGCTGCTCGAGGCGATCGAGTCCGGCGACCCGGACGCGGTCGCCGAGGCGATGGAACTCCACGAGGAGGCGCACCGCTGAGGCCGTCCGGTCGCCAATGCGAAGAACCGCCGTTCGGATGATCCGAACGGCGGTTCCTGTGTGCTGTGCGCCTCCCGGGACTTGAACCCGGAACCCACTGAATTGGGCTCATCGATCTCGTGGGTTTCTCTGGGTACTCATTGTTCTAACTGGGTGAAGGTGGGGGGGCTGAGCCTGTCATAAACTACACAGACGTAGTTGATCGAAGGGAGAAGGCATGAGTGTCGGAGCATTCGTGACGATCATTGTCGCCGTTATCGCAGCTTTGGCGAGCATCACGGGAGCGATTGTCGCTTACCGTGCGGCAGGTCGGGCTGCGAATTCGTCTCAGCTGATCGCTCGTGAGAGTCACGGGGTGGCCGCTATCGATCGGCAGTCTGACGAGCTGAGGGAGGCATTCGACAAGTTCATTGAATCGTTCGCAAATGCGCGTGACATTGATAAGCAGATGCAGGT
Organism: Brevibacterium sp. NPDC056726; assembly: GCF_042790515.1. Taxonomy (NCBI): domain Bacteria; kingdom Bacillati; phylum Actinomycetota; class Actinomycetes; order Micrococcales; family Brevibacteriaceae; genus Brevibacterium; species Brevibacterium sp. NPDC056726. The sequence goes on along the minus strand of NZ_JBHTYZ010000007.1, from coordinate 172,611 downwards.
GAGTGCTCGACTTGACCAGCTCGCCTCTTGCACCGGAGCTACAACTGAACTGCAAGCAGCGTGTACCGCTTTGATCAGTGCAGTCACCTTTCAGCCACGGACTGAACCGCAGCTGTTCCCCGGCATGTTGTTTCGTGGCCCGATGAGCAGAGTCACTCGCGAGTATCGCAATTCGCAAAATGCGCTATCCGCCAAGCGAGCCGCGAAACTGTCACGCTAGACGCTCACTCCGATATAGGCCGCGATCTTCTGCTGACTGGTGACTACCATTGCGGTATGAAACTCTCCTGGCTTGTTTGGGCACTTGTCGTCGTATTCGGCAGTGTCGTGACATGGATGCTGATCGTTCACAACTCAAGCAATGGGCTCAGTGTTCGGATCGGCTCATGGGCGCAGTTGCTCGCAGCTGCGGGAACGCTGGGTGCTGCGGCTCTCGCATTGAGCACTGCTAAAGAGAACCGGGCGCAATCGCAGAAAGCGAATGAGGCTTTGGCTGCCGCGACCCGACCGCAGCTATCGCTTCAAATGCTTCCGATGATGAAACAACGTGCTTACTTGCAGCCGAATGAAACTGTGTACCTTTCCATCTCGAACTTGTCCGCGTTCGTCGCTCCGCGGGTTCGAGTCAATTGGAACACTCAAGATGGCATGCCTCATGAAGCTTGGATCGACCGTCTACTGGGTGATCCAAACCCGGAGAAGGGCCTGATAGGTGAGCACGTGAGTTACAGCGGAGATGCGAGTACGTCAGCAACCGTCCAGCTGGGAGTGGCGTCAAACTTGGATGAACAAGACAACCGAGTTCGACTCTATTACGCCAGTCAATTTGGCAATGGAGGGTGGATGGAGGTTCACAGATGGGAGGCGTGGAACACTAGCTCCGACCCCGAACATCCCGCCTGGCAGCATAGGCACACTATTGAAGCTCCCAAATGGATGACCCTGAGCGAGATGGGCTTCTGACTACTCATGGGAACGGCACATCCTATACGCAAGTGAGTATCGGACTGCTGGAAGTTTGTTTGACCCAGACGAACGCGTCAGAAGGTGGGAACAACGTCGGCATCCTGCATCTCACTAGTAACAACTGCGGACCGTTCGAGGGTCGCGGTCGATGAGCCATGGATTGGTACTCATAGGGACAGAACCCAGGCCTACAGTGACATATGGAGCTTGGCGAAGGCCCAACCGAACACGATAGCGACTACGCCTCTGAAGGAGCCGGTCGAGGAGCTAGAGGTCCCCGCCGTCTATGACACGGGGTTCTCGTGGGAAGACGGGATCGGTATCCAGTCAGGATGGGGCGGACGACGTAGGTGACGCACCCGGCACAGACACACTTTTTGGCCTGTAAGCCCACTTGATGGCCTACAAGCCGCAGATCCCGGAAAGGAGCAGTGTCGACACGCCCTGGCTATACACACAATTTGATCATTAACCCTCACAATGCGAAGAACCGCCGTTCGGATGATCCGAACGGCGGTTCCTGTGTGCTGTGCGCCCCCCGGGACTTGAACCCGGAACCCACTGATTAAGAGTCAGTTGCTCTGCCAATTGAGCTAGAGGCGCGTGCCGCGCACGTTGCGCAACGAGAATTAATACTACTCAGGAGCCCGCCTCGCGTGCAAACCGAATCCGGGGATTTTCCGGTTTTGTGACCGAGGTCGCAGGTCAGAGGTACATTCCCGCGCTCGACTGCTCGGCCGGCTCGGAGATCGCATGGACGTCGCGCTCCCGCAGCAGCACGTATGCCTGACCTTCGAGCTCCACCTCGGCGCGGTCTTCGGGATCGTAGAGCACGGTGTCGCCGAGGTTGGCCTGCCGCACGTGCGGACCGGCGGCGACGACTTCGCCCCAGACCAGCCGCCTACCCATCGTGGCCGTGGCGGGGATGACGATGCCGGCCGCCGACTTGCGCTCACCGGCCTCCTCACCCGGATCGACGAGGATCCGGTCGTGGAGCATGCGGATCGGCAGAGCAGTGTCAGGCACGCTCGTCCCGACCGGAGAACCCGACGATGAGGGCGGCGACGCCGAGCACAGCACCGGCGCCGAGGGCGATGGCCTCGGTCTTGGGGGAGCCGTCTTCGTTGATGACGGTCGACTTCGCCTTGTCGACGGCGCGGTTGAGCAGGGCTTTCGGGTGCAGGCGTCCCACCAGTTCGTCGATGTTGCCGGTCAGCCGCTCCTCGCGCAGCCGGATCGATTCGGCCAGCTGGGCTTGGGTGGCGTTGTCGACGGTCACATCTGAGGTGTAGACGTTGTCAGTCATCGGGTCGAATCCTCCGAGTCGCGAATGCATTGTTCACCTGTGACTGGGCGTCACAGGACCTTGCCGTCCAGCTTAGCCGTTGACTTCTCCCGGTGTCAGATGCGCGGCTCGGAGTGCCGGAATCTCACGACGTCGACTGCGGCATCGCGATAGTGCCCGCGCAGACTGGTGCGAAAGGCAGGCGCTCAGTCCTGCTGCTTGTTGCGGCGGCCGACGAGGAAGAGGATGAAGCCGACAGCGGCCATGCCGAACGCGGCGAGGACGAGGACCGGCCACGAGCTCACGATCGTCGAGATGAGCGACTCGCCGAAGGAGCTCGCCGGCTGATTGTTGCCGCGCGGTGCCGTCTGATCGCCGCCGGTGATGAGGTCGGTGTCGTCCTCGGGAGTCGGGACATCGGGGTTGCGGGGGACCGGGTCCGAATAGTCCGGGTGCGGTGCGCTTCCGCCGCCGGGCACCCAGCTGTCGCCCGCATCGCCGGGGATGACATCGCGATCGGTGCCCTGCCCGTTGCCCGTCGACGGCGCTTCGGTGTTCTCCTCGTCGCCGGCGCCCGTGCCACCGTCGGCACCGGACGAGGCATTCGCGTCGGCTCCGTCGGCTCCGGTGCTCGGTGTCGGGCTCGGGCGCTCGTCACCGCCGTTCGCGGCGGAGTTCGCTGATCCCTCAGCCGATGCCCCCGCCTCGGTGCGTCCGTCCGCAGTCGCCGACGAATCCCCGCGGGACCCGGATCCGTCCGAGCCCGAGGATCCTTCCGATCCCGCGCCGCTGTCGTCGCCCGGTGAGTTCGCGTCGGACGACGTCGAGGAATCGCCGCCGTCGGAGCGGCCGCCGTCGGAACCGCCACTCGAGGTGCCGCCGCCCCCGGCGGTCGAGGAACCGTCGTTCGACCCCGTCGATCCGCCGTCGGAATCAGGGTAGGGCGTCCCGGTGACGGTGATCGTGTTCGTGCCGTTGACGTCCCTGACCTCGAAGTCCCATTCCGGGTCGCTCGTGAAGTTCGTGAAGGTCACCGGGCGGTCCGTCGCCGGGTCGATGACCTCACCGGCCGCGTTGAGCGAGAACGTCGTCGGCACCGAGGCGGGGGCGCGGGCATCGATGGGGTTGCCGCTGTCATCGGTCTCACCGTTCGCCTCGGCGCCGGTGTCGGCGCCGGTGTCGGTGTCCGGGGAATCGCCGGCAGCACCGGGATCCGACTCTCCACCGGAATCGGCCGGCGCCTCGGTCGACTGCGCCGGCACACGAGCCCGCGACGGGGGACCGGAGAACTGTGCACCGACCCAGCTCTCGGGCATGCCGGCGTCACCGTCGGGCAGCTTGAGCTGCTTCGTGTCAGTGTCCCAACCGGCGCGCAGCGGAACGGTCTTCGCCGCGCAGGGCTCGCCGTCCGGCGCGGTGGTCGGGTCCTCGCACCTGGGGTCATCGGTCCCGCCGCCGTCGGCAGCGCCGTCACTGTCCGCATCGGGGCCGGGGATGACGCCGTCGGATTCGCTTGTGCCATCGGCGCTCGCGGTCGATCCGTCCGCCGCGGTGGTGCCGTCGGCCGACCCGCCCGAAGCAGCGGTGCCGTCGGTTCCGGAGCCGGAATCGGAGCCGGCATCGGCCTCGGCGCCGGAATCCGCGCTCGCCCCATCCGCACCCGCATCGGAGTCAGCGGTCGCCGCTGACCCGGCATCCGCCTCGGCGACGGCCGGAGCTGCATGAACAGGGGTGGGAGCGAGCGTCAACGGCAGCGCCACGAGGGTAAGAGCAGTGCCGAAAGCGGCCACGGTGCGGCTGAGCTCTCGAGTGGTGATCGACACTGTGGTCCTTCGGGTGGAGATTCCGGTCAACGTCCCTTCAGGGTGGCATGACGCGAAGGCGCGCCGGCCACCATCATAGTGGCTGAGCGAACGCTGTAAAAGCGTGCGGTCAGCCGCCGGGGGTCGCGGGCTTCTTCGGGTAGGCCCGGATCGTCGAGTCGGGGCCGTCGACGATGGCGAGATTGCCCGCGTCGGTGACGGCGAGCAGCCGCGTGTCGGACCGATACGCCGCCTGTCCGGCAAGGAGGCATGCCGCTTCGCTGTCGATCGTGCAGGGAACGATCGTGCCCTTGGGCTCGGAGAGGTTGATGTCGCGGCCGGAGGTGTCGACGAGGAGCAGACCCGTTTCGAGGTCGAAGAGGTACGGGCCGATGTAGGCGCGCTGCCCGCCCTGACCGCGGACCCACGACATCTCGCCGACGATGTCGGTCGTCGTCGTCACCGTCGAGAGGATCGAGCCGTCCTCGAGGGAGTGGACGACGAGCTGGATCCGGTGGCCGCTGTTCGTCGACGCGCCCTGCTCGCCCCACAGCGCGATGACCTTGCCGTGGCCGGCGGAGATCCATTTGATGATGCGCAGCCCGTCGGCCGGGGATTCGAGCCCGATGCTGCGCTCGTCGCCGCTGGTGATGTTCGTCGCCACGACGGGCCCGTCGTAGTCGGCGCTGTAGAGCTCGCCGTTCTCCACGGCCATCGGGGTCGACCCGCTGTCGGGGGTGGGAATGTCGATGAGGCCGTCCTGGCCGAAGGTCGCGAGCTTGTTGCCGGACTTGACGAGCACGCTCGTGCCCGCGGAGGAGATCCGCGCGTTCGTCGGCAGCTGGTAGGTCTTCGGGGTGCTCTCGCCGTCGAAGAGCGCCTGCGCGGAGTCGCCGACCTGCCACAGGAGGGCGGCGCGGCCGTCGATGCGGGTGTCGACGGCGAAGGTCGGTGCCTCATCGGTCTGACCGGAGTAGCGGACCGTGCCGTTGGCGGCGTCGAGGACCTCGAGGTTGCCGCCGTCGACGACGAGGACACCGCGATCGGAGGCCGTCACCGAGGCGGTGCCCGGGATCTTCGCCTGCCACGTCGGGGTGTTCGCGAAGCTCGGGACGATGTCGTCGGTCTTCTCCACCGAGATGTCGGAGGCGGGGTTGAGCTGCTGGTCGGAGGCGATGGTCTGCGGGGAGTCCGTGGCGTTCGTCGGCACGATGTTGGGCACGACGAACGCGCCGATCATGAGGATGGCCATGCCGATGAGGACGAGGCCGGGAACCGTGAGCCTGCCCAGTCGGGTCTTCCCCGACCGCGGCACGCGTGTGCGCGGGGGCTGCTTGCGCGCCGGCTTCTGCTTCGGTGCCGCAGGCGCCTGCGCGGCCGGACCCGAGTACGGGGTGCCGAGCGGATACTCATCCGCGATCGAGCCCGCATCGGTCGTCGCCGGCCCGGGGCCGTCGGCGGCGCGGTCGTGGCTATCGGTGGTGCGGTGGACGGCGTCCGCCTCGGCGGGGGACTGTGCGGACGTCGGGGACTGGGCAGCACGCGAGGACTCGGCAGGTGCGGGGGCAGCGTCCGGCGTGGACCCCTGACCAGGGGAGTCGACCTCGGAGTCGATCCTGGCGGGGACGGTGATCGGCTGGGTGTCGTCGGCGGCCCGCGCCGAGGTGGCCCCCAGGGTCGGCTCGGGCGCGGCGCTTCTCGTCGCGCCGAGTTCGGTCTCCGTGGTCTGCGCCGGGACGATCCTGCCGGTCACGTCGATCTCGACGTCGACTCCCTGGGCGCCGTCGCCGATCGTCACGGTCACCGGAGTCTCCGTGGCGCGCGCATAGTCGCCGAGGTACGCCATGGCCTGACCGGTGTCGGTGTAGCGACTCGTCGCCCCATCGAGGGACAGGTAGGCATACCCGTCCTGGGAGACAGAGATCAGCGCACGTGGCATGTAATAGGGGTCCTTGAGCAGGTCGACGGCAGGGCGGTGACAATCCTAGTGAATGAGTCGTGCACCTCCCACCGAGTTTCCGAAACCGTTATACATCTCTACGGAATCGTTGCACGTCAGGAGATCTGCGTCTCATTATTCCCGTCCGTGCCTGCTGGTTTGCCCGGCAACGGCCTGGGCGGTTAAGCTATATCTTGCTGTCTGCACCTCTGTGCGGGCTGTGTGGTGGGTATAGCTCAGCTGGTAGAGCGCCGCGTTGTGGTCGCGGATGTCGCGGGTTCAAGTCCCGTTACTCACCCCGATGGGAAAGCCCCGTGGATCCTGAGGAATCAGGATCCACGGGGCTTTTCGCATGCCCGCACCGAGGCGGCCCCGTGCCGAAGCGTGCCCACACCCAGGTGGTCCCGCACCGAGGTGGTCGCCTCGGGCGTCCGATGTTCCAGTCCTGTCACCGTCTGTGCCCTGACGAGCACCTGTGAGCAGGTGTGCGCGGCTAACGTCGATCTCGTTCGATCAGTCGCCTGCCGAGAGCCGGTGACGACCATTCCGTGAAAGGGACATCATGAACCGCCCCACCAGACTCGTCGCCCGCTCCGCCGCGCTCGCCGCCGCTGCCCTGTTCACGCTCTCGGCCTGCGGTGCCGCCGGAGAGGCGGAGGAGTCGGCCGGTTCCGAAACCGGTGACGTCGCCGTCGAAGAGACCACTGAAGCCGTCCCCGAAGTCTCGTCCACCGAGGCGGCTGCCCCGGCCGGTGAGGGTACGAAGGTCGAGATCGGCCAGGAGCTCACCGACAGTGAGACCGGCGATGTCATCACCATCGTCTCCGCGGTCCGCAACAATCCCACCGAGTACTACGAAGCCTCCGACAACCCCGACGGTGAGATGGTCTACCTCGAGGTCAAGGTCGTTCCCGGTGAGGACTACGGCGGTACGATCAGCGCCTCGGACTTCTACCTCGACAGTGCCGGCGAGGAGGTCAACTACGCCTCGACGGCCGATGACGAGCTCACGGCCGCCGGCTTCACCTACTTCGAACGCGCGCCGCGCCGCGACGGTGAGCACACGGGCTTCATCCCCGTCTACGTGAGCCAGACTGCCGACACGCTCAAGGGCGCGTACGTCCGACCCGAGGCGAAGGTCCTCGGCGAGGATCAGACGATCCCCGAGTTCCGCGGAGACTTCGAGGTTCCCGCCTCCTGAGCATCACCTCATGAACGAGGCCTCCCGGGTTAGGCTCAGACATGAGCGATTTCCCGCGCCTGCTCCACACCGTCCTCGACGCCGAGGACCCGCGGTCCCTCGCCGAGTTCTACCGGCAGTTCCTCGGACTGCGCTACCGCAGCGGCGACGACCCGCCCGTCGACGGCGGACCCGATGACGCCGACTGGCTCGTCCTCGTCGACGCCGAGGGTCGGCGCACGCTCGCGATCCAGCAGACCGACGAGCTCACCCCGACGACCTGGCCCGATCCGGCCGTGCCCATGCAGCTCCACCTCGACTTCACGGTGCCCGACACCGCAGCGCTCGAGACCCACCGCGCCCGGGCCCTCGACCTCGGGGCGCGCCAGCTCCTCGACCGCGCGGACGACCCTGACGAGCTTCTCTACGTCCTCGCCGATCCAGCCGGCCACCCCTTCTGCGTGTTCGTCGCCTGAGGATCGTGTTCCTCAGGCCATCGTCACGAGCTTCTGGAGCACCTGGAAGGCGACGGCGACGACAAGCGCGTTGTAGAAGAACGCGATGATGCTCTGGAGCAGGACGATGCGCCGGGCGGCGATCCCGCACACCTCGACGTCCGAGGTCGCGAACGATGTGCCGATCGTGTAGGAGAAGTAGAGGTAGTCGAGGGTCGTCGGGAGGTCGGCCGTCGGGAAGCGCAGCTCCCGTTCGTCATTGGCCGCCTCGGTGACCTCATAGATCTCGGCGAACGCGATGTGGAGCATGAGCCACGAGAGGATGATGCCCGCGCTCGCCGCGAACAGGATCGTCGTCTGGTCGGCGCCGCCGTCCGCGGAGTCCTGGGTGACCATCGCGGTGATCGCCGCATTCGCCCCGACGACCGCGGCGAGCAGCGGCGGAATCCACAGCCACTTGACGACCGCTCGGGCTTCCGTGCGATCGCCGGCCTCGGGCTGTCGGCTGCCGTTCCACACGACGATGAGCCCGACGCCGAGGTAGACGACCGTCACCGCCTCCCACAGCAGCAGCGCCCACAGGGTGTTGGTGACGAGATAGAGGACGCACGTGAGGACGATGAGCGTCTGCGCCGCACCGCTGATCCACTGTCCCGCCCCGTAGCGCCGAACCGTCGGGCGCGCTTCCGTCGAGTCATCGGCCATGGCCCGAATATACGGCATCCCACGACCCCGGCCTCGGCACCGGGACACCTCCCTGCGCCGGGACGCCTCCCTGCGTCGGGACGCCTCCCGTGTCCGCGTCACCTCCCGTGTCCGATGCGGGGGTTAGAGTGAGGTGTGTCCGCATTCGCCCTCCCGCTCACCGTCGTCGGCAGCATCAACGCCGACATCACCGCGGTCACCGACCGCCTGCCCGGCCCCGGCGAGACCGTCGGCGGGGGCACCCTGTCACGCAGCCCCGGAGGGAAGGGCGCGAACCAGGCGGCCGCGGCGGCCCGCCTCGGCGCCGTGACCCGGATGGTCGGGGCCGTCGGCACGGATCCGACGGGACGGGAGATGACCGCTGCCCTGCGCGAGGCCGGCGTCGACGTCAGTGCCATCGCCGAGGTGGACGCCGAGACCGGGACCGCGCTCATCACCGTCGACGCCCGCGGCGAGAACACGATCGCCGTGTGCGAAGGGGCGAACGCCCACGTCAGCGCCGCCGGACTGAGCTTCGACGAGACGGACACCGTGCTCACGCAGCTCGAGATCCCGCTCGAGGTCATCAGCGACCTCGCCCGCGCCGTGCGGGGCTGGTTCGTCATCAACGCCGCCCCTGCGATTCCTCTGCCCGCCGAGGTGGTCGACCGTGCCGATCTCATCATCGTCAACGAGTCCGAGTACGCCGCGCTGCCGCAGCTGGCCGCGGCTCGCCGGGTGGCCGTGACCTACGGGGCGCAGGGGTCGGCCCTGCTCGAGAACGGTGAGCAGATCGCGTTCGCACCCGCCGAGGCACTCACCCCGGTGAGCACCGTCGGGGCCGGCGACGCCTTCTGCGCGGCCCTGACCATCGCCCTGCGCTCCGGCATCCCCGCCGCCGACGCCCTGCGGGTCGCTAACACCGTCGGGGCGATCGCCGTGGCCAGTCCCGATGCGCGCCCGCCCTTCCCGCCGCTCGAACACCTCATCGCCACCCTCGACGGAGACCCATCGACGACGAGAGAACGGACATCGTCATGACCGCACCTGCCGCCCTCACCGGCCTCAGCGCCTTCCCGCTCACACCCATCCGCGACGGCAGCCTCGACGAGGCCGCCTTCGACGGGCTCATCGACCGCCTCGTGACCGCCGGCGTCGATTCGATCGCCCCGCTCGGGTCGACCGGCGTGGGCCCCTACCTCAGCGTCGGCACCCGCGCCTTCGTCGCCCGCGCCGCCGTGGAGCGCGCCCAGGGCATCCCCGTCATCGTCGGGATCGGAGCACTCAATCAACGCGATGTGCTCGCCAACGCCGCCGCGGCCGAGGAGGCCGGGGCCGCCGCACTCCTCCTCGCCCCGGTCAGCTACCACCCGCTCACCGCGGACGAGGTCGTCGAGCTCTTCCGCGCCGTCACCTCGGCGACGGACCTGCCCGTCATCGTCTACGACAATCCGGGGACGACGCACTTCACGTTCACGACCGACCTCTACGGACGGCTGAGCGAGCTCGACGGCGTTGCCGCGATCAAGATCCCCGGCCTGCCCCTGTCCGCGGGGGAGTGGACGCAGCGGGTCGCCGACATCCGGGAGGCGACCGCGGAGGGCACGGCGATCGGCGTCTCCGTCGACGCGTACGGCGCCGATGGCCTCCTCGCCGGCTGCGATGGGTGGTTCTCCGCGATCGGGGGCACCCTGCCCGAGCCGATGCTCGCGATCACCCGCGCCGCACAGTCCGGGGACGCCTACCTCGCCCGCGAGCTCTCCGCCGAACTCCAGCCGCTGTGGGACCTCTTCGCCGCCCACGGCGGAAGCCTCCGTGTGGGTGCGGCGATCGCCGAGCACCTCGGCCTCGTCACCGGCGACAGCCTGCCCGCACCCCTGCGCGGACTCGACGCCGAGGCCAAGCGCGCAGTCGCCGAGGTCATCGACGCCCTCGGTCTGCGCTGAGCCTGCCGGCAGTCGGCCCGCCGGCAGCCGACCCGCAGGCACCGGTGGCACCGGCAACCGGCCCTGCCTGAGCCTGCCGGTGACGGCGTCACCGGCGCGCAGACCGACCCCGGCTCTTCACCTGCCGTCCATCTGAGGTTCCGGGCGGAGACAACTCCCTGCCCATATATGGAGGTGGGCGGGCCGTTCCCGCCTGCCGCCGCCACGACTCGGAGACCCGATGACGCATACGAAGACGATCACCGCCGCCCTCACCTCACTTCTCCTCACCACCGGTCTCACCACTGGACTCACCGTCGCCGGCGGTGCCGGGGCGAGCGCGGCGGAAGTGCCCGACCCGATCAGTTCCTCAGCCCCGGACGCCGCTGTCGAGCTCGGTTTCCTCGGCTCCTATGAGACCGGCCAGTTCGACGAATCCGCCGCAGAGATCACCGCGACCTACGGCGACACCGTCTTCACCGTCAACGCCCAGGCGGCGACCGTCGACATCATCGACGCCTCCGACCCGACGAACCCGACGAAGACCGGTGAGATCACCGGGACCGGGGTCGCGAACTCGGTCGCGGTCCGCGACGACGGCCTCGGCGTCATCGCCTTCGAGGACGCAGACAAGACCCAGCCGGGAACGCTGCTGTTCTTCGACGCGAACTCGCCCGAGGCGACGGTGCTCGGCTCTGTCACCGTCGGCTCCCTGCCCGACATGGTCGCCCTCACCCCCGACGGCACCCGGGCGCTGACGGCGAACGAAGGCGAACCCGCCGACGACTTCTCGACGGACCCCGAAGGGTCGATCGGCGTCGTCGATCTCCCCGCCGAGGTGGCCGCCCCGTCCCAGGACGCGGTGCGGATCGCGGACTTCAACGACTTCGAGGAGGGCGGCTCGAAGACCCTGCCCGCCGACGTCCGGGTCTTCGGCCCCAACCCCGACGGCGACCTGCCGGTGTCGCGGAACCTCGAACCCGAGTACATCACCGTGGCCGGCGACAAGGCGTACGCGACGCTGCAGGAGGCGAACTCGGTCGCCGTCGTCGACATCGCCTCCGCCGAGGTCACCGAGATCCTCCCTCTCGGCTTCAAGGACCACGGGCAGCCGGGCAACGGCCTCGATCCCTCCGACCGCGATCCCGAGGACGCCCCGACGATCAACATCGCCGAATACCCGGGACTCAAGGGCACCTACATGCCCGACACGATCTCGACGTTCTCCGCAGGCGGCACCGACTACCTCGTCACCGCCAATGAGGGCGATTCCCGCGAATGGGGTGACTTCAGCGATGCCGCCCGCGCCAAGGACCTCGGCGACGACGGCCTTGCGCCGGTCTGCGAATCCTCGCCGCTGGCCGACCGCCTCGGCGATGACGAGCTCGGACGCCTCAACGTCATCACCGACCTCGGCCTGAGCGAGGACGGCAGCTGCTACGAGGAGCTCTACTCCTTCGGCGCCCGCTCGTTCGCGGTGTGGACGACCGACGGTGAGCTCGTCGCCGACTCCGGTGACGAGTTCGAGCGGCTCACCGCCGAGGCGAATCCCGACTTCTTCAACTCCAACCACTCCGAGTCGAACCTCGAGGGACGCAGCGACGACAAGGGCCCGGAGCCCGAGGCGCTGACGATCGGCGAGGTCGCCGGAACGACGTATGCGTTCATCGGCTTCGAACGCGTCGGCGGCATCGCCGCCTACGACCTCACGGATCCCACGCAGCCGAAGTTCGCGACCTACTTCAACAACCGCGACTTCTCCGTCTCCGTCGAGGACGAGATCGAGACCGCCGAGGATCCGACGGCCCTGCTCGCCAGCGCCGGTGACCTCGGCCCGGAGGGCATCACGTTCCTCAGCCCCGACGAATCGCCGTCCGGGGAGGCCGCCCTCGTCGTCGGCAGTGAGGTGTCCGGCACGACGAGCATCTACTCGATCGCCGACCTGAGCAACGGCGGTGGCGGCTCGGACGCCGGTGCCGATGACAATGCCGGCGCCGAGGCGGATGCCGGGGCCGGCGACAACGCCGGGGCTGACAGCACCGCCGGGTCCGACGCGGATGCGTCCGGCGCAGACGAGACCGCAGGCACCGAGGCAGACGCCGGCGCTGAGGGCACCACCGCGGCGACCGGGTCGACCGCAGGCAGCCAGGACGCCGACGGCTCGGATGCGAAGGGGACCGCCGCGGACGCACAGGGCGCCGAAGCGGACACGAGCGGCTCATCGGCCTCGGCAGCAGCGGGCACCGATGCGGGCGCGAGTGCTGACTCTGCCGACGACGGCGACGAGAACGCGGGCTCGCTGCCGCGCACCGGTGCCGACCTCGGGCAGTACCTGCTCATGGGGGCACTTGCGGTCGGACTCATCGCCATCGGCGTCACCGCATTCGTCGTGACCCGAAGGAAGCGCTGACCCGAGTTGACTCATTTAGTTTAGTCAACTAAACTAAATGACATGACAACGAAACCCCGCACCCGCAAGGCTCCCGCAAAGGGAGCGAAGAAACCACTCCGCTTCAAGTTCGGAATCGCCCTGCTCATCCTCTATCCGCTCTTCTTCCTCATCATCCCGATCGCTCCGTTCCTGCCCATCGACGCCGGCAGCAAGGTCGGACTCGTGGCCGGCGTCCTCGCCGCCGGGGAAGGCGTCCTGCTGCTCGCCATCGCGTGCGTCGGCAAGGAGGCGTTCCAGGCGATCAAGGCGAAGATCCTCCGCCGGAAGAAGAAGCCCGCGACTGAGGTGAGTGAGACGACGGCCGAGACGGTGACCGACACGTCGAGCGACACGGCGACCGACGCCCCGGCGGCGAAGCCCGCCGTGGTCGGTGCCGTGAGGCAGGCGCGTCATGCCGGATGAGGCCGAGGCCCGCGCGGCCGCCGCGCGGATCAATACGCTCCTGGTCGAACTGTGGCGCGTCTCCGAAGGGGAGGGTCCGCAGTACGACGACTTCGAGCTCACCGCTCAGCAGCACACGGTCCTCGAGCGGATCGCGAACAACCCCGAGATCACCTCGGGGGAGCTCGCGGCCGACCTCGGAGTGACGAAGGGGGCGATCAGCCAGCATCTCGGCGTCCTCGAGGCGGGCGGCTACATCGCCCGCCGCCGCAGCGAGCGCGACGGGCGCGTGCAGGTCCTCGAGCTGCAGGACCGCGGCAGGAAGTACCGCGACGCGCTGGTCAGCTACGAGGACTTCCTCGTCGACCGCTACCTCGAGCGGCTCACTGCTGAGGATCTCACCGAGATCGCCGCGGCCCTGTCAAAACTCAAGGGCGCGTTCACATCCGACTGACGCGCTGAGAACCCCATCCCGCCCATCGGCCGGGTCGATCACTCGATCTGGCCGATGGGTTCGCGCTTCTCGGCCTGGAACTGGTCCTCGGCCCGTCCGCGCGCCCAGTACGCGGAGATCGACAGCGCCTCCCGGGGCACCTCCCGCGCTTTGAGGATCCGCCGGATCGCCTTGATCGTCTCCCGCTCACCGTGAGCGAAGACCTGCGGCGTCCCCGCCGCCCAGGGCAGGTCGCTCACCGCGGCGATGAGGTCCTCATCGGAGTCGACCCAGGTCACGGTCAGTCCTGCCGGGACCGCGGGGAGGAGGCGGTCGGCGGAGTGCGCGACGGCGAGGAGGACGTGGCCGGTCGCCTCGGCGCCCATCGCCTCGATCGCCGAGCTCACCGCGGGCAGCGCCGTGTGGTCGCCGATGAGCAGATGCCACGGCGATGCCGGATCGGGGCGGTAGGCTCCGCCGGCACCCATGAGGACGAGCGTGTCCCCGGGCTGCGCGGCCCTCGCCCACGGGCCCGCGATGCCCTCGTCGCCGTGGACGACGAAGTCGATCGTCACCCGCTTGGCCGCGACATCCATCTCCCGGACCGTGTACGTGCGGTTGCGGGGCAGGGTCTCCGGTGCCGTCTCCCGCAGGGCGGCGAGGTCGTAGGGAGGGGTGAGGCCGTGCGCGGGATCGGCGAACATGATCTTGACGTACTTGTCCGTCGAGTCGTTGTTCCTGATCGCGTCGAACCCCTCGCCGCCGGCGACGATCCGGACGAGGTGCGGGCTCACCGTCTCCGTGCTGATGACGGAGAGGATGGCCTGCGGGCGATCCGGGCGCTTCGTGCGGGCGGGGGCGGGAGTCGACATGCGGGGGCCTTTCGCTGGGGGTGGAGTTAGGTTCACCTTAGCAAACCTCGCCGAGGTGGTCGCCGGCATCGCCCCGCAGGCCGGCGAGTCGGTCAGGACACCTGATCGGCGAAGTCGTCGCGCACCCGCCGCAACCCGCGCAGGTCGAGATTGCGCAGCTGCTTCGGCGACTCGAGGATCTCGACCCCGGGCAGCGCCGAGGCCGGTCCGCTGCAGCCCATCGAGTTCTCCGGGTCGAGGAGGACGACCTGCTTGCCCTCTTCGCCGAGTCGCCGCAGCGCCTCGACGATCATCCGGCGGGCCACCTCGTTGATCGAGTACACCCGGCGCAGGTCGAGGGCGAAGACGTCGATGGCGTCGTCGGGGGAGGCGATCTCGCGCATGACGTTCTCCGCGCCGCTCCACTGGATGAGCCCCTGGAGGCTGACGATGCGGACCATGTCGCCCTTCGCATCGACGAAGCGCCGGTCGCGGCGGATGATCGAGCGGGCGGGCTCCGGTGCGTTCATGATGTGGAGGCCGAGGTCGGCCGACAGCGAGCGGAAGATCTTCGCTCCGCGCACGCTCGTGCCGTGCTTGTCGAGCTTCGGCGAATACGTCGCGATGCCCACCTGACCGGGCAGGACACCGAAGAGGCCGCCGGACACGCCGCTCTTGGCGGGCACCCCGACCTCGGTCATCCAGTCACCGGCGGCGTCGTACATGCCGCACGTCATCATCACTCCGAGCACCTGCCGGTTGACCCTGGGGGAGAGCACCCGTTCGCCGGTGATCGGGTTGACCCCGCCGCCGGCGAGGGTGGCGGCCATCATCGCGAGGTCCCGGACGCTGACGAGGACCGAGCACTGGTTGATGTAGCCCTGGACGACCTCGTCGGGATCGTCGGTGATGACGTCGTAGGACCGGAGCATGTTGGCGATCGCGATGTTGCGGTAGGCCTGCTGCCATTCCCCGGCGGCGATGTGCTCATCGACGCGCAGCTGCCGGCCGGCGAACCGGGAGAGTCCGGCGCGGACGATCTCCGTGCGCTCGGCCAGCGTCGCGTTCTCCCCGCCGAGGAGGGAGTGGATGGTGATGGCCCCGGCGTTGATCATCGGGTTGAGCGGTTTGCCCGAGGTCTTGTCGAGAGAGAGCTCGTTGAACGCCTCACCGGTGGGTTCGACGCCGACCTTGTCGAGGACGGCGGGGATGCCGAGGGCCTCGAGGGCGATGCCGTAGATGAAGGGCTTCGACATCGACTGGATCGAGAACTCGAAATCGGAGTCCCCGGAGTCGTAGAGGACGCCGTCGAGCGTCGAGATGCTGATCGCGAGCTTGTTCGGATCCGCGGCCGCGAGGTCGGGGATGTAGTCGGCCATCGCACCGCTGCGGTCGTGGCGATGACGCTCGAGCGTCTCATCGAGGAAGTCGGGAATGGGGGATCGCACAGCACCTCCTTCGGGGGCAGTGTCGGCTGTCGGCCGCACGAGCGCGGGCCGACTGCCATTCTCACATACGAGGCCGCCGGATCGGCCACCCGAGACACGCGATGCCCCGCACGGCTGCAGCCGTGCGGGGCATCGTCGGTGGTGCCGAGTCGGCTCAGCGCCGAGGGCTCTGCGGGTCCTCGGGGTCGCGGCGATCACGGAAGTCGACCGGGTTCTGCTCACCCGGACGCGGATCACCAGGCCGGGCGTCACCGGGGCGGACATCGCCGGTGCGCGGGTCACCGGGACGGGCGTCACCGGGGCGCTGGTCGTCGTGGCCGATCGCGCGGTCCGCAGCGTCGCGGGCGCTCTTGATCTTGTCGCTGTACTTGCCCTTCGTCAGCGAATCGGCGGCACCGGCAGCCTTGTCGAGGACCTGATCGCTGAACTTCTCCACCTTGGGGTTGTTGAGCTTCTCACGGACCTTGGGGTCGTTGGCGAGGTTCTTCGCCTTGTTGATGAACTTGTCGAATCCCATGGGACTGCCCTTCTTCACAGGTGTGCTTCACAGATGTGATGGTCGCCACCGATCCTAGTCCGCGAGGCTGAGTCGGTCCTGTGGGCCGCCTCCGCCCCGCCTCAACCCGACTTGTCCGCGGCAGGGCCGGTCGCGGCAGTGTAGGCGAGCGCTGCCTGCACCCGCGATTCGACGCCGAGCTTGACGAGCACTCGGGAGACGTGCGTCTTCACCGTGGCCTCGGTGATGCCGAGCTCATTGGCCAGGGCGCGATTGTTCCGGCCTGCGGCGATCCCCGCGAGGACCTCGCGCTCCCGGTCGGTGAGATCGTCGGGCAGCGCCGCGGCGGGTGCCGGATCCTCGGGAAGTGCCGAGAGCATGGTGACGACGCTCGCGGTGACCTCGGGAGAGAGCACGGTGTCCCCGGCGGCTGCGCGGTGCACGGCGCCGATGAGCTCCTCGGCCGAGGCGCTCTTGAGGAGGAAGCCCGCGGCCCCCGCGCGGAGGGCGGCGAGGATGACGTCGTCGAGTCCGAACGACGTGAGGATGAGAACCGTCGGGCCGCCCGGGGCCGACCGCAGCTGCCGGGTCGCTGCGACTCCGTCGAGGACGGGCATCCGCACATCCATGAGGACGATGTCCGGGCGCAGCGCTTCTGCCATGCTCACCGCCGTGCGCCCGTCCGCGGCCTCGCCGACCACGGAGATGCCGTCGGCGGTGTCGAGGAGCAGGCGGATGCCGGCGCGCACGGCTCCGTGATCGTCGACGATGAGGACGGTGGTCACTGCGGGGGTCCCTTCGGTTTCGGCGTCTCCGGCGCGACGTGCGACTCGGGTGCGGCCGTCCTGCCTCCCGGCAGGGTGAGTGTGGCGGTGAACGTGTCCGTCGTCCGGGTGAATGCGGCACCCCCGCCGAGGCGCTCGAGCCGGTGGGCGATGTTGTCGAGTCCGTGCCCCGCCCGGTCGGTCGCCCCCGCGGTGGGGGAGAGCGCGACCGGGTTGGACGCGGCGATCGCGCCCGCCTCGGTGACGGTGATCGTCAGCTCCGGTGCGCTGGCGTGCTTGACGACGTTGGAGATGAGTTCGGCGATGACCGGACGCAGCGCCGCCTCCTGCCGGTCGGGCAGCGCGGTGAGCGCCTCCGCCCCGGTGACGGTGACCCCGAGGCTCCTGGCCAGGGCGATCGCCTCGGCCGCTGACGCCGCGACGGGAGGATCGGCCTCGACGTCGGAGCGGAGGACATCGATCATGCGGCGCATCTCGCTCAGCGCCCGGTCGGCGGCGGCGTGGACGGTGGTGAGCACCTCGGTGCGGATCCTCTCATCGTGGGCGGCCAGCGCCGCCTGGGAATGGAGGGCGATCGCGGAGATGTGCCCGGCGACGAGGTCGTGGAGGTCCTCGGCGGCGGCAGTTCGCACCTTCTGCTCGGCGAGCCGGGCGCTCACCGCGGCGTTCTCGGCAGCCAGACGCGCCGCCTGCTCCTGAGCGTCCGCGCGGGCGCGCTCGGCCTCGGCCCGTTCGTGTTCGGCGGCGGCGGTGTTGCGGTGCTCGCGGACGCTGCTCGCCCACAGGGCCGGGAGGAAGAGGATGATGACGGCGAGCACCGAGAACTGGAACGACGTCGACAGATCGAATCCGGAGGCGAACGAGGCGACGCCCGCGACGATCGTCGAGACGCCTGCGAGGGTGAACACGACCGTCGACACGCGCGGGGATGCGTGTCCGACGAGGGCGAAGACGAGCTGGAACACGAGCCAGAGAGCGAAGTCGTGGCCGCCGGCGAGGACGTCGGCACCGAGGCCGATGAGGAAGCTCGTCGTCGAGATCGCCACCCGCGGGGCGTAGAGCGTGCCGATGAATCCGCAGGTGATGAGCACGGGCTGAGCGACCTGGTCGGGGACGACGTCGGTGTCGAACCACTGATTCTGGGGGCCGAGGACGATGAAGAGGACGCCGATCGCGCTGAGCACGAGCGCGGTGAGGAGATCCTCGAGGGTGAATGCGGGCAGGCCCGGCACGTTCAGGTGCCGTTTATCGGACATGATCCGAGTCTAGTGACGACACCGTCGGTGGGAATCATCCCAAAGTCGGATGTCGACGTGCGACTTCCTCCCGACGACGGGACTCCGCTCTCCGGCATAGCGTGGCGGCATGAACAGCACCGAGGCGACCCGGAGGACCAGCCGGGCACAGGCATCGACGGCGTCGGGCTTCTTCAGCGGACCCGCTGAACTCCTCGCCTTCGTCCTCCCCGTCGTCGCCGCGCAGCAGCTCGGGGCGAGCGGGGCCGAGACCGGAGCGCTCGTCGCCGTCCAGCTCCTCGTCTCGCTCCTCATCCGGCCCCTGGCCGGCAGGCTCGTCGACCGGTGCGGATCGCCGGGCAGCTCAGCGATGATCGCGGCGGCGGGCTCGGGCGTCGGGGTACTCTCCTTCCTCGTCTTCGCCGCCTCGACGACGTTGCCGCCGGCGTTCGCCGCTGCCGCACTCGGCGGCATCGCCGGTGCGCTCTTCTGGGTCGCAGTGCGCGCCCTCATCGCCGAGCGCGACGAGGGCAGCGGAGTCGGCGATGACCGCTTCGCCGTGCTCATGGAGAACGAGTCCTCCGGCGCCTGGATCGCGTTCATCATCGGCATCCCGCTCTTCCAGGTCGCCGGACCGCAGGCCGTCTTCCTGGCGTGCGCGGCCGCCTGCCTCGTCGCGGGGGTCCTGCTCGCGCGGATCGGGGCGCACAGTCCTGCACAGGGAGAGCCTCAGCAGAGCCCGACGTCCGACTCCGCGCATCTGCTGCGATCCCTGCGCGGCATCCTCGCGCTCGTCGTCGTCCTCGCCTTCGCCGAGGGCATCATCTCACTCCTCCTCATCCTCCACCTCGCCGTCGAGCTCGGGCTGGAGCTCGGAGAGATCGCTCTCGTCTACCTGCCGGGGGCGATCGTGCTCAGCATCGCCCCGCGTCCTCTCCACCGTCTCGTCCGCCGCATCGAGCCGCGGTGGATCCTCCTCCTCGGCCTCACGTGCTCCGCGGGGTTCGCCGCGGCGATGGTCACCCGCCCCGGCCCGGTCGCGCTCGCTGTGCTCTGGGTCCTCTCCGCCCTGTGCTTCTCGCTGCTCGAACCGCTGCTCGACAGGCTCATCGCCGTCGTCTCCGGCCACCGGGCGGGAGCCGGGTTCGGGTACGCCCAGAGCGCAGAGCTCATCGGGACCGCTGCCGGGACGCTCGCGGCCGGAGCGCTCTTCGGCGCCGGCGCCTGGCATGTCGCGACGATCGCCGCCGCGGTCGTCCTCGTCATCGCCGCGCTCACCGGGTGGCGGGGTCTGCGCCGCTTCCCCGCCGAAGCGGCACCACCACAGAGAGAAAGGGGCTGAGTCCAGCCATGAAGAGAACAGCAGCGACCCTGGCCATCCATGTCGGCATCTACGTGATCGCGCAGGTGATCTTCGCCCTAGTCGCCGCCAGCTGGCCGTGGGAGGTGATCACGGGCGGGACCTCGGTGACGACCCTGCTGAGCTGGAACGCCGGGGGAACGGACATGCAGAGGTGGATCGGCTCGATCTCTCGGATCTGGACGATCGTCGTCCTCATCGACATCCTCTGGTCCGGTTATCGGATGATCGTGCCGAAGTCACCCCAGTCCTCGACGGACTGACCTACTCGAGCATCACCCCGTTGCCGTGGACGCTCACCCGCATGCCGTCGTCGACGGCGTCGATGCCGGTGACCTCGAGGCCTTCGGGCATGTCGCCCAGATCGATGACGATGTCGGAGATCTCCGAGGTGAGGAACGACGGCATCGTCGAGAGGTCGACCTCGGCCGCACCGAGGGTGAGCGTCGTCGCCGAGACGAGGATCTGCCGCCCGTCGGGCTGCGCATCGATCCCGATGCGCACATCCTGTCCGAGCAGGGAACCGGTGAGGTAGAGCGTCCCGTCGGTCGTCGTGAACGTCATCCCGTCGGGCAGGGAGGCGTTCTGCCCGGCGAGCCGATCGATCGTCGACAGCGGTATCGTCGCCTCCCCGTCGACGGTGCCGATCGGCCGCGAGGAATCGGTGGGCACGTCGAAGAGGCTGAGGTCGACGTCGGTGACCTCGAGATCCTCGTACGTCGCCCGCGTCGCCGTGACGTCGACGGCGTCGAGCCTGCCCGCAGCCAACTGGTTGAGGATCGGGAAGCCCCGGACGTCGACCTGCGCGTCGCCGTAGTTCTCCAGCCCCTCGGCGATCCGGCGCTCGGTGGTGAAATCGACGATCCGGTCGGCGGCGATGACCCCGACGACGAGGGTGACGACGACGATGATCGCGGAGACGATGAGGGGACGGCGGCGGGACCGGCGGCTCGGATGGGCTCGGGTTGCTCCAGTCGTCATGACGCTCATTCTCCCATTGTCCCTGCCCAGGATGCGTGCGACCTGGCTGTCGGATGTGCCGGTCCGACAATCGCCTGCTCTGTCGGCCGGGGACGCACCCCGCCTAGGATGGGGCCATGGACTCGACTCGCACGCAGAACATCAGGACGCTCTCCGGTCGCCTCAACTCGTTCCACTCGTCGATCTACTTCTCCGAGGTCGTCGGCGCCTCGTTCGCCGAACTCGGCCTCGAACCCGGGATCCCGGCGAACATGGCCGCCCGCTCGGCGCCGATGGGCCGCGTCAACGCCGGCGTCGTCGCCGGCACCTTCTACAACTACTCACCGTCGTTCATCGCGACGATCATCCCGCGGATCTGGGACACCGTCTCCCCGGACGTCATGGTCTCCGCGCGCTTCGACGCCGTGTCCCTCTACCTCGACGGACTCTTCGGCGACCGTGACGACATCGCCCTCCTCACCGAGGCGGCCGTCCAGCTCACGGAGACGCTCACCCCCGTGCGCGAGGCGATGGACTTCACCGGGCGCTCCCTGGCCGGCTCGACCGCCGACGCCGTCGCCGCCCACTCCCCGGCCACGGCCTTCGAGGCCCTCTGGGATCTCGCCACCGTGGCGCGCGAGTTCCGCGGCGACGGGCACGTCGCGTCCCTCGTCACCGCCGGAGTCGCCGGCATCGACGCCCTCATGCTCGACGTCGCCACCGGCGCGTCGTTCAAGCCGCGGGCCGCGCAGAAGACCCGCGGCTACACCGATGAGGAATGGCAGAGAGCCCAGGACGGACTCGCCGAGGCGGGGCTGATCACCGTGGGCACCGACGACCGCGGGTATCCGCTGCCGCAGATCACCGACGCGGGACGTCAGCTCAAGGAGGAGGTCGAGATCCTCACCGACGGCACCGTGGCCGCCGCCTGGTCGGTGCTCAGCGACGAGCAGATCGCCTCGCTCATCGCCCCGAGCCGCACGCTCGTCAAGGTGCTCGTCCAGTCGGGGGCGTTCCCGTCCGCCGTCTTCGCGCAGCCGGAGAGGAAGTCGAGCTAGTTCGGCGTCGCGTCGGCGGGGGTCTCAGCAGCGTCGCCCGCCGGCTGCTCCGCGTCCGCGGAGTACCGGGCGACCACCTCGGCGGCGATGCGCTTGGCATCATCCGAGGTCGGCCCCTCCGCGGAGAACACGGCCCGGCGGTAGTACTCGAGTTCGACGATCGAATCCCGGATGTCGCCGAGGGCGCGATGACCGCCGAGCTTCGCCGGTGCCTGGTAGTAGGCGCGGGGGAACCACTGCTTGGACAGCTCCTTGATCGAGGAGACGTCGATGATGCGGTAGTGGAGGTAGGCGACGAGGTCGGGCATCTGCTTGTTGAGGAACACCTTGTCGGTGCCCACCGAGTTCCCGCCCAGCGGGGCCTTGCCGGCCTCCTTGACGTGCGTCTTCACATAGTCGAGGACCTGGGTCTGCGCCTCGGCGACGGTCGTGCCGGCGTCGAGTTCGGTGATCAGCCCGGAATCGGTGTGCATCTTCGTGACGAAGTCGTTCATGTTCGCCCGGGCCGCCGCCGAGGGCCGGATGACGATGTCGATGCCCTCATCGAGCGGTCGGAGCTCGAAGTCGGTGACGATCGCGGCGATCTCGATGAGTTCGTCACGCGCCTCGTCGAGGCCGGTCATTTCGCAGTCGATCCACACAATTCTGTCGTTGCTCACGCTGCCAGCTTAACGGTGTGCGGGTCGGGACAAGTCGAGTGGGCCTGTGTGTCCGCTGACACACGCTGAGTGCATCCGCAGAACAGCGCGGCCGTCGGTGACCTAAACTTGTACTGACCTCTGCCCGGACAGGGTGGGAGGAATCGTGCCGACTCGAGGAGAAGGTTTTTCGCGTGCGTTACACACTTGCTGTGATTCTCATGGTGGTGGGTGTCGTTGTCTCAGGGCTCGGGCTGCTCCAGAAGACCCTGTGGGCACCCTCCGACACGATCACCGCCACGACGCAGATCGACGGGTCGGCCCCGGCCGTCATCGTCGATCCGGGCATGCTCAACCTCTACGACACGCCCGCGACGCTGACCGCACAGGGCACCGGTGATCTCACGATCGCGCAGGCCCCGATCGAGAGCATCGACGCCTGGGTCGGCGATTCCCCGGCCGCCCGGATCACCGGCCTCGCCGCAGAGAACGGTCTCACCGTGGAGCCGAAGGAGGGCGAGGCGGAGCTGCCGAACCCGGTCGGCTCCGACCTCTGGGAGGCCGAAGTCACCGGCACCGACACCGTGAGCCTCGACTGGGACTCCGACGCCAACCGCACCGGGTTCCTCATCGCCGGTTCCGGCGCCCCCGGCGACGTCACCTCGGTGTCCCTGTCCTGGCCCAACCGCGCCGACACCCCCTGGGCGATTCCGCTGATGATCGCAGGCGGTGCGATCTTCGTCATCGGTCTCATCCTCCTCTTCCTCGGCCGCCGCACCGCGAAGCGCGAAGCCAACCGCCGTCAGGCCCGGCAGGACCGCCGGCGCAAGCTCGCCGAATACGGCACCGCCTTCGCCATCGTCCCGGTCCTCGCGCTCAGCGCCTGCGGCCCCGCCGAGCTGCCGACCCCCGAAGCCTCACCGGCCCCGACGACCCCGATGGCCGGGGTGAGCAGCGGCCAGGCCGAGCGCATCCTCGGCGCCGTCGCCGCCGACATCTCCGCCGCGGACAAGGAGACCGACGCGAAGAAGCTCGAGGCCCGCGCCACCGGGCCCGCACTCGAACAGCGCACCGCCCTCTACACGGTCAAGGACAAGGTCAAGGACCAGACGATGCCGCCGGCGATCGCCGCCGAGGACATCGTCGTCAACTTCACCTCAGCGACCGACACGTGGCCGCGGATGACGAGCCTCATCACGTCGGCCGGGGACCAGACGCAGCTGCTCGTCCTCACCCAGGACGACGCCCGGGCCGACTACAAGCTGTGGTCGCAGACCGTGCTCGTCCCCGGCACCGAGCTGCCGGAGATCGCCGACGCCCGCCAGGGCTCGCAGCCGCTCGACGCGAGCGCGGAGGGCTTCGCGATGACCCCGCAGGCCGCCGTCGCCGACTACGCGAAGGCCCTCGGCGCCGGCGCCTCGTCGAAGGAGGCGAAGCTCTATGAGCCCGACGACTTCTCGAAGTCGATCTGGGCGAACCAGGACGAGCAGAAGAAGAGCGCGGAAGAGGGCCAGGCCAGCGTCAAGTACACGTACGAGCCCGGCCAGCAGATCGTCGCCCAGGAGACGGCGGGCGATTCCGCGGTCGTCACCGGCGTCATCACCGCCGAATCGACGATCACCCCGCAGTCGACGGGCGGCCGCACGGGCACGCTGACCCTGAGCACCCCGCAGAAGGAGCTCACCGGGGAGAGCAGCACGCAGCAGCCGGTGACGACGACGACGTACCAGGTGCTCACCTTCCTCGTGCCGCAGGACGGCAAGCCCCGCCTCATCGGCGGCCTCGAAACCCTCAGCGGAGCCAAGCTCGGCTGACGCACCCAGCAAAGGAGATCCCGTGTCTTTCGATCCGAACCAGGGTCCCGGCCCGCAGTCGGGCAGCGCCCCTCAGCAGGGGCTCGACCTCTCCGCGGTCCGCACGAAGAACATGCCCGTCGACGAGGCGGGTGCGCCGGCCGCGGATCCCACCGCGGTGCCGCTGCCCTCGCTCGTCCTCGACGTCGACGAAGCGGTCTTCAACGACATCGTCGCGCTCTCCGAGCGCGTGCCCGTCGTCATCGACCTCGCCTCGAGTGCCAGTGACGCGAGCCGTGAGGTCTCCGCCGTCCTCGCGCGCCTCATCCCGTCCTACGGCGGCAGGCTCGTGCTCGCGAAGGTCGACGTCGACCAGAACCCGCGGGTCGCCCAGGCCTTCGGCGTCCAGTCGACCCCGACCGTCGTCGCGATCATCAAGGGCCAGCCGGTGCCGCTGTTCCAGAGCACGCTGCCCGAACCGCAGATCGCGGCCTACTTCGACGAGCTCCTCACCCTCGCCGCGGAGAACGGCGTGAGCGGTCACGCGGTCGTCGGGGGAGCCGAACCCGAACCGGCCGGCCCCAAGCATCCCGAGGCCGAGGAGGCCCTGGCCAACGGGGACTTCGACACCGCCGAATCCCTCTTCAAGGCGGCACTGGCCGCCTCACCGGCCGATGACGAGGCGAAGTTCGGCCTCGCCCGCGCCGGCCTCGGCCGCCGCCTCATCGACGCCGACCCCGAAGAGCTCATCGCCGCCGCCGACGCCGACCCCGCAGATGTCGAGGCCGCGAAGGCCGCCGCCGACGCCGAGGTCGTCAGCGGCAACCCGGCCGGGGCGTTCGACCGCCTGATCTCGCTCATCCGCACGTCCACGGGACCGGAGAAGGAGGCGCTGCGCCTGCGCGTGCTCGACCTCTTCGAGATCGTCGGACCCGATGACCCGGCCGTCGCCAAAGCACGCACCAAACTGATGAGGGCATTGTTCTGAACCAGATAGTCCGCCTCACCACCGCCATCCTGTTCACGATCACCGGCGTGATCCTGACCGTGCTGGTGGCCTCCGCCATGTCCGTCGTCGGCACCGACGAAGTCACCGAGACCCCGGCCTTCGAGGTCTCCGACGGGTCGTACGCCGTCGTCCTCGACGAGGCGATCGTGCCGTTCTCCGGCACGAACGTCACCATCGAGGCGACGAACGCCGACGGCAAGGAGCTCTTCCTCGGCACCGCGAACGGCGTCGACACCGCGAGCTACCTCGACGGGGTCTCCCAGGTCCAGATCAGCGACGTCGACTTCCCCAACGAGGCGACCCATCGCTCGATCCCCGGAGACCCGGCGCCCGCCGCGGACATCGCCGGCAGGGACTGGTGGACATCGGTGGAGACCGGGGCGACCGTGTCGAAGACCTTCGACCTCGATGCCGACCCGCAGGTCCTCGTCATCGCGCCGGCGACGGCGGGGGAGAACCTCGACGGGACGACCGTGCAGCTGAAGATGCGCGTGGCCGGTGTGCTCGCGCTCAGCCTCATCGGCCTCGCCGCCGCGATCATCGCCTTCGGCTTCGCCGCGTACTTCTTCCTCCGCTGGTGGAACGGGCGGATCCGTCCGCGCAAGCAGTCCGGCAAGCTCAAGGAGCGCCGCCCCAGCACCGAGGCGCCCCGCCGGAAGTCCCGGAAGTCCGCCTCGGCGACCGGGAAGGAGTCCGCGGACACCGCGCCGACCGGCAACGGGGACCCGGCCGGGAGTCCGACCGCGGAGCCGGCGAAAGCTGCGGCCCCGCCTCGGCGCCGGAACATGCGAGTGCGCGCGGCCGCCGGCATCACGCTGGCCTCAGGACTGGCACTGTCCGGCTGCGGTGCGCTGCCCATCGCCCAGCCCGACACCCCGCAGGTCACCCCCTATGAGCGCACCGCTGTGCGCCCGGGGGAGGCCGGGGAGTTCATGACCTCGTACACGGAGTCGCTCGACAAGATCCTCGCCGACAAGGGCGAGGGACTCGAAGCGATCCAGGGCGCCCCGCTCATCGACCGGACCCGTGCGCAGATCCAGATCGCGGACAAGACGAAGCAGAACCTGCGCGCCCCGAACTTCACCGAGGTCGTCGCCGGCGGACCCGCCTTCACCGACTATCCGATGTGGTTCTACGCCCTCGGTACGACGGGCGGAGACGAGAAGCTCACGCAGGTGCAGCTGGCCACCCGGGAATCCGCCTCGGTGCAGCCGCTCGTGCGCACCGCGGTCTTCATCCCCGCCGACCAGGCCCCGACCCTGCTCGCCGACGGCAGCGGAGCGGTCGAGCCTGCCCCGCAGGCGTTCACCGAGGAGATGGCGACCTCAGCCGACCAGATCTCGACGTTCCTCAAGGACGGCAAGGTCGACGGCGGCATCGTCTCCGGACTCGACCAGGGCGGCTTCAAGTCCTTCCAGGACTACGTCGGCGGCCTGCGCAACGAGGACTCCGGCTTCGACGACGTCACCGTCGAATGCACCCCGTACCAGGACTTCGACTTCGGGTCGATGACGCTGACGACGGAGAACGGGGCGCTCGGCATGGGCGAGATCCGCTGCACCCTGACGATCAAGGTGCCCGAGGACTACTCGGTCGACCTCGGTGACACGATCGAGGCCGTGAAGACGAACGACAAGGACGGCAACACCGTCAAGGTCGACACCGCCCAGCCCTACGTCCTGCTCAAGGACGGGGAGACGATCACGGCACTCAACACCGACTGGGACATCCTCTCCTCACGGATCGAGTGAGGAGATCACGCAAGCTCCGTCTGCTCCTCGCGCACCCGCCGGCCCACCCGCAGCAGCCACCACAGGCCGATGAGGGGAAGCACGAGCGGGATGAAGCCGTAGCCGGAGCCGAAGTTCGACCACACCGAGGGCTTCGCGAAGTCCTCGGGATGCGTGAAGCTGAGGATGCCGACGATGATGACGCCGGCGAACTCGATGAGGCACGCGGCGATCGCGATGCGGTGCGTGACCCGGTTGCCGATGACGAAGCACACCGTCGCGAGGATGTAGATGGCGGCGGCGATGACCGAGAGCGTGTAGGCGACCGGGGCGACGTCGAATTCGCGGATGACCTGGTAGCCGGCCCGCGCGGTCGCCGACAGCGCGAAGATCCCGTAGACCGCGGTCAGGGCCCGACCGGGGCCCGAATGCATCGCCGAGTACGGTGAGCGCGGTGCCGGGCGGGTGCGTCTGTTCACAGCCAAATCTGGTCCATTCTCTCGATCATGATGATCACCGTCAGTCCGGCGGCGGCGAGCACGCCGGGACCCCACCTGCTCAGCTCCGCGAAGGCCCAGAACCCGGCGAGCGCGATGACGAGGATCGCGGTGATGACATAGCCGAAGTAGAGGAGCGGGTCGACGCCGTCGGTGCCTCCGAAGGTCGCGATCGAGATGACGAGCTCGACGATGAGGAGGAGCAGCAGGAGTGCGGAGCAGCCCAGCAGCAGCGGTCCCGCAGGTCGGTTGCGGATCGTCTCGACGATCGCCCACACGGTGAGCACGGCGGCGACGGCATAGAGCACGAGCGTGAAAACGGTGAACACCCGGACAAGTTTAGTCCGCAGGGCCCCGCGGCGAAGACCGCTCCGAGCGGCGGAACCGGGTGAGATCGGGCACGGAACCTGGCCGGGGCCGGGCCCGAGCGCCTAAAATACTCGACGTGCCGATCTATCTTGACCATGCCGCGACCTCGCCGATGCCCCAGGCGGTGCTCGACGTCTACACGACCGAGCTGAGCCGCCGGGCCAATCCGTCGTCGCTGCACGCGGTCGGTCAGGCCGGGCGGATGCGGCTGGAGACGGCCCGTGACGATATCGCCCGGGCGCTCGGGGCGACGAGCTCCTCCGAGGTCGTCTTCACCTCCGGCGGCACGGAGGCCGACAACCTCGCCGTCAAGGGCCTCTACCTCTCCCGCAACAACGGCAGCTTCGCCGAGCCCGCCCGACCCCTCGTCCTCACCTCGGCGATCGAGCACCACGCGATCCTCGACTCCGTCGAATGGCTCGAGTCCCAGGGTGCGGAGGTCGTCCTCCTCGACGTCGACGAGACCGGCCGGATCGACCTGCCCGCCGCCGAGGCGGCGCTGCGCCGCGACCCCGACCGGACCGCGCTGCTGTCGGTCATGGCCGCGAACAACGAGATCGGCACGATCCAGCCGCTGGCCGAACTCGGTCGCCTCGCCCGGGACCTCGGCATCCCGTTCCACATCGACGCCGTCCAGGCGCTCGGGCAGATCCGGCTCGACTTCGCCGCCTTGGAAGCCACGGCGATGACGATCACCGCGCACAAGATCGGCGGTCCCGTCGGCATCGGCGCGCTCCTCCTCGACCGCGCCGCCGCGCCCACCCCGATCCTCCACGGCGGCGGTCAGGAGCGCAGCGTGCGCTCGGGCACCCTCGACGTCGCCGGCGCGGTCGCCTTCGCCGCGGCCGTCGACCTCGCGACCTCCGACCTCGATTCGCGGGCCGCGAAGTTCTCCGACCTCCGCGACCGCCTCATCTCCGGTGTCGAGGCGACGATCGAGGGCGCGAGACTGTCGGGCCCCCGCGGGACCGGCCGTCTGCCCGGCAACGCCCACTTCACGTTCGCCGGCTGCGAGGGCGACTCCCTGCTCTTCGGCCTCGACGCCCGCGGGATCGCGACGTCGACGGGATCGGCGTGCTCGGCCGGCGTCTCCCGCCCCTCCCATGTCCTCCTCGCCGCGGGCATGAGCGAGGACGTCGCCCGCTCCGCGCAGCGCTTCACCGTCGGCCACGACACCGCCGCCTCCGACATCGACGCGCTTCTCGAGGTGCTGCCCGCCGTCGTCGACCAGGCCCGCCGGGCCGGCATGGTCTCGGCGACGCCGCGCTGGCGGCAGACGGCCCACGAGAGTCAGGAAAGCGCATGAAGGTCCTCGTCGCGATGTCCGGCGGAGTCGACTCCGCCGTCGCCGCCGCCCGTGCCGTCGACGCCGGCCACGAGGTCGTCGGCGTCCACCTCGCCCTGTCCCGGATGCCCGGCACGCTGCGCACCGGGTCGCGGGGCTGCTGCACGATCGAGGACTCCCGCGACGCCCACCGGGTGGCGGGCATGCTCGGCATCCCCTTCTACGTGTGGGACTTCTCCGAGCGGTTCAAGGAGGACATCGTCGATGACTTCATCGCCGAGTACGCCGCCGGCCGCACCCCGAACCCGTGCATGCGCTGCAACGAGCGCATCAAGTTCGCCGCCCTCCTCGACCGGGCGCTCGCCCTCGGCTTCGATCAGATCGCGACCGGGCACTACGCCGAGGTGGTCCGCGACGCCGCCGGCCGCCCCGAGCTCCACCGCGGCGAGGACCTCGCGAAGGACCAGTCCTACGTCCTCGGCATCCTCACCGGTGAGCAGCTCGAGCACTGCTACTTCCCGATCGGAGCGACCGCCTCGAAGGCCGAGGTCCGCGCCGAGGCGGCCGAGCGCGGCTTCTCGGTGGCGAACAAGCCCGACTCCTACGACATCTGCTTCATCCCCGACGGCGACACGAAGGCCTGGCTGGCCGACAAGATCCCGATGCGCCCGGGCCTCATCAAGGATGCCGAGGGCGAGGTCCTCGGGGAGCACGACGGTGCGATGACCTTCACCATCGGCCAGCGCAAGGGGCTCGGCATCGAGAAGCCGGCCGCCGACGGCAAGCCGCGCTTCGTCACCGGTCTCGACCCCGCCTCGAACACCGTGACCGTCGGCTCCCGCGCCGACCTCGGCGTCTCCCATCTCACCGGCATCCGCACCTCGTGGGCCGGGCACGCCCCCGCCGACATCGGCACCACACCGGAGACGGGGATCGACTGCGAGGTCCAGATCCGCGCCCATTCCGATCCGGTGCCCGCCCGCGCGTGGCTCGGGGACGTCGTCACCGAGGTGCCTGCCCACGAGGCCGCGGTGCCGGCGGCCCGGCCCGCCGGCCAGCTCCTCCACGTCGACGTCGCCGAAGAGCTCTCCGGTGTCGCCCCGGGACAGACGATGGTCGTCTACCGCGGCACCCGCGTCCTCGGTCAGGCCACGATCGACGTCACCGCCAGGGACCGCCTCGGCGCACGGTGATGCGCACCGGTGACGGGCCCGGTATGGGCGGTAGCCTGGGGGAATGAAGGAATCGCCCCAGGACGTCGTCACCGCGCCGTACGGCACGTGGTCCTCGCCGCTGAGCGCAGCGGAGGTCGCCACCGGGGCAGCCCCGATCTTCGAGGCCGCTTTCCGCGGCGAGCACGTCTACTATTCGGCGAAGTTCGCCGCCGAGAACTCCCGGACGGGACTCGTCCGCACCTCCCTGTCGCATCCGGGGCCGGGGGAGCGGATCCTGCCGGAGCCGTTCAACATCCGCTCCGCCGTCCACGAATACGGCGGCGGGGCGTGGGCGCTCGACCCCGACAGCGACATCGTCTACTTCGTCAACGCCGCCGACCAGCGCGTCTGGCAGCTCATCCCCGGCCGGTCGCCGCACGCGCTCACCCCTGAGACCTCGGGTCTCATCCGCTACGGCGACCTCCACATGACCCCGTGGGGGCTGCTCTGCGTGCGCGAGGACTGCCGGTCGACGGTGCGGCGGCGCTCGATCGTGCTCATCACCCGCTTCGGGACGATGCGGGAACTCGCGACGCAGGCGCACTTCATGGCGTGGCCGCGGATCTCGGCCGACGGCCGACTCCTCACCTTCATCGGGTGGGAGCACCCGCACATGCCGTGGGATGAGACGAGCCTGTGGGTGGTCGACCTCGGCGCCGGGGGCGATCCGACCGTCGCCGCCGTCCTCCACGGCGATGCGGTCGCCCTCCTCCAGCCGGAGTTCAGCGGACCGGCGACGCTGCGGCTGTGCTCGGACCATCAGGGGCACTGGGCCCTCTACGAACTCGACCTCAGCGGTGTGGCGGGGTCTGGGGCCGGTTCTGCGTCGTCTGCCGCCGAGGCGGTCGACCTGACCGTGACCGACCTCAGTCCCGCTCTCGACACCGGAACCGAGATCGGCGGACCGCTGTGGCAGCTCGGGGCGCTGTGGCACCTCGGTGACGGCGCCGAGGTGTGGGCGCATGCGCAGTCGGACATGGCCGCCCTCGTGCGACTGCGCACCAGCGGCGGGGACGCTGCCACCGCCACGCCCGCCGGGGAGGCCACCGCCGCCTCGGCGCGGGTCGTCGAGGAGATCGCGACCCTGGGCAGCATCGAACTCCACGATCTCGGTCGCACCCACGTCCTGCTCACCGCGAAGTCACCGGACTGCGCGGGCGCGCTCATCGCCGTCGACCGGGTGACCGGGGCGTTCACGGAGATCGCGACGGAGCGGCTCGACGCCCACGACGACTACTACGCGCACCCGCGCACGACGGTCCTCGGCGGCGTCCCCGTCGTCCTCCATGAGCCCCACAATCCCCGCTTCATCGCCCTCGACCGGGAGCGCCCGCCCTACGTCGTCATCGCCCACGGCGGACCGACCGGGCAGGCGACGGCGGACATGTCGGCGCGGATGAGCTTCTTCGCCTCCCGCGGCATCGGCGTCATGGAGGTCAACTACGGAGGGTCGACGGGCTTCGGCCGCGCCTGGCGCGAGCGCCTGCGCGGACAGTGGGGGATCGTCGACGTCGCCGACATCGTCGCAGCCGTCGAGGGACTCATCGATGCGGGACTGGCCGACCCGCTGCGGATCGCGATCTCCGGCGGCTCGGCGGGGGGCTGGACGGCGCTGTCGTCGCTCATCAGCTCCGACGTCTTCGCGTGCGGCACCTCGTACTTCGGGGTCACCGACCTCATGCGGTTCGTCGTCGACACCCACGACTTCGAGCGGCACTACGTCGACGGCCTCGTCGGCCCCTGGCCCGAGGCGCAGGACGCGCTCTTCACCCGCTCGCCGATCCACCGCACAAGCGACATCAGAGTGCCCGTGGCGATCATGCAGGGCGACCGCGACCCGATCGTCCCGCCCAATCAGGCGCAGGAGTTCGTCGACATGCTCCGATTGGCCGGAGTGGAGTACATTTACCGTCTGTACAAGGGCGAATCCCACGGCTTCGTCCGCACCGAGACCATCATCGATTCCCTGGAAAGCGAGTTCGGATTCTATGTCGACGTCTTCGGAATCCCCCGCAGCCGCAGGCACCGCTGAGACGCAGTCACTCACCCCGTCGGCGACGACGACGTCGGTGTGGATTCCCGGTGGGAACAGCCCCGACGGCTCCGACCCGGCCGCCGCGCCCCGTCCCGGTGACGACTCCCGGCGGGCCGCCTCGGCGGGCTTCGACGTCCTCGCCGCGGGCCTGCCTCCCGTCCCGCTCATCGCCCACCGCTCCGGGGACCGGTGGGGCGCCGACGCGATCGGCCGCGCCGTCGGCCTGCTCACCGACCTCCACGTCGACCGCGCCTCCTACGGGTGGCGGCTGACGGCCGCGGCGGGACGGGACGAGCGCCTCGAGTCCTCCGGGCTCGGCGAAGCCCTCGACGCCGTCGCCGAATACGGCGAGGGCTTCCCCGGTGCCGTGCAGGTGTCCCTGCCGGGACCGTGGACGCTCGTCACCGCGCTCAGTCTGCCCTCTGGCGCCCGCGTCCTCGGCGACGCCGGAGCTCGGCGCGATGTCGTCCAGGCCTACGCCTTCGGCATCGCCGGCCTCACCGAACGGCTGCGCAGGCTCGGGCTGCGCACCGTCATCCGCTTCGCCGAGATGCGCCTCGACCCCGTCCTCACCGGCACCTGGCCCACCGTCTCCGGCTTCGCGAGCCTGCCCGCGATCAGCGAGACCCAGGTCCACGCAGCGCTGACCTCGACCTTCGGGCACCTGCCGCCGTCCCTGCTCAGCCTGCCCGACCTCGCGCCCCTGCGGCTGCGCGGCAAGGAGATCCCCGCGGCCGAGGTGGTCCGCTCCACCGGTGCCGGCGCCGTGTCCGTGCCGTTGGCTAGTCTGAGGGCAGCAGGGTGGGAGCAGCTGGCGATCCTCGCCGAGGCGGGAGTCGGCACATGGATCCGCCTGCCCGCCGACGCCGGTTCCCGACCCGGTGACGTGCGGCAGTGGCTCGACCGCATCGCCGAACCGTGGCAGCGGGTCGGCATGGGTGCCGCGAGCCTCGCGGACTTCGGCGTGCTCACGGGAGAGGAGCTGCCGCTGGGGCACCCGCCGCTGCTCGCTCCGGCGGCGACGCCGGACCGCGCCGATGAGCCGGCGATGCGGCTGGCGGCGGGACTGCGGCGAGCCCTGACGGAGGGATAGATGAGCCAGACACAGCGAGACGG
Source organism: Brevibacterium sp. NPDC056726 (assembly GCF_042790515.1). Lineage (NCBI taxonomy): Bacteria > Bacillati > Actinomycetota > Actinomycetes > Micrococcales > Brevibacteriaceae > Brevibacterium > Brevibacterium sp. NPDC056726. Next base: position 139,230 of record NZ_JBHTYZ010000007.1, on the reverse strand, counting down.
AGACACGACCATGGACGACACCTTGGACCTGCAGGACGCCGCTGCCCGGGCGAAGGCCCACGCCGCACTCGCCGAGCAGATCGAGTCGCATCGCGCCGCCTACTACAAGGACGACTCGCCGCTCGTCTCCGACGCCGAATACGACGAGCTCTCCCGCCGGCTCGAAGCGCTCGAGGAGAAGTACCCGGAGCTCGTCACCGACTCCTCGCCCACGCAGACCGTCGGCGGATCCGTCGACACGACGACGTTCTCCCCGGTCACGCACATCGGGCGCATGTACAGCCTCGACAACGTCTTCGACTTCGCCGAGCTGCGCGAGTGGTACGGCCGGGTCAGCGGCGCGGTGAGCGCTGAGTCGAAGTTCCTCTGCGAACTCAAGATCGACGGACTCGCCGTCAACCTCCTCTACCGGAACGGCGAACTCGTCCGCGCCGCGACCCGCGGCGACGGGCGCATCGGCGAGGACATCACCGCGAACGTCCGGACGATCTCCGACATCCCGCAGCACCTCGACACGGAGTTCCCGCCCGCCGAGGTGGAGATCCGCGGGGAGGTGTTCTTCCCCGTCGAGGCCTTCGCCGAACTCAACGCGCAGCTCGTCGCCGAGGGCAAGCCCCCGTTCGCCAACCCCCGCAACTCCGCCGCCGGATCGCTGCGGCAGAAGGACCCGGCGGTCACAGCGAGCCGTCCGCTGCACATGCTCGTCCACGGCATCGCCGCATGGACGCCCGCCGACGCCTCGCACCCGGAGCCGAAGGAGCAGTCCGAGGTCTACGAGCAGTTCCGCTCGTGGGGGCTGCCGATCAGCGAGTACTACAAGGTCCTCGAGACCGTCGAGGAGATCGAGGAGTTCATCACCTACTACGGTGACCACCGCCACGACGTCTCCCACGAGATCGACGGCATCGTCGTCAAGATCGACGACTTCGCCGTCCAGGAGGCCCTCGGCTACACCTCACGGGCCCCGCGCTGGGCGACGGCGTTCAAGTACCCGCCCGAGGAGGTGACGACGAAGCTCCTCGACATCCAGGTGCAGGTGGGACGCACCGGCCGCGTCACCCCGTTCGCGGTGATGGAACCCGTCACCGTCGCCGGCTCCACCGTCGAACGCGCGACGCTGCACAACGGCTACGAGGTCAAGCGCAAGGGCGTGCTCATCGGCGACACCGTCACCCTGCGCAAGGCCGGAGACGTCATCCCCGAGGTGCTCGGCCCCGTCGTCGCCGCCCGCGACGGCTCCGAACGCGAATTCGTCATGCCCACCCACTGCCCGTCGTGCGGGACCCTCCTCGGCGAGCAGAAGGAAGGCGACAAGGACGTCCGCTGCCCGAACGCGCGGTCGTGCCCCGCGCAGGTGACGAACCGGATCTTCTACCTCGCCTCCCGGGCCGCCTTCGATATCGAAGCCCTCGGCGAGGAGGCCGCCCTCGCGCTCACCGCGCCCGCCGAACCCGAGACCCCGCCGCTGTCCTCGGAGGCCGGACTCTTCGACCTCACCCCCGACGACCTCGCGGACGTGAAGATCTGGCGGAACAAGCGCGTCAAGGGCGTCGAGACGGGGGAGCGGGAGCTCGTCCCGTACTTCTTCACCCGGGGGACGGCGAAGAAGCCGAGTGCCCCGAGCCAGAACACGAAGAAGCTCTTCGCCGAACTCGACAAGGCCCGCGACCAGGACCTGTGGCGGGTGCTCGTGGCGCTCTCGATCCGCCACGTCGGACCGACCGCCGCGCGGACGCTGGCCGCCCGCTTCCACTCCCTCGACGCCATCCGCGAGGCGAGCCTCGAAGAGCTCTCCGCCGTCGACGGGATCGGGGAGACGATCGCGGCGAGCATCCGCGACTGGTTCACCGTCGACTGGCACCGCGAGATCATCGACCGGTGGCGCGCCGCCGGAGTCCGGATGGAGGACGAGGTCGGTGAGACCGCGCCGCAGACCCTGGCCGGGCTGACGATCGTCGCCACCGGGTCGCTGAGCACGTTCACCCGCGACGGCATCAAGGAGGCGATCCTCGCCGCCGGCGGCAAGGCAGCGAGCTCCGTGTCGAAGAAGACCGACTACGTCGTCGCCGGGGAGAACGCCGGCTCGAAGCTCGAGAAGGCCGAATCGCTCGGCGTGCCCGTGCTCGACGAAGACGGCTTCCGGACGCTGCTGGCGACCGGGTCCCTTGCCTGAGACCAGGAACGTCTCAGGCGGAGCGGAGAATGGGGACAGAATGGTTTGGCAGAGTGGGAGCCATGAAGGCATTCCCCCGCTTGATCGCCGGCACCGCGGTCGCTCTGGCAGCAGTTCTCACCGCGGCACCTCTGGGAGCGGGTCTCGCCGACTTCGTCCTCAGCCCTGACCACCACACCAAGCGCAGCACGGCGCCGACCGCGGCGCCCGATTCTCCGCAGGAGCAGGGCGAACCGTGGGGCGGGGGACTGCCCGGCAGCGCCGAGCGCGGTGAGGGACTCGAGAGACCCGAACCGCTCGCGCTCGCCCCGCGCACCGCCGACGCCGCCGTCACGGCCGCGACGTCACCGAACCTCACGCTGGCCGCCGGGACGGGAGGAGAATCGGTCGAAGCGCGGATCACCGAACTCGCCGCTGACCTCCAGGCAGGGGTGCGCGCCGGCGAGTTCACCCAGGCCGACGCCGACCGCGTCCTCGGCGACATGGCCGGCTACATCCGCGGTGAGAGAACCTGGCCCGAGCGCGTGAGCGTGTGATAGAGAGGACCCCATGAGCACTGTTCCGCACAGTTCGCACTGGGGGTCCTTCACAGCAGTCGTCGACGACGACACCCTCGTCGAGGTGGTTCCACCCGACACCGATGCCCGCCCGAGCCGGCTCATCCACGACTTCGCCGACTCCGTCGACTCCGACCTGCGGGTGCGCAGACCCGCCGTGCGACGCTCGTGGCTCACCGCGGTGCGCGCCGAGCGCCAGGGTGAGGCGGCACCCGGCACCCGCCGCACCGATCTGCGCGGTGCCGAGCCCTTCGTCGAGATCGACTGGGATGAGGCCCTCGACCTCGTCGCCGGGGAACTCGAGCGGGTGCGCAGCGACCACGGGAACGCGGCGATCTTCGGCGGCTCCTACGGCTGGGCGAGCGCCGGACGATTCCACCACGCGCGCACCCAGCTCCACCGATTCCTCAACGCCTTCGGCGGACACACCTCGCAGGTCGGCAACTACAGCTTCGGGGCGGCGGCGATGATCCTCCCGCACGTCCTCGGGCCCGCCCAGTTCGCCAACGGTCGGCTCAGCAGCTGGGACGTCGTCTCCGAGCACACCCGGCTGTGGGTGATGTTCGGCGGGATCGCGCTGAAGAACACGCAGCTCGAATCCGGAGGACTCTCCGACCACCCGATCCCCGACCGGCTGCGGGCCACCCGCGACAACGGCTGCCGGTTCGTCTCCGTCTCCCCGCTCAGGGACGACGCCCCCGATTTCCTCGATCCGCAGTGGCTGCCGGTGCGACCGAACACGGACACCGCGCTCATGCTCGGACTCGCCCACACGCTGCTGGCCGAGAACCTCCACGACGAGGAGTTCCTCACCACCCGCTGCGTCGGGTGGGAGCGCTTCGGCCCCTACCTCCTCGGCGACGACGACGGCATCGCCAAGGACGCGGACTGGGCGGCCGAGATCACCCGGATCCGCGCGGAGACGATCCGCGACCTGGCCCGTGAGATGGCGGGCACGACGACGATGATCTCCGTCACCTGGTCGCTGCAGCGCGCCGACCACGGCGAGCAGCCGTACTGGGCGGCGCTCGCGCTCGCGGCGATGCTCGGACAGATCGGCCTGCCCGGAGCGGGATTCGGATTCGGGTACGGGGCCGCAGGGACGATGGGCAACTGGCAGTACCCGTTCCCCGCGCCGCGCCTGCCCGTCGGGGAGAACCCGGTGACCGCGCCGATCCCGGCCGCCCGGATCGCCGACATGCTCCTCCACCCCGGTGAGGACTACGAGTTCAACGGCGAGCGGCGGACGTATCCCGACACCCGCCTCGTCTACTGGGCGGGCGGAAACCCCTTCCACCACCATCAGGACCTCAACCGGCTGCGCCGCGGATGGCAGCGGCCGGAGACGATCGTCGTCCACGAACCCTTCTGGACGGCCACGGCCCGCCAGGCCGACATCGTCCTGCCCGCGACGACGACCCTTGAGCGCAACGACCTCGGCGCCGCCTCGGGGGACAAGCGCATCGTCGCCATGCACCGGGCGCTCAACCCTCGCCACGCCGCCCGCGCCGACTGGGACATCTTCTCAGCACTCGCGGCCCGGGTCGGCACGCACGAGTCCTTCACCGCGGGCCGGACCGAGATGGAGTGGATCGAACACCTCTACACGCGCACCCGGCAGGCCGCGGCCGACTACGACATCGCGCTGCCCGACTTCGCCACGTTCTGGGCCGACGGGGGAGTCGACGTCCCGCAGGGCAGCACGGTGCTGCTCGCGGACTTCCGCGCCGACCCGGCAGGCCACCCGCTGTCGACCCCGTCGGGACGGATCGAGCTCTTCTCCGAGACCATCGACGCCTTCGGCTACGACGACTGCCCCGGGCACCCCGCGTGGCTGCCGCCGACCGAATGGCTCGGTGCCCCCGACGCCCCGGCCGGGTCGCTGCACCTCGTGTCCAACCAGCCGGGGCAGCGCCTCCACAGTCAGCTCGACACGGGTGGGACGAGCCAGGCGGCGAAGATCGCCGGACGCGAACCCTGCCGCCTCAACCCCGCCGACGCCGCGGCCCGCGGCATCGCCGACGGCGACGTCGTCCGCATCGTCAACTCCCGGGGCGCATGCCTGGCCGGGGTCGAACTGAGCGATGACATCAGCCCCGGCGTCATCCAGCTCTCCGCCGGGGCCTGGTACGAGGCCGCGGACCCGACCGACCCTGCCTCGCTCGAGATTCACGGCAACCCCAATGTCCTCACCGCCGACCACGGGACGTCCCGCCTCGCGCAGGGGCCCGCGGCGCTGTCGACGCTCGTGCGCGTCGAACCGGTCGATGCCGCAGGGCTGCCGGCGGTGACGGTGACGAGTCGACCCCCGGTCTTCGCGGAGTGAGCACAGCCGCCTCGGCGAGGGACGGGTCACGGTCACAGCATGCCGGTGGGCGCGGGCTGAGACATTAGACTGGAGCGCAGTGTTGAACGACGATGAAAGGCAGGGAATGACGGAGTCCTCCGCAATCACCCCCGAACAGGTGGCGCACTTGGCGTCGCTGTCGCGGATCGCCATGAGCGAAGACGAACTGGCCGCACTCGCCGGCGATCTCTCGACGATCCTCGAGAACGTCGCGCGGGTCAACGAGGTCGTCGGTGACGACGTTCCGGCCACGAGCCACCCGATCGCCCTGTCGAACGTGCTCCGTCCCGACGAGGTCGGTGCGACCCTGACGAGCGAGCAGGCGCTCGCCGCCGCTCCGGCCGCAGCCGACGACAAGTTCCTCGTCCCCCAGATCCTCGGGGAGGAATGATGAGCGAACTCATCGCCAAGAGCGCCCTCGAACTCGCCGCAGGACTGACATCCGGCGAGTTCTCCTCCGTTGAGGTCACCCGGGCCCACCTCGACCGCATCCGCGACACCGAGGAGGACTTCGGCTCCTTCATCACCGTCACCGACGACCTCGCCCTGGCCACGGCCAAGGACGTCGACGATCGGCGCAGCCGCGGTGAGGACCTCCACGCACTCGCCGGTGTGCCCGTCGCCCTCAAGGACCTCGTCGTCACCGAGGGCGTGCGCACGACCGCGGCCTCGAAGATCCTCGAGAACTGGGTGCCCCCGTACGAATCGACCGTCCACCTCAAGGTCAAGGACGCGGGCCTGCCGGTCCTCGGCAAGACGAACCTCGACGAGTTCGCGATGGGATCGACGACCGAGCACTCGGCCTTCGGCACGACCCGCAACCCGTGGAACCTCGAGCACGTCCCCGGCGGCTCCTCCGGCGGTGCGGCCGCGGCACTCGCCGGCTTCCAGGCCCCGCTGTCGGTGGGCACCGACACCGGCGGTTCGGTGCGCCAGCCCGCCGCCTTCACCGGCACGGTCGGCGTCAAGCCCACCTACGGGTCGATCTCGCGCTACGGCATCATCGCGATGGCCTCGAGCCTCGACCAGGTCGGCCCGATGGGCCGCAGCGTCGCCGATGCCGCGGCCCTGCACATGCTGCTGGCCGGACACGACCCGCTCGACTCGACCTCGCTGCCCGACCCGGTCGACGACTTCGTCGCGCTCGCGCAGAACGGAACGCTCAAGGGCAAGAAGCTCGGCGTCATCAAGCAGCTCATCGGCGAGGGCTACGACGCCGGGGTCCGCGACGCGTTCACCGCAGCCCTCGACGTCGCCACGGCCGCAGGTGCGGAGATCATCGAGGTCGACGTGCCCTCGATCTCCTACGCCCTCGACGCGTACTACCTCATCATGCCCTCCGAGGTGTCCTCGAACCTCGCCCGCTACGACGGCATGCGCTACGGGCTGCGCGTCGAACCGACCGAGGGACCGGTGACCGCGGAGACCGTGATGGCCGCGACCCGCGCCGCCGGCTTCGGCGCGGAGGTCAAGCGCCGCATCATCCTCGGCACGTACGCGCTCTCGGCCGGATACTACGACGCCTACTACGGGTCGGCGCAGAAGATCCGCACCCTCGTCCAGCGGGACTTCGCGAAGGCCTTCGCATCCGTCGACGTCCTCGTCTCCCCGACGGCCCCGACGGCGGCCCTGAAGTTCGGGGCGGAGTCCGCCTCCGACCCGATGGCCCTCTACCTCGGCGACGTCGCGACCCTGCCGGCGAACCTCGCCGGCATCCCGGGCCTCTCCCTGCCCGCCGGCCTCGCCGACGGTCTGCCCGTCGGCTTCCAGGTGCTCGCCCCGGCGCGTGAGGACCGGCGGATGTACGCCGTCGCCGGCCCTCTCGAGGCCGCTCTCGAAGCCGCCGGATCCCGTGTCCTCGACACCCTTGCGGAAGGACTGACCAAGTGAAGTACGAAGAGGCGATCACCAAGTACGATCCGGTCATCGGCATCGAGGTCCACGTCGAGCTCGGCACCGCGACGAAGATGTTCGACGCGGCCCCGAACACCTTCGGCGGCGGACCGAACTCGAACATCACCCCGACCTCGCTCGGTCTGCCCGGCTCCTTGCCCGTCGTCAACGCCAAGGGCGTCGAGTACGCGATCAGGATCGGTCTGGCGCTCGGCTGCGAGATCGCCGAATCCTGCCGCTTCGCCCGGAAGAACTACTTCTACCCGGACGTGCCCAAGGACTTCCAGACGAGCCAGTCCGATGAGCCCATCGCCTCCGAGGGCCAGGTCGAGGTCGAACTCGAGGACGGCACCCAATTCACGATCCCCGTCGAACGCGCCCACATGGAGGAGGACGCGGGCAAGAACACGCACGTGGGCGGGGCGACCGGCCGCATCCACGGAGCCGACCACTCGCTCGTCGACTACAACCGGGCCGGGGTGCCGCTCGTCGAGATCGTCACCCACCCGATCACGGGCACGGGGGAACGGGCCGCCGAGGTGGCCGCCGCCTATGTCCGGACCCTGCGCGACATCTTCCGCGCCCTCGGCGTCTCCGAGGCGCGGATGGAGCAGGGCAACGTCCGCGCCGACGTCAACGTCTCCCTGCGGGAGAGCCCCGAGGCACCGCTGGGCACCCGCACGGAGACGAAGAACGTCAACTCGTTCCGCTCGATCGAACGCGCCGTGCGCTTCGAGATCGCCCGCCAGGCCACGGTCCTCGACTCCGGTGAGAAGGTCGTCCAGGAGACCCGCCACTTCCATGAGGACACCGGTGAGACGACCTCGGGGCGCCTGAAGTCCGACGCCGACGACTACCGGTACTTCCCGGAGCCGGACCTCGTCCCGCTCGTGCCCTCCCGCGACTGGGTCGCCGAGATCAAGGAGTCGCTGCCCGAGCTGCCCGCCCAGAAGCGCCGCCGGCTGACCGCCGAATGGGGCTTCTCCGACCTCGAGATGCGCGACATCGTCAACGCCGGTCTCCTCGAGGCCATCGAGGACACCGTCACCGCCGGGGCGCCTTCTGCTGCCGCCCGGAAATGGTGGACCGGTGAGGTCGCGAGACTCGCCAACCAGCGTGAGATCCACCCGACGGAGCTCGTCACCCCGGCCCAGGTCGCCGGGCTCACGGCTCTGCTCGCCGACGGCAAGCTCAACGACCGGCTGGCGAAGGAGGTCCTCTCAGGAGTCGCCGATGGAGAGGGCGACCCCGCCGAGGTGATGTCCGCCCGCGGTCTCGAGATCGTCGAGGACACCGGTGCACTCGAGGCCGCCGTCGACGAGGCGATCGCCGGCAACCCCGACGTCGTCGAGAAGATCAGGGGCGGGAAGATGCAGGCCATCGGCGCGCTCATGGGGCCGATCATGAAGGCCACCCGCGGTCAGGCCGACGCCGGCAAGGCCAAGGAGCTCATCCTCGCGAAGATCAACGGCTGACGCCGAGCCGGACTCAGCGTTGATCCAGCCACACCCTCTAGACTTCTGAGCAATGGGGACCCCCGGGGTTCCCGCAGAGAGTCGGAGGGTGTGGCTGTTCGCATTCTCCCCGGAGCGCGCGTCGGCGGCCGAGCCGGCTCGCCCCTGCTGAGCGTGGAGGTGGACGCAGTGGCACATGCGTGGAAGTCGCTGTGGAAGGACGAATGCGGCAGAACCGTGCCGATCTACCGGGTGCTCGTGCCCGACAGCGTGAATGAGGAGATCCTCGCCGCGTGGAAGGCCCGCGGCTACCGGTACACGGCCGGCGCCCCGAGCGCGATCATGCTCACCGGTGCGATGCGCCGCAACTTCTTCCGCACCTCTGCGGTGTTCAAGGGCGGGACCGCCACCGGTGCGGCTGTGACCACGGGCTTCGCCGCTCCAGGCGGCATTGCGCTGCTCGCCGGGTACCTCGATGCCGCCCTGACCTTCGGCGTCCTCGGTGGGGCCACGGCCGTGGGCACCGGCGTCTTCGCCGCCGTGACGGGACCGAAGTACCTGCGCGATCCCCGTCGCCTCAATCGCCGCAATCGGCAGCGCGCGGCCCACGCCGAGTGGCTGACGCCGGCGAGCCTCGGCTTCCAGCCCGGCCGGAAGGAGGGACGCGACACCGATGAGCAGCGTCTCTTCCATCTCGCCGTCACCATCGCCCGCAAGATCGTGCGCACCCGCGCCTGGACGCATCCGATCCTCACCGATCACGTCTCCCGCGTCGACCTCGACCATGCCGTGGCGTCGATCGGCGTGCGGCTGCGCGAACTCGTCCGCCTCCGCGAGGAGATCGAGAGCATCAAGGACTCGGGCACGGCGAAGACCGTCGATGCGTACCTGACGAAGCTCGCGGTCGCGTTCACCTCGATGGCCAATCGCGTCGTGTCGATGCACGACTACTATCTGCGACTGCTCGAGCTCGACCAGCAGCTCGTGCTGCTCCACAACTCCGAGCGCTCGCGGGAGCTCGGCGACCGGGTCCTCGACGTCCTCTCCCGCACCGCCGCCGACGATTCCGCCGACTGGCAGTTCCGGGAGCTGCGCATCGACGCGGACTCCCAGGCCGAGGTCATCTCCGGTCTCCTCACCGAACTCGAGGAGACCGCCGACACCTTCGACGACTTCGACACCCGCCTGGCCGCGGCGCAGAAGTCGCTCGAGACCGGAGACGGCGCGCCCGCACAGTGAGCAGGCTGCTCAGTGGCCTGGTGCCTCGCTGACCTGATGGCTCAGTGGCCGAACGGATCCGGGTCGACGCCCGGCATCCATGAGCGTCCCGGTTCGTCGTACCCGGCGGCGGCCTGCTCCTTCTTCCACTTCTTCGCCCAGCGCTTGTCGAGCCTGTCGACGTAGAGCGTGCCCTGGAGGTGGTCGAACTCGTGCTGCATGACGCGGGCGAGCCAGCCCTCGGCGCCCAGCGAGACGGGCTCGCCCGCCTCGTCGACTCCGGTGACCGTGACCCGGTCGGCGCGCTTGAGCGGGTAGTCGAGGCTCGGCACCGACAGGCAACCTTCGGTGTCCTCGGCAGGATCGGGGCGACCGTCGGGCACCCGGGAGGCGACGAGTCGGGGGTTGACGAAGGTGCCGCGACGACGCACCCCGGCGTCATCCTCGGCGTGGTAGACGAAGATCCGCAGGCCCACGCCGATCTGCGGTGCGGCGAGACCGACTCCGTTGCTCGCATCGAGGGTCTCGTGCATGTCGGCGACGAGTGTCCGGAGGGCGTCATCGAACTCCGTGACGGGGTCGGCAGGGCGGTGGAGCACGGGTTCGCCGTAGATGACGATGGGATGAACGGTCATGGTCTCCATCGTATCGAGTGCGGCCGGCGTCAGCGGGGTGCCGAGCACGAGAGCTTCGTCATCCGCAGACTCCCTGAGTTGTCTCAGAATTCGCGCTGAGGTCGTCTGCGCGCGGCAGCGCTCGGTCGGCGGGCGAGAGGCCCGCGCGAGCCCACTGCGCCTGTAATTGCTCAGCGGTTATCGGCGCGACTCCGGGTTCTGGTACACCCGGACCCGTTCGCCCTCGCGCGGTGCCAGGGTATTCATCCCGTGCGTCGGAATGTGACGCAGGATTTCGCCCCCAGCGAACACTGATTGTTGAGCAACCTGTGAGGAGGCGATCGCCAGGGCCGCGTGGTTAAGATGGGCGTGTGACGTCTCGTTCCACGAGATGACAGCCGCAGCCGAGGCTCGACTGCCCACGGACATCTGGAAGGACATGACTTGACCATCTACAGCAACGTCTCCGAACTCGTCGGTCGCACCCCGCTCATCCGCCTCAACAAGGCCAGCGAGCGCACCGGGGCCGAGATCATCGCGAAGCTCGAATCCTACAATCCGGCGAACTCGGTCAAGGACCGCATCGGCGTGGCGATGATCGACGCCGCCGAGGCGTCCGGTCAGCTCCAGCCCGGCGGCACGATCGTCGAAGCGACCTCGGGCAACACCGGCATCGCCCTGGCCATGGTCGGGGCCTCCCGCGGCTACAAGGTCGTCCTCACGATGCCCGAGTCGATGTCGAAGGAGCGCCGCGCCCTGCTGCGTGCCTTCGGCGCCGAACTCGTCCTCACCGACAAGGCCCTGGGTATGAAGGGCGCGGTCGAGAAGGCCGAGGAGATCGCCGCGGACGGCGCGGTGCTCGTGCGTCAGTTCGAGAACGAGGCGAATGCCGCCATCCACAAGGCGACGACCGGACCTGAGATCCTCGCCGACACCGATGGCGACATCGACGTCTTCGTCTCCGGCATCGGCACCGGCGGCACGATCTCCGGTGCGGGAGCCGCCCTGCGCGAGGCGAAGCCCGACATCCGCATCGTCGCCGTCGAGCCCTCGGCGTCGCCGCTGCTCACCGAGGGCAAGGCCGGTCCGCACACGATCCAGGGCATCGGCGCGAACTTCGTCCCGGCGATCCTCGACACCGAGATCTACGACGAGGTCATCGACATCGACAACGATGCCGCCTTCGATCGGGCCCGTGAACTCGCGAAGGAGGAGGGCCTGCTCGTCGGCATCTCCTCCGGCGCCGCGCTCGTCGCCGCCGAACAGGTCGCCTCGCGGCCGGAGTTCGCCGGCAAGCGCATCGTCGTCATCCTTCCCGACTTCGGAGAGCGCTACCTCTCGACGCCGCTCTTCTCCCAGTACCTCGACGACTGAGGGAACCGGCAGCACGGGATCGCTCAAGGGGCGTCGGTCACCGGCGCCCCTTGAGCACTCCTCGAGGGGATGAGCAGCACGCGGGATGAGGAGATGAGGACATGAAGGCACTGTGGGCGGCGGCAGCCGCAGCGGCGGGTGCGGCGGCATACGGTCTGACGAGGCCGGGAGTTCGGGCCGCGCTGCGGGAGGACCTCGACACCGTCAAGCGCCGTGACCCGGCGGCCTCGAGCGATGTCGTCTCGATGCTCTCCTACCCGGGCCTCCACGCGATCTGGGCGCACAGGGGGCTGCACCGGATGTGGCAGCACGATGAGCTCAAAGTCCCCGCTCGGCTCCTCTCCCAGGTCGTGCGCACCCTCACCGGGGTCGAGATCCATCCCGGTGCGACGATCGGCAGGCGCTTCTTCATCGACCACGCCAACGGTGTCGTCATCGGCGAGACCTCGGACATCGGCGACGACGTCATGCTCTACCACCAGGTCACCCTCGGCGGCACGTCGATGGAGAAGACGAAGCGGCACCCCACGATCGGCAACCACGTCCTCGTCGGCGCCGGTGCGAAGATCCTCGGACCCGTCGTCGTCGGCGACAACTCCTCGGTCGGGGCGAACGCCGTCGTCGTCAAGGACGTCCCCGCCGAGTCGAGCGCGGTCGGCATCCCCGCCACGGTGCGCCCCAAGCGCACCGGTGCCGCTCCGGCACCGGAGCCGCAGGAGACGGCGGACGCCGACTTCGAGCTCTTCGACCCCGCCATCTGGATCTGACCGAGGGTCACTGCTGGGTCTGCGCCCCACCTCGGCGTGGGTCTTCGGATTCGACCCTGGCCAGACGATCATAGGCCGCGATGACCGTGCCGGCGGCGATGACCGCTGCGATGACGAAGAGCGCGGCGACCGGCCACGAGGCCCCTCCAGCGCGGACGACGAGCCACGCCGCGAGCGCAGGGATGGGGCCGCCGATGAGGGCGGCGGTCGGCTCCCGGACGAGGACGATGGCAGAGAGCCGGTGCTGCGGATCGAACAGCGCCGTGAGGATCGCCCCCTGAGTGGCGTACATCGACGCAAGTCCGATCGAGATCCCGAAGACCATGGCGATGATGATGATCAGTTCGTTCGCCGTGGCGAACATCGGGAAGACGACGATGCCGAAGACCGCGAAGACGCCCGACCCGAACAGCCAGATCCGCCGCCTGCCGAGGCGATCGCCGAGGTAGCCCGCCAAGGGGACCATGCCGATCGCGAGCGTCGAGGAGACGAGGTTGGCGGTGAGCCCGAACCAGGAGGGGTACCCGAGCGTCTGCGTGAGGTAGGTGAGCAGGTAGACCTGAGTGAGGGAGGAGAACGCGAGGTAGGGTCCGTTGATGCCGAAGCCGATGAGGATCTCGCGCCACTGCTCGCGCACGGCCTCGATGAGTGGGAAGCGGACGACGCGTCCGCTCGAGCGGATCTCCTGGAACTTCTCGGTCTCGTGGATGCCGGTGCGGATCCACAGGCCGACGACGAGCGTGACGACGCTGGCGAAGAACGGCACCCGCCACCCCCATGACATGAGGGCGGGCTCGGGAAGGAGCGCGATGAGAGCGAAGACGCCGGTGGCGATGACGATGCCACCGAAGACTCCCATGCCCGGCAGCGCGACGCGCAGCCCGAAGCGGCTGCGCTGTCCCGATTCGGCCATCATGACGAGAGATCCGACGTATTCGGCGCCCGCTCCCATACCCTGCAGGATGCGGCAGGTCGCCAGGAGGATCGGGGCCAGCACGCCGATCTGCGCGTAGGTCGGCAGCATGCCGATCGCCAGGGTCGCCGCTCCCATGAGGAGCAGGGTCATGACGAGCATCGGCTTGCGGCCGAGGCGATCGCCGAAGTGGCTGAAGAGGATCCCGCCCAGCGGGCGGCCGAGGTAGCCGATGGCGAAGGTGAGCAGAGAGCTGATCGCCTGAGTTGCGGGGTCGGCCTCGGGGAAGAAGAGGGGGCCGAAGACGACGGCGGCCGCGAGACCGAAGAGCGTGAAGTCGTAGTACTCGATGACGCTGCCGATGACGCCAGCCCACGCGGTCCGGCGCAGATTGCGCTTCTGGTCCGCGGTCTGGGTCGAGCTCTCGTTCGCGTGGACGGCTCGTGACATGCCTGCACTCCCTTGTCGTCGGCGATGACGGTGCAACTCTGCACCCTTCGACGATTAAACATCCTATGTTTAGAGGAAATCAAGCCGGAGGTTTGGGCGTGAGTGATGAGATCTGTCCTTGTGGGGCGCTGATCAGGAAGAGGGGTCGATGATGAATATCCATTGAACATGGGATGTTTGAGAGTGATGACGACCTGCTCACCCTGTCGGGAATACATCCGGAACCTTGACTGTTAAGATTTCAACAAGTTGTTTCAAAACTGAAGTTTCAACCACTGTAGGCTGGCCCCAACGGCCGGTCACAGAGACGAGGAGCAGTCATGGAATTCGGTATCTTCACCATCGGCGACGTCACGACTGACCCGACCGACGGCACCACCATCTCCGAGCACCAGCGGATCAAGAACACGGTCGAGCTTGCGAAGAAGGCCGAAGAGGTCGGCCTCGACGTCTTCGCGACGGGTCAGCACCACAACCCGCCGTTCGTCGCTCCCGCGAATCCGCCCGTGCTGCTCGCCAACATCGCCGCGCAGACCGAGAAGCTCCAGCTCTCGACAGCGACGACGCTCATCACGACGACGGATCCCGTCCGCATCGCCGAGGACTACTCGTACGCCCAACATCTCGCGGACGGACGCCTCGACCTCATCATGGGCCGCGGGAACACCGGTCCCGTCTACCCGTGGTTCGGCAAGGACATCCGCGCGGGCATCCCGCTGGCCGTCGAGAACTACAACCTCCTCTACCGCCTGTGGCGGGAGAAGAACCTCGACTGGGAGGGCAAGTTCCGCACTCCGCTCAACGGGTTCACCGTCACCCCGTGGCCGCTCGACGACGTTCCGCCGTTCGTGTGGCACGGCTCGATCCGCAGCCCCGAGATCGCCGAACAGGCCGCGTACTACGGCGACGGCTTCTTCCACAACAACATCTTCTGGCCGACCTCGCACACTGCGCGGATGGTCCAGCTCTACCGTCAGCGCTACGAGTACTACGGTCACGGTCGTGCCGACCAGGCGATCGTCGGACTCGGCGGGCAGGTGTTCATGCGGAAGAACTCGCAGGACGCGGTCAAGGAGTTCCGCCCCTACTTCGACAACGCCCCGGTCTACGGCCACGGCCCCAGCCTCGAGGACTTCGCGAAGCAGACGCCGCTGACCGTGGGATCCCCGCAGGAGGTCATCGAACGGACCCTGAGCTTCCGCGACTGGGCTGGCGACTACCAGCGTCAGATGTTCCTCATCGACCACGCGGGGCTGCCGCACAAGACCGTGCTCGAACAACTCGACCTCCTCGGCGAGGAAGTCGTGCCGGTCCTGCGCAAGGAGTTCGCGAAGAACCGTCCCGCAGACGTGCCCGACGCCCCGACTCACGAGTCGCTCGTGCTGCGGCACAAGGAGGGCCGGGATCCGATCCCCGGCGGCGGACCCGGATCGCAGGCGTACAAGGATCGCGAAGCCCGCGCGGCCGAAGCCGAGCAGGCTCGCCAGGAAGCCGCGAAGGCCGACGCCGAGAAGAAGTCCGAAGCGGAGACAGGAGCGCAGACCGAATGAAGATCCTCGCAGTCACGACCTCGCTGAGCGAGGACTCGACGACGCAGAAGCTCAGCGATCGGATCGTCGATGCGGCCGCCTCGGCGGGCAGGGCAGCAGGGCTGACGGTCGAGACGGACCACATCAACGTCCGCAGCCTGAGCACCGCGCTCACGGACATGGCGCTCACCGGATTCCGCTCCGAGGAGCTCGAGGAGGCCTACCTCAAGGTCGCCGAGGCGGACGCCATCGTCACCGTCACCCCGGTCTACAAGGTCGCCCCCGTCGGGCTGCACACGCTCTTCTGGCAGCTCATCGACGAGAAGGCACTGGCGGGCACGCCCGTGCTCATCGCCTCGACGGGCGGCACCTCGCGGCACTCGCTCGCCGGTGAGACGGCGATGCGGCCGATGCTGTCCTACCTCAAGGGCATCGTCGTGCCGACGACGGTCTTCGCCGCCACGGACGACTGGGGCAGCGCCGAGGGCGGACGCGCACTCAACTCGCGGGTCAGGCAGGCCGGGCAGGAACTCGTGGCGCTGACCGCGTCGATCCGGGGTCTGACCGGTGGCGAGGGCGGCGAAGGTGGCGAGGTCGACGGGAACGAAGGTCCCGACAGCCTCGCCCCGCATCGGATCACGATCGGGCGCGGGGAGAAGCGCGGCGTCGACGACGAGTTCGACCCGAACCGCATCACCCCGTTCGCGCAGCTGCTCGAGGGCTGACGATGAGTGAGACGACAGCCGCCCCGGTCATCCGCTTCGGGCGCGGCCGCGAAGAGCGCGCGCAGTGGGCGTGGCGGACGTACTTCGAGACGTCCCAGCGCATCCGGCAGGAGCTCGACGATCGCCTCAAGGAGCAGGCGGGGCTGACGGTCAGCGACTACAACGCCCTCCTGCTGCTGTGGGAGGCGCCGGATCGGACGCTGACGATGGGGGCGCTGGCCAAGGGGCTCGTGTTCTCCCCGTCGCGGCTCAACTACCGGATCAAGGTCCTCGAGGACGCCGGTCTCGTCGAGAAGACGACGTGTGCCGACGACCGCCGGTCCCACAACGTCCGCCTCACCGAGGTGGGGGCCCGGCGGTTCCTCGACGCCGCCCGGTTGCATCGGCGGGCCATCGACGAGGTGGTCCTCTCGCAGGTCAGCGACGAGGAGCTGGAGATCATCGGCACGGTGTTCTCCCGGATCGCCGCCGGCCTCGACTGAGGAAAAGCCCCCACTGCGTCATCGCGCGGTCGGACAGCACTGTCCGACCGCGCGTTCGCGTTGGGTGCGTGCACGTCCGCATCCGACCGGCAATCGGTCTTGCCTGCGGCCGTGAGGCCCGTGTCACAATGGCCGTATGACGATCACGACCATCGCGTTCCCCGATTCCGAACTCCGCAACCGCGTCATCGCGCGCATCCCCGCCCACCAGCGGGCCAACGTCGACCTGGTCGTCTACTCCGACAAGGAGAAGTCGGCGAAGCTGAGCAAGGACGATGTCGACGTCGTCGTCCTGCCGTACATGGATTCGGCGGGAACGATCGACCTCCTCGGCGAGCTGCCCAATCTTCGCCTCGTCATCACGCAGACGACCGGGTACGATCCCGTCGCCCACCTGCCCGAACAGGGCATCGAGGTGGCCACGGCGTCGGGCGTCCACACCGGCGGCACGGCCGAGCTCGCGCTCGCGCTGACCCTGGCGAGCCTGCGCGGGATCGACGATGCGGTGCGCAACCAGGTGTCGCGGACATGGAATCACCAGCGCTACCGGTCGCTCCAGGACCGGCGCGTCATGGTCGTCGGAGTCGGTGAGATCGGGAGGGCGATCGCCGACCGCTTCGCCCCGTTCGAGGTCGAGCTCACCCGCGTGGGCACGACCGCCCGCGAAGACGACCACGGGGTCGTCCACGGGGTCGACGAGCTGCCCGACCTGCTCCCGCACACCGACGTCGTCGTCCTCATCACGCCGCTGACGGATTCGACGCACCACCTCGTCGATGCCGAGTTCCTCAAGGCCCTGCCGGACAACGCGCTCATCGTCAACGTCGCTCGGGGCAAGGTCGTCGACACCGACGCCCTCGTCGCGGAGCTGAATACGGGCCGCCTCCATGCCGCCCTCGACGTCATGGATCCCGAGCCGCTGCCGGAGAACCATCCGCTGTGGGGGACCCCGAACACGCTCATCACCCCGCACGTCGGCGGCGACACCTCGGCGTTCGAACCGCGTGTGGTGAAGATCCTCGCCGAACAGGTGCGCCGGATCAACGACGGGGAGAAGCTGCTCAACGTCGTCGATCTCGACTGAAGTTGCGGGGGAGGGCGAGGTCTCGCGCGGACCGAAACGATAGTTCCACCATGCGAGAACCGCGCCGACGTATGCCGGACGGAAGCGTAGAGTGCCCCCATGAGCATTGATACCCCCACTTCAGCACCGGACATCAAACCGCGTTCCCGCGATGTCACGGACGGGCTCGAGAGCACCGCCTCCCGCGGCATGCTCCGCGCCGTCGGCATGGGTGACGAGGACTGGTCGAAGCCGCAGATCGCCGTCGCTTCGTCGTGGAACGAGATCACCCCGTGCAACCTCTCCCTCCAGCGCTTCGCCGGAGCCGCGAAGGAAGGCGTCCACGCCGCGGGCGGCTACCCGCTCGAGTTCGGGACGATCTCCGTCTCCGACGGCATCTCGATGGGCCATGAGGGGATGCACTACTCGCTCGTCTCGCGCGAGGTCATCACCGACTCCGTCGAGACCGTGATGAGCGCCGAGCGCCTCGACGGCTCCGTCCTCATGGCCGGCTGCGACAAGTCGATCCCCGGGATGCTCATGGGCGCCGCCCGACTCGGACTCTCGAGCGTCTTCCTCTACAACGGCTCGATCATGCCGGGCACCGCGAAGCTCTCCGACGGCACGGAGAAGGAAGTCACGCTCATCGATGCGTTCGAGGCCGTCGGCGCGTGCCGGGCCGGCACGATCACCCGCGAGGACGTCGACGCCATCGAACGTGCCGTCTGCCCTGGTGAAGGTGCCTGCGGCGGCATGTACACCGCGAACACGATGGCCTCGGCCGCCGAGGCGATGGGGATGTCCCTGCCCGGATCGGCCGCGCCCCCGGCGATCCACCGCAACCGGATGATCTTCGCCCGCCAGTCCGGTGAGGCCGTCGTCGAACTCCTGCGCCGCGGGATCACGACGAAGGACATCATCACGAAGGAGTCGCTGCACAACGCGATCGCCGTCGTCATGGCCTTCGGCGGTTCGACGAACGCCGTTCTCCACCTGCTGGCGATCGCCCACGAGGCCGGCGTCGAGCTCGAACTCGACGACTTCAACCGGATCGGCGACAAGGTGCCGCACCTCGGCAACGTCAAGCCCTTCGGCGAGTACGTGATGAACGACGTGTTCAAGATCGGCGGGGTGCCCGTCATCATGAAGGCCCTCCTCGATGCGGGTCTGCTCAACGGCGACTGCATGACGGTGACCGGCAAGACGGTGGCGGAGAACCTCGCCGCGATCAATCCGCCGGACCCCGACGGGAAGATCCTCCGGGCGCTCAACAACCCGATCCACGCGACCGGCGGCCTCACGGTGCTGCGCGGGTCGCTCGCGCCCGAGGGCGCGGTTGTGAAGTCCGCGGGCTTCGACGCCGACGTCTTCGAGGGCACCGCGCGCGTCTTCGACCAGGAGCAGCCGGCGATGGACGCGGTGCTCGGCGGCGAGCTGAAGAAGGGCGACGTCGTCGTCATCCGCTACGAAGGGCCAAAGGGCGGGCCGGGGATGCGCGAGATGCTCGCGATCACCGGGGCCATCAAGGGCGCGGGCATCGGCAAGGACGTCCTCCTCATCACCGATGGTCGCTTCTCAGGCGGCTCGACCGGGCTGTGCATCGGTCACGTCGCCCCCGAGGCTGTCGACGGCGGCCCGATCGCCCTCGTCGAGGACGGGGACCGGATCACCGTCGACATCGCGGCGCGCTCGATCGAGCTCCACGTCGACGAGGAGGTGCTCGCCGAGCGGCGCAAGGCGTGGACGATCCCGGAGAACCACCGGCTCACCGGGGTGCTCGGAAAGTACGCGAAGCTCGTCCAGTCGGCGTCGACCGGGGCCGTCTGCGGCTGATGCGCATCGTCGTCCTCGACGACTACCAGGACGTCGCCCGGTCCTACGCGGACTGGGCGACGCTGCCGGCCGACTTCACCGTCGTCACGCGTCCGGTCACCGGCACCGCTGACCTGACAGCGCTGCTCTCCGGCGCCGAGGTGGTCGTCGCGATGCGTGAGCGCACCGTCTTCGATGCGCAGCGTCTGGCGGCGCTTCCCGACCTGCGGCTGCTCGTGACCACGGGGGCGGCGAACGCGTCGATCGACCTCGACGCCGCCCGTGCGCACGGGATCACGGTCTGCGGCACCGACGCGCCGCGGACGGCGACACCGGAGCTGACGTGGGGGCTCATCCTCGCCGTGGCCCGCAGCATCCCCGCCGAGGATGCGCGGATGAGGGCCGGAGGATGGCAGGAGACGATCGGAGCAGACCTGGCCGGGTCCCGCCTCGGCGTCATCGGTCTGGGTCGCCTGGGATCGCGCGTGGCCCGCATCGGGCAGGCCTTCGGGATGGACGTCGTCGCGTGGAGTGCGAATCTCACGCCCGAACGCGCCGCCGAGGTGGGGGTGCGCGCCGTGGGCAAGGAAGAGCTGCTGGAGACCTCCGACGTCGTGACGATCCACTACAAGCTCAGCGACCGCAGTCGCGGGCTCATCGGGGCGAACGAGCTCGCGCTGATGAGGCAGAGCGCGATCCTCGTCAACACCTCGCGGGCCGGGCTCATCGACACCGCGGCGCTGACCGACGCGCTCGACTCCGGAGCGATCCGCGGGGCGGGCCTCGACGTCTACGACACCGAGCCGCTGCCCGCCGACCATCCGCTGCGCACGAGCCCGCGGACCGTGCTCACCCCGCACCTCGGCTATGTCACCGAGGGCACGTATCGGATCTTCTACCCGCAGGCGGTCGAGGACATCGCGGCGTGGATCGCCGGTGAGCCGATCCGTGTGCTGACGTAAGGGACGCGGAGAGGCGCGAGCCACCAGGGCAGCGAACTTCTTCGGCGCTCGGCCTTGCGTTCGAGTGCGCTCGAACTTGTAGCGTCGCTGTCATGAACTCACACATCGAGACCAACACAGCAGCGACGACAACGACGACAGAGGTACGCGAGCCGTCCGAGCACCGGCGGCGCTGGGCGATCACCGGTGCCTCGCAGGGGTTCGGGCGGGCACTGACCGAGGAGGTGCTGGCGCGCGGGCACGATGCCGTCGTCGTGGTCCGCGACCCGGAGTCCCTGCAGAAGCTCAAGGCGGACGTCGGGGAGCGCCTCACCGTCCTCACCGCGGATCTCCGTGATGAGACCGCCGTCGCCGAAGTGGGGGAGGCACTGACCGACCTCGACGTCGATGTCCTCATCAACAATGCGGGGCGGGCGATCGTCGGGGCTGTCGAGGAGATCGGCCTCAGCGCGCTCAGGGAGCAGCTCGAGCTCAACTTCTTCGCGGCCGCCGCTCTCACCCGCGCCATCCTGCCGCTCATGCGGGCGCGGGGCCGTGGTGCGATCGTCCAGATGAGCAGTCAGGGAGGGCGAGTGTCGTTTCCCGCGGCGGGGGCCTACTCGGCGAGCAAGTTCGCGCTCGAAGGCTGGTCGGAGGCACTGGCCGCCGAGGTGGGTCCGCTGGGCATCGGCGTGATGCTCGTGGAGCCCTCACGGTTCCGGACCGGGTTCAATACCGCGCATTCGCTGGGGGTGACCGCGGGAACGGACGTCTATGCGGCGATCGTCGGACCAGCCCGCACGGATCTCGCCGAGGTCGACGGCCGGCAGGAGGGAGACCCAGTCCGTGCGGCGGCGATCATCGTCGATCTGGTCGAGGCGAGCCTTGAAGGCAGTGGTGAGCTGCCCTTGCGTCTGCCTCTCGGCGCCGAGGCGGTGCGACGTCTGCGGGCGGCGTACAGTGGAGGTGCGGCCGAGGTCGAGCGCCTGGCCGCCGTGGCGGAGAGCGCTGACTTTCCCGGCATGCGACCTTCACAGCGGGCGGTGTGAGCATGGCGACCGACGATCTCATGAGCCGGATCCTCGCGGACCTGGGCGACTTCGCCGAGGTCGACGGGACGCTGCCGGTCGAGATCATCCACCGGATGGTCAACAGCGGTGACGAGGCCGCTTCGCTGTCGATCGCGGAGATCTCCGAGCTGCTCGGCCTCTCACCCCACACCCTGCGCTACTACGAGAGCAAGGGGCTCGTCGCGGTGGACCGGGACACAGCCGGGCATCGTGTCTACGGCGCCGAGGCTCAGCGGCGGTTGGTGTTCCTCACCCGGATGCGGCTGTCCGGGATGCCCATGCGCGACCTCGCCCACTACGTCGAACTCGTCGAGGCGGGGGAGACGACCGTGCCGGAGAGGCTCGACCTGCTCATCGAGCACCGCGACACGATCCGTCGCCGTATCCGCGAGCTCACCCTGTCGCTGGCCGCCACCGAATACAAGATCGCCGCTTACGGCGGTCGCACCGGTGACGTGCTCGGCGGGGATCACCCCGACGGTGACGGCGGCGACGGCAAACCCCCTGCCGCTGATCCGAGCTGATCCCGCCAACGCAGAACGCGGGCGAAACAATTTCGCCCGCGTTCTCATGGTGTTGTGGCACCGGACTCAGCCGGTGCGGACCTCAGCGGACCACGTCAGTCCGCACAACCTCGGCGAGGTCAGCTCGCTTCCGTACGTCAGTTCACGTCGGCGGGATCGGCCGAGACGCGACCGCCGTTCTCGAGCGCGTCGATAGAGGCCATCTCGGCGTCGGTGAGGGTGAAGTCGAAGACGTCGAAGTTCTGCGCCATGCGCTCGCGGTTGTTCGACTTGGGGAAGAGGATGTGGCCGCGCTGCAGGTGCCAGCGGATGATGACCTGGGCCCACGACTTGCCGTGTGCCTCGGCGATCTCGCCGATCACGGTCGACGCGTAGTCGACATTGCCCTGACCCAGCGGTCCCCAGGCTTCGATCTTGATGTCGTTCTCGGCCAGCAGGGGGCGGGTGTCGATCTGCTGGAACTGCGGGTGCAGCTCGATCTGGTCGACGGCCGGGATGATGCCGGTGTCGAGGATCTCCGGCAGGTAGCGGTAGTCGAAGTTCGACACGCCGATCGAGCGGGTGAGGCCCTCGTCGCGGTAGCCGGGGAACGCCTCCCAGGTCTCGACGGCGTTCTTCTGCGCCGGGGTCGGCCAGTGGATGAGGTAGAGGTTGACGTAGTCGAGTCCGAGCTTCGTCAGACTCTCCTCGAGCGCGCGGCGCGACTCGGCGGCGCCGTGGCGGTCGTTCCACAGCTTGGTGGTGATGAAGAGCTCGTCGCGGGGGATGCCCGAAGCGGCGAGGGCGCGTCCGACGCCCTCTTCGTTGCCGTAGACAGCGGCGGTGTCGATGTGACGGTAGCCGACTTCGAGGGCATCGGTGACGATGCGCTCGGTCTCCTGGGGGTCGACCTTGAAGACGCCGAAGCCGAGCTGCGGGATGGTCAAGCCGTCATTGAGGGTGAGATCTGGTACCGACATGGTGTCGCCTTTCGTCACGGATGATGGTCTGGTCGGCGCCCGGTGGGACGCCTCGACCCGAAGTCGCGCGCCGGTATCCGGCACACAACAGAGCGTACAACGACACTCACCGCCCGAATCATTCCCGAAGTCTGCATGATTTCTCCGATTGCGCTGAGCGTGAATTCTCCGGCGCCGAGGTTGTGGTGCAGGCAGGTTGCATTGCCGCGTCAGCGCGGTAGTCGGATCAGTCCGCGACCACGATGTCAGTCCGCGAACACGGTGTGGACGTCGCCGGTATGGGCACGACCGCCGAGGTCGGTGAGCTCGAGGACGACGGCTGAGCCGACCACCTCGGCGCCGAGTTCGGTGACGAGAGCCTGCGCCGCGGTGAGCGTCCCGCCGGTGGCGAGGATGTCGTCGACGAGGAGGACCCGATCGCCTGGGCGCAGGACGTCGGGGGCTTCGATCGTCGCGGTGCCGTACTCGAGGGTGTAGGACACGGCCGCGGCGGGTTTGGGCAGTTTGCCGGCTTTGCGGATGGGGAGGATGCCCGCCCCGGTCTTCGCCGAGATCGCCCCGGCGAAGAGGAATCCGCGCGCCTCGAGTCCGCCGACGAAGTCGAAGTGGCCGACGAACGGGGCGATGAGCGCATCGGTGACGGCGTTGAACGCGGCGCCGTCGGCGAGCAGCGGGGAGATGTCGCGGAAGTTCACCCCGGGCTCCGGGTAGTCGGGGATCGAGGTGATGAGGGTCCGCGCGCGGTCGAGCTCTGCATTCGTCACGGGTCAACTGTACTCGCGGCCGCTCGCTTCTCGACGGCATCGCGCGAGCGTATCCTCGTGCCATGAGCGCTCGCTCAGAACCGGTCACGCTCGCCGAGGCGTTCGCGCAGGTGCCGCGGCACCGTTTCCTGCCCGCTGATCAGCAGGGCTGGTCGGACAGCAATGTGCCGCTTGAGATCGGGTGCGGGCAGACGAACTCGCAGCCGAGCACGGTCGCCGACATGCTCGCGTTGCTCGGCGTCGAACCGGGGGAGACGGTCCTCGATCTCGGGTCCGGTTCTGGATGGACGACCGCCCTCCTGGGCGCGCTCGTCGGACCTGGTGGCCGTGTCATCGGCGTCGAGCGTCACCGGGAGCTCCTCGATCGTTCTATCTCCGCCGTCGCCGGGCTCGGCATCGACTGCCTCGAATTCGCCGAGGCGACGCCCGGGGTGCTCGGTCGACCCGAGCGTGCGCCGTTCGATCGCATCCTCGTGTCCGCAGGTGCTGATGAACTGCCCGAGAGCCTCGTCGCGCAGCTGTCCGTCGGGGGAGTCATGGTCCTCCCGGTCGCCGAGGTGATGCTCCGCGTCGAACGCACGGGCGAGGCCGCCGGCGCGGTGACGATCACCCGGCACGGCCGCTACCGCTTCGTCCCTCTCATCACGGAGTGAGGCGGCGACACCGACGCCCCGAGCCGACAGTTACGCGGTCACACTGCGCACGCGGCGGCACCGACGCGGTGAACCGACAAATACGCGGTTAGCGCAGGGCGTATTTGTCGGTTCGGGGCGTCGCAGCGGAATGTGTCGCGCGCTGGCTGCTCAGGCCTGTCCGCGCTACTCACGTCGAAGCACAGTGTGAGTGCACTGTGACGCATTTGCTCAGCTATATTGACGTTTGGTATCGATAGGCGCAGAATGATGTCATGTATCAGGTGTTCACGACCGCCGACCTGAGACGTCTCGGCTGCTCCGACCGCGACGTGAGCGTGGCAGCCGACTGCTGCCTGGAGCGAGTCGCTCGGGGGCGGTTCGCGGTCAAGCGCCTGTGTGACAATCCCAGGCACGCCAGGATCGCGGACGCGGTCACGCTCGGCGAGGCCGAGTTGTTCGAGGAAGTGGGAGACGTGCGCGACGTGCTCGCTCGGGCCAAGGTCCTCATCCGCACCCGTGCCGATGTCGTCAACGGTCGGTCGGGGGAGTCGGGTCGCCACGACGTGGAGGTCTTCTCCCATCTGTCGGCCGCTCTGCTGTGGGACTTCACCATCGTGAAGATGGACAAGCCGTTCGTCGAAGTCATCCGAACCTCCACGAACAAGCGGCACGCCCACCTGTTCATACGACGGCGCGACGTTCCTCCAGGACAGATCGACCGCCTTGGCGATGTCGCCCTGACGACACGGGAGCGCACGCTCATCGATGTCGCCCGCGACTGCGACCTCGACATCAGCGTGCCCATGCTCGACGACGCACTGCGTCGGCACGTGGTGACGCCGGACGGACTGCGCGACGCCGCCGCGAAGTGCCGCGAGACTCGCGGCCGATTCCGCGTCGCGGCGGCTCTCGACCTCGCCGATCCGCGTCGCGAGTCACCCGGAGAGTCGATCAGCGCGGTGAGGCTCCACGAGGTCGGCCTCACCGGGTTCGAGCCGCAGGTGGAGATCGCCGACGCCCACGGTCGCTTCGTCGCTCGGGTCGACTTCCTCCACGCCGCATCGAAGACGATCCTCGAGTTCGACGGCCGGATCAAATACACGATCGACGACACGGACCCCCGTCACGCGTTCGACAGGGAGCGCGAACGCGAGCGGCAGCTGAGGGCTCTCGGCTACACCGTCGTCCGCATCTTCTGGAAGGACCTGTGGCGCCGGCGCCCGTTCACCGATCTGGCACGGCTCGTCAGCGCCCGTACACCGGCGGCACCGACGCGGTGAACCGACAAATACGCGGTCACACTCCGCACGCGGCAGTATCGACGCGGTGAACCGACAAATACGCCGTTAGCGCAGGGCGTATTTGTCGGTTGAGGGCGTCGAAGACGGGCGGACGTCGGCTCGGGGCGTATTTGTCGGTTCGGGGCGTCGATCGCCAGCGGACGCCGCGAACGCCGCCGGGCCCCTCACACGAGGGTGTCGCGCCAGGCGCGGTGGAGCTGGGCGAAGCGACCGGTGCCGGCGATGAGCTCCTCGGGCGTGCCGTCCTCGACGATGCGCCCGGCGTCCATGACGAGCACGCGGTCGGCGATCTCGACGGTCGAGAGCCGGTGGGCGATGATGATCGCCGTCCTGCCCTCGAGCACCGTCGCGAGCGCCTTCTGCACGAGCCTCTCCGACGGGATGTCGAGGTGAGCGGTCGCCTCATCGAGGACGACGACATCGGGATCGGCGAGGAACACCCGGGCGAACGACACGAGCTGCCGCTGGCCCGAGCTCAGCCGGCCGCCGCGCTTCTTCACGTCGGTGTCGTAGCCGTCGGGCAGGCGGCGGATGTAGGGGTCGAGCCCGACCGCCCGGGCGGCGGCGACCACCTCGGCGTCGGTGGCCTCCGGATTGCCGATCCGGATGTTGTCGGCGATCGTGCCGGCGAAGAGGAACGACTCCTGCGTGACCATGACGACGCTCGAGCGCAGCTGTGCGTCATCGAGGTCGCGCAGGTCGACCCCGTCGAGACTGACCGTGCCCTCCGAAGGATCGTAGAACCGGGTGACGAGCTTGACGAGCGTCGACTTGCCGGCACCCGTGGCGCCGACGAGCGCAACGATCTGCCCCGCCGGGATCGTCAGGTCGAAGCGGGGGAGGACATCGGGTCCGTCGGCGTAGGCGAAGCGGACGTCCGTGAGGTCGATCGACCGTCCCGTCGCCGAGGTGGATGACCCATTCGACTCAGCCGCCCCGGCCGCCCCCGCCGACTCAGCCGCCCCGGTCTCCGTGTGCGCGGGCAGGGGTGTGGGCTGGGCCGGTGCCGGGACGCCGGGATCCGTGTCGAGGACGGCGGCGATCTTCTCGAGCGCCGCCGACGCCGACTGGTAGAGGTTGAACGACTGCACGAGCTCGTCGAGCGGACCGTAGAACCGGCGCAGGTAGAGGATGAACGCGGCGAGCACGCCGATCTGCGTCCATCCCTCGATGACGAGCCACGCGCCGACGACGATGATGACCGTCTGCGTGACGTTGCCGACGAGCCGCGTCCACCCGGCGAACCACGCGACGCCCCGCAGCGCATCGGTGTTGGCGTCCCGGTACGCCGTGTCCTGCTCGCGCAGAGTGCCGCGACGGTCGGGCTGGCGCCGGTAGGCCTGGACGGCGCGGATGCCGCCCATCGTCTCGACGAAGTGGACGATGACCTTCGCGATCGACGTCCGGGTGCGCCGGTACGCCCCGCGCTGGGTCCGGTGCGCGGCCTTCGTGATGAAGAACAGCGGGATGAACCCGGCGAAGACGACGATCGCCAGCGGCACATCGAGGACGATGAGCGTGATCGCGATGAACACCATCTGGAGCAGCGCGAGCGCAGTCTCGAACAGCGAGTACGAGAGGAACTGCTGGACCGACTCCATGTCCGAGGTCTGCCGGGACACGAGGCGGCCCGACGTCGACTTCTCGTGATACCCCAGGTCAAGGCGCTGAACATGGGTGAACACGCGCTGGCGCAGGGTGAAGATGATCTTCTGCGCGGTGATGCCGACAAGGCGGGTCGCCGTGAACGCGAGCACCGCCGAGGCGACGGCGGAGGCGACGAAGAGCGTGATCGCCCGCGTCAGCGCCGCCGGGTCGCCGGCGACGGCCTGCGGGATGCCGGTGTCGAGGGCGTCGGCGATGAAGAGCGGCCCGATGACGAGGGTGGCCGAGGTGAGGACGACGATGACGAGGAGAAGCACGGCCATCGGCAGGTGCGGGCGCACGAGCGAGAACAGCAGCGCCCGCGCTTTGGCCGCGATGTCCGGCGGCAGCTCCTCGACCCCGTCGTCCTCTGCCAGGCGCGGCGCACTCATGCCAGGCCCCCTTCCGTCGGCCGGTTCCCCGCCGAGGCGGTCGCTCCCTCACCGCGCGCCGAGGCGGTCGCCTGCATGCCCGCTCCCATGAGTTCGCGATAGAGCGGGGAGGTCTCGAGGAGCTCCTCATGCGTGCCCCGCGCGACGATGCGGCCCTCGTCGAGGACGGCGACGACATCGGCGAGTGCGGCCGTCGACGGCCGGTGGGCGATGATGAGCGTCGTCGAATCGGGCAGGATCTCCCGCAGCTTCAGCTGCACGCGGTCCTCGGTGTCGACGTCGACGGCCGAGAGCGGGTCGTCGAGGACGAGGATGCGCGGCCTGCCGATGACCGCCCGGGCCAGGGCCAGGCGCTGCCGCTGTCCCCCGGAGAGGGAGAGTCCCTGCTCGCCGACCTGCGTGTCGAGGCCCTCGGGCAGACGGGAGACGAAGTCGTCCGCCGCGGTGATCTCCAGCGCCTGCCACACGGCATCGTCGTCGGAGCCCGGGGCGCCCATGACGACGTTGTCGCGGACGCTCGCGGAGAAGAGGATCGGGTCCTCGAAGGAGACGGAGACGAGATGGCGCAGCTCGTTGACCGGCAGGTCGCGGATGTCGACGCCGTCGATGCGCACGGCCCCGCCGGTGACGTCCTGGAGCCGGGGCACGAGCGAGGCGAGCGTCGTCTTGCCCGAGCCCGTCGTGCCGACGAGGGCGAGCGTCTGCCCGGGCTCGATCGTGAGGTCGAGGCCCGAGAGCGTGAGACGGTCCGTGTCGGAGAAGTGGAAGTCGACGTCGTCGAAGACGAGCTCCCCGCGGTGGCGGCCGACAGCGGGGTCGTCGTCGATGCCGCCTGCGGCATCGGTGATGTCGTGGCGGATGTCGATGACCTCCCAGTAGCGGCCGGCCGCGGTGATCGACATGATGGCATCGGCGAGGAGGAACCCGAGCATCTCGATCGGCATCCGCAGGACCATGGAGATCGTCACCCCGGCGACGACGGTGCCGATCGTCGTCCAGCCTTGGACGACGCCGAAGGTCCCGATGCCGACGATCGCGGCCTGGGCGAGGGTGGGCAGGAGGATGAGGACGCTCCAGAACCACGAGTCGAGCTTCGCCTTGCGCACCTCGAGGCCCTGGAACTTCCGCGCCAGGACGGAGAAGCGCTCGGCGGCCCACGGGGAGCGGCCGAAGGACTTGAGGATCCGGATGCCCTGGATCGACTCCTCGACATCGGTCGTGATCTCGCCGACGGCGTCCTGGGACTGCCGCGAAGTCTCCCGATACCGCCGTTCGAACATCGCCACGGCGATGATCGTCGGCACCGCCATGACGAGCATGATGAGGCCGAAGACCGGTTGGAGGACGGTGAGCATGATCGTGCCGACGATGATGACGATCGGAGTTGCCAGGAGGAACGGCAGTCCGAAGGCGAAGAACCGCCGCAGCTGCGAGAGGTCGTTCGTCGCGCGCGAGAGCAGCTGTCCCGACTCCCACGAGTCGTGGATCGCCACCGAGGTGTACTGGAGCCGGTCGAAGAGGCGCGCACGCCAGCGGATCTCCCACGCCGAGACCACCGGTGCGACGATCATCCGCCGCGCCCACAGGGCGACCGCCTCGGCGATGCCGATGCCGAGGACCCCGAGCACGGGCAGCCACAGGCCTGAGAGATCACCCGAGGTGATGGGGCCGTCGATGATGTACCCGGTGATGACCGGGACGATGAGCTGGATGCCGTTCGCGAGCAGGGTGAGGACGAGAACGACGATGTAGATGCCGATCCGCGCGCGCAGATCGGGCCAGAAGCGTAGAAGGGGGCGCACGAACATCAAGCCTAGTCCGCGGTTACTCCCGCGTCCATGGTGCTCTGAAGTGGAGTTTCGCCGATCGGCGGGGAGAACGGTCCTTGCCTCGCCGAGGCGGTCGATCTCATCCATCAAGCATCGTTGATCCCGAATTGCGAGACGATCGTTTCTGCCGTTTGACACTCCCGGTGGGGCGGTGAACCATTGAGGCATGACTCACCTTCTCGTCGTCGTCATTAGCCAGCGCGCGGATCATCCGTAGCCTGTCAGTACGACACGTTCCGCGCGCCCCTACCGAAACCGGAGGGGCTTTTTTCATGCAGGGACGAAACGCGAGCGGGTCAACCCAGGAAGGATACGACACGATGGCAGCCACGCCCTCGGCTCAGAAGGCGGCCGCCGGGACTGCGCAGAGCGCACCCCCGGTGACCGCGACCCCGACCAGCATCCGGCGATCCTCGGCGCCGGAGGTCCTCACCGGCGCGCAGGCGATCGTCCGCAGCCTTGAGCGCCTCGGCGTCGACACCGTCTTCGGGCTTCCCGGCGGCACCATCCTTCCGACCTACGACCCGCTGCTCGAGACCGACAAGATCCGCCACATCCTCGTCCGCCACGAACAGGGCGCCGGCCACGCCGCCGAAGGGTACGCGGCGGCCTCGGGTCGCCTCGGCGTGTGCATCGCGACCTCGGGACCGGGGGCGACGAACCTCATCACCGCGCTCGCCGACGCCCACATGGACTCCGTGCCGCTGCTCGCCATCACCGGCCAGCAGAGCTCGAAGCTGCTCGGCACCGACGCCTTCCAGGAGGCCGACATCGTCGGGATGACGATGCCGGTGACGAAGCACAGCTTCCTCGTCACGAAGGCCGAGGACATCCCCTCCGCGATCCTCAACGCCGCGCACATCGCCACGACCGGTCGCCCCGGACCCGTCCTCGTCGACATCACGAAGGACGCGCAGACCGGTGAGGCCCCCTTCGTCTGGCCCGAGGAGCCGCAGCTGCCCGGCTACCGGCCCATCCTCAAACCCCACGCCAAGCAGATCCGCGAGGCCGCGCGGCTCATCGGCGAGGCGCAGCGTCCCGTGTTCTACATCGGCGGCGGCGTCATCCGCTCCGAGGCGGAGAAGGAGCTGCTCAAACTCGCCGAGGCGACGAACATCCCCGTCGTCACCACGCTCATGGCCCGCGGCGCCTTCCCCGACTCGCACCCGCTCCACCTCGGAATGCCGGGCATGCACGGCAGCGTGCCGGCCGTCGCGGCCTTCCAGAAGGCCGACCTGCTCATCGCCATCGGCGCCCGCTTCGATGACCGGGTGACCGGCAACCTCGATTCGTTCGCCCCCGACGCCCAGGTCATCCACGCCGACATCGACCCCGCCGAGATCGGGAAGAACCGCGCGGTCGAGGTCGCGATCGTCGGCGACGCCCGCGAAGTGCTCTCGGAGATCCTCACCGAGCTGCGCGGCAAGTTCCCCGAAGCCCTCGAGCGCCAGCGCGAGCCGTGGTGGCGGTTCCTCCGGCGCCTCAAGCAGACGTACCCGCGCGGGTACTCCTCCCACGGCGAGCTCTGCGATCCGCAGTACGTCATCTCCCGCATCTCCGCCCTCACCGGCCCCGAGGCGGTGTACGCGGCAGGCGTGGGCCAGCACCAGATGTGGGCGGCCCAGTTCGTCGACTTCGAACGCCCCCGCTCGTGGCTCAACTCCGGCGGCCTCGGCACGATGGGCTACTCCGTGCCCGCCGCGATGGGCGCGAAGGCCGCCGAACCCGACCGCGTCGTCTGGGCGATCGACGGGGACGGCTGCTTCCAGATGACGAACCAGGAGCTCGCGACCTGCGCGCTCAACGACATCCCCATCAAGGTCGCGATCATCAACAACTCCTCCCTCGGCATGGTGCGGCAGTGGCAGACGCTCTTCTACGACGGCCGCTACTCGAACACTGACCTCAACACCGGGCACGAGACGATTCGGATCCCCGACTTCGTCAAGCTCGCCGAGGCCTACGGCTGCTTCGCGCTGCGCGTCGACAGCAACGACGAGGTCGACGCGGCGATCGAGAAGGCTCTCGAGATCAACGACCGGCCCGTCGTCCTCGACTTCACCGTCCCGCCCGATGCCATGGTCTGGCCGATGGTCGCCGCCGGAGTCTCCAACGACGAGATCCAGTACGCCAACGGCATCCGCCCGGACTTCGAGGACGAGGGGGAGGAGCAGGCGGAAGCGGCGATCGCCGAGGCGGCCGCCGGTGAAGACGGAACCATGCGCTCCGTGGCGCAGATCGAAGGAGGCCTGGAATGAACAACCGGCACACGCTCTCAGTCCTCGTCGAGAACAAGCCCGGTGTGCTCGCGCGTCTCACCGGGCTCATCGCCCGCCGCGGCTTCAACATCCACAGCCTCGCCGTCGGCGTGACCGAACACGATGAGCTCTCGCGCATCACCGTCGTCGTCGACGTCCGCGACGTCGCCCTCGAACAGGTGACGAAGCAGCTGAACAAGCTCGTCAACGTCATCAAGATCGTCGAGCTCGAACCGGCGGCGTCGGTGCGCCGGGCCCACGTCATCTACAAGGTCAAGGCCAATGCGGCGACCAGGCCGCAGGTCGCTGCCGCCGTGGAGATGTTCCGCGCCTCGATCGTCGATGTCTCCACCGACTCGGTGAGCGTCGAGGCCACCGGTGAGCTCGACAAGGTCGAAGCCCTGCGCGAGGTCCTCGAGCCCTTCGGGATCAAGGAGATCGTCCAGTCCGGCGTCGTCGCCGTGGGACGCGGACCGAAGTCGATCACCGACCGCGCCCTGCGCAACTGACCTCGCTCTGAGGGTGGCCGACGTTCCACGCCGTGGAACACCGACCGTCTCAATGGGTGAGCAACTGTACCGAACTGTGAAACAATGGGGTGAGCACCCCGAAACTCTAAGGAGCAGCAACAATGGCAGCAGAACGCTTTTACGACGACGATGCCGACCTGTCCGTCATCCAGGGCAAGAAGGTCGCCATCATCGGCTACGGAAGTCAGGGCCACGCCCACGCACTGAGCCTGCGCGACTCCGGCGCGCAGGTCCGCGTCGGACTCAAGGAAGGCTCGTCGAGCCGGGACAAGGCCGCTGCCGAAGGGCTCGAAGTGGGCACCCCCGCCGAGGTGGCCGCCTGGGCCGATGTCATCACCATCGCCGCCCCCGACCAGGTGCAGGCGGAGATCTTCGAGAAGGAGATCAAGGACCAGCTCGCCCCGGGCAAGACGCTCGTCTTCATCCACGGCTTCAACATCCGCTTCGGCTACATCAAGGCCCCCGAGGGCGTCGACGTCGTCATGATCGCGCCCAAGGGCCCGGGCCACGTGGTCCGCCGCGAGTACGTCGACGGCCGCGGCGTGCCCGTGCTCGTCGCCGTCGAGGTCGACGCGACCGGACACGCCTGGGAGCTCGCCCTCTCCTACGCGAAGGCGATCGGCGGTCTGCGCGCCGGCGGCATCAAGACGACGTTCACCGAGGAGACCGAGACGGACCTCTTCGGCGAGCAGACCGTGCTCTGCGGCGGCGTCTCCCACCTCGTCCAGTACGGCTTCGAGGTCCTCACCGAGGCCGGCTACCAGCCGGAGATCGCGTACTTCGAGGTCCTCCACGAGCTCAAGCTCATCGTCGACCTCATGGTCGAGGGCGGCATCGCCAAGCAGCGCTGGTCGATCTCCGACACCGCCGAGTACGGCGACTACGTCTCCGGTCCCCGGGTCATCACGCCCGAGGTCAAGGAGAACATGGAGAGCGTCCTCGTCGACATCCAGAACGGCACCTTCGCCGAGCGCTTCATGACCGACCAGAAGAACGGCGGCGAGGAGTTCAAGTCGCTGCGCGCCAAGGAGGAGAAGCACCCGATCGAGGCCACCGGCCGGGAGCTGCGGAAGATGTTCGCCTGGCTCAAGGACACCGACGACGACTACACCGAGGGCACTGCCGCTCGCTGAGAGTGACGAGTGCGAGAAGGCGCCGCCGGAGGGATTCCGGCGGCGCCTTCGTCGTCGTGGCGGGTTCTACGCGGCGAGGCGGGCGGCGCGCCTGGCCGCCTGGATGCGCGGATCGGGCACGGGCGCGGATTCGATGAGGCGGCGCGTGTAGGCCTCGCCCGGATCCGTGAGCACCTGAAGGCTCGGGCCCTGCTCGACGATGCGACCGTCCTTGAGGACGACGACGTGACTGGCGAGCTGTTCGACGACGGCGAGATCGTGGCTGATGAACAGGCACGCGAAGTCCAGCGACGCATGGAGCTCACCGAGGAGGGCGAGCACCCCGCGCTGCACGGAGACGTCGAG
Source organism: Brevibacterium sp. NPDC056726 (assembly GCF_042790515.1). Taxonomy (NCBI): domain Bacteria; kingdom Bacillati; phylum Actinomycetota; class Actinomycetes; order Micrococcales; family Brevibacteriaceae; genus Brevibacterium; species Brevibacterium sp. NPDC056726. The sequence continues at coordinate 105,534 of NZ_JBHTYZ010000007.1, read as the reverse complement.
CGCCGAGGTCGGTTCGTCGGCGATGAGCAGCTTCGGGCGCAGCGCGAGGGCACGGGCGATCGCCACGCGCTGCCGCTGTCCGCCGGAGAGCTCGTGCGGGAAACGGGCGGCGAAGTCGGTCGGCAGCTGGACGTCGGCGAGCAGCGCATCGACCCGGGCGTCGATGTCACGGCCGCTGAGATCCGTGTGCACCCTCAGGGGTTCGGCGATCTGCGACCCGACCGAGCGTCGCGGATTGAGCGAGCCCCGCGGGTCCTGGAAGACGACGCCGACCTCGGCGCGCAGCCGGCGCTGGCGGCGGTTCGGGCGGGTGGACACGCGCTCACCGGCGACGAACGCCTCGCCCGAGGTCAGCGCCTGACCACCGGTGAGGACGTTCGCGATCGTCGACTTGCCCGACCCCGACTCCCCGACGAGACCGGTGATCTGACCCGCCGGGATGACGAGGCTGACGTCGTCGAGCGCGGTGACCTGGCGGCCGGACGAACGATGGACGACGGTGGCGTCGCGAAGTTCGGCGGCGGGAACGGTGCCGGCGGGAACGGCGTCCGCGGCGGGCTCGGGGTCGTCCGGGCGCGCGGCGGACGGTGTCTGCGCATCGACGACCGCGCTCAGCCTCGGCACGGCGGCGAGCAGCTGCTTCGTGTAGTCCGAGGCGGGACGGTCGAAGATGTCCTCGACGGACCCGGTCTCGACGATCCGCCCGTCCTTCATCACGGCCACCCGGTCGGCGATGTCGGCGACGACGCCCATGTCATGGGTGATGAGGAGCACGGCCTGACCGGCCTGGGCCTGGGCGACGAGGAGGTCGAGGATGCCCGTCTGCACGGTGACGTCGAGGGCCGTCGTCGGTTCGTCGGCGATGAGGACCTGCGGGGAGTTGATCGTCGCGAGCGCGATCATCGCCCGCTGCAGCTGACCGCCGGAGAGCTCATGCGGGTAGGCCTCGGCGACCGTCTCGGGATCGGGCAGGCCGACCGCGCTCAGCTGCGCGAGCACACGCTGCCCGATGTCCCCGCGCCCGGCCCCGCCCGCACCGTCGCTGCCGGCGTGGGCCCGGACCGCCTCGGCGATCTGATGGCCGACCCGGAACATCGGATTGAACGCGCTCATCGGCTCCTGGAAGACGACGCCGACCCGCTCGCCCCGGATCGGACGCAGCTCCGCGGAGTCGAGACCGACGAGCTCGATCGCCCCGGTCAGCCCCACCCCGCCTCCGGCCGGGCCGGCGGGATCCCAGAGCACCACGGATCCGGCCTGGCTCGCGCCGGGCACGAGGCCGAGCGGAGCGAGCGCGGTGACCGACTTGCCCGACCCCGATTCGCCGACGAGGGCGAGGATCGACCCGGGGACGAGGTCGAAGGACACGTCCCGGGTGACGGTGCGGGCACCGAAGGACACCGAGTAGTCGCGGTAGCTCAGGGCGGGGGTGGTCGCGCTCATCGGGTCAGCCCTTCAGCGAGGCCTTGAAGTACACGGGGTAGGCCGGGAACTCGCCGATGATGAAGTTCTCGACGTTCGAGCCGTGGAGGAACGAGTTCCGGTTGTACGTCAGCGGCACGATCGGCGCGTCCTCCATGATCCGCTTGTCGGCTTCGGCCCAGATCTTCTCGGCCGCGGCCGCATCGACAGTCCCGGTGGCCTGCTGGATGAGGTCGTCGACCTCGGGGTTCGAGTAGCGGGAGATGTTGTAGTTGCCGCCGCCGATCTGCGAGGAGTCGAAGAGCGGCTGGATGTTGCCGAACGGCGACGGGTAGTCCGGCTGCCATGAGGTCAGTGCGAGGTCGTAGTCGCCCTCGTCGTTCGTCGCATCGGCGGAGAAGGTGTTCGTGTCGACGGACCTGATCTCGACGGTGATGTCGACCCGGGCCAGTGCCTGCTGGATCGCCTCGGCCTGGGCGACGTCGGTGGCGGAGTTCTTCGTCAGCAGCGTCAGCGGGCCGAGGTCGGCACCGGACTCGGCGAGGAGGGACTTCGCCTTCTCGACGTCACCCTCGGGACCGGCAGGGTAGAGGTCGTAGTCGACGCGACCGGGAATGCCGGGGGTGATGAGCGTCGTCGCATAGTCACCGGAGATCTCACCGCCGCCGGCGATCCGGTACGTGTTCTTGTCGACGGCGTAGTTGATCGCCTGCCGCACCTTGAGGTCCTTGAGCCCTTCCCGCTCGGTGTTCATCGCGAGGTAGGACAGGGCGCCGGGCCCCGAGGTGACGAGCCTCGACTGCGCGTTCGGGTCGTTCTGGACCTGCGCGAGCTGCGAGGCGGGGACGAAGCTCGCGGAGAACCCGTTCTTCGCGTCCCCGGAGTCGGAGATGAGCGCCTGCGAGGTCACCGAGGCGTCCTGGCCGAGCTTGAACACGACCTGGTCGGGGCCGGCCGTGCGGACCGGATCGGTCTCCTCATTCCACTGGTCGTTGCGAGTGAGCACCGCCTCGGCGCCGGACTGGTTCGACTCGACCTTGTACGGACCCGAGGCGACGGGATCGAGGCCGTACGTGCCGGGGTCGTCGCTGCCCTCGGGCACGGGGGAGAAGGCGGGCATCGAGACGATCCACGGGAAGTCGCCGAACGTCGAGTTGAGGCGGAAGACGATCGTCTTCTCATCCGGTGTCTCGATCGAGGCGAGGTCGTCCCCGGTGAACGGGCCGGCGTAGTCGTCGCCGCCCTCGATGAGGCCCTTGTGGTAGCTCAGGCCGCCTGAGAGCTCGGTCGAGAACGACCGCTCGATGCCGTACTTGATGTCGGCGGTCGTGATCGGGTCGCCGTTCTCGAACTTCAGCCCGTCCTTGAGGGTGAACGTCCACGTCCTGCCGTCGTCGCTGACCGTGCCCGTGTCCGTGGCGAGGTCGGGCACGACCTCGCCCGGCTGGTCGGGCTGGATGTCCCACGTCGTGAGCCGGCGGTGGACGAGGGAGAGCGAGGTGATCGCGAGCCCCTGGCTCTTGCCGGGGTCGAAGTCGATGTCGGGGTCCTCGGAGAAGATGTTGAGGGTCCCGCCCTTCTGCGTCTCGCCGAGCGTGTTGCCCTGCGAGTCGTCGTTGAGTTCGGGATTCGCGTTGCACCCGGTGAGGACGAGCCCCAGGGCGAGGGTGGCGGCGAGGAGGCCGAAGCGCTTCATGATGGTCCTTTGCGTGAGATGAGCGGAGAGGGGGTGAGGAGGAGCCGTGGGCGGCGACAGTGCGGGATCATGCGCGTGCTCCGATCCGCGGGTCGAGGATCGAGTAGCTGAGGTCGGCGAGCAGGTTCGCGATGATGACGACGGCGGCGGCGAAGAGGGTGACGCCGACGATGACCTGGATGTCGAGGCTCGACACCGACTCGAGCAGCAGGGTGCCGACCCCGCCGAGGGCGAAGACCTTCTCCGTGATCACCGCTCCGCCCAGCAGGCCGCCGATGTCGATGGCGAACAGCGTCGTCAGCGGCACGACGAGGTTGCGCAGGCCGTGCTTGCCGACGACGACGGTCTCGCTCAGGCCCTTCGCGCGGGCCGTGCGGATGTAGTCCTGACTGAGCACGTCGAGCATCTGCCCGCGGGTGAGCCGCGCGTAGATCGCGCCGTTGGCGATCGCGAGCACGATCCACGGCAGGATGAGGTGGAAGGCCCACATTAGGGGGTTCTCCGTGAGCGGGACGTAGCCGCCGATCGGGAGGACGTTGAGGGTGAACCCGAAGAGGAGGACGCCGAGGAGGCCGAGCAGGTACGTCGGTGCGGAGATTCCCGTGATCGCCGCCCCCATGACCGCGGAGTCGGTGAACCGGCCGCGCCGGAGTGCGGCGATGAGTCCTGCCGCGATCCCGCCGATCGCCCAGAGCACCGCGGCACCGAGGGTGAGGGAGACGGTGATCGGCAGCCGCTGGAGGATGAGGTTCGTCACCGAGTCCCGCAGCCGGAACGAGTACCCGAAGCACGGGGCATTGCAGTGGATCGCCGCCGCTCCCTCGCCGAAGGTCCGCCCGCCGATGATGCCGGCGAGGAAGTCGAAGAGCTGCTTCCACCACGCCTGGTCGACGCCGAGGTAGGCCTCGACCTCGGCGAGGCGCTCGGGGGAGCAGGGTTTGCCGCACGAGAGCTGAGCGGGATTGGTCGGCATGAGGTAGAAGATCGCGAAGCACGCGGCGGCGATGATGATGAGGACGACGACGGCCCCGAGGATCCGGGACGCGGCGAACTTCACGCGGTTCACGGCTGGCCTCCTGCGCTCATCGGGTCGATCCTCGGGGTGTCGGGGCCGCGGTCAGGGGTGCGGTCGGCACTGCGCTCGGGGCCCTGTTCGGCGGTGGGGTCGAGGGCGTCGCGGAGTCCGTCGCCGAACATGTTGAACCCGAGCGTGACGAGGAAGAGCGCCATGCCGGGGAAGATGAGGTACATCGGGTCGACCTGGACCCAGGAGATCGCATCGGAGATCGACCGGCCCCACGACGGGGTGGGCGGGTTGACGCCGACGCCGAGGAAGGACAGGGCCGCCTCGGCGCCGATCTTGCCGGGAATCGACACGGTCGTGAAGACGATGATCGTCGCGGCGAGGTTCGGGAGGATCTCGCGGACGAGGATGCGCGCGCTGCTCGTGCCCTGCGCGGCGGCGGCGCGGACGAACCCGCGCTCCTTGAGCGAGAGCGTCTCGCTGCGGACGACGCGGGCGACCGGCGGCCAGCCGAAGAAGCCGATGACGAGGATGAGCAGGAGCGGGCGCGGGAAGCTTGCGGGCACGGTCGCCGAGAGCGCGATGGCGAAGATGAGGAACGGGAAGCCGAAGACGATGTCGGTGAACCGGGAGAGCAGCCGGTCGGCGAGGTGCCCGTAGAAGCCGGCGATGAGTCCGATCGCCACGCCGACGATGACGGAGACGAGCGTCGCGGCGAGTCCGATGAGCAGGGAGACCTGCGCGCCGTAGGAGACGATCGCGAAGAGATCGCGTCCGGTGCGGGGCTCGACGCCGAACCAGTGCTGAGCACTCATCCCGCCCAGCGGCCCGGCCGGGGCGGTGTCGGGGGCGAGCAGCTCGGGGTTGTAGGCGTAGGGGCTGTTGCCGGTCAGGGCCGCGAACACCGGGGCGAGGACGGCGAGGAGGACGAAGAACACGACGAGCCCGAGGCCGATCATCGCTGGTCGGGAGCGCTTCAGTCGCGCCCAGACGGTGTCTGTGCGGGGCGCGCGTCCCGGCCGCTCGGGCGGGGCTGCTGTCATCGTGGTCCTTCGATTCGTGGTCGGTCGGACGGTGGGCTCGGTCGCGTCCGGGATCGCCGAACTGCTCAACAATTATGCGCCTGATCGTCGTCTGAGCAAACTCATGAAGTTCCGTGACAGTAGCGCAGTTTCCTCCGTTCGTCACCAGGGGCCCCGGTGCTAGAGTCGCAGGCAGGGAACCCTGGCCGACTCGAGGAAGACGACACCGTGACGAACTACCGATTCGAGAGCTTCACTCCCGCCTTCGACGAGTCCACGGGGGAGCCGGATGCCAGGACGAAGGGCTACTTCGCGTCGACGAGCGTGGGGTTCCACGACTCCCGGTCGACCGATGCGGCGCTCAAGGCCCGTGTGCAGCGGGCGATCGACGACGATCGTCGTCTCACCGCGGTCTACGCCGATAACGAATACGACTATGCGCTCGACGCCGACATCCCCGTCGCGACCTTCGCGTGGTTCGAGAAGCTCGTCAACGTCGGTGCCGGGCGGCTCGTGCCTGCGCACCTCATCACGTGGGTGACCGTGCGGCCCACCCATCGCCGCCGGGGCCTGCTCCGGTCGATGATCACCACCGACCTCGCCGAGGCGAAGGCCGCCGGCTACCCGTTCGCGGCGCTGACCGCGACCGAGGGCGGGATCTACTCCCGCTACGGCTTCGGCGTGGCGACGTGGTCGCATGCGATCGAGGTCGACACCTCGCCGGGCTTCCAGATGATCCGCGAACCCGACCGGCGGGTGGAGATGTGTCTGCCGAGCGTGCTGCGCGAACTCGCGCCGAAGATCTACGGCGAGTTCATGAAGACCTCGCCGGGGGCGATGGAGCGGCAGCAGACCTACGTCGAACGGGCCACCGGCGCGCTCAACACCGAGACCGGAGAGGCCGATCGCGGAGTCCGCGCCGCCCTGCACTTCGGGGAGGACGGCGAACCCGACGGCTACGTCTCCTACAAGTTCGCGGGCTGGTCGACGACCCCGCCGACGATCGAGCTCATCGACTTCGTCGCCGTCACCGACGCCGCGTACGCCTCCCTGTGGTCCTTCCTCGCCGCGATTGACCTCTCGACGCGGGTGAAGTTCGGCGAATCCGCCGAGGACTCGCCGCTGCCGTGGCTGCTCACGGACTCCCGCCGCGTGAAGACGACGTCGACGGAGGACAACATCTGGATCCGGATCCTCGACGTCAGGGCCGCCCTCGAGGCCCGCGCATGGTTCGTGCCCGGCACTCTCGTCCTCGACATCGACGATCCGCAGGAGCTCACCGGGGGACGCTTCCGCGTCACCTCCGACGGGCAGAGCGCCGTCGTCGAACCGGTCTCGGAGGCGACGCCGGCCGACCTCAGCCTCGGCATCGCCGAACTCGGCTCCCTCTACTTCGGCGGGGCGGACCCGGTCATCCTCGTCCGCGCCGGTCGCATCGAGGAGAACGTGCCGGGAGCCGCCGTCCAGGCGAAGTCGATGTTCGGTCTCGAGCGGATGCCGTACTCGCCGAACGGATTCTGACGCTGAGGCGCCTCGAGGTGCTCCAGGTGTCCAGGGTGCTCGGGGCGCGGACGGTGTTCCCAGATCCTGAGACTTTGTGAAGGTATTCACGCAGTCTCATATGATGAGCCCGTCCCGGTTCCCTGAAGGAGTAACTCAGTGCCCAAGCCCATCGTGCTCATCGCCGAAAACCTGTCACCGGCCACCATCGACGCACTCGGAGGCGACTTCGAGATCCGTCACACCGACGGCGCTGACCGCTCCCGCCTGCTCACCGACATCGTCGACGCCGATGCGATTCTCGTCCGCTCGGCCACCCAGGTCGACGCCGAGGCGATCGCCGCGGCCGCGCACCTCAAGGTCATCGCCCGCGCCGGCGTCGGCCTCGACAATGTCGACGTCCCGGCCGCCACCTCGGCGGGTGTCATGGTCGTCAACGCCCCGACGTCGAACATCATCTCCGCCGCCGAGCTGACGATGGCCCACATCCTCGCCTCGGCCCGGTACTTCGGCGCCGGCAACACCTCGCTCAAGGCGGGGGAGTGGAAGCGCTCGAAGTTCACCGGCGTCGAACTCTACGAGAAGACGCTCGGCATCATCGGCCTCGGCCGCATCGGCGGTCTCGTCGCCGAACGCGCGAAGGCCTTCGGGATGCGCCTCGTCGGCTACGACCCCTACATCACGCAGGCGCGCGCCGCGCAGATGGGCGTCGAGGTCGTCGACCTGCCGGGGCTGCTCGCGGTCTCCGACTTCGTCACCGTCCACATGCCCAAGACGCCCGAGACGATCGGGATGATCAGCACCGAGCAGTTCGCGCTCGCGAAGCCGGGCGCCCGCTTCGTCAACGTCGCCCGCGGCGGCATCATCGATGAGGAGGCGCTCGCCGAGGCGGTCGCCGCGGGCACCGTGGGAGGCGCCGGCATCGACGTGTGGAACGTCGAACCGCCCGAGCCGTCCGCGCTCATGGACCTCGACGCCGTCAACGTCACGCCCCACCTCGGCGCGTCGACGGTCGAGGCCCAGGAGAAGGCCGGGGTCGCGGTCGCGAAGTCCGTGCGCAAGGCGCTCGCCGGTGAGCTCGTCCCCGACGCCGTCAACGTCGCAGGCGGGGCGATCCACGAGGACGTCTGTCCCGGGATCCCGCTCGCCGAGCGCCTCGGCCGGGTCGTCAACGCCCTCGCCGAATCCTCGGTCACGCACTTCAAGGTCGAGGTCAACGGCGAGATCGCCGACAAGGACGTCTCCGTCCTCAAGCTCTCGGCGCTCAAGGGCCTGTTCAAGGACGTCGTCTCCGACCAGGTCTCCTACGTCAACGCCCCGCTGCTTGCCGAGGAGCGGGGGATCGGGGTCGAGCTGACGACCGATCCGTACTGCGAATCGTTCCGCAACATCACCCGCCTGACCGCGACGACCGGGGACGGACAGCGGATCACCGTCGCCGGCACCGTGACGGGTCCGAAGCTCGTGCAGAAGCTCACCGAGGTCGACGGCTTCGATCTCGAGATCGAGCTCACCGACAACCTCCTCATCTTCCGCTACGAGGATCGTCCGGGCATCATCGGTCAGCTCGGGCTCGCGCTCGGCGCCAACGAGATCAACATCGCCGGCATGCAGGTCTCACCGTCGTCGGAGGACAACGAGGCGCTCTCGGTCATGGCCGTCGATTCGGCGGTGCCCGAGGAGGTCGTGCGGGCCGTCGCCGGCGCAGTCAACGCCTCGGCGTTCTCCGCGGTCTCGCTCGACGAGGACTGAGCGGACCCGACGCAGACCACACTCGGTGCCCCGTATCCGCGCAGGCGGGTGCGGGGCACCGCTATGATGGTCAGCGCACATCGAAACCCTCGGTGACTGCATCGACCATCGCCGGTCCCGCGCTGGTCGTCCTCGGGTGGCCTGCGTCGGGCCGGTTCCACTCCCATGAAGGAACCCGATGACCAACTCCCCCCAGTCCCCTCTGCCCGCTCCCGGGCAGGACACCCACCAGGCCCCGGTGGCCGGCACGGCCGCTGCCGGCAGCCTCGGCGATCTCGCGCTGCCGCTGCGCGGTGCCCGTCCGAAGCAGGCGGTCTCCCGCTTCCTCAAGAAGTACTCCGTGTTCTCCGGCCGTGCCTCCCGCAGCGAGTTCTGGTGGGTCTACCTGTTCGTCGCCATCGCCATGGCGATCCCGTATGCGCTCATCATCATCGGCATGTCGATCGGCCTCGCGTGGGCGGCCGCGAACCCCAAGATCACCGAGTTCGGGGTCGATCAGACCACCGGTGAGGCGATCACCCTCGAACAGTCCCCGGGCATCATGAACCACGCGCCGGCTGCGACACTCATCTGGCTCGGTCTCGCGCTCCTCGTCGTCGTCTTCCTCGCCGTCATCGTGCCGATGCTCGCGCTCATGGTCCGCCGTCTCCACGACGTCAACATGCCCGGAGCGCTCCTCTTCATCGCGCTCGTCCCGTTCGCCGGGCCGCTCATCGTCCTCGTCTTCATGCTGCTCGAGGCCAAGCCCGAAGGCGCGCGCTTCGACGCCGTCGGCGCGCACTGAGGCCGACTCGCCGGTCAGGGCGAGTCCGTGATCGGCGCGGCCGCAGCGTCCGGATTGCCCGCGGCGGCCACCTCGGCGAGCGCGCGCTGGAGGACCTGCAGGTCCTCGAGCGTCTCGACCGCGATGATCCGCCCCCACCGCAGGGTGAGGAACTGGAACATCGTGTTCTCGTAGCGGCCGCCGCCGGGCAGTGAGCCCGAGACGCGGGTGCGCACGGCGATCCGCGTGTGCCACGGTCCGCCGTCGACGATGACGTCGTCGACGGCGAACCGGGCGTCGGGCAGGATGCTCGTCACCCGCTCCCACCAGCGGATCATCGCCTCCCGGGTGGTGCGCCGACCGCCGAGCGCATGGTCGCCGTGGAAGACGTCGACGAAGCGCGGGGCGAGGCTGTCGACCATGGGCATGACCTGACCGCGGCTGATCTGGTCGAAGACCGCGCGGATGCGGGCCCTGACGATGCGCTTGTACATGGGAACCCCTCACCGGCGACCAGGGGTCGTCCGCATCGATTAACGTTACTATTGGTTACACTATGAGCCGAACCGGTCGCCCGCGCAAGAGCGCAACGGAATCCGAGATCGTCAGCGCCCTCACCGATCTCGTCATCGAACGCGGCTACGCGTCCGTCACCGTCGATCTCGTCGTCGAGCGGGCGGGCACGAACAAGCCCGCCTTCTATCGCCGGTTCCGCAATCTCGCCGAGGTGGTGCCGCTCGTGCTCGCCGCCCGCCACGGCACGGACACCGACATCGACACCGGCAGCCTCGCAGGCGACCTCACGGAGGTGCAGGCTCGGCAGCAGCGGCTCTTCACCGACCCCGTCGTCACCCGCGGCTTCGCCGGATGGGCCGCTGACATCGCCGGCGATGTGTCCGGCGCGGCGGCGTTCTTCGACTCCTACCTCTCACCGAGGCGGCAATTCACGCGAGTCATCCTCGCCCGGGCCGTCGACCGCGGAGAGATCGCCCCCGGTGCCGACCCCGACTGGCTCGCCGATCTCCTCACCGGGCCGCTCCTCATGCGCTTGGTCCTCCCGGGCCTGCCGCCGATCGACGACCGCCTCGTCGCGCAGACGGTCAGCGCCGCCCTCGACGTGCTCGGCGCTGCCGGGGCGGGGCGGACGGAGAGGGGCTAGCGGAGAGGGCCTAACGGAGCAGCAGCGGTGAGCGGGTGCGCAGACCGATCCACGTCCACAGGGCATCGGCGAGGATCGCGGCGGTGAGCCCGACGAGGACGCCGGCGATCGTGTCGGTGAGCCAGTGGACCTGGAGTGCGGTGCGCGACCACATCATCGCGAGCACCCAGCCTGCCGCGAGCAGCAGCGACCAGTGGAAGCGGAGCCGCAGGGGATCGGCACGGGTGCTCGTCGCCGCCCGCGTGACGATGAGCGCGAGCCCGAAGGCCAGCGCCGCCGCGCCCATCGAGTGACCGGACGGATAGGAGTAGCCCAGCGACGAGTAGAGCTGATCGCCCGGGCGGGCCCGTTCGACGAGCAGCTTGATGAGCTCGGAGAGGCCGACGCCGAGCAGCATCGTCGTGACGATGACGACAGCGGCACGGAACCGGCGCAGCAGGATGAAGATCGCGGCAGCCAGCGCGGTGCACATCATCGCCCCGTTGCCGCCGCCCACCTCGGCGAGGGTGACCGCGACCCAGTACGGCACCGAATCGAGCGGCACCTTGACGAGGTGGGCCCACCACACATCGAGCGGGGTCGGCCCGGTGTGGGTCAGGCGCAGCCAGAGGCCGAACGCGCCGACGAGGAGCATGGCCGGCAGCACCGACCACAGCGCCCACCGCGGTGTGGGGGCGACTGCGGACGGTGCCTGGGAGGGCAGACGGGGGTTCGGGGCCGGTTGCCCGGCCCCGGGCGCATCGGCGCTGATCAGGCGTTCCAGAGACCGTAGGTGTCGGCGAGCGACGCGATCTTCTTCGCGCGCGCCAGACGCGGCAGGTACGAGCCGTCGGTGATCTCCGTGCCGCCTTCGGCCGCCGCGAGCATCTGGCGGGCCCACGTGCGCTCGTCCTCGCTCGGGCTCATCGCCTCGTTGAGGGCGTTGACCTGGTCGATGTTGAGGACGAGCTTGCCCGTCATGCCCATGTTGTGGGTGACGTCGGCGTCCTCACGCACCTGCTCATCGCTGGCGTCGGCGGCCGAGGGGCCGTCGATCGCGCCGGGCAGCCCGCCCATGCGCGAGGCGATGGTCAGGCGCGACCGGGCGTACGCGAGGGCCATCGGATCACCGGAGAATCCGGTGTCCTTGCGGAAGTCGTTCGTGCCGAAGGCGAGGCGGAAGGTGCCGGGCGCCTCGGCGATCTTCGTCGCGTTCTCGACGCCGCGGGCGGATTCGAGGAGCGCGAGCACGGGCAGGCCGGCCTTCGCGCGCATCGCGGTGTAGGAGACCTGCTCGGGGCGCTCGGTCTCCGGCAGCATGACCCCGCGCAGACCGGGCAGCATGGCGACGGCCGCGAGGTCGTCGTCCCAGAACTCCGACTCCATCTTGTTGATCCGCACCCACGCCGACATGCCGGACTCGAGGGCGCGGACGACGTTGTCGCGGGCCTCGAGCTTCTTGTCCTCGGCCACCGAGGCCTCGAGGTCGAAGATGACAGAATCGGCCTCGGACGCCTGCGCGGGTGCGAACAGAGCCTCCTTCGCCGCATTGACGAGCAGCCACGAGCGGGACAGCTTGGCGGGGAGGGAGGCGGCGCGACGATTGCGGATCGTTTCTGTCAAGGATCGACTTTCTCTCGGAAGCGGTGAGTCGGCGAGTCTGCGGCCGCGGTCGAGTCGCGACGGCTGACCACCATTTTCGTCGGTCGACCAAGGATTTTGTAGCCGCAGACGAAGATTGAGACGTGAAATTGTCCACGTTCGGACCTGTGGGAGGATCGGGAGGCGCCGAGGCGATCTGTTCACATAGTGATATGGGCTGGTTGCATGATGAGATGGGCTCTAGTCTGGCGGGCATGAAGACGTACTCCATAGCGGTCATGCCCGGCGACGGAATCGGCACCGAGGTCGTGCCGGAAGGGCTCAAGGTCCTCCAGCGCGCGATCGAGCTCTCCGGGGAGCCGGTCGCCCTCGAGCTCACCGACTACGAGGTCGGGGCCAAGCGCTGGCACGAGACGGGCGAGACGCTCACCGATGACGAACTCGCGGCCCTGCGCAACCACGATGCGATCTTCTTCGGCGCGTGCGGCGACCCGAGCGTGCCCTCGGGAGTCCTCGAGCGCGGGGTCATCCTCAAGATGCGCTTCGGGCTCGGCCACGCCGTCAACCTCCGTCCCGCGAAGCTCTTCGCCGGCGTCGAGAGTCCCCTCGCCGCCCGTCCCGCGATCGACTTCGTCGTCGTCCGCGAGGGCACGGAGGGCTCGTACACCGGCATGGGCGGCTCCGTGCGCACGGACACCCCGCACGAGGTCGCGACCGAGGTGTCGGTCAACACGTGGTACGGCGTCGAGCGGGCCGTGCGCGATGCCTTCGAGCGGGCGCAGGCCCGGCGGAAGAAGCTCACCTACGTCCACAAGCACAACGTCATGGTCCATGCCGGGCACCTGTGGCGCCGTGTCGTCGAGAAGGTCGGCGAGGAGTTCCCCGAGGTGGCCGTCAACTACGAGCACACCGACGCGTGCACGATCTACATGGTCACCGACCCCGAGCGCTACGACGTCATCGTCACCGACAACCTCTTCGGTGACATCCTCACCGACCTCGCCGCCGCGGTGACCGGGGGCATCGGCCTGGCCGCCTCGGGCAACCTCAACGTCGAGGGCACCGCGCCGAGCCTCTTCGAACCGATCCACGGTTCGGCGCCGGACATCGCCGGCAAGCAGATCGCCGACCCCACCGCGTCGATCCTCTCGGGTGCGCTCATGGCCTCCCACCTCGGACTCGACTCCGTGGCCGCCGCGATCGAGACGGCCGTCGAAGCCGATCTCGCCGAGCGCGACGGCACCCCGCGGACCACCGCCGAGGTGGGTGACGCGATCGCCGCCCGACTGGGGTGAACCGGGCGGCCGGGCCCGCGGGATGGATCGTTCGGGCCCGCCGGGACGGGCCCCGGGCGCCCGCCGGGGACACAGGTCACCTCGTCGCGGAGGGACGCCCCGCCTCGGCGCGGTGGGAGTCGACCCCCGATGGATGACCGGGTCGTCGGATGGACTACCCTGAGACGTGTTACGCCTCACAACTGGGAAAGAAGCTCTGATGACTGAATTCGCCGTCCTCAAGAACATCCAGCCGCAGCCTGAGCTGGTGCGCGAGGACATCAAGAAGGATCCCGGGTTCGGGCAGTACTTCACCGACCACATGGCCCACATCCGGTACACGAACGAGGACGGGTGGCAGGCCCACCAGGTCGAACCCTACGGTCCGATCGTCCTCGACCCGGCGGCCGCGGTCTTCCACTACGCGCAGGAGATCTTCGAGGGCCTCAAGGCCTACCGTCACGCGGACGGCTCGGTGTGGACGTTCCGCCCGGATCGCAATGCCGTGCGCATCAACCGCTCCGCCGAGCGCCTCGCGCTGCCGCAGCTGAGCGAAGAGGACTTCATCAACTCGCTCAAGGCGCTCGTGTCGACGGATGAGGCGTGGGTGCCGACGCCGGGCACCGACGGTGACGAGTCGAGCCTCTACCTGCGTCCGTTCATGATCGCCTCCGAGCGGTTCCTCGGTGTCCGGGCGAGCCACGAGGTCGACTACTACGTCATCGCCTCGCCTGCCGGCCCCTACTTCGCCGGCGGCATCAAGCCGGTGTCGATCTGGCTGTCGAAGAAGCTCAACCGCGCCGGCTCCGGCGGCACGGGCTTCGCGAAGTGCGGCGGCAACTACGCCTCGTCCCTCCTCGCCCAGCAGGAGGCGGCGGACAACGGCTGCCAGCAGGTGCTCTTCACCGATGCCGAGGAGCACAAGTACATCGACGAGCTCGGCGGCATGAACCTCATGCTCGTGACGAAGGACGGCAAGCTGCTCACCCCCGAGCTCAGCGACACGATCCTCGACGGTGTGACCCGGCGGTCCCTGCTCGACCTCGCCCCCGACCTCGGCCTCGAGCCCGTCGAGCGGCCGATCACCATCGAGGAGTGGCGTGAGGGAGCGGAGAACGGCGACATCGTCGAGGCATTCGCGTGCGGCACCGCCGCCGTCATCACGCCGATCGGCAAGCTCGTCTCCGACGAGTTCACGATCGACCACGGCGACGAGCCCGGGGAGAAGACGATGGCGCTGCGCAAGGCGCTGCTCGACATCCAGTACGGTCGCGCCGAGGACAAGAACAACTGGCTCGTGCGGCTCGCGTGAGGAGCTGAGCGCCACCTGCTCTCCGGGGGCGGATCCGGCTCGATGACCATCGTGGTCGCGAGCGGGATCCGCCTCTGTGCATATCAGGTGGGATTGGGTCCGGCACGCGTCGAGCGGGGTATCGCCCTGGCGCATATCCCGCCGCCGGCGCATGTTTTGCGCATCTGTGCGTTAAACGTTGTACTGTGTCCTCGTGACAGCCGCAGCCTCGACCTCGACGCCCACCGCCTCTGACGTCATCGCGAACCTGCCGTGGAAATGGAACACGCAGGGCGCGATCTTCCTCATCGGCGGTCTCGGCTTCATGTTCGACGCCTGGGACGTCGCCCTCAACGGATTCCTCATCCCCCTGCTCAGCGAGCATTGGGACCTGAGCGTCGGCGAGGCGGCATGGATCGCCACGGCCAACCTCATCGGCATGGCCCTCGGTGCCTTCGTCTGGGGCGGCATCGCCGATGTCATCGGCCGCAAGAAGGCATTCACGCTCACGCTCCTCGTCTTCTCGATCTTCACCGTCGCCGGAGCATTCGCGCCCGAGTTCGGGTGGTTCATCGCGTTCCGGTTCCTCGCCGGGTTCGGGCTCGGCGGATGCATCCCCGTCGACTACGCACTCGTCGGCGAGTTCACTCCGAGCAGGCACCGCGGACGCGTCCTCACCGCGATGGACGGCTGGTGGCCGATCGGCGCCTCACTGTGCGCGTTCGTCTCCGCGTGGCTGCTGACCATGGGCGATTGGCGGCTCATCATGCTCGTCATGATCATTCCCGCCCTGCTCACGGTCGCCGTGCGGTTCGGAATCCCCGAATCACCTCTCTATCTCGCCTCAGTCGGGCGCACAGCCGAGGCCGACGCCATCATCGCCAGGCTCGTCGAGCGCACGGGAGCGAACGTCACGACCTGGACGCACGACGTGCCAGCCGCGGTCTCCGCCCGCGACGGCCACGACAGCCTCGGCGAGGGGACCGGGCACCGCACCCAAGCTGATCGCACCCGGACTGACCACACCCGGACTGACGCTGCCGTTCTGCGGGAGGACGCGGCGATCACGCAGGGCAACTCCGCGGGCAGGCAGGGGGATCCTGCGGTCACCCCGGGTGACTCCTCGGGCATGGAAGGGAACTCCGCGGGTCTCATCACCTCCGTCAGTGGTCAGCTGCGGGCTGCCAGCGGTCAGCTCGTTCAGCTGTGGCAGTACTCGGCGAAGACGACGCTGGTGTCGTGGGCGCTCTTCGTCTCCGTCCTCCTTGTCTACTACGCGGCACTGACATGGCTGCCGGGGATCCTCAAGAAGCAGGGACTCGGCGACCAGGCGGCCTTCCTCGTCACCGGTGCGATGACCGCTGTCGGCATCCTCGGTGTCGTCGTCTCTGCGCTCGTCGTCGAGCGGCTCGGGCGCAAACTGGTGCTCGGGGTGACGGCGATCGTCTCGGCAGGTCTCCTCGTGTGCGTGGCCGTCTTCATCGAGGCCTCCGGATCGGAGCTGAGCTTCGCGGCGAAGGCGAGCATCATCGGCTTCGGATTCGTCATCCAGATCGCCATCCCGACGCTCTACACTTACGTCTCCGAGCTCTATCCGACCCGGCTGCGCGGCTCCGGCTTCGGCTGGGCGTCAGCGGCGTCGCGGATCGCCACCGGCATCGCCCCTCTGGTCTTCGGAGCGTTCATGTGGCCTGTGCTCGGTCTCGTCACGACGTTCGCCCTCACCGGGGTGCTCGTTGTCGCCGCCGTTGTGCTCATGGGGTTCCTCGCGCGGGAGACGACGGGGGAGAAGCTCGTCTGAGCCGGGCGTGACTGCCGATTCTGCGGTTGCTCCGGCGCGCCCTTGATTGCTGATGCTGCGACGCGACCGCGACTGTCGGTGCCGCGGCGACTCGGGTGAGAGGGGTGCCGGGCGTCCGACGCCCTGTCGCCCACTCCGTCGTCAGCGGACTGACCTGCGGTGACAGTGTTCGACGGGGTCGTGTCAGGACCGACCTCTAGGGTTGTGTCATGGAGTCGGAGACCGTTTCAGACGTCATCGCGGACATCGTCCGCTGGCGCGAAGCGCTGTCCGCCCTGCCTCCGGCGACGACCGAGCGTGAGGCGATCGAGCGGATCACCGCGCTCGAGGAGCTGACCTCGGCCGCCGCTGCCGCTCAGGCACGCGAGGCCCTCACCTTCGACATGCACCGCCGCAACCGGGAGGCCGAGGACGGTGTGCCCAGCGCACGGCAGGGCAGGGGAGTGGGCGCGGAGATCGGTCTCGCCCGCAAGGTGTCGCGTGCGCGCGGCAGCAAACTCATCGGATTCGCTCGCACCCTGCTCATGGACCTGCCGCACACGTACGCGGCCCTGTCGCAGGGAGAGATCTCGGAGGAGAAGGCTCAAGCCGTCGCGCGGGAGTCCTCCTGGCTGCCACGGGAGAAGAAGCAGGAGCTCGATGAGCAGATGGCCGATCGTCTCGCCGAGGTGGGGGTGGGGCGCCTCAGCAGCGAAGTGCGGATGCTGGCACAGAAGCTCGACCAGGTCGCGGCCGTCGACCACCTCGATCACTGCACGACCGAACGCCGCGTCACCGTCCGACCGGCTCCGGGCAACATGGCCTACCTCACCGCATTCCTGCCGATGCAGCAGGCTGTCGCCGCATTCGCGAATCTCTCGACATCGGCGGCAGCGCGAGTGGGAACCGGTGCATCCGGTGGCAGCACGCAGAGCCAGACGATGGCGGACCTGCTCGTCGAGCGCGTGACCGGGCAGGAGAGCGCCGATGCGGTCCCGCTCGACGTGCTCGTCGTGATGAACGACGAGACGATGTTCGACGCCGGCGACGACCCGGCGTGGCTGCCGGGATTCGGCCCGATTCCGGCCGGTGCGGCACGGTCGCTCATCGCCGAGAACGACGCGGGCGTGTTCCTGCGCAGGCTCTACACTCGGCCCGCCGATGGTCAGCTGGTCGCCATGGATTCGAAGCGCCGGGAGTTCGGGGGCCTGCTGCGCCAGATGGTCCTCGTCCGCGATGACGTGTGCCGGACTCCGTGGTGCGACGCCCTGATCAAACATGCCGACCATGCCACGCCTGTCGCTGATGGCGGAGCCACCACCTGGGACAACGCTTCAGGATTGTGCGCCGCCTGCAATTACACGAAGGAGCTCGCGGGGTGGAGGCACCGAGCCACCGCCGACGAACTCATCGTCACGACGCCGACCGGCCACCGATACACAGTGAGAACCCGCCCGATCGACGGTCGAAGATCGAGCGTCGGACGACAACCGAATGCCCGCGACCCGGGCGGCGAGAGAGAAGCAGGCGAGGCAGAAGCGCGTGGGAGTGAACTCGTCACGTCAGAGGTCTCGGAAGAGGCGAACTCACATGTCATCTGGCAGATCATCGAAGCATTTCCGGTGTCGCCGGAGTCCAGATGGCGCATCACCGGCGAGTTCACCGCGGCACTGACTCGAGGGGACCGGTCTGTCGTGACTCCGCACGATCGAGAACAGTCACCGGGTGGTCAATGCGGGACGTCGGGTCGGCGACGGCGGAGAGCGCCGCGAGCGAGTCGGCGGCCGGGGGAGAGCACGGTCGAGTCTCGGCTGGCCAGAGAGGTCGAGGCACGGACAGGTGCCTGATGACGCGCGGCTGTCGACCGGCAGCCCGATGTCGACCGGCAGCCCGATGTCGACCGGCAGCCCGATGTCAACCGGCAACCCGAAGTCGAATCGCAGCTCCCTGACGATTCTCTCGCCAGACTGCGACATCAGTTTGCCTGGTGTTCAGTGCAATGACTACTCAAGTCGTTAAGGTTGTAGTATGAACGACCTTCCCGGGACCGGGGCACCGACGGCCGCGGACGCAACACTGCCTGTCGAACTCGTGTGGGGGCTTCCCGGCGGCCTCGGCGACACGTGGGAGCCGGTGGCATCGGCCGCCGGCGTGCACGGTGTGCTTCCGCCCCCGGACGAAGTCGGCGAACTCTACGGCGCCGCCGCCGCAGAACCGCCGCTCAACGAGGATCCGAAGTACGCGGCGCACTTCGCGAAGGTCTACGACGCCTCGGTGCGCAAGGGCCAGGTCCTCACCGCCCTCGTTCGCTCGGCCGGCGACGGCAGACTCCGCGCGATCGCCTACGGCCACTTCTGGGCATGGCAGGAGCAGAACTACGAATGGGCCTACGAACTCCGCGACCGCCTCGGCGACGCCGCCCCGACGCTCGAATGGACATTCGCACTCAACCTCCTCGCCCGCGACCCTCGCCTGCGGGCCTCCGGCCTCGGGCGCATCACCCTCGTGACCTGGCTGAGCGCGATCGCCGGCTACGGCTGCTGGCTGCAGACCGATGACATCGACAGCCCCGCGCGCCGCCTCTACGAAAGTCTCGGCTTCACCGCGCTCGGGCACGGACCCCAGGCCCCCAACGGTCGCCCCGGCCTCGTCTTGCACCGCCCACCGCTGTGACCCCGCCGCTGTGACCCATACCACTTCGAGAGACGCGATCTGAGTCGAAAGTCACTCGGCTGAGCTGGCAGGATGGAAGCATGAACAGTGCTTCGCCGGAATCCAGTGTCCAGTCTCCCGAACCCGACGATGAGAACCTCTGGCTCGAGGCCATCGACGGCGATGAACAGCTCGCCTGGGTCCGCGACCAGAACGCTGCCACCCTCGAACACTTCCGCGACGGACTCTTCGACCAGATGTCCGACGAGATCCTCACGGCTCTCGACTCCGACGACCGAATCCCCATGGTCACCAAACGCGGCGACCACTACGTCAACTTCTGGCGCGACAAGGACCACCCGAAGGGCATCTGGCGCCGCACCACCTGGGACAGCTATGCCTCCGAGGACCCGGAGTGGGACGTCCTCCTCGACGTCGACGAACTCGCCCGCACCGAAGACACTCCATGGGTCTGGGCCGGTGCCTCGGTGCTGCGCCCCGACCACACTCGGGCCCTCGTGTCGCTCTCGCCCGACGGCGGCGACGCCCACCGGGTGCGCGAGTTCGACCTCGTGACGAAGACCTTCGTCGCCGACGGCTTCGACATCCCCGCCGCGAAGACCCGTTTCGCGTGGCTCGACGCCGACACGATCCTCGTGGCCACGGACACCGGACCCGACTCGCTGACCACCTCGTCCTACCCCCGCCAGGCTCGCGCCCTGCGCCGCGGGCAGGCGATCGCCGAGGCCCCCATCGTCGCCGAAGTGCCCCGCGACCACGTCGCGATCTTCGTCGGCAGCGACGTCGGCGCCCCGCAGCAGCGGACCCGCGACCGCGCCGTCGTCATCGACGCCATCGACTTCTTCAACTCGACGGCCAGCTTCATCGACCTCGACGACATCAGGGCCGACGGCGGCAGCCTGCCGGCGACCGCCTCGGCGTGGGAGGACGCCTGGATCAGCGTCGACGTTCCGACCGACGTCTCCGTCGGCGTCGACGACGACCACGTGCTCTTCCGGCCGCAGACGGCCTGGGATGCCGGGGACGTCGTCGTTCCCGCCGGCGGCCTCGCCGTCGCCCCCACCGCCGAGGTCAAGGCGGGCACGATCCGACCTCGCGTCATCTTCGCGCCCGACGACCACACCGCCCTGGGATCCTGGGCGAAGACCCGTGACTTCCTCGTCCTCGAACTCCTCCGCGACGTCCAGTCCGAACTCCTCGTCCTCGACCCCGCCGCCGACTTCGCGTCGACGCCGCTGCCGGGAGTGCCCGCGAACCACATGGTCAGCCTCAGCCCCGTCGACCCCGACGACGACGCGACGGCCAACGACTTCTGGCTCGTCAGCACCGGGTTCCTCACCCCGTCGACCCTGTCCTACGGCAGCCTCGGCGGCGCCCGCGACGCGGCAAGCACCAACCCTGACCCGGCAGGCACCGACCGCGACGCGGCAGGCACCGACGGCGCGGACACCGCCGTCATCAAATCCTCGCCCGCGCTCTTCCCCGCCACCGGATTCAGCGTCGAACAGCACTTCGCGACGAGCGCCGACGGGACCCGGATCCCGTACTTCCAGATCGCCGAGGAGGGACTCACCCTCGACGGCGCCAACCCGACCCTCCTCGACGGCTACGGCGGATTCGAAGTCAGCCGCACCCCCGTCTACTCGCCGATCGTCGGCCTCGGCTGGCTGTCGCGGGAGACGACGGGCGACTCGTCGCTGCCGGCGGGCAGGAAGGGCGTCTACGTGCTGGCCAACATCCGCGGCGGCGGAGAGTACGGTCCGGTGTGGCACACCTCGGCGATGCGGGAGAACCGGATGCGCGCCTACGAGGACTTCTCCGCCGTCGCCCGCGACCTCATCGACCGCGGCGTCACCCGCCCGGCGAACCTCGGCTGCGCCGGGGGATCGAACGGCGGCCTCCTCGTCGGGAACATGCTCACGCAGTACCCGGAGCTCTTCGGCGCCGTCTCCTGCGGCGTGCCGCTGCTCGACATGCGCCGCTACACGAAGCTGAGCGCCGGCTACTCGTGGAAGGCCGAATACGGTGACCCCGACGTGCCGGAGGACTGGGAGTTCATCCGCACCTTCTCGCCGTACCACCTCCTCGCCGCCGACGTCGACTATCCGCCGGTCCTCTTCTGGACGGCCACCTCGGATGACCGGGTCGGACCCGTCCAGGCGCGGAAGATGGCCGCCCGCATGCAGGCGATGGACATCCCCGACGTCTGGTTCTTCGAGGACACCGAGGGCGGGCATGCGGCGGCCTCGGACAACAAGCAGGCGGCGTTCGTCCGGGCGCTGAGCTACCGCTTCCTCTGGAGGTCCCTGACCGGACAGTGACCGAGTGACCGGACTGGCCGCCTCACGTGGGGCGGCGTAGCGTGGAACCATGACGAATGAGACCCAGCAGTTCCACGCCGAATACAAGGTGATCGGCGGCAAACTCGTCGTCGCCGACGTCGAGACCGACGGGCAGGTCATCACCGGCCTGCAGATCTCCGGCGACTTCTTCCTCGAACCCGAGGACGCCTACTTCGATCTCGCTCCCGCGCTCATCGGGGCAAGCGTCACCGCCGACAACACGCAGCTGCGCGACCGCCTCGACGCGGCCCTGGCTGCGTACGGGTCCGAACTCGCGATGCACGGCTTCTCCACCGCCGATGTCGCCACCGTCGTGCGCCGCGCCCTCGGCTCGGCCGCGAACTTCACCGACTTCGACTGGCAGCTCATCCGCGGCGACGTCCTGCCCACGCGAGTCAACGTCGCCCTCGACCAGGTCCTCCTCGAAGAGGTCTCCGCCGGTCGCCGGGCGCCGACCCTGCGGTTCTGGGAATGGGACGACACCGCCACCGTCATCGGCGCCTTCCAGTCCTACGCCAACGAGATCCGGCCGGCAGGCGTCGAGAAGTACGGTGTCGAGGTCGTGCGCCGGATCTCCGGCGGCGGGGCGATGTTCATGGAAGGCGGCAACTGCATCACCTACTCGATGTTCGTGCCGCCCTCGCTCGTCGCCGGTCTCGACTACCAGGAGTCCTACGTCTTCCTCGACCAGTGGGTGCTCGCGGCCCTGCAGGGTCTCGGCGTCGACGCGTTCTACAAGCCCATCAACGACATCTCCTCGACGGCCGGGAAGATCGGCGGTGCCGCGCAGAAGCGCCTGCGCGACGGCACGCTGCTCCACCACGCGACGATGAGCTACGACATCGACGCGGACAAGATGGTCGAGATCCTGCGCATCGGCGAGGCGAAGCTCTCGGACAAGGGCGTGGCGAGTGCGAAGAAGCGCGTCGACCCGCTGCGCAGCCAGACGGGGGAGTCCCGCGAGGCCATCATCGACACGATGGCCCGGACCTTCATCGACCGCTACGGCGCCACCGAGGACACGTACACCGAGGCGGAGCTGACCCGCGCGCGCGAGCTCGTCACCGAGAAGTTCGGCACCGAGGCATGGACGCACCGGGTCCCGTGAGCATGCCCGGCACGATCGTCGCCCTCGGCGGGGGCGGGTTCTCGATGTCCGAGACCGGGGAATCGGCGATCGACGACTGGCTGCTCGCGCGGGCCGGGGCGAACCGGCCAGGCCGCCTGCCCGCCGTCTGCTTCATCCCCACCGCCGCCGGCGACAGCCGTGACTACTGTGAGCGCTTCGAGGCGGCCTTCGCAGGCCGGGCGCGCACCCGCGTGCTCTCCCTGTTCGGGCAGAACCCATGGGACTACGCGCACCCGGAGATGCTGCTCGACATGGATCTCGTCTACGTCGGCGGGGGATCGACGGTCAACCTGCTCGCCCTGTGGCGGCGCCACGGCGTCGACACCGTGCTGCGCAGAGCCGCGGCCGACGGTACGATCCTCGCCGGCATCAGTGCGGGCGCGAACTGCTGGTTCGAGGGCTCCTCGACGGACTCGTTCGGTCCGCTCGCCCCGCTGCGCGACGGCCTCGGGTTCCTCGCCGGCAGCGCCTGCCCGCACTTCCACGGAGAGGAGGGCCGCGCCGACTCCTTCCGCACCTGGATCGGCGAAGGTGCACTGCCGGGGCCGGGGTACGGCATCGACGACGGCACGGCACTCGTCTTCGAGGACGGAACGCTCACCTCGGCGCTCACCGAGGAACCGGGCGCCGGAGCCCTCCTCATCGACCGCGCCTCCGAAACCCCCGTGGCGACGACCCGGCTGGGCGGGCCGACATGATCCGGCGGAAGCTCTCACCCGAAGAGCGCTGGGAGCGCAGCCAGCGGCGGGAGGCGATCGCCCTCATCGTCGTTTCGGGAGTCTTCGTCCTCTTCGGCGGAATCCTGGCCCTGACCGGCGAGGTCGTCGCGATCCTCGTCATCCTCTTCTTCTCCGGCTGCCTGCTCGCCGGCATCATGCGCCTGCCGCGGGTGAGTGCGCGCACCGCTCTGCTGGCCTGCATTCTCGGGTGCTTCGGCTTCGCGGCCGCGTGCGCCGGGATCCTCATCCTCGCCCTGACCGGAGTGCCGTTCGATTCCGCGTACCTCTCCCAGCGAACCCTCGCGCTTATCGCCGCGGTCGGCGTCGTGTTCTTCGGCGGGGGCGGCATCCTGCTGGCCGTCCTCGCCTGGCGGAACCGCTCCGGACCGAACGCATCACCGCCTCGGTGACTCTGTAGGATTGTGGCGAACGTCGTCCTCAACCTCCAAGGAGCACCATGCGCCAGGTCGAACCGTCCGTTGAACTGCTCGCCAAGCCCAGCATCGATTGGGAGGCGATGAGGACCTACCTCGACGACGTCGGCGGCTCCTCATGGGCGGATCGGGTCGAAGCCGCCGAGTCCCCGGACGCCGAGGATCTCCTCGAGTTCTCCGGCCGCATGTGCTACCGCTCGTGGGAGCCGGGACTCAACCCCAACGTCTCGCGGGTGCGCACGGATTCGGCCTCGTACCTCGGCAACGTCATCTCCTCCCAGCACGGATCGGTCCTCGAGCACGCGAACTTCACGTTCGTCCTCCACAACGTCTCGCGCGTGCTCACCCACGAGCTCATCCGCCACCGCGCCGGATCCGCGTTCTCGCAGGAGTCGCTGCGCTACGTCCGCCTCGCCGACATTCCGTTCTGGTTCCCCGACTGGGCGCGTGAGGACCCCGAGCTCATGGAGCGCTCCCTCCAGGTGCTCGACACCCTCGAGGAGCACCAGAAGTGGATGGCCGAGCACTTCGGCCTCGACGAGGAGGGCACGAAGTTCGCGCACAAGAAGCACATGACGTCGTTCATGCGCCGCTTCGCGCCCGAGGGCCTGGCCACCGGCATCGTCTACACCGCGAACCTCCGCTCCCTGCGCCACGTCATCGAGATGCGCACCGCGAAGGGCGCCGAGGAGGAGATCCGCCTCGTCTTCAACAAGATCGGTGAGATCATGCAGGCCGAGGCCCCCGCGATCTTCGCCGACTACGAGATCGTCGACGGGGAATGGATCCCCGGGACCCGCAAGGCCTGAGAACCCCGCACCCACCGCCACCGAGGAGAGGCACCGTTATGGCTGACATCTTCAACGCCGAACTCAGCCCCGGCAAGCTCGAGGTCATCACGACCTGGGTGGCCGGGCAGGACTGGGCGGCCGACCTCGATCTCGAGCGGCAGCCGCTGGAGCAGGTGACCTCCTACCGCCTCGACGACCCCGCCGGTGAGGTCGGGCTCGAGGTCCACATCGTCTCCAGCGGCGCGCGCACGTTCCAGGTGCCGCTGACGTATCGCGGGGCGCCTCTCGACGGCGCCGAGGAGGCCCTCATCACGACGATGGACCACTCCGTGCTCGGCACCCGCTGGGTCTACGCGGGCATGGGCGACCCCCTGTTCCGGCGGCGGCTCGATGCGACGATCGCCACCGCGGGCACCGGAGCCAAGCAGTACCTCGTCGACGACGAGGGCAACCGCGTCGAGGAGATCACCGAGGTGGCCCATGTCCACGGCACCGGCCCGCTCGTCGGCGCCGGCGACGTCGATCTCCTCACCGAACTCACCCTCGACTCACCGCTCGAAGGCACCGAGTCCGGCCTCCTCCTCGGCCGCTGGCCGGGTCAGGAGCACTCGGTCGTCCTCGCGGTCATGGAGTGAGCTGAACCGGGCCGGCTGACCTCGGGTCCGCTCAGCGGCAGCGCCTGAGGTCGATGATCGTCATCCCGGCGCTCTGCCGGCTCGGATCATCCATGTCGAGCATCGCCTGGGGTGCCTCGTCGAGGCCGATGACGTCGGCGACGAGGTCCTGCGGCCGCAGATCGCCTGCGGTCACGAGGTCGACGAGCTCGGGATATTCGGCGGCGGCCATGCCGTGGGACCCGAGGATGCTGAGTTCGCGGGCGATGACGCGGGGGACATCGACGACGGGCTCGCCGTCGAGCAGCCCGATCTGCACATGCCTGCCCAGCGGTGCCAGGGAGGCGATCGCCGAGGTGATCGTGTCCTGCCGTCCCAGGGCATCGACGGTCACCGCGACCCCGTCCGGGCAGTCGTCGGCGAACTGCGCGACCACCTCGGCGGCAAGCTCATGCGGGCCGAGATCGCGGGCATCCACCGTCCGGCTCGCCCCGAGCTCCCGCGCCCGCGCGAGCGCAGGCTGACTGACATCGACGGCGATGACCTGCGCTCCGACCGCACGGGCGATCATGATCGCCGAGAGCCCCACCCCGCCGCAGCCGAACACCGCGACGGTCTCGCCTGCGGTGAGCTCCGCGCGGACGCGGAGGCCGTGGAAGGCCGTGGCGAAGCGGCAGCCGAGGCCGACGACCGCGGCGGCCGGCAGCTCCTCGGGCACGGCGACGAGGTTGGCGTCGGCGTGGTGGATGACGACCTGATCGGCCCACGATCCGAAATGCGTGAAGCCCGGCTGCGTCTGATCGGGGCAGACCTGCGCCTGGCCCGAGCGGCACCACCGGCAGGTCCCGCACCCGCAGACGAAGGGCACCGTGACCCGCTGACCGATGGGGAATCCCGCGACCTCCGGTCCCGCCGAGGCGACCCGACCGACGAGCTCATGCCCGGGCACATGGGGCAGACTCACCGTCGAATCATGACCTGACCAGGCGTGATGATCGCTTCGGCAGACTCCGGTGGCTTCGACGTCGAGGACGACGCCGTGCTCCGGGGCCACGGGCGCGGGGAGGTCGCGGACCACGGGTGGCGTGGAGAACTCCTCGATGACGACGGCGCGCATATCGGTCAGCGGGGGTGGATGTCGGCGGTCGCGAGGGCATCGAGGAGGCGGCGCCGCAGCGCCTGGGCCCGGTGGGAGAACTCCTGCTGCCGGTTCATGTACTCGGCCTTGCCGGCGGCGGTCTCGATCGCGACGACGCCGTAGCCCCAGCCGCGCAGATCGTAGGGGGAGGCCTCCATGTCGAGGGTGCGGATGTCGAGCGCGAGGTCGAAGCAGTCGAGGACGAGGGGCGAGGGGGCGATCGGTCCGATCTTCATCGCCCACTTGTAGAGGTCCATACCGGCGTGGAGGCACCCCGGCTGTTCGGTCGTGACCATGCCCGCCCGGGTCGGCTGCAGCGTGTTGAGCGGTACGGCGGCCGGGGTGAAGAAGCGGAACGCATCGTGGTGGGTGCAGCGGATGCGGTGTCCTTCGACGACGGCGTCGGTCTCGGCGGGGCTGAGCCGCAGCGGCACCTGCTGGTGGCGGCGCTCCTCGTCGCTGAGGCGGTAGACCATCGCCCATTCGTGGAGACCGAAGCACCCGAAGTTCGCCTCCCGGTGGAGGGTCGAGTCGAGGAGTGAGGCGATGAACCTCGCCCCGTCGCCGCGGTCGGCTCGCCAGGACTCGAGGTCGACCTCGGCGCAGGAGCCGGTGGGATCGGTGCGGTACCACCGGCGGTCGAAGCACTCGCGGTCCGCAGGGGTGTCGAGGGCGAGTCGGACGCTGACCCCCGGGTTCCACTTCGCCACCTGGCCGGGCTTGAACGGGTAGTAGGTGAAGAGGAAGTCCTCGACCGGGTGCTTCTCCCCGCTCAGCCGCCGCGCCGTGTGGGCGTCGGTGCGGGAGGCGACCGCGGCCTCGTGCTCGGTACGCAGGGTCCGCCACACCGAGGCGGGCAGCTCGGTGCCGGGCAGGATCCTTCCGGGCAGGGCCGGGTCGGCGGTCGCGGGCAGGGTCGAAGTCACCGTCCCATTGTCCCAGACCGCTTGGTCCCGCGCATCGCAGGCGCCGTCAGCGGATCCTCCGGCCATGGGTGCTTGGGGTAGCGGCCGCGGTTCTCGGCGCGCACGTGCGGGTAGGCGTTCGCCCAGAACGAGGCGAGGTCGCTCGTCACCGCGAGCGGCCGCCCGGCCGGTGAGAGCAGGTGGAGGACGACGGGAATCCGCCCCTCGACCACCCGGGGGACCGCGGTCCACCCGAAGACCTCCTGGAGTTTGACGGCGAGGACCGGCCCCGATGGATGGTCGTCTCCGTCATCGGCCTCGTCCGGGTCGGGATAGGCGAGGGTGATCCGGGAGCCGCTCGGCACCTCGAGCGCGGTGGGCACGAGCTCGTCGAGGCGGGCCGCCTCCGGCCACGGCAGCAGGGTCCGCAGCGCGCCGATGAGGTCGACCTGGGACGGATCGGCACCCCGAGCCATCCGGTCGAGCGCGGCCGGACACCACTGCGGGAGGTTCTGCGCCAGGTGCGACCACCGGACATCGGGCCACGGTAGTCCGAGGACTCCACGGAGCAGACCGAGGCGACCCCGCAGCTGCTCGAACGTCGCACTCGGCCGCAGCACCTCGCGTGCCCCGCGCTCCTCGACGGAGGCGGCGATCGCCTCTCGTGCGAGCTCGAGGCTCGCCGGAATCGGGGTCGACGTCAGCTCGATCGCGCCGAGGCGGGCCTGCCGGACCGCACGCACCCGCCCCTCATCGAAGGACGCGGTCTCCGTCGTCGTCAGCAGACCCGCCCCGGCGAGTTCCGCGGTGTCGGCGTCGATGGGCACTGCGGCCCGGATGATGGGGCGACCGCCGGCAAGGCCGACCTCGGCGATCGCCACCCACTCGCTGCCGGTCAGCGAGGAGTCACGGGGCAGGCTCGCGGCCGTGCCCGAAGCGAGGAGGTAATCGGCATGGGCGGCGCTGCGGAGTCGCGCGATCTGATGCGGGAAGGCCAGGGCAACGACGAGGCCGAGGTCAGCGGTCCGCAGGGAGCCTCGGCCCGCGCCGCTGCCCTCGCGCGCCGGAGAACCGGCGGCAGAGTCGTCGTCGGCAGAGTCGGCGGTCCCGAAGTGTGCGGCGAGCCGGGAGAACCGGTCGGTCTCGCTGCGGAAGCGCCGATCCGATCGGAGATCGCGCAGCAGCGCCGTGAGGTCGGCTCCGGGCGCGCGGCGATCGGATTCGATGACGGCGATGGCTTCGGCGGCCGCGCGGGGTCCGAGCATCGCGGCACCGTCGAGCAGTCCGCGAGCCGCCCACACCGAGGCGGGGATCCGCGCGATCGCCCGCCCGAGCTCCGTCACGGAGAGGTCAGCGACGGAGAGGTCTGAGCCGGCCGTCGAACCGTTGACCTCGACCGCCCCGAGTCCGACGAGGCTGCCCACCGCCCGCCGCAGCGCCGTCGCCGGGAGCGGGTCGGGAAGCAGGTCGAGGTCACCGCCCCACACCGCGAGGTCGAGGACGGCCCCGGTGAGGTCCGAGGTCGCGATCTCCGGTGCAGTGTGGTCGGGCAGCGCCGCCCACTCGGCCTCGGACAGGCAGCGATAGGCGACGCCGGGACCGAGCCGTGCCGCACGGCCCGCACGCTGCCGACCTGAGGCCTTCGACTCCCGCGTGGTGACGAGGCCGGACATCTGACGCTTCGTGTCGAGCAGGGGTCCGCGGGCGAGTCCCGAATCGACGACGATGCTCACCCCGGGGACGGTGAGCGCCGACTCCGCCACCGAGGTGGTGACGATGATCCGGCGCTCGGCCGCGGCGCTGTGTTCAGTGCTGCCGGCGGTGCTGGCACTGCGCGGTCGGAGGATCGCGTCCTGCTCCTTCGCCGGTGTCTGTCCGGTGAGGGTGTGGACGGTCACGGCCTCCGACCGGTCGAGGAGCGCGGTGATCCGGGCCGCTGCCTCGGTGACCTCTCGAGCGCCCGGGACGAAGACGAGGACGTCGCCCGCCTCCGTCGATCCACCGGCACGGTCGGATCCACCGGCGGCGTCGAGCGCCTCCACCGTCGTCCGCGCGACATGGTCGAGGAAGCCGCGGCTCACCCCGCGGGCATCGAGCGCCCGCTCCGGCGGCGGGGCCCAGACGATGTCGAGGGGATGCGGCTGCGCCTCCACGGACAGCACGGGCGCAGGGTCGGCGGACGTGCCGAGCCGCTGCGCCCACTGTGCCGCATCGAGGGTCGCCGACATGACGACGAGACCGAGGTCCTCGCGCAGGTCGATGAGCTCCCGGCACATCGCGAACGTGAGATCCGTGTCGAGCTGGCGCTCGTGGACCTCGTCGAGGATGACGGCGGAGACCCCGGAGAGTTCGGGATGGGACAGCAGGCGGCGCAGCAGCACGCCCGTCGTGACGAACTCGATCTGCGTGCCGGCCGACACCGCCGACTCGCCGCGGACCGTGAAACCGACATCCTCGCCGAGGCGGGTCCCCGTCAGCTGGGCGAGCCGGCGCGCCGCGGCACGGGCGGCCATCCGTCGCGGCTGGGTGACGATGACGCGACCGGCCGTCCGGCCCAGGTCCCCGGTCCGGCTCAGCGACGCACGCAGGTGTTCGGCGATGAGCGGGGGCACGAGTGTCGTCTTGCCGGTTCCGGGAGGGGCCTCGACGACGAGTCGCGGATACGCCTCGGCCGGCGGCAGCTGCCCGAGGAGTGCAGAGGCGGGCAGTCCGGCGCCGATCGTCTCGAGGTCGAAGGAGTGCATGCCCCCAGTCTCTCAGGACGCAGCCGGTCTCTCAGGACTCAACAGACCTCTCAGGACCCAGCCGGCCCGATCCGTGCGAGGGCGGTGAGCGCGCGGTCGCGCACCCGCGCGGGACGACCACCGGCCAGCGCGAGCGCGGAGGCCAGACTCGCGACCCGCTGGATGACCTGCGGGGCGATGCGGCGTCGGCGCGCATAGAGCCCGAGCGCCGCGTCCGGCGGATGGGTGTTGAGGAGGCCAGCGAGGGCAACGGCGTCGCAGATCGATTCGCAGGCCCCGCGTCCGAGGTTCGGCTGCATCGCATGCGCGGCGTCCCCGATGAGCACGGTGCGCCCGCGGACGAACGACGTCAGCGGCCGAGACACGTGGATGCCGCTGATGACCGTCTGGTCGGGCGTCGCCGCCGCGAGCACCTCGGCGACCGGGGCCGGGAAGGAGCGCGCCGCAGCGCGGAGGCGGTCGAGTCCGTCGGCGACCGAGGAGAACCGCTGCTCGGGGAACGCGGCGAACCAGTTCGTCCGCCGCCCCGAAGACGCCTCTACACCCGGCAGCGGGGTGATCCCGACGAGCATGCGCTCGCCCCAGTATTCGGTGACTCCACTTCCGGAGAGATCCGCGTCGACGACCCCGCGGATGACGGTGAGCGCAGGCTTCCGCGGACCCGAGCGCGCACCCCACACAGCAGTTCGGACCGTGCTCCGGGCACCGTCGGCCCCGACGAGGACATCGGCGTCCAGGGCCTCGGGAGCGACCGCCTCGGCGGGGGAGAGCCGGGTCGTCGCCGGTCGGGCGGCGGTGAGCACGGCATGGAGCTGCGCGCGACCGATCATCACCGCGCTGAGGCGGGGGACCCGGGCCAGTGGACGGCCGTCGGCGGTGAGGATCCGCGCCGCATCGACCCTGATGCCGGCGGCCTCGATCGCCGGTCCGAGACCGGCGGACCGCAGCGCGGCCATCGCCTGCGGGAACAGCGCGAACGCCGTATCGAGGACGGAGGCGGCCGGGTCGCGTTCGTGGACGGTGACCGACCAGTCGGGTCGGTCGAGGGTCGCGGCGAGCGTCGCGCCTGCGATCCCGCCGCCGATGATCCGCACCGTCGTCATGGCTTCAGGGTAGCGCGACCATCGCCGCCTCGGCGATTAGACTGGGGGCCATGCGTATTGCGAGATTTGTGCACAAGGACGAACCCGCCTACGGAGTCGTCGAAGGCGACGTTCCGCCGATCGAGGACGGGACATGGGACACCTCGGGCCTCAGCCTCGCCGTCCTCGACTCCGACCCGTTCTTCTCCCCGGCCCAGTCGACGGGTGAGCGGCTGAAGTTCGACGACGTCCGCCTCGTCTCGCCGATCCTGCCGCGGTCGAAGGTCATCGGCGTCGGCCGCAACTTCGCCGACCATGCCGCCGAGCTCGGCAACGACGTGCCCACCACACCGGTGACGTTCATCAAGCCGAACACCTCGGTCATCGGCCCCGGCGACCCCATCCGCCTGCCCGCGATCAGCGAATACGTCTCCTACGAAGGCGAACTCGCCGTCATCATCGGCCGGGTCGCCAAGGGCGTCCGGGCGGAGGACGCGATGGACCACGTCCTCGGCTTCACCGCCGCCAACGACGTCACCCTGCGCGATCTCCAGAAGTCCGACACCCAGTGGACCCGCGCGAAGGGCTTCGACACCTCGTGCCCGCTCGGCCCGTGGATCGAGACCCAGCTCGACGTCGACGACGCGACCATCCGCTCGTGGGTCAACGGCGAGCTCAAGCAGGACGGCACGACCGCGGACTTCATCTTCGACATCCCCACGCTCATCGAGCACATCTCGGAGACGATGACCCTGCTGCCGGGCGACGTCATCCTCACCGGCACCCCCGCCGGAGTCGGGCGGATCGTCGCCGGGGACCGCGTCGACATCGCGATCGACGGACTCGGCGTGCTCACCAACCCCGTCATGGACGCCTGAGCACACCACCGCCTCGGCGGCCCCACCATCACACCTGACCAGCACCATCACACCACCGAAGGATCGCCCGTGACCGTCAAAGTCCGCTTCTGCCCATCACCCACCGGAACCCCGCACGTCGGCATGGTTCGCACCGCGCTGTTCAACTGGGCGTACGCCAAGCACACCGGCGGCACGTTCGTCTTCCGCATCGAGGACACCGACGCCGCCCGCGACTCGGAGGAGAGCTTCGGCCAGGTCGTCGAGGCGATGAAGTGGCTCGGCCTCGACTGGGACGAGGGCATCGAGGTCGGCGGACCCGACGCCCCCTACCGCCAGTCGCAGCGCGGTGACATCTACGCAGACGTCATCGAGAAGCTCAAGGCCGCACGTCTCATCTACGAGTCGTACTCGACGAACGAGGAGGTCGAGGCCCGGCACCGGGCGGCCGGACGGGATCCCAAGCTCGGCTACGACGGCTTCGACCGCGACCTCACGGCCGACCAGATCGCCGCATTCCGCGCGGAGGGCCGCGAGCCCGTGTGGCGGGTGCGGATGCCCGATAACGACATCACGTTCACCGACCTCGTCCGCGGCGACATCACGTTCAAGGCCGGCACGATCCCCGACTTCGTCGTCGTCCGTGCGAACGGGCAGCCGCTCTACACGCTCGTCAACCCCGTCGACGATGCCCTCATGGGCATCACGCACGTGCTGCGCGGTGAGGATCTGCTCTCGTCGACGCCGCGCCAGATCGTCCTCTACGAAGCGCTCAAGGCCATCGGCATCGCCGAGGCGACCCCGCAGTTCGGTCACCTGCCCTACGTCATGGGGGAGGGGAACAAGAAGCTGTCGAAGCGCGACCCCGAGTCGAACCTCTTCCTCCACCGCGAGAACGGGTTCATCCCCGAAGGGCTCATCAACTACCTCGGGCTGCTCGGCTGGTCGATCGGACCCGACCGCGACGTCTTCACCGTCGAGGAGTTCACGCAGGCTTTCGACGTCCACGACGTCCTGCCCAATCCGGCGCGCTTCGACATCAAGAAGGCCACGGCGATCAACGCCGATCACATCCGGATGCTCGCCCCCGCCGACTTCCGTGATCGTCTCATTCCGTACCTCCAGGCCGCCGAGGTGCTTGCCGAGGAGCCGACGGACGCTCAGCTGGCGATCCTCGACGAGGCGGCGCCGCTCGTGCAGACCCGGATGAACCTCCTCGGCGAGGCGCCTGACCTGCTCGCCTTCCTCTTCACCCCCGACGACGAACTCGTCATCACCGAGGACGGCCTGAAGACCCTCAAGGACTCCGCGCCGGAGGTGCTCGCCGCCGCGCTCGAGGTCCTCGAGGGTGTCGACGACTGGACGACGGAGAACCTGCAGGCGGTGCTCGAGGCCAAGCTCGTCACGGAGATGGAGATCAAGCCGCGCTTGGCCTACGGTCCGCTGCGGGTCGCCGTCTCCGGCCGCCGCGTCTCCCCGCCGCTCTTCGAGTCGATGGAGATCCTCGGCAAGGACTCCTCGCTCGCGCGCCTGCGGGCTCTGGCGGCGCAGCTGTGAACGTCGAGGAGAGGCACCGCGGGGGACTGCACTTCCGCGATGTGACGATCACCGTCCCGCTCGACCACTTCTCCCGGCTGACGGACGCACCGGCATTGGCCGGTCACCCGGGGGTCGCCTCGGCGGAGATCGAGGTGTTCGCGCGGATCGTCGCCGACGAGGCCGAGAGCACGAAGCCCTATCTCGTCTTCCTCCAGGGTGGGCCCGGTTTCGAGGCACCCCGTCCGACGACCCCGGTGGGCGGGGGATCGTGGCTGGCCAGGGCGCTCGAGGACTTCCAGGTCGTCATGCTCGACCAGCGAGGGACGGGGAAGTCGAGCCCGATCGGCTCGGTCGACGGCGCGATCACCGGCCTCGACATGCTCAGCGGCGCTGAGCCGGAGGCGATCGCCGAGGTGCTCAGCTGCTATCGCGCGGACTCGATCGTCGAGGATGCGGAAATCCTGCGCACCGCGCTCGGCGTCGAGACGTGGTCGCTGCTCGGGCAGTCGTTCGGCGGATTCACCGCGCTGCGCTACGTCTCCGCGCACTCCGAGTCGCTCACCGAGGTGTACTTCACCGGCGGGCTGCCGGCGATCGGCGTCGACCCCGTCGACGTCTACCGCACGACGTGGGCGACGATGATCCGCAAATCCGAGGAGCACTACCGTGACTTCCCCGGCGACCGGGAGCGGATCGCGTCCCTGGCTTCCCTCGCCGCGGCCGAGGACGGTCTGGCCCTGCCCGGTGGGGCACGGGCGACGACGGAGCGGCTCCGACTTCTCGGGCACTACCTCGGCGCCTCCGACGGGCCCGAGGCCCTCCACTACCTCCTCGATCTCGACCCCGCCTCGGCGGGACTGCGGCACGATCTCGCCGGTGCCCTGCCGTTCTCGGGACGCAACCCGCTCTACGCGGTCGTCCACGAATCGTGCTGGGCCGACGGCACCGTGACGAACTGGGCGGCGAGGCGGGCGATGCCCGATTCGGTGAGTGCGGATCCGACGCTGCTCGCCGGAGAGCACGCGGGTCCGGAGTCCTTCGTCGAGGATCCCGAGCTCGCCCCGTTCGCCGAGGTCGCCGAGCTCATCGCCGCCCGCCGGTGGCCGGCGCTCTACGACGTCGAGGCCTTGAGGTCGTCCCAGGTCAGGGGAGCGGCAGCCGTCTACTTCGAGGATGCGTACGTGCCGTGTGAGTACTCGCTGGCGACCGCCGAGCTGCTCTCCGGGGTGCGTCCGTGGGTGACGAACGAGTACGAGCACAACGGTCTGCGCGCTGACGGCTACCGGGTGCTCGACCGGCTCATCACGCTCGCTCGGGAGTGATCGGCCGACCGCCTCGGCGGTGTTAAGAAGGTCACACGAAAACGGGCGCTGAGGATTTGGCTCCCAGGCGCGGGGTTGTGTAGAGTTATGACTCGTTGCCCAAGGAAATCAGCCTTGGAAAACGATGGGCTATGGTGTAATTGGCAGCACGAGTGATTCTGGTTCACTTAGTCTAGGTTCGAGTCCTGGTAGCCCAGCGGATCCGTTCGCAGGAGTCACCTTCTCGGACGTGTCTTCGGCCCCCGTCGTCTAGTGGCCTAGGACGCCGCCCTCTCAAGGCGGTAACGGCAGTTCGAATCTGCTCGGGGGTACGGTTGAGCCCCGCATCGAATTCTCGGTGCGGGGCTCACTCTATTTCCATTGTCGGATGTGCGACCGGTCAGCGGCCGATCGAGTCGGCGAGGCGCTTCGTGTGCTCGGCGGTCTTGACGCTGGCGACGATGAGCTCGAGGGCGAGGCGGACGAAGATCACCCACAGCGACGGGACGATCCAGCCGAAGAGGATC
Organism: Brevibacterium sp. NPDC056726; assembly: GCF_042790515.1. Lineage (NCBI taxonomy): Bacteria > Bacillati > Actinomycetota > Actinomycetes > Micrococcales > Brevibacteriaceae > Brevibacterium > Brevibacterium sp. NPDC056726. The sequence goes on along the minus strand of NZ_JBHTYZ010000007.1, from coordinate 70,475 downwards.
GCGAAGAGCAGCGGCCACGGACTAAACGACGGCTCCGGCTCCCAGTAGCTCATCGCGACCCGCGACGCCGATCCGGCCGCGATGCCGCTGATGATCGTCGCGATCCAGGCGAAGACGGCGACGACGATCGCGAGGATGTAGATGATCCCCGCCCAGCGTGTGGCGACGAACGTGTTGAAGCGGAAGTCGAAGAGCGACTTGAAGAAGCCGCGCTGGTCCGCAGGCGTGGCAGTGCTGGGCTGGCCGTATCCGGTCGGCTGACCATATCCGGTCGGCTGGGCGTAGACCGCCTGCTGGCCGTACTCTGCCTGCTGGCCGTACTCTGCCTGCTGGCCGTAACTGCCGGGCTGAGAGCCGTACGGGTGGGCTCCGGGCTGAGAGCCGGGCGCAGCGGCCCCGGGCTGAGAGCCGTACTGATGAGCTCCGGGCTGCTGCGATCCCGCCGGCTGATCAGCGGCGACCTGACCGTTGGAGTAGTGGCCGCCGGAGTAGTGGCCGGGTGTCTGCGGCGAGCCGGGCTGCTGACCGGCGCTGTGCTGGCCGGCGCTGTGCTGGCTGTGTCCGTAGAGATCAGCGGCGCGCTGGTCGCCGTCGGCATGCCCCGGCTGGTACTGCAGCGTCGAGTGCTGGTCAGCAGCATCAGGGTCAGTGGCAACAGGGTCAGAGGCACCGTTGTCGGCGGCACGGTCGGCGGTTGCGCTGGGCGCTGACTCGTCGGCGGCGCTGCGTGCGGTCTCGCCGGCCCTCGATGCTGTTTCGTCGGCGTGGAGGGGAGGCGCGGAGTCGGTCGGTGCGGTCTCGCCTCGTGGCGCAGCGCCTCGCGGGACGGCGCTGTCGGCGCTGGGGGAGTGGTGGGGAGTCTCGGAGCTGCTCTTCTCCGGGTCGTGCGATGTCGACATCGTCGCATCCTCTTTCGCGGTCGGTTTCAGGATCACGGGGCGGTGTGACGCCGCCCACCTGCGTATTCGCAATCTATCAGGGCGAGATCACGCGAGTTCCGATGCGTTTCACACGGTGCTGTGAGCCGACGCCGAAGGTGGCCGGTTCTCCCTCAGGCCAGGCGCACGGACCACTCGAGCGCCGAGGCGGCGGTCGAGCGTGCGGCCACAGCGAGCGCCGCTCGCGACGGCGTGAGTCCGTCCCCGGTGCTCACGTGCCACACATCGAAGCCCGAACTCGCGGAGAACAGGGTGGAGGCCCCGTCGGCGCGCCTGATCCGACACTGCGACCGGGTCCCCGGTGCCATGGTGAACAGATCGTCGAGGACGACCCCGTCGAGACTGCGCAGAGCGCGGAAGTCCCGACACAGGACGCACGCGTCGACCGCGGCGGCATGGTCGCGCGGAACCCACGAGCCCGTGTCGAACGCTGCCGCCGCGCGGTCGAGGCGCTCAGGCGCGACCGCGGTCCCGCCGAGCCATCCCGCGGAGTCGAGGCGCAGGGCGGCCTCATCGACGGCTGCGCCGCCGGGGTCGAACCAGGCACGGACACTGATGTCGAGGGCGGACGGGGAACGGACGTGGAGAGCGGCTTCGAGACCGTCGTCGGTGAGTGCGAATCTCACCGAGGCGGCCACCTGACCGTGATCGCCGGTGGCACTGAGAGTGAGAGTCGACGCAGACCGCGCGGCGACGGTCCACGCGGCATCGGAGAACTCCCCGATCCGCACCGCCCCGGCCGCCGCCGCGGTCACCGGCCCGGCCGCCGAAGGGGAGACGACGACGGGACGGCCGTCGACCGTCAGCGACCGGAGTCCGGCGCCCGCCCGCGTGACGACGGCACGGGTGACACCGTGCTCGAGGTCGACGTGATCGGGCTGGTGCCGCGCCGGGTCGGTGACGGACGGGTCAGCCACGGTCGGGTCACCCGCGGACGAGCGCCTCGGTGAGCGCACGTGCCGCGTCGACGACGGCCTTCGCGTGGAGGCGGCCCGGCTGCCGGGTGAGGCGGTCGACGGGGCCGGAGATCGACACGGCCGCGACGACGCGATTGCTCGGTCCGCGGACGGGCGCCGACACCGAGGCGACTCCGCGCTCGCGTTCGGCGATCGACTGGGCCCAGCCGCGGCGCCGGACGCCGGAGAGCATCGTCGCGGAGAAGCGGGCCCCGCGCAGACCGGTGTGGAGCCGGTCCGGCTCCTCCCACGCGAGGAGGACCTGGGCGGCCGAGCCCGCGCGCATGCTCAGGGTCGCCCCGATCGGCACCGAGTCGCGCAGGCCGACGGGCCGTTCGGCCGCGGCCACACACAGACGCAGATCGCCCTGGCGGCGGAAGAGCTGAGCCGACTCACCCGTCTGATCGCGCAGCTGCCCGAGCACGGGCCCGGCCGCGGCGAGCAGCCGGTCCTCGCCGGCGGCCGAGGACAGTTCGGCCAGACGCGGTCCGAGGACGAACCGGCCCTGCAGATCGCGGCCGACGATGCGGTGGAACTCAAGGGCGACGGCGAGACGGTGAGCGGTCGGTCGCGCGAGTCCGGTGAGCGAGACGAGCTCAGCGAGAGACGCGGGTCCGGCCTCAAGGGCGGAGAGAACCATTGCGGCCTTGTCGATGACGCCGACGCCGCTACCATTGCTTGTCATAGAGACCATTGTGCGCGTCTCAATGAGCGAGATGCAAGTTCGAAATGCGATACGGGCGAGTAGATTTCACTCCACACCTCGAACGAGGCGGGGCGCACCGCGACCGCGGTCGCCTCAGGCGGTCGCACTCCGGCCGCCGCCCCAGAGCACTACCCGGGCGGAGGATCTCCGCTCCGGCGGGAGGAACCATGCCACGCACATTGGCCGAGAAGGTCTGGGCCGATCACGTCGTCTCCCCAGGTCAGGACGGCGCACCCGACCTCATCTACATCGACCTCCACCTCGTCCACGAGGTGACGAGTCCGCAGGCGTTCGACGGACTCCGACTCGCCGGGCGCCCCGTGCGCCGCCCCGACCTCACGATCGCCACCGAGGACCACAACACGCCGACGTGGGACATCGACAAGCCGATCGCCGAACCGACCTCGCGCACGCAGATCGAGACCCTGCGGAAGAACGCGGAGGAGTTCGGCATCCGCCTCCACAGCCTCGGCGACGCCGATCAGGGCATCGTCCACGTCGTCGGACCGCAGCTCGGCCTCACGCAGCCGGGCACGACCGTCGTCTGCGGCGACTCGCACACCTCGACCCACGGCGCGTTCGGGGCGCTCGCCTTCGGCATCGGCACCTCCGAGGTCGAGCACGTCCTCGCGACGCAGACGCTCAGCCTCAAGCCGTTCAAGACGATGTCGATCACCGTCGACGGCCAGCTGCCGCCGGGCTCGACGGCCAAGGACATCATCCTCGCGATCATCGCGAAGATCGGCACCGGCGGCGGTCAGGGCTACGTCCTCGAATACCGCGGCGAGGCGGTCCGGTCCCTGTCGATGGAGGCCCGGATGACGATCTGCAACATGTCGATCGAGGCCGGGGCCAGGGCGGGCATGGTCGCCCCCGACGAGACGACCTTCGAGTACGTCAAGGGCCGTCCGCACGCCCCTGAGGGCGTGGAATGGGATGAGGCGGTCGCGTACTGGAAGACCCTCTACACCGATGAGGACGCGACCTTCGACGCCGAGGTGGTCCTCGAGGCCGCCGACATCGAGCCCTTCGTCACGTGGGGGACGAACCCCGGTCAGGGCCTGCCGCTGTCGGCGAACGTGCCCGCGCCCGAGGACTTCGCCGACGAGAACGACAAGATCGCCGCCGCCAACGCCCTGGCCTACATGGGCCTGACCCCGGGCACGCCGCTGCGCGACATCGCCGTCGACACCGTCTTCCTCGGCTCGTGCACGAACTCCCGCATCGAGGATCTCCGGGCCGCCGCCGAGGTGGTGCGCGGCCGGAAGAAGGCCGATTCCGTGCGCTTCATGGTCGTCCCCGGCTCCGCCAAGGTGCGTCTCGAAGCCGAAGCCGAGGGCCTCGACCGGATCTTCAAGGACTTCGGCGCCGAATGGCGCTTCGCCGGCTGCTCGATGTGCCTGGGCATGAACCCCGACCAGCTCGCCGAAGGGGAGCGCTGCGCCTCGACGTCGAACCGCAACTTCGAGGGCCGGCAGGGCAAGGGCGGGCGCACGCACCTCGTGTCCCCGCTCGTCGCCGCGGCCACCGCGGTGCGCGGCACGCTGTCCTCGCCCGCCGACGTCGAGGACCTGCCCCGCGATGCCGAGCCCGTGCCCTGGGACGACCGTCCCACCCTCACCCTGACCCCCACCTCGGCGACCGCGTAAGGAGCAGCCATGGAAGCCTTCACGACCCACACCGGCGTCGGCGTGCCCCTGCGCCGCTCGAACGTCGACACCGACCAGATCATCCCCGCGAAGTTCCTCAAGCGGGTGACCCGCACGGGATTCGAGGACGCCCTCTTCTCCCGGTGGCGCACGGCCGAGGACTTCGTCCTCAACGACCCCGACTACGCCTCCGGGTCCGTCCTCGTCGCCGGCCCCGACTTTGGCACCGGATCCTCGCGCGAACACGCCGTGTGGGCGCTCAAGGACTACGGGTTCCGGGTCGTCCTCTCCTCTCGCTTCGGCGACATCTTCCGCGGCAACTCCGGCAAGGAGGGTCTCCTCGCCGCACAGCTCGAGCAGGCCGACATCGAGATCATCTGGAAGATCATCGAGAACCATCCGGGCACCCCGATCAGCGTCGACCTGCGTGAGAAGACCGTCACCTGCGACACGGTCACCGTCCCGTTCCAGATCGACGACTACACGCGCTGGCGGCTGCTCGAGGGCCACGACGACATCAGCCTCACCCTGGCCAAGGAGGACGAGATCGCGGCATTCGAGGCCAGGCGTCCCGTCCACAAGCCGCGCACCCTGCCCGCGAAGGTCTGAGGCCGGGTCGCACGGTCGTCTGCGCTAGTCTTGGACGAGTCCGAGGACAGCCGGCGGAGAACCGTCGCTGGAGTCCGCGGACGAGTCCGGAAAGCGACCAGGGGAGGAACATGCTCGAAGTCCGCGGCGGAAATCCGCTCGGGGGAACCGTGCGGGTCAGGGGCGCGAAGAACCTCGTGCCGAAGGCCATGGTCGCCTCCCTCCTCGGGGAGACCCCGTCCGTGCTCCGCGGCGTCCCGCAGATCCGCGACGTCGAGATCGTCACGGGACTCCTCGAGCTCCACGGAGTCAGTGTCACCCCGGGACCGGACGGCGCGCACGCCGACGGCGAGCTGCGCCTCGACCCCTCCCAGGTCGCGCAGGGCTCGATCGTCGACATCGACGCCCACGCCGGCTCCTCGCGGATACCGATCCTCTTCTGCGGACCCCTCCTCCACAGCCTCGGGCAGGCGTTCATCCCCGACCTCGGCGGCTGCCACATCGGGGACCGTCCCATCAACTTCCACCTCGATGTGCTCCGGCAGTTCGGCGCCGAGGTGGACAAGACGGCCGGCGGCATCATGCTCACGACGAAGCGCCGCCTCCAGGGCACGAAGGTCGAACTCCCGTACCCGTCGGTCGGGGCGACCGAGCAGGTGCTGCTCACGGCGGTGCGCGCCGAGGGCGTGACCGAGCTGCGCAACGCCGCGATCGAACCCGAGATCATGGACCTCATCGCACTGCTGCAGAAGATGGGCGCGATCATCACCGTCGACACCGACCGGGTCGTGCGCATCGAGGGCGTCGACACCCTCCACGGCTTCATCCACCGGGCGCTGCCGGACCGCAACGAGACCGCCTCGTGGGCCTCCGCGGCCCTGGCGACCGGCGGGGACATCTTCGTCGAGGGCGCCTCGCAGCCGGAGATGATCACGTTCCTCAACATCTTCCGCAAGATCGGCGGCGAGTTCGAGGTCGACGAGTCCGGCATCCGCTTCCGGCATCCCGGCGGCAGGCTCGCCTCGTTCGCCCTCGAGACCGACGTCCACCCCGGCTTCATGACCGACTGGCAGCAGCCGCTCGTCGTCGCGATGACCCAGGCCGAGGGCCTGTCGATCATCCACGAGACCGTCTACGAGAACCGCTTCGGCTTCACCCACGCCCTCGTCGAGATGGGGGCGAGGATCCAGCTCTACCGCGAATGCCTCGGCGGCACCCCATGCCGGTTCGGGCGCCGCAACTACGCGCATTCGGCCGTCGTCTCCGGGCCCGTCGACCTCAAGGGCACCCGCATCGACGTCCCCGACCTGCGCGGGGGCTTCAGCCACCTCATCGCGGCACTGGCCGCACAGGGGCGCAGCGAGGTCCACGGGATCGAGCTCATCAACCGCGGGTACGAGAACTTCCTCGACAAGCTGCTCGGACTCGGCGCCGAGGTCTCCGCATGAGCGCGACCGGCGGGGATGCACCCGGCGGCCACATCGTCTCCTTCGCACCCGGCGACGTCCGCTCCCAGCGGCGGGTCGCCTTCGTCGTCGCCTCCGCCGCGTACGGGCTCTTCCGCCTGACCTCGAAGATCCGCATCGAGAACCCCGGATACCTGCCGGAGAAGACCGGGGCCATCGTCGCGGCTTACCACGCCAACCACCTCGACCCCATCCTCGTCGGCCTCGGCCTGTGGCGCAGCGGCAAGCTGCCGCACTTCCTCGCGAAGTCGACGCTGTTCTCCGGCCCCCTGGGCATCGTCCTCAAGGGACTCGGTCAGATCCCCGTGCTGCGCGCCTCGGCGCAGGCCGGCGACTCCCTCGAGTACGCGAAGGACGCGCTGGCGAAGGGGGAGATCGTCGTCATCTACCCCGAGGGCACGCTGACGAAGGACGAGCACTTCTGGCCCCAGCACTTCAAGTCCGGGACCGCCCGGCTGGCCCTCGAGACGGGTGCCCCCATCATCCCGGCCGCCCACTGGGGGCTCGAGGACGTCAAACCGCGCGGCACGCTGAGACCGCGCTTCCGCCCGCTCACCCACACCTCCGTGGTGCGGTTCGGGCCGCCGATCGACTACCAGGATCTCTGGGAGCACAGGGAAGAGAAGAGTTCGATGACAGCGCTGACGAAGCGATTGACCGACACCATCGCGGGCATGGTCGCCGACCTCTCCGGCCGTGAGCTGCCAGCCCGCTTCCGCACCGAGGAGGCCGATTCGTGAGCGCGCCCAAGATCGCCGTGCTCGGCGCCGGATCGTGGGGGACGACGTACGCCGCCGTCATCGCCGATGCCGGGTTCCCCGTCACCCTCTGGGCTCGTCGCGCCGAGACCGCCGAGGAGATCACCACCGCCCACACGAACGCCCGGTACCTCGGCGACCGGGTGCTGCCCGAGCTCATCACCGCGACGACCGACGACATCGCGGCCGTCACCGGGGCGGACATCGTCATCCTCGCCGTGCCCGCGCAGACCCTGCGCGACAACCTCAGCCGGTGGAGGGACCACCTGAGCGATGGGGCGATCCTCGTCAGCCTCATGAAGGGCATCGAGGTCGAGACGGGCAAGCGGATGTCGGAGGTCATCGCCGAAGTGACCGGCATCGCCGAGGGTCGGATCGCCGTCGTGTCCGGACCCAACCTCGCGAAGGAGATCGCCGACCGACAGCCGACCGCGACCGTCGTCGCCGCCTCGGACATCGCCACCGCCGAGGCGGTCGCCGAGATCAGCGCGAACGCGTACTTCCGTCCGTACACGAACACCGACGTCGTCGGCGTCGAGATGGGCGGGGCCGTGAAGAACGTCATCGCCCTGGCCGTGGGCATCGCCGACGGGCAGCGCCTCGGCGACAACTCGAAGGCCTCGATCATCACCCGCGGACTCGCCGAGACCTCCCGACTGGCCGCGGCGATGGGCGCCGAGGCGCACACCCTGTCCGGACTCGCCGGACTCGGCGACCTCGTCGCCACCTGCGCGTCCCCGCTCTCGCGCAATCGCACCTTCGGCCGCCACCTCGGCGAGGGGATGAGCCTCGAGGAGACGATCGCGCACACCGAGCAGACCGCAGAAGGCGTGAAGTCCTCTCCCGCGGTGCTCGCCCTCGGTCGCCGCTACGGTGTCGACCTGCCGATCACCGAGGCGGTCAGCGCGGTTCTCGCCGGGCGTCTGCGGGTTGACGAACTCGCCGCTTTGCTGTTGTCTCGGAAGCGTAAGCACGAAGGCCCGCCGGCCTGAGGCCGTCACGGCTGCCGATCGATCCCCACGAGCCCAAGGAGCACCCATGAGCGTCAACTCACCGTTCTTCAACCTTCCCGAGCTTCCGACCTTCGAGATCACGAGCACCGACATCGAGAACGGGGCGGCCCTCCCGGCCCCGCAGGCCTCCGGCATCATGGGCGTGCCCGGCGGTGAGGACAAGTCCCCGCAGCTGTCGTGGTCGGGCTTCCCCGCGGAGACGAAGGCGTTCGCCGTGACCTGCTACGACCCCGACGCCCCGACCGGCTCCGGATTCTGGCACTGGGCCGTCATCGACCTCGACGCCTCGGTGACCTCCCTGCCCACCGACGCCGGCAACCCGGAGGCCGACCTCCTGCCCGCCGGCGCCGTGACCCTGCCCAACGACGCCGGTCAGCCCCGTTTCGTCGGCGCCGCCCCGCCCGAGGGACACGGACCCCACCGCTACTACTTCATCGTCACTGCACTCTCCGAGCCGCTCGGCATCGACGCCTCCTCGACGCCGGCGTTCGCCGGCTTCAACATGTACTTCAAGGGCATCGGCCGCGCGTGGCTCGAATGCACATACGAGGCCGACTGAGCTAGAGTTTCCCAGTCCCCGCACGCTCGGGCGTGCGGGGACGATGAGTTCCATCCCCGATCAAGGACCGATATGTCAGACACCGATCACCGGCCGCTCGTCGCAGTTCTCTTCGGAGGACGCTCGAGTGAACACTCCGTCAGCTGCGTCACGGCGGCAGGGGTGATCAGCGCCATCGACGACGAGGCCTACCGGGTCCTGCCGATCGGCATCACGAAGTCGGGGGTGTGGCGCATCGTCGACGACTGGGCCGAGATGCACTTCGACCCGGAGAACATGCCCGAGGTCACCGACAACGGCACAGAGATCATTCCCCGCGTCTCCGCGGTCGGGGCCCCGCTACTCCAGCGCGACGCCGACGGCACGGTCACCGAACTCGAGACCGTCGACGTCTTCTTCCCCGTCCTCCACGGCCAGTACGGCGAGGACGGGACCCTGCAGGGGCTCTTCGAGCTCAGCGACACCGCGTTCGTCGGCTCCGGGGTCTTCTCCTCGGCCGCGAGCATGGACAAGCACTACACGAAGACCCTGCTCGCCCACGCCGGCATCCCCACCTGCCCGTGGGAGCTCGTCACCGAGACGATGTGGCAGACCGACCGGGCCGATGTCGAATCCCGGGTGGCGGCCCTGACCTTCCCCGTCTTCGTCAAGCCCGCCCGCGCCGGCTCCTCGATGGGCGTCAGCCGCGTCGCCGGTCCCGACGGCCTCGAGGCGGCTCTGCTCGAGGCGTTCGCCCATGACACGAAGGTCATCGTCGAACCGCAGGTCATCGGCCGGGAGATCGAATGCGCGGTGCTCGGCTCCCTCTTCGACGCCGAGGTGCGCACCTCCTACCCCGGGGAGATCGAAGTCTCCGGCGACCACGACTTCTACGACTTCAACGCGAAGTACCTCGACCTCGCCGATGCGCAGCTGAGCTGCCCGGCCCGGGTCGACGAGGCGACGACGGCACGCATCCGGGAGCTCTCGGCCGCGGTGTTCCGGCTCTTCGACTGCACGGGGCTCGCCCGCGTCGACACGTTCGTCACGGACTCCGGTGAGGTCATCATCAACGAACTCAACACGCTGCCCGGGTTCACCCCCACCTCGGCGTACCCGTTCATGTGGGCGAACTCCGGGATCGACTACCCGAGCCTGGTGAGCGAACTCATCAGCATCGCCCTCATCGACCACGCCCGCCGCACGCGGGACTGACGCTCAGGTGGTCTGACCCTCGCCGGGGTCGGGGGAACCGACGCTCAGGGGGTCGGGCCGGGGGAGACCTCGACGCCGGAGTCACCGGGCGGGGTGCTCGGCTGACCGGGGATCTCACCGACATCCTCGGCGCCGACGCACTGGTCCTGGGCCTCGAAGACCTGCATGGCCGGCGAGACGGTGGCGAGCACATCGGAGCCCGACGCGAGCTTGCGGTTGACGAGGACCTCGACGGCGGGGGTCCGTCCGTAGCTCGTGAACACCCACGTGTCGTCGTCCTCCCCGCCCTTGGAGATCCAGTCGACGCCGCTGACGCTCACGCACTGGTCCGTCGTCGGACCGGGCGGGGTGACGCCGCAGCGGACGACGGCGACGTTGGGATCGCCCCACGCCTTCGTGCCCTGCGAGGAGGTGTCGCGCACCTGCTGGCCGTCGAGTTCGTCGGGCAGGCGGAGCATGATGTCCGCGCACTGCGGGTTCGCCGCATCCGCCGCGGGTTCGACGACGACCGTGCGGGCGCAGCCGGACAGGGCGATGCCGAGCACGGGAAGGGCGAGGGTCACGGCGGCCGCGGAGCGCAGCACGGGCGAGCTGGACTGAGCCTGCGAGCCGGGCGACCGGCGAAGGAACGAACGCATGGAACTACCGTATCGTCCCTATAGGGTTGGATGTATGCCACAACTGTCCGAACTCGGCGAAGCGGACGTGCTCGACCGCCTTCTCGCCCACAGACGCGCAGGTGCCGTCGAGATCGTCGGCCCAGGCGACGATGCCGCCGTGACGAATCTCACGGGCCGGCTCGTCTCGACTGCCGACATGCTCGTCGAGAACGAGGACTTCACGCGCACGTGGCTGGACTGGCACGCCCTCGGCGTCAAAGCCGCCGCCCAGAACCTCGCCGACGTGTGCGCGATGGGGGCCCTCCCGCACGGACTCCTCGTCTCCCTCGCCGTCCCCGACACCACCGAGGTGGCCGACCTCGAAGCGCTCTTCCAGGGCATCGTCGCCGAAGCCGACCGGGCCGGGCAGGCGCTTCGGACCGCGGTGCCCGTCATCGGCGGCGACCTCTCGTCCTCGGGTCTCATCGTCGTCGCGATCACCGCGCTCGGGTCCGCCGAGGCCGGTCACGCGATCACCCGGGCCGGGGCCAGGCCCGGTGACGGCATCTGGCTCGCCGGCACCCTCGGTCGCGCCGCCGCCGGCCTCGACCTGCTCTTCGCCGGGGCCCGCCCGGGCGAGCTGCCCGGCGAGCTGACCGCCCTCATCGAGACTCAGCTCGCCCCGCAGCCGGACTACGCGGCGATCGCCGCGCTCATCGCCGCCGGGCGTGCGGGGGGCCCGGTCGCCTCGGCGATGATCGACGCCTCCGACGGTCTGAGCACCGACCTCGGTCGGATCGCGAAGGCCTCCGGGGTGCACGCCGACCTCGACCGGGCCGCCCTCGACCCGCTCCTCGCCCCGCTGCTGCCGGCCGCGGAGTACGTCATCGCCGCACAGGCGGCAAACGGGGAGGCGGAGAGCGCACAGTCCTGGTCCGACGCCGAGGCGCTGGCCCTCCACTGGGTCCTCGACGGCGGGGAGGACCACGGCTTCGTCGCGTCGGCGGCCGACCCCGGTCCTGACCCGGTAGGCTGGCGGAGGATCGGTGAGATGCAGGCAGGCAGCGGGGTCAGCCTCGACGGCGCACCCGTGCCGACGAGCGGCTTCAGCCATTTCGGGAAGTGACGGACGATGGACGTGGGACCCAATCCGGCCATCGGGCTCAACGGACGCCTCGCCGCCAGGTGGGCGCGGCGCGCCGTCGACCGGCTGCGCCGTGAGCGCGCCGAGATCGACGAACTCAACGTCTTCCCCGTCCCCGACGGCGACACGGGGACGAACATGTACCAGACCCTGCGTGCGGCCTACCGGGCCGTCGAGGAGCTGACCGGACCGGTCACCCTGCCCGAGGTCGTCAAGGCGATGGCCGCCGGGGCCGAACGCGGTGCCCGCGGCAACTCCGGCCTCATCCTCTCCGTCGCCCTCCAGGGAGTCGCCGACGCCCTCGACGGGGTGACCGTCGCGACGCCCGAAGCGCTCGCCTTCGCCCTCGAACTCGCCTCCCACAGGGCCCGACAGGCCGTGGCCCGGCCCGTCGACGGAACGATGCTCACGGTCCTCGACGCGATGGCGACCGAAGCCCGCGAACAGGCCGACGACGGAGCCGCCCTCGTCGACCTCATCTCCGCCGTGCGCATGCGCTCCCGCGACGCCCTGCGCGAGACGACCGGTCAGCTCTCCGTGCTCCGCGAGGCCGAGGTCGTCGACGCGGGATCGACGGGCATCGTCGAACTCTTCGACCTCCTCTACGCGACCGTCTCCGGCCGCACGAGCCAGGGGTCGATGATCGGGGAGGTCGCGAAGGCGCCCCGCATCGTCCACGAGGCCCGTGCCGAGGAGCTCGAGATCGTCGCGGTCCTCGGACGCACCCCTTCAGGCGACCTCGCCGAGGCGCTCGAGGGGCTCGGCGGCACGTCGATCGTCATCAACGGGGTCAAGGTCCACGTCCACGTCGCCGACGAGACCGCGGCCGCGGCCGTCCTCGACCTCCTCGGCGAGGACGGCATCGCCCGCCTCGACATGGAGGATCTGCGACTCCACGAGGAGGCGGGGGAGACGGCGCTCATCGCGCTCGTCCGCGGCACCGGTCTCCAACTCCACTGTGCCCTCAACGGCGCCACGGTCCTCGACCCGACTGTCGTCGATCCCGAGGCCGTGCCCGGCATGGGCCGGGGGACCGGGCCGAACCTGCTTGCGACCGCCGTGGCCGAGGTCGTCGCAAGCGAGGAGCGCGACGTCATCGTCATCCCCAGCTCGTCCGGGGCGCTCTCGGCACTGGCGGGGCTGCGCGGCAGCGCGCACCTCGTCCGCTCCCGCAACGTCGCCACCCTGCTCTCGGCGCTCGCCGTCTACGACCCGTTCGCCCCGGTCGGGGAGATCTTCGCCGACATGACCGATGCGGCGGCGGGCACCCGGATGGGCACGATCGTCTCCGCCGAACAGCTCGAGATCCATGCCGTCACCGGCGCCCTCAACGTCGTCGACGAGGACTCCGCGGGGGCGCATCCCTCGCAGTTCTACCGCGTCGTCATCGACGGGAAGGCGAAGTCGCAGAGCACGGAGCTCTCCACGCTCGTCGTCAAGCTCGCCGACCGCCTCCTCGGCGCCGGAGGGGAGCTGCTCACCGTCGTCCACGGACCCGGATGCTCCACCGAGGTGCTCTCCCACCTGCGAGAATGGCTGCGGAAATCACATGACCACGTCCGCCTCCAGGAGATCGACTCCCGGGACCGGGCGACCCTGCTCATCATGGGAGTCGAATGAGCGCACGGCTTGCGGACTACTTCTCCAAACGGGACCTCACGGGCCTGAAGAAGCGGGGGGTCACCTCGGTGACGGATCTCCTCCGGTTCTTCCCCAGGCGATTCCTCGTGCCCGGGGAGAAGACGCCGCTCGGCGAGCTGCCGCTGGGGGAGACCGCGATCATCCAGGCCGAGGTGCTCTCCGTCGACACCCGGCGGATGCGGCAGCGGCGGGGGACGATCACCGACGTCATCGTCCACGACGGGAAGCGGTCGATGAAGATCGCGTTCTTCAACCAGCAGTGGCTCGACGCGCAGCTGACCCCCGGCCTCGTCGTCGTCTTCGCGGGCAAGGTCGAGGAGTACCGGGGGCAGCTCACCCTCGGCTCTCCGGTGTGGCTCAATCGGGACGAGCACGACACGAAGTGGACGCCTGAGGACCTCAACTCGCCGTTCCCCATCTACCCCCGGGTCAAGGGGATCGCGCAGACGCGGCTGTGGAAGGCGATCAAGGTCCTCCTCGACGTCGCCGGGCCCGAGGAGTTCGAGGATCCGCTGCCCCGGGCCCTGCGGGAGACGTACGGGCTGCCGGATCTGCGCACTGCATTGAACGACATGCACCGGCCGACGACGACGGCGGCGACCGAACGGGCGAACCTGCGGTGGAAGTGGGAGGAGGCGCTCGCCCTGCAGACCGAGCTCGTCTCCCGGCGGGTGGCCTACGAGCAGTTCGAGGCGACCCCGCTGCTGCGGGTCGGCGAACGATCCCGGCGCTTCGACGACGACCTGCCGTTCGCGCTCACGGCCTCCCAGGAGCGGGTCGGACAGGAGATCGCCGGGGACCTCGCGCAGACGACGGCGATGCACCGCCTCCTCCACGGCGATGTCGGCTCGGGCAAGACGGTCGTGGCGCTGCGGGCGATGCTCATGGCCGTCGACTCGGGGGCGCAGGCGGCGATGCTCGCCCCCACCGAGGTGTTGGCCTCCCAGCACTTCGCGTCGATCGAGAAGCTCCTCGGCGAGCAGATGGCGCTGTCCCCGCTGCTCTCCGGCGATGACCAGGTGCGGGTCGCCCTGCTCACCGGGTCGATGCCGGCCAGGGAGCGCAAGCAGCTCGCCCTCGATCTGGCGACGGGCCAGATCGACATCGTCGTCGGCACGCATGCGCTGCTGTCGGACTCGACGATGTTCGACAGCCTCGGCCTTATCGTCGTCGACGAGCAGCACCGCTTCGGCGTCGAGCAGCGGGAGGCGCTGCGGGCCAAGGGCGGGATGACGGTGCCGCACACCCTCGTCATGTCCGCGACCCCGATCCCGCGGACCGTGGCGATGACGGTCTTCGCCGACCTCGACGTCTCGACGCTCGAGGAGATGCCGGCCGGCATCAAACACATCACCACGCATGCGGTGTCACTGAGCGATCATCCGCACTGGATGTCGCGGATCCTCGAACTCGTCCGGCAGGCCGCCGACGCGGACAAGGGCACGTTCGTCGTCTTCCCCCGCATCGAACCGAGTGACATCGAGAACGCGGAGACCGGGGAGGTGACAGGGGTCCGCCCGGGCATCGAGGAGTTCCTCGAGACCCTCAAGGCCGCTCCCGAACTCGCCGGTCAGCGCTTCGGTCTCCTCCACGGGCGGATGTCGACGGCGGAGAAGGACGAGGTCATGCACGCTTTCGCGACCGGCCGGATCGACATCCTCGTCTCGACGACCGTCATCGAGGTCGGCGTCGACGTGCCGCGGGCGACGATGATGGTCGTCGCCGAGGCGGACCGCTTCGGCATCGCCCAGCTCCACCAGCTCCGGGGCCGGGTCGGGCGTGACGGATCGGAGGCGATGTGCTTCCTGCTCACCGACCTGTCGGAGGCCGATGAGAGCTTCGACCGGCTGCGCACGGTCGCCGGAACCCTCGACGGGTTCGCGCTCGCCGAGTACGATCTCGATCTGCGCGGTGAGGGCGACGTGCTCGGGGCTTCGCAGTGGGGCGGGTCGTCGCTGCACCATCTCTCGGTGCTCCGCGACACCCATATCCTCACCGCCGCCCGCGCCGAGGCGGAGAGGATCGTCGACTTCGACCCGTTCCTCGAGGACATGCCGGCGCTGCGGGCGTTCCGCCAGCGGGTGCTGCCTGCGGACTCCGCACATTTCATTGAGGCAAACTGAGTATCTGAACTGTCCGCATCCGGACTGTCACCATCCGGACCGACAGTTTCCGGACCGATTGAGGAGGGCGCTATGAGGATCATCGCGGGAGCGCACAAGGGATCGCGGCTCGTCACCCCGGGCGGCAACGCCACGCGACCGACCTCCGACCGGGTCAAGGAGTCGCTGTTCTCGATGCTCGAAGGCTACGGGGTGCTTCAGGCCGCCAACGTCCTCGACCTCTTCGCGGGCTCCGGCGGGCTCGGGTTCGAGGCGATGTCGCGGGGCGCGGCGCAGGTCGTCTTCGTCGATTCGTCCCTCGCCTCGATCCGGGCGCTCGAGGCGAACGCGGACAAGCTCGGCATCGGACATTCGACGGCGGTGAGCAGCGCCGATGTCGTCCAGTTCCTCGGCACCCTGCCCGATCCGGCCCATCCCGAGGCCCGGGTCTTCGACCTCGTCTTCATGGACCCGCCCTACCCGCTCGGGGAGGACGCGGTGACGCAGGTGCTCAGTCGGCTGCGCAGCCACCTCGACGAGGAGTCGATCGTCGTCATCGAACGCTCGTCCCGGGCACCGGAGCCGACGATGCCCGAGGGCCTCGAGGTCTTCCGCTCGAAGACCTTCGGCGAGACGGCGCTGCATTTCGCCCAGCTCGAAGTCGACGCCGGCGCCTGACCGGCGAATTACGCCCTCAACCGACAAATACGCCGTTAGCTAACCGCGTATTTGCCGGTTCACCGCGTCGGAGAGAGTGGGGCGGCTCAGAGCACGCTCGAGAGGAACGATTTCGTCCGCTCGTGGCTCGGGTCGTTGAAGATGAGGTCGGGCGGACCCTCCTCGAGGACGAGTCCGCCGTCGAACATCATCACCCGGTCCGAGACCTCACGGGCGAACTGCATCTCGTGGGTGACGAGGAGCATCGTGATGTCCGTGGTCTCGGCGATGTCGCGGAGCACGGCGAGGACGTCGCCGACGAGTTCCGGGTCGAGGGCCGAGGTCACCTCGTCGAGGAGGAGGATCTCCGGGCTCATCGCCAGCGCGCGGGCGATCGCGACGCGCTGCTGCTGCCCGCCGGAGAGGCGGCTCGGATGCTCATCGGCCTTCTCCGAGAGCCCGACCCGCTCGAGCAGCGACTTCGCCTCGGCGACGGCCTCCTCCTTCGACTTCCCGAGCACATGGACGGGGGCTTCGATGATGTTCTCGATGACCGTCATGTTGGGGAAGAGGTTGAACTGCTGGAAGACCATGCCGATGCGCGTCGTCATCTGCCGCGTCGTCTTCTTCGGCAGCTCGACCCGTTTGCCGTCGCGCTCGGCGAAGGTCAGCGGCTGACCGTCGATGTAGATGTACCCGCCGGTGAGCTCCTCGAGGGTCATGACGAGGCGGAGGATCGTCGTCTTGCCCGACCCGCTGGGGCCGATGAGGGTGACGCGCTCTCCTGGGGCGACGGTGAAGTTGAGATCCTTGAGCACCGTCGTCGTTCCGAACCGCTTCTCCACATCCCGGAACTCGATCGCCGGTGCCCCGGCGGTGGTGTCGATGTGCGGGGACGGGGTGGTGTCAGTAGGTGGCAAGGCGCCGCTCCAATCGTTGGATGAGGAGGGAGGTCGGGTAACTGGCGGCGAGGAAGATGAGGCCGGCCAGGGTGAAGGCTTCCGTGTACGCGAACTTCGAGGCGCCGAACTGCTGCGCCGAGGTGACGAGTTCGACGACGGAGAGCGCGAAGAGGAACGGGGTGTCCTTGAACATCGCGACCGCGTAGTTGCCGAGCGACGGGATCGTCGCCCGCAGCGCCTGCGGAAGGATGACCGCGGTGAAGGTGCGCACCGGGGGCAGGGAGAGGGCGATGGCTGCCTCCCGCTGGCCGGGTGGGACCGCGTCGATGCCGGCCCGGTAGCTCTCCGACATGTACGTCGCATAGTGGATGCCGATGACCGCGGAGCCGATCGCGAGCGCCGGAATGCTCGCGAGCGCCGGGATCTCGGCGAACCCGGTGTAGACGAAGACGAGCTGGACGACGAGCGGGGTGTTGCGGACGAACGCGACGAACAGACGCACGACCCAATTGATCCAGCGCGGCAGGGAGCGGATCGCCACGGCGAGGATGAGGCCGAGGATGACGGCGATGATCGTGCCGACGACGGTGGCGATGAGCGTGTTGACGAAGCCGCGCAGGAGGATCGGCAGAGCCTCGGCGGCGAACTCCCAGTTCCAGTTCACAGCGGCCCTCCGGATCTGACGGTGCCCGCGCTCTGCCCGGCGGCGGTCTGCGGGCCGCCCACCTGGGTGGCGCCGACGCGGGCCTCCCGTCGGGCGGCCCGGCGGTCGGTGCGCGAATTCGGGCGCCGCCTGCCGAGGCGCTTGACGGCCCGGCGTTCGAGGAAGTTCATGAACTCCTGGAGCAGCCAGGCGATGACGAAGTAGATCAGGAGGCCGACGGAGTACGCGAAGAACGTGTCGTTCGTCGACATCCGCAGCTGGCCGATCTTGTCATTGAGGTCCGAGAGCGTGATGAAGGAGACGACCGCGGTGCCCTTGAGGAGCTGGATGAGCAGGGTCGCGAGGGAGGGGATCATCAGCGCCCACGCCTGCGGGAAGATCACCCGCAGCATCCGCCTGGCCGGGGAGAGGCTGAGCGCGATCGCCGCCTCCCATTGGCCCCTGGGCACGGTCGCGATCGACGACCGGACCACCTCGGCGGAATAGGCACCGTAGTTGAGCGCCAGCGCGCCGATGCCGCAGAGCATCGGGTCGAGTTGGACGTCGAAGAGCGGGAGGACGTAGAAGAGCCAGAAGAGCTGCACGAGCAGGGACGTGCCGCGGAAGAACTCGACGATGATCTGGGCCGGGATCCGCAGCCAGCCGTGCGCCGAGGTCATCGCGAGTCCGAGGACGATCGCGATGACCAGGGCGCCGGCGGCTCCGGCGACCGTGAGGATGAGTGTGACCTGGATTCCCTCCCACACCTGCGGGAGGAAGTCGAGGAGTGCTGTGAACTTGTCGGTCATGAGGTGCGGTCGGGGTCAGGAGCTCGCAGTCGGCAGTTCGCCCTTGCACAGCTGATCGGTGGTGATCGAACCGTCGGGGCGCTCCGCCGCGGTGAAACCGTACTGGCCGACGATGTCGAGGTACGCCTGCTCGTCGCCGACGATCTTGTCGAGCTCCTCGTTCCACGCATCGCGCAGCTCGGTGTCGTCGGAGCGGAAGACCGTGGCACCGGCGCCGATCTGGGGCACGCCGTCGATCTCCTGGACGAAGGACTCGCTGACCTCGACGTCGGCGTCAGGTGAGTTCTGGGCCATCCAGTTGAGCGAGATCCCGGTGAGGGCGAAGACATCGGCCCGGCCCGTCGTCACGGCGTCCATGCCGTCCTGCGGGGTGCCGACCTGCTGGGCCTCGATGCCGAGCTGCTTGGCGTAGTCGGACTCGATGGCGCCGGTCATCGTCGCGAGCTTGAGGCCCTTGGCCTTGACGTCGTCGAGGTTGGTCAGGCCCTCGCCGGCGCCCTTCTTCGTCATCAGAGCTGTCGTGTACATGAACTCGGGGTTGCCGAAGGCGGCCTGCTCGCAGCGATCGGGGAGGATCGACATGCCCGCGGAGATCGCATTGAAGCGGTCGGCGTTGAGCCCGGGGATGAGGGAACCGAACTCCGTGTTGACGCCGTCGAGGTTCTCGACGCCGAGGTTGGAGAAGACCTCGCGGGCGAGCGCGACGCTCGCCCCTTGGAGTTCCCCGCCCTCTTCGAAGCTGTACGGGGCCTCACCGGCGAAGCCCACGGTGATCTCGCCGTCGTCGATGGCCTGCTGGAGCGTGCTCTTGTCCGAGTCGCTTCCGCCGCACGCGCCCAGGGTCAGGGTGAGTGCAAGGATCGATGTCGCTGCGGCGAGTCCTTTCATGACGGTCATGACAGGTCCTTTCTCAGAACGTTGTGACGTGCATCTCAGCGTCCATTCAATCCCGTGTCTGTCCGGATGTCACACTGTCTGACAAAGTTATATCCTTGTGACATGAGCCACCCGCGCACGTCCGAGCTGCCCGTGCTGCGCAGAGTCGTGCGTTCATCGACGATCGATCTCGTCGCCGAGGAGATCCGCAACGCGATCTACCGCGGCAGTCTGCTGCCGGGGCAGTCGATCAGCGAGGTGCGCACCGCGGAGCTCCTCGGCGTCTCCCGCCCCTCCCTGCGCGAAGCGCTGCAGCGCCTCGTCAGCGAAGGCAGCGTCAGTCATGCGCCGGGGCGCGGAGCCTGGGTCAAGCGGATGGAGGCCGCCGACATCGACGACGTCTATGCCGTGCGGGAGGCGATCGAAGTCCAGGCGGCCCGCCTCATCATCCGCGGGAACCGACGGACGGCGCTCATCGACGACGCGCTCGCCGATCTCGAGGCGGCCATCGACGGCAATGTCGCGCGCGCCATCGGCGACGCCGACCTCGACTTCCATCACGCGATCGTCGCGTGCTCGGGCTCGCCGAGGCTGGGCTCCCTCATGCAGGCATCGATGGTCCACACCCGCCTGCTCTCACTGTCGGCCCCTGACGGCTACGAGGTCCGCTGCGACCTCGTCGACGTCCACCGCAGGCTTGCCGAGGCGATCGCCGCTGGCGACGAAGGCGCAGCCGTCGAGCTCATCGGCAGGATCTCCGCCGAAGCCGTCGCCCGCCTCCACCATGAGAAGTCCGACCCCGAGCCCGTCGTCGTCCGCGGGGAGGGCTCCGCCGCCGGCGATGACCAGTGGTCGAGCCTGCGGGATACGATGAGGCCATGACCGCCTCGCCGACCTCGTTTCCCGCCCGCTTCCGGGTGCTCGTCGGCGAAGCCATTGTCGTCCTCCTCATCGCCATCGCCGTCGTCATCGTCCTCGTCCGCCCGTCCGTCGGGTCATCGACGGTCATCGTCGCGTGGTTCGGTCTCCTCTTCGGCACGAGCGCGGTGGCGGCCTCGCTCGGCCTGGGGGTCGTCATCGCCCGCACCGCCCTGCCGCTGACGACCGTCATGCGCCTGGGCTGGCTGGGTCTCGTCGGACTCAGCGCCGCCCTGCTCTCGGTGCTCACGATGAGCGTGCTGGCCACCTCGGCGGGGGACGGGTCACCGCAGCTGGCGGTGAAGTTCCAGGCCGTGCATTCCCTCATCTTCTGCGGGGCCATGCTCGTCACCGGCGCCGTGTGGCACGCGTGGCTCATCCAGCGCGAGCGCGGACTGCCGTTCGGACGGCATGCGGACTGACCGCGCCGCGACGAGGCGGCGGGATACGATGAGGCCATGAAGGTCGTCTGCCCCGGTTCCTATGACCCGATCACCATGGGTCATCTCGACATCATCGCCCGTGCCGCGAAGCTCTTCGACGAGGTCGTCGTCGCCGTCGTCCACAATCCGTCGAAGACTGGGCGCTTCGCCCCCGAGGTCCGCGCCGACCTCATCCGCGCCTCCCTCGCCGCCGACGAGCGCACCCGGGACGCCGAGAACATCACGATCGATCTCGTCCCCGGCGGCCTCCTCGTCGACTACTGCCTGCAGATCGGCGCACCCGCCGTCGTCAAGGGCCTGCGCTCGGGCACGGACTTCGCCTACGAGCTGCCGATGGCCCTGATGAACCGGCACCTGACGGACCTCGAGACGATCTTCGTGCCCGGCAACCCCGAGTTCGAACACGTCTCGTCCTCCCTCATCAAAGAGGTCCACAGGAACGGCGGCGACATCACCGGACTCGTGCCGGCCCCGGTGCTCGACGCGCTGAACGCCGACGCCTGAGGCATGGGGGCAGCGGCACACTCCTCTCGGGCCTGGTTCACCGGCCTCGTCCTCCACACGGTCATCGCGCACGCCACCTACAACGGCGTGCGCGTCCTCATCTCCTACCGCACCCTCGAACTCGGCGGCTCCGGGGTCGTGCTCGGCCTCATGACCGCGTGCTACTCCCTCGTCCCGCTGCTCACCGCGCTCTTCGTCGGTCGCCTCGTCGACCGCGGGTACGCGACCGCGGTCCTCTGGGTCGGCACCGTCCTGTCGATCGCCCCGGTCGCGCTCGCGGCCCTCGCCCCCAACCTCGGCGTGCTGCTCATCGCGACGATGAGCCTCGGGTTCGGGCAGCTGCTGACGACCGTGGCCTCCCAGGCGCTCATCCCGCAGTCCTTCCCCGCCTCCCGGCTCACCGCGAAGTTCGGCCACCTCACCCTGGGGGTGTCGATCGGGCAGACGATCGGCCTGCCCCTGGCGGGCATGATCGCCGACGCCACCGGCGGGTCCCCGCACATCGTCGGCGCCCTGTGGTTCATGACCGGGCTCTCCTCGCTCATGCTCATCGCCGCCGTCGTCGTCATGCTCCGCGGGCGGACCCCGCACGTCTCCCGCGCCGAGGCGGCCCAGGGTGTGCGCACCCCGTGGGCTCTCCTGGGGATCCGGGGGATGAAGCCGGCGATCCTCGCCTCGATGGCGACGCTCGCCGCCGTCGACCTCATGACCGCGTACCTGCCGCTCATCGGGCAGGAGAACGGGCTGAGCGTGACGACGGTGACGTGGCTGCTCGCACTGCGGACGTTCGCCTCGGTGATCTCCCGGATGATCATCGGCGTGCTCGCCCGCCGGTGGGGGAGTCTGTCGCTGCTGTGGACGGCCTCGGTGACGGCGGGCATCTGCGTCATCCTCATCCCCGTGCTCAGCCAGACGTGGACGCTGGCGATTCTGCTCGCGGTCGCCGGCTTCTGCTTCGGGCTCACGCAGCCGCTGACGATGACGTGGGTCTCGACGCTCGCGGATCCGGCGAACCGAGCCGCGGTGCTCTCGATCAGACTGGCCGGGAATCGGCTCAGCCAGGTGGCGATCCCCTCGGTCGCCTCGGTGCTGACGATCGTCGCGGGATCGGGGATCGTCTTCGGCATCTCCGGGGCGCTCCTCGTCCTCGCCGGGGCGGTGACCTGGCGCAACAGCCACGAGAAGTGGTGAAGGTCCGGCTCAGGGACGTCAGCGGCGTCGTTCGGTCCCGGTCGCCTCGGCGAGCTTCCTGCGGCGCCGGCTCCGACTGCGCAGGACGATGTACGCGCAGAAGCTGGTGACGACGGACCAGATGCCGACGATGACGGCGATGGTCTTCCACATTCCGCGCGGCTCATCGAGGTAGACGACCGGGGTCTCGGTGTCGCCGTTCCACAGGACCTGCTGGGTCTGCGCCGCGTCGGCGGCAGAGAGGTCCACGTCGAGGAGGGCGTCCTCCACGGTCGTCCCGTCGGCGGCGGTGTACGTTCCCCGCCACGAGCACAGGAGGTCCCCGCTCTTGGGCTGACCGCAGTCGCGGGTGATCGCCTCGAACCGCCCGGGCCTGCCGTCTCCGGCGAAGACGCTGCTGACATCGGCGATACCGATGGCGGCCAGGAGCGTGGCGACGGCGAAGATCAGCACGCCGACGGCGATCCAGGCGGCGTGGGCGATATTGACGGTCAGTCTCGAGGGCACGAGGACACTGTAGCGAGATTCGTCCCCCATCCGGACCTCCGAGGCCGGCAACCGCGCGTAGGCTGAGGTGACCAGGAACACCTCGGCGACGCCGGGCCTGCGATTGGCAATGGTCGCCGGTGTTGATTAGAATGGTGAGTCGCGTGTGAACGCAGGAGCGCACTTCTCATTCGCATACGGAGGAGAGAGCATGAAGAAGCGGTCAGAGTTCGTTTACGATCTCCGGTCAATGGGATTGCTCGGTCATCCGGGGGAATGGGAACGTGTCAACGCCACAGTGCCGGCTCCAGCGGACCTCAGGATCGAAGTGATCGGGGTCGCCGAAGGAACGCCTATGACCCTCGAGCTGATGTTCGAGAGCGTTTCCGAGGGGATCTACGTCACGGGCACGGTTTCGACCGTCGCCCACGGCGAAGACGCGAGGACGCTCGACGAGATCGAGCTGCCCATGGATGTCGACATCAACGAGATGTACGTCTATGAGCAGATCGAGGGCGACGAGGACTCCTACGTCATCGACCGTGATCAGCTCGATCTCGAACCCGCGATCAGAGACGCAGTCGTGATGGCTCTGCCCTTCAGTCCGGTCAAGGACGGAAGCGAAGAGTTCAGCTACACCCTCGGTGAGGACATCGAGGACGGCGACAGCGAATCCGATTCGCCGTTCGCACAGCTGCAGAACTTGTTGGATGAGAAGAAAGAGAGCTAGACGTGGCTGTTCCCAAGCGTAAGATGTCGCGCAGCAACACCCGCCACCGTCGTTCGCAGTGGAAGGCTCAGGCTCCGAACCTGGTCAAGACTGTGGAGAACGGTCGCGTTGTGTACTCGCGCCCCCACCAGGCCAAGGTCGTCGAAGACGCAGCCGGCACCCCGCTGTTCCTTGAGTACAAGGGACGCAAGGTCGCTGACGCCTGACCTGTGGAGACTGACACCACAGCAGAACTGAAGGAGAGTCTCGGGATCGACATCGATCCCGAGACTTTTCGTCTTGCCCTGACCCACCGGTCCTTCGCATTCGAAGCCGGCGGCATCCCGACGAACGAGCGCCTCGAGTTCCTCGGCGACTCCGTCCTCGGCCTCGTCGCCACCGAATCGCTCTACTACGACAACCCGGACCTGCCCGAGGGTCAGCTGGCGAAGATGCGCTCAGCCGTCGTCAACACGCGGGCGCTCGCGGCGATCGCTCGCCGCTACGGCATCGGCCGCCACATCCTCCTCGGCAAGGGCGAAGAGCTCACCGGGGGTCGTGAGAAGGATTCGATCCTCGCCGACACCGTCGAAGCCCTCATCGGAGCGACCTTCGTCTCCCGCGGCCGCGAGGCCGCGTTCGCCTTCGTCCACCGCCTCATCGACGGGATGCTCGCCGACGCCGTCAACCTCGGCGCGGGCATGGACTTCAAGACGACGCTTCAGGAAGCCGCCGCTGACCTGGGGCTCGGCGCCGTGAGCTACGAGATCACCTCGACCGGTCCCGACCATGCGATGGTCTTCACCGCCACCGCCCGCCTCGGCGAGAACGGCTGGGGTTCCGGGGACGGCTCCTCGAAGAAGGCCGCCGAGGCCGCCGCCGCCGAAGTCGCGGTCAAGGCGATCCGCACGCTCTACCCCGACTACCGGCGCTGAGGCGCTCAGTCTCCGATGCCTGAGCTGCCCGAGGTCGAAAGCGTCCGCCGCGGGCTCGCGGAGTGGACGACCGGGGCGCTCATCACCGGCGCCGAGGTGATCGACCACCGGATCCTCGGCACCACCTCGGCGCGGCGGATCGATCCCGGTCTGGCCGCCGACTTCACCGACCGGATCGTCGGCGAGCGGATCACCGGCGCCGAGCGCCGCGGCAAGTTCATGTGGCTGACCGTCGGCGGGGAGTCGGGCCTGCTCGTCCATCTCGGAATGAGCGGACAGATGCGCGTCCATCCCTCTCACGCCGAGGTGCACCGCCACACCCGTGCCGTGTTCCGGCTCGAGAAGGGCGGGGATTTCGCTGCGGAATCTTCCGAGGCGAGCGCACCGGAGCGCTATGATCTGCGCTTCATCGACCAGCGGATCTTCGGGCATCTCAGCGTCCAGCCGCTCGCGCTGGCCCACGGCCGGCTCGTCCCCGCCTCGGCGATCCACATCGCCCCCGACCCGCTCGAGGACTCCTTCGATCTCGATGCCGTCGTCGACGCGCTCGCGCGCAAGCGCACCCCGCTCAAGGCCGCCCTGCTCGACCAGACCGTGGTCAGCGGGATCGGCAACATCTACGCCGATGAGGCGCTCTTCCGCGCCGGGGTCCACCCGCTGGCCATCGCCTCCCGCACCCGGCGGTCCCGTCTGGTCGCCGTCGTCGAATCCGCCGCCTCGGTGATGGGCGACGCCCTGGCCGTGGGCGGGACGAGCTTCGACGCGCTCTACGTCAACGTCAACGGCGAATCCGGGTACTTCGACCGCGCGCTGCTCGCCTACGGCCGCGACGGGCAGGAGTGCGTGCGGTGCGGAACCGAGATCGCCAAACTCACCGTCGGCGGCCGCGGCAGCCATTTCTGCCCGACCTGCCAGCGGATGCCGCGGTACCGGTGATGTGCTCTCCGCTCATCTCACGGTGATGCCGCGATCCTCGAGCGTCTTCCGGGCACGCGGACCGAGGAAGCCACCGACGTCGTCGACCGACCGCAGTTTGGCGAATGGCGCAACATCGTCGTCTTTGAGGCTCCTGATGTCGAAGGACTCGTCCTCTCCGTCCCATTGCGGGATGAGCTGGAGGTAGATGTCATTGCCGCCGTCAAGAACGAGGTGCTCGATGTTCTCCGCCAGGGCCGCGGGGACGGGCAGCTTCCGGAACCAGGTGCGCACAGAGGGGATCATCTCTCCCATGTAGTCCTGGGGATCGAAGGAATGCGGTCCGCGGTCCCGGGCGAAGTCGTCGACGTCGAACCGCGGCTCGAGCACACCCTGTTCGTACATGAGCTCCTGAATGATCGCTGCCCGCCAAGCAAACGTGGGAAGCTTCACGACCGGGACCGTGGGTGGGGACTGTTTCCATTTCCCCGAGGGCTTCGTGGTCGGCTTTCTCCTTCGACCCGGCGTGAAGCTGCCGATGGCCAGTTCGCGGAACGGGTTGGCGATTGCTCTGAGCGCGTCGGCGACACCGTCAGCACCCTGCTCGTCGACCGTGCCGTTGAGAGCCGATCCCATGACGCCTGCAAGCTCCGTGTGGTTGAGATAGCAGAGGACCTCCCATTCGCCGGCCTCCGCCATGACGCCGGTCTGGGCATTCCGGAGCTTCTCGATCGGCACCGCGTCGACTGGCTGCGCCCCTGACACGGTGACCGTGCCGGCGAAGACGGTCTCGGGGACGATGCGAGTCCGCGCTCGCGGATCGTGGCCCTCGCGCTGCGGATCCTCGGCGAGCCTGACCCACAGATCACCCGGTTCACCCGAACGCGAGAGTCCTGCCGCCACACCCTTCTCATCCCAGACCATCCAGCTGCGGGCCAGCTGTCTGTCGGGGTCGGCACTGGGGTCGCCGGGTTCGACGATGCGAGGTTCGCCGAAGATCTCCGTGAGGACACCGCGTTCGAGCTGAGCGACGAGAGCGCCGTCGATGACGAGGCCATCTGCTGTGACATCGATCGTGTGGGTCATGCCACGGATTCTGTCACGGCCGAGGCATATTCGCACCGGTGCGAGCGAGGACAGATGATCGGGCAGTCAGCCCTTCGGATCCGCCTCGGCGCCGGTGTCATCCGGTGGATCGCTCTCACCCGCCGGTGGTGCGTTCCCGCCCTTGCCGACACCCGCGTGCGTCCGAGTCGCCTCGGTGCCGCCTGTATCCGACACACCCGCCTCGGCGCCGTCGGTCGGGACCTGCCGCAGCTCCGAGGTCGCCAGACCGAAGGCGTGACCGTCGTATTCGCTCACCCCGGTGGCGACGGACTGGTCGAGCAGGTGCGTGGCGAGTTCGCGCTGGATGACGAGCGGATCCTGGCACAGGTCCTTCCACAGCGCCACGCAGAGAAGGAGCATGACGACGACGAACGGCAGCGCGGACACGATCGTGATGTTCTTCAGCCCGTCGAGCGCCTCGGCGGGATCACTGCCCCCGGCCAGGAGCATGACCGCGGCCACCGCACCGGTGGCGACACCCCAGAAGATGACGAGGCGCTTGCCCGGTTCGAGTGCGCCGTTGGCCGAGAGCGTGCCCATGACGATCGACGCGGAGTCGGCGCCGGTGACGAAGAAGATCGCGATGAGGATGACCGTGACGATCATGAGGATGATCGCGATGAGGTTCGGCAGGGGCAGGGCACCGAGGAGGTCGAAGAGGATCGTGTCCATGTTGATGTCCGGCTCCCCGTCGACGATGTTCGCCAGCGCCTGCACGGTGCCCTCGCCGCGTTCGGCGCGCTCCTGGATGCCGATGGCGCCACCGCCGAAGATCGCGAACCAGAGCGTCGAGACGACCGAGGGGACGATGAGGACGCCGGTGACGAACTGGCGCACGGTCCGCCCGCGGGAGATGCGGGCGATGAAGAGACCGACGAAGGGCGACCACGAGATCCACCAGGCCCAGTAGAAGACCGTCCACGACGACAGCCATTCGTTGACGCCCTCACCGCTGGCCGCCGTCCGCGACGCCATCTGCGGCAGATCCTGGATGAAGGAACCGACCGCCGAGGGCACGACATTGAGGATGAAGAGCGTCGGACCGCCGATGAAGACGATGGCCGCGACGATGACGGCGAGCACCATGTTGATGTTCGACAGCCACTGGATGCCCTTCTCGACACCGGAGACCGCCGAGGCGACGAACGCCGCAGTGAGGATCGCGATGATGATGACGAGGACGGGGGAGGAGACATCGGGAAGAATCCCCGCGGTCTCGATGCCGCCGCCGATCTGGATCGCCCCGAGGCCCAGCGAACAGGCCGAGCCGAAGAGCGTGGCGAGGATCGCGAGGATGTTGATGATCTTCCCGCCGATCCCGTTGACGACGCGTTCGCCGAAGAGCGAGGTGAACATCGAGGAGAACAGCTGGGAGCGGCCGAGCCGGAACGACCCGTACGCGACGCCGAGCCCGACGATCGCATACATCGCCCACGGGTAGAGGGTCCAGTGGAAGAGCGTCGTGCCCATCGCCGTACCCATCGCCTCCGATGTCGAGCCGTCGACGGTCGCCGGCGGCGGGGACATGTAGAAGAACAGCGGCTCCCCGACACCGGAGAAGACGAGGCCGATGCCCATGCCGGTCGCGAACATCATCGCGATCCACGACGACGTCCGGAACTCCGGGGTCTCCCCGTCCTTGCCGAGCGGGATCCGGCCGAACCGGCTGACGGCGACGACGATGACGAAGATCGTGAAGACCGTGGCCGCGATGACGAAGAGCCACCCGAAGTTGTCCATCACCCCGGTCAGGGCGGCCCCGGCGACGACGCCGAGGCTCTCCGGGGAGACGAAGCCCCAGATGACGAACGCGACGGCGAGGATGCCGGCGGTGAAGAACACCGTCTTGTCGAGGCCGATGCGCCGCAGGTACCGCTTCTTCGTCGGCGGGTTCTGCAGATGCGTGATGAGCTCGCGGGTCCTGTCCAGCGGTGTGGTCGGGGTGTCCGCCTGCCCCTCGCTGCCGGGACTGCTCGGTGCGCCGGAGGTGTTCGGTGAATCGCTCATGGGTCCGGTTGCCGCAACCACGCCCTGGTGCGGCGTTCCTTCCTTGTTGTCGACGGCGGTGGAAGGCCCGACCGCCGTCGCCGACGGGTCGGGTGGAACCGTCGTTCGTCCCCACACCGGTCGACGTCGCTGTCGACCGTGCGGCGCCCGAACGGCGACGTGCAGCACGTGAGACGAAACACTACCAAAATGCGGGTCTTTGACAAGAGGGCGTCTGCGCCCGGCCCGGCAGGGCCCGCCCCGCTATGCTTGGGGACACGATGCATCTGAAAAGCCTGACCCTGCGCGGATTCAAATCCTTCGCCTCGGCCACGACCCTGAAGTTCGAGCCGGGCATCACGTGCGTCGTCGGCCCCAACGGCTCAGGCAAGTCCAATGTCGTCGACGCCCTCTCCTGGGTGATGGGGGAGCAGGGGGCGAAGAACCTGCGCGGCGGGAAGATGGACGACGTCATCTTCGCCGGCACCTCGAAGCGCCAGGCCCTCGGACGCGCCGAGGTGACCCTGACGATCGACAACACCGACGGAGCCATCCCCGTCGACTACACCGAGGTGACGATCTCCCGGACCCTCTTCCGCACCGGCGGCAGCGAATACGCCGTCAACGGGGCACCGGCCCGCCTCCTCGACATCCAGGAGCTCCTCAACGACTCCGGCCTCGGCAAGGAGATGCACGTCATCGTCGGCCAGGGCCGCCTCGACGCGATCCTCCACGCCGACCCGATCGAACGCCGCAGCTTCATCGAGGAGGCCGCCGGCGTCCTCAAACACCGCCGCCGCAAGGACAAGGCCGTCCGCAAGCTCACCGGCCTGCAGACGAACCTCGACCGCCTCTCCGACCTGCGCACCGAACTCAACCGCCAGCTCGGCCCGCTCGGCCGTCAGGCCCAGGCCGCCGCCCGCGCCGCCACCGTCCAGGCGACGCTGCGCGATGCCACGGCGAGGCTGCTCGCCGACGACGCCGTGCGCCTCCAGGCCTCCCTCTTCGCCGCCTCCGACGGCGGCGGCGACCACACCGAGCGCATCGCCGACCTCGAGAGCCGCCGCGCCCGCACCGAGGCGCGCCTGGCCGAGATCGAGACCCGACTGACCGCAGTCGAGACCGAACTCGAGGCGATGCGCACCGCAGAATCCCGTACCCAGACCCAGTCCGTGCGCGCCGCCGGGCTCGCCAGCCGGGCCGGGGACAAACGCTCCCACCTCCTGTCCGAGATCGCGAGCCTCGGCCGGCGCGAGGGCCGCTCACCGGACGAGCTGCGCTCCCAGGCCGAGGGCATCCGGACCGAACTCGCCGCCGCCGATGAGGCGGTGAGCGAATCCGCTGCCGCCCTCGACGCCGCGAACTCCCGCAAGGACGAGCTCGCCGGTGAGCTGAAGGACGCCGAAGCCGCGGTCAAGGCCGCGCAGATCGCGATCACCGAGGCGGTGAAGAACCGCTCGAGCCTCCACGCGCGGCACGAGCAGGCACAGTCGCGCATCAGCGACCTGCAGGCGCGCATCGACACCGGGCAGGCGGAGATCGCCGCCCTCGAGGCGAAGATCCGCGACCGAGAGACGGCACTGGCCAGCGCCGAGTCCGCCGTCGAGAACGTCGAAGAGGGCGAGAGCACGCTCGACGAGACGTACGAAGCGGCGACCGCGGCCCAGACCGCCCTCGAAGAGCGACTGCGCGACCAGCGGACCGCCCGCGCCGAGGCGGCCTCGGAACTGGCCTCTGCCCGGGCCCGGGCCGAAGCGCTCGCGCTCGGCACCGCCCTCGAGGCCGACCTCGACGACATCATCACCGCGGGCCTGCCCGGCGTCGACACCGCCGTGACGGAGAAGCTCACCGTGACCACCGGCTACGAGATGGCCGTCGCCGCCGCCCTGTCGACGACCGTGAGCGGCGTCCTCGTCGACTCCGGACGGGCCGCCCTCGGCGTCCTCGACCACCTCGGCGAGGACACGAACGTCTCCCTGACGATCCCCACCGGCACGCTCGCCCCGACCCACCCCGACCCGGACCCCGCCGCGGCGGCGCTGCGCTCCGGAGGCAAGGGCGGGGACACGGAGACGACCCGACTCGCCGACTTCGTCCGGGCCGAGGATCCCGCGCTCGACACGCTCGTCAAGACCGCGCTCGCCGCCGTCGTCTGCGCCCCCGACGCCCCCACGGCGCTCGCCCTCGTCGACGCGCACCCGCAGCTCACCGCCGTCACCGTCGACGGCGAGGTCATCACCTCGACGCGCGTCAGCCGCGCCCGCACCGCCTCGGGCACCCGGCTGGCCTCCCAGACGGCGCTGACGGAGACTCAAGAGACCATCGCCGGGCTCGAGCAGACCGTCGCCGGCCTCGACGCCGCCATCGCCGAGACCGACGCGCAGCTGGAGGAGGCGAAACCCGTCACCGCTGCCGCCCTCGAGGCCCTCCACTCCTCGGACGCCGCGATCATGGCCGCCGGCGAGGAGGTGTCCCGGATCGCCGGAGAGATCGACGCCGCCCGCACCCGGCTGGCCCGCGCCCAGGACAACGACGCCGAACTCCACCGCCGTCTCACGGCCTCCCAGCAGGAGGCCGAAGCCGCCGAGGCGGCGCTGGCCGGGGCCGACGACGTCGACGAAGTCGTCGACACCTCCCAGCGCGACGAGCTCAGCCGCGCGGTCTCCGCGACCTCCGAGGACGTCATCGAGACCCGCATCGCCCACAAGGCGGCAACCGACCGCGCGCGGTTCCTCCGCGACCGCGTCGACTCCCTGCTCCGCCAGGCCGGCGCCGAGGAGGCCGCCCGGGAACAGGCCCAGCGGGCGATCGCGCGGAAGACGGCAGCGGCCGCCTCGGCGGGCATCATCGCCGAGATCGCCGAGGAGGCCGCCACCCTGGCAACGGACACGGTCGCCGAACTCGGCGAGACCATCACCGTCCTCGTCACCGAGAGAGGGGGCCTGCGGGAGGAGAAGAACCGCCTCGGCGAGGAGATCGGGTCGACCCGCACGGAGCTCGGCAGGCTCAAGGACGCCGCCGCGGAAGCGGAGCTCGCGAAGGAGCGGTACCGTCTCAAGCTCGAAGAGGTCGAGCACCGGGCCGAACAGGAGACGGGGCTCGGACTCGAACGCCTCATCGCCCAGTTCGGGCCCGACACCCCCGTGCCCGGGTTCGAGGAGGGGGAGGAGGAGCGGCCCTACGTCCGCGCCGACGTCGAGAAGCGGCACAGGGAGGCGACGAAGCAGCTCAACCGGATCGGCACCGTCAACCCCCTCGCGCTCGAGGAGTACGAAGCGCTCAAGGAGCGCCACCAGTTCCTCGAGAAGCAGATCGCCGACATCGAATCCTCCCGGAAGGACCTCATGCAGCTCGTCGAGGAGGTCGACCGGCACGTCGAACGCGTCTTCGCCGAGGCGTATGCGGACACGGCGCGGGAGTTCGAGGACATCTTCTCCCGTCTCTTCCCCGGCGGTGAGGGCAGTCTCAGCCTCACCGACCCCGACGACATGCTCACCACCGGCGTCGACGTCCACGCCCGACCCGCCGGCAAGAAGGTCAAGCGCCTCTCCCTGCTCTCCGGCGGGGAGCGTTCGCTCGTGGCCGTGGCGATGCTCGTCGCGATCTTCAAGGCCCGGCCGAGTCCCTTCTACGTCATGGACGAGGTCGAGGCCGCCCTCGACGACCTCAACCTCTCGCGCCTGCTCACGGTGTTCAGGGAGCTGCAGGATTCGAGCCAGCTCATCGTCATCACCCACCAGAAGCGGACGATGGAGATCGCCGACGCCCTCTACGGCGTGACGATGCACGGCGACGGCGTCTCGAAGGTGATCTCGCAGCGCATCCCCGCCCAGCCGGAGCAGTGACGCACAGCGGAGTCCCAGGGAATTCTCCACGAGCCACGCGACCCCGGATCACTCCCGACGTGGTCTGGGGCGATAGACTGGGCCGTTGAAGCAGCATTGTCGAAAATCTTTGAGGAGCGGGACGTCCATGGCCGAGTCGGCTGAAGCACGGGGTGACTGCCGGGCATGAATGCAGTTCTCGTCGTCATCGTCGGCCTCGCCATCTCCTTCGCTCTCGCTCTCGTCGTCGTCCTCCTCGTCGCCCTGCCCGGCCTCAAGGCCGAAGGGCGGCTGCGCTACTCCTCCGATGTGCAGCGCTTCCGGCTGCCCGGACAGTGGACGGGATACGACGACGAGGTCCACGAGTTCTTCGGCCATGACGACGGCACGTCCCACCTGGCCACCCGCGAACAGGCAGCCGTCACCGCGATCCGCGACCACTCCTATGTGCTCCGACCCCAGCCGCGCAGACACGCGGCGCCGTCGCTGCTCACCGTCAGGCCGCGCACCCGCCACTGGAAGATCCCGGACTCCGGAACCGGCTGGCGCACGACCGCGGGACTGCTCTTCGGCTCACGCGGCACCTGAGGCCCGCGCGCCCGACGCCGTGAGACCGACACAGCACTGACACCGCCGTGAGACGAACACGGCACACCGACAGCAGACCAAGGAGGACGTCCACTCATGGACCAGCCGGTTATCCTGCTCATCGTCGCAGCCATCGTCTTCATTCTCATCGTCGCCGTGGGCATCAGCCTGCGCATCAACGCCCGCCGCAAGGGGCTCGACGACTCCCAGACGATCGACGCCGACTTCACCGGTGAGCTGACGATCGATGAGATCTCCGAAGCCGTCACCAAGGAGCGGGAGGCGGCGAAGGGCTCGGAGGTCCCGACCGAACCCGCCAGCCGTCTCGTGCGGCTGCGCGAACGCCTCGCGAAGTCGAACTCGGGCCTCGGCCGCGGCCTGCTCAACCTCCTCTCCCGCGACACCCTCGACGAGGCGACGTGGGAGGAGATCGAGGACACCCTCATCCTCGCCGACGTCGGCGTCGAACCGACGAGCGAACTCGTCGACACCCTGCGCGAACGCGTCAAGGTCCTCGGCACCCGCGACCCCGATGAGGTCAGGGGCCTGCTGCGCGAGGAACTCGTCAGACTCGTCGACCCGACGATGAACCGCGAGCTCGCCACCGACGGCGCCTCCGGGGACCCGGCCGTCATGCTCGTCGTCGGCGTCAACGGCGCCGGGAAGACGACGACCGTTGGCAAGATCGCCCGCGTCCTCGTCGCCGAGGACAAGTCCGTCCTCCTCGGCGCCGCCGACACCTTCCGCGCCGCCGCCGCCGAACAGCTGACGACGTGGGGCTCACGCGTCGGCGTCGACACCGTCCGCAGCGACGAGGGCGCCGACCCCGCCTCGGTGGCCTTCTCCGCCGTCGAACGCGGCAAGGCCGAGGACGCCGACGTCGTCCTCATCGACACCGCCGGCCGCCTCCAGAACAAGGTCGGGCTCATGGACGAGCTGCGCAAGGTCAAGCGCGTGGCCACCCGCCCGCTGTCCGAGGGCCACGACATCGACGAGGTCCTCCTCGTCCTCGATGCGACGACCGGTCAGAACGGCATGCAGCAGGCCAAGGTCTTCGCCGAGGCGGTCGACATCACCGGCATCGTGCTGACGAAGCTCGACGGGACGGCGAAGGGCGGCATCGTCATCGCCGTCCAGCGCGAGCTCGGCGTCCCCGTCAAGCTCATCGGCCTCGGCGAAGGCGCCGACGACCTCGCCCCCTTCACGGCCGAGGGCTTCGTCGACGCGCTCCTCGACTGAGGATCCAGCCGGTCCGCAACGAAATCGGTTGCGGTCGTGTTCGCCCGTTGAGACGGTTCCCTCAACCGCCTCGGCGGGCTTTTCACTGCCTCTCACCAGGTGCTTCGCTTTCTCCGAGGCTCCCGTCACATTCCTGAAACATCGGCGAATCATTCCCGTGACCTCAGTCATGAAGACTGATTCCGTTCGGTTCGAACCGGGACCGACGGAGACGAATGAGAGACGACAATGGAACTCGATGCAGTGAATGTGTGGATGATGGTCGCTGCGGGGTTGGTGCTGCTGATGACCCCCGGTGTGGCCTTCTTCTACGGAGGGATGACTCGAATCAGCTCGAGCATCAACATGATGATGATGGTCTTCTCGGCCATGGCCGTCGCGGCGCTCGTCTGGGTGCTCTTCGGATACGGGCTGAGCTCGGGGGACTCGATCGGCGGCATCGTCGGCAACCCGCTGAGCGAACTCGGACTGACCGGAGCGGTCGAGACCGACCCGACGACGCTCATCTCGATCGGCTACGGATCGACGTTCGCGATGATCGCGATCGCCCTCATCGCCGGAGCCGTCGCCGACCGCGCGAAGTTCTCCACCTGGCTCGTCTTCTCCGCCGCCTGGGTCACCCTCGTCTACTGCCCGCTCGCGTTCATGGTCTGGGGCGACGGTCTGCTCAGCGCCGACGGAGCGATCGGCAGCATCTTCGGTGAGGCCATCGACTTCGCCGGCGGCACGGTCGTCCACATCAACGCCGGCATCTCCGCCCTCGTCCTCGTCGTCGTCATGGGCCGCCGCGCCCGCTACTCGACGCCGCACAAGCCGCACAACATCCCCATCACCGTGCTCGGTGCCGCGCTGCTGTGGTTCGGCTGGTTCGGGTTCAACGGCGGCGCCGCCTCGACGATCGAACAGGCCGGTCTCATCTGGATCAACACCCTCGTCGCACCCGCCGCGGGCATGATCACGTGGATCACCATCGAGCGCCTGCGGGCCTCGCGGCCGACGAGCATCGGCAGCGTCTCGGGACTCATCGCCGGCCTCGTCGCGATCACCCCCGCCTGTGCCGACGTCGAACCCTACGCCGCGATCCTCATCGGCGTCGCCGCCGGAGCCGGAGCCTACTTCGCGGTCATCGCGAAGAACCGCCTGCGGTACGACGATGCGCTCGACGTCGTCGCCGTCCACCTCGTCGCCGGCATCATCGGCACCGTGCTCATCGGCTTCTTCGCCGTGCCGAGCGAGGAGACGGCCGCCGGACTCTTCTACGGCGGAGGCCTCGGACTCCTCACCGCGCAGATCGTCGCATGCCTCGTGGCGCTCGTCTACGCCGGACTCGTCACGCTCGTCATCGCCCTCGTGCTGCGCACGACGATGGGCCTGCGCATCGATCCCCGCGACGAGCTCGGCGGCATCGACAACTTCGAACACGCGGAACGCGCCTACTCGTTCCGCTGACGCCCCAGGCTCCCGCGCGGGGAAGCCGGTCGGTCTCGCCGGCCGCCCGGCGCGGGGGAGTACGCCGGAGTGCTCACAGCTCACCCCACCCACGGTCCCAGCAGACATCGTGGGTGGGGTGTTCTGGCATCTGAAAGGGATTCGGCCCCGCCCAGGGGGAGTTGTTAGTCTAGAGAGTCGACCAACACTGACGAAGAAGGCCTGCACGTGTTCAACTCTCTCTCCGATCGGCTCACCGCGACATTCAAGAATCTGCGCGGCAAAGGTCGGCTCTCCGAAGCCGACGTCGATGCCACCATCCGCGAGATCCGTCGTGCCCTCCTCGATGCCGACGTGGCCCTGCCCGTCGTCCGCGCTTTCACCGGTCGCATCCGCGACAGGGCCCTGTCGGCCGAGGTCTCGGGGGCGCTCAACCCCGGCCAGCAGGTCGTCAAGATCGTCAACGAGGAACTCGTCGGCATCCTCGGCGGGCAGACCCGGCGGCTGACCTTCGCCAAGCGCCCGCCCACGGTCATCATGCTCGCCGGCCTCCAGGGCGCCGGCAAGACGACGCTGGCGGGCAAGCTCGCCCACTGGCTGAAGTCCGAAGGCCACCGACCGATGCTCGTCGCCGCCGACCTGCAGCGGCCCAACGCCGTGAATCAGCTGCAGATCGTCGGTGAGCGCGCCGGTGCCGTCGTCTACGCGCCGGAACCCGGCAACGGCGTCGGCGACCCGGTCAAGGTCGCCACCGATGCGATCGACGTCGCGAAGTCGAAGCTCCACGACGTCGTCATCGTCGACACCGCCGGTCGCCTCGGCATCGACGAAGAGCTCATGCAGCAGGCCGCCGACATCCGCGCGGCCGTCAACCCCGACGAGGTCCTCTTCGTCATCGATGCGATGATCGGTCAGGACGCCGTGAAGACCGCCGAGGCGTTCGCCGACGGCGTCGACTTCACCGGTGTCGTCCTCTCGAAGCTCGACGGCGACTCCCGCGGCGGTGCCGCGCTCTCGGTCGCCGAGGTGACCGGCAAGCCGATCATGTTCGCCTCGACCGGTGAGTCGATGACGGACTTCGAGCAGTTCCATCCCGACCGAATGGCCGACCGCATCCTCGACATGGGCGACATCCTCACGCTCATCGAGCAGGCCGAGAAGAACTTCGACGAGAAGGAGACGGAGAAGCTCCAGAAGAAGTTCGAGTCCGGTGAGGACTTCGACCTCAACGACTTCCTCACGCAGATGTCGGGCCTGAAGAAGATGGGGTCGATGAAGAAGATGCTCGGCATGATGCCGGGCATGAGCCAGTACAAGGACCAGATCGAGAACTTCGACGAGCGCGAGGTCGACCGGGTCGAGGCGATCGTGAGATCGATGACACCGTACGAGCGCAGCAACCCGAAGATCCTCAACGGTTCCCGGCGGGCCCGCATCGCCCGCGGCGCCGGGACGACGGTGACCGCGGTCAACCAGCTCATGGAGCGGTTCACGCAGGCGCAGAAGCTCATGCGCGGCATGGGTCGCGGCGGCGGCATGCCGGGGATGCCCGGAATGGGAGGCATGCCCGGAATGGGCGGAATGCCCGGTGGCGGCGCCGGCAAGGGCAAGAAGAAGGCGGCGGGGAAGAAGAAGGGCCGCAAGGGCGGCCAGTCGGGCAACCCGGCCAAGCGCGCCGAGCAGGCGCAGGCCGCCCTCGACCGGAAGTCGGGGAAGACCAAGGACCCGGTCGGCTCCGCGTTCGGCGGCGTCGACCTCGGCGGGGACGAGGACCTCGATCTCGCGAAGCTGCCGAAGGGATTCGGCGGCATGTTCCCAGGTGGCAAGAAGTAGGCCTTTCTGGCACAATGATCTCTTGTACTTTCGCCTCGGCGCGGGCCCTCTCTTCTGCCTCGAGTCGATAGTCCAGGTCGCAGACTCCGTCACGTCAACCCCACGACTGTGCGGTGCCTCTGTGCAAACAGAACACAAAAGGAGACACCACTACAGTGGCAGTCAAGATTCGTCTGACCCGCATGGGCAAGATCCGTGCACCCTTCTACCGTGTCGTCGTCGCCGACTCGCGCACCCGTCGCGACGGCCGCGCGATCGAGCAGATCGGCATCTACCAGCCGACCCGCAATCCCTCGGTCATCGAGATCGATTCGGATCGTGCGCAGTACTGGCTCTCCGTCGGCGCCCAGCCGACCGACCAGGTCCGCAACCTGCTCAAGCTCACCGGCGACTGGCAGAAGTTCACCGGTGAGGGCGAAGCCGTCAACACCGTCCAGCCGCAGCCGGAGAAGGAAGCCTACGTGGCTCCCAACGCCGACTCGGTGATCAAGGAAGCCATCACGAAGAAGGGCTCCGACAAGGCTGAGGTCGAGACCGAGGACGAGGCCGCCGACGACGCCGCCAAGGCGACCGAGGCGGAGTACGAAGCCGAGGCCGTCGCCGCGGAGGACAACGCCTGACATGTTGGCAGATTCGCTCGAACATCTGGTTCGCGGCATCGTCGATCATCCCGACGACGTCGCAGTTCGATCCCGGTCGTCCCAGCGCGGGACGACGCTCGAGGTCCGGGTCCACCCCGACGACCTCGGACGGGTCATCGGCCGCGCGGGTCGCACCGCGAAGGCCCTGCGCACCGTGATCAACTCCCTCGCCGGCCGTGAGTCGGTGCGGGTGGACCTCATCGAAGCGTAGATCTTCCACACACGAGGGGGACGTCGGCGGGCAGCCGACGTCCCCCTCGGGCATTCATCCGCGGCCGCGGAGCCCACGACTGCGGCGAACTACACTGAATGCTGATGAGAACGCATTCCCCCGACCACGAGGAGCACGCATGGACACGGTGATCGCCCGGCTGGGCAAGCCGCACGGGATCAGAGGCGAATTCACCGTCGAGGTGCGCACCGACCGCCCCGAGGAACGGCTCGTGCCCGGGATGACGTTCGCCACCGACCCCGACATCGGCGAACTCACGCTCAAGTCCGCGCGCTGGCACCGTGACCGTCTCCTCCTCACCTTCGACGAGGTGGCCGACCGCACCCGCGCCGAGGAGATCCGCAACACGCTCATCCTCAGCCCCCAGGACGACGAGGACGACGACGCCGAGGCGTGGTACCTCGATGACCTCATCGGACTGGCCGCGTTCGTCGGCGAGACGCAGGTCGGCGAGGTCGTCGACGTCACGAACGGCACCGCACAGGACCTCCTCCACATCAGGCACGTCGACGGACACGAGGTGCTCGTGCCCTTCGTCGCAGCGATCGTCCCCGACATCGACATCGAGGCCGGGCGCATCATGCTCACCCCGCCCGCCGGTCTCCTCGACGCGGAGTGAGCCTGCGCATGCGCATCGACGTCGTCTCGATCTTCCCCGACTACCTGGCCGGACTGCGGCTCTCCCTCATCGGCAAGGCGATCGAGCAGGGACTGCTCGGCCTGAGCGTCCACGACCTGCGCGACTTCACCTTCGACCGCCACAACACCGTCGACGACTCCCCGTACGGGGGAGGGGCCGGCATGGTGATGAAGGCCGAACCGTGGGCACTCGCCCTCGACCACATCCGGCAGGCCGGAGAGCCCGCGCCTGCGGACACGTCGGGCAGCCTCGGCGCGGGCCCGGCGAAGCCGATCCTCATCGTCCCGAGCCCCGCGGGGGAGGTCTTCGATCAGCGGATCGCCGAAGAGCTCAGTGCAGCTGAGCACCTCGTCTTCGCGTGCGGACGCTATGAGGGCATCGATCAGCGCGTGCTCGACTGGGCGCGGGAGGACTTCGAGGTGCGGCCGATGAGCATCGGCGACTACGTCCTCAACGGGGGCGAGGTCGCATCGATGGTGATGATCGAAGCCGTCAGCCGCCTCATCCCCGGCGTCATCGGCAACCCCGAGTCCCTGGCCGAGGAGAGCCACGAGGGCGGTCTCCTCGAGTACCCGATCTACACGAAGCCGGCGGTCTGGCGCGGTCACGCGGTGCCGGACATCCTGCTCAGCGGCAACCATGCGGCGATCGCCCGGTGGCGACGTGACCGACGTCTCGAACGCACCGCCGAGGTCAGGCCCGACCTGCTCGACGACCGTGACGATCTGAACGCCCGCGACCGCGAGGTCCTCGACCGGTTTGAGTCTTCCGACCCCGCCGTGACAGAATAGATCGTCGCGTTTGTTGGCATCCGCCTGCTTCAGGGGGTCGGATGTCCGCGCCGCCGGCCGGAATCCTCGGCCGACACCTGGGGAGCGATCCCGACAGACGATCCGAATACCGGTTCTCACCGGTCCTACATGCGTGTCCTCGACCTGGAGCAGAGGCCACAGGAGAAGCACAATGCAGAAGCTCGATGTTGTCGATGCAGCCTCGCTGAAGACCGACGTCCCCGATTTCCGCGCCGGTGACACCCTCAACGTCCACGTCCGCGTGGTCGAGGGCAACCGCTCGCGCATCCAGGTCTTCAAGGGTGTCGTCATCCGCCGTCAGGGCGACGGCGTCCGCGAGACCTTCACCGCCCGCAAGATCAGCTTCGGCGTCGGCGTCGAGCGCACCTTCCCGGTGCACTCGCCCATCGTCGAGCAGATCGAGGTCCTCTCCCGCGGCGACGTCCGCCGCGCGAAGCTGTACTACCTGCGCAACCTGCGCGGCAAGGCCGCTCGCATCCGCGAAAAGGCCTGAGCGCCCCAGCTGCCTGGCACCGGCGAACGTGAAGAACGCTGACGAGAACGCGACCTCCGGGTCGCGTTTTCGCGTCTCTGGCCGGATGTGGAGGATCGTCGGCATCATCGCCGTCGTCATCGTCATCCTCGGCGCCGCGGTGCGCGGATTCGTCGTCCAGCGCTTCACCATCCCCAGCGAATCGATGCAGCCGACCCTGACCGTCGGCGACACGATCACCGTGTGGCGCCCGGACGCGCTGACCGGCACGATCGAGCGCGGCGACATCGTCGTCTTCGACGGCCGCGGCTCCTTCATCGACGATCCGCTGCCGACCCCGCTGCAGAAGATCGGTTCCTGGGTGGGTGTCGGCAGTCGCGACGTCTACTATGTCAAACGCGTCATCGCCCTCGGCGGGGACACCCTCGAGTGCTGCGACGCCGAGGGCCGGCTCCTCCTCAACGGCGAACCCCTCACCGAGGACTACGCCCCGCTGCCCGCCTCACAGGTGCCGTTCTCCATCGCCGTGCCGGCCGACACGATGTGGGTGATGGGCGACAACCGCGACGACTCCACGGACTCGCGCGCGCTGCTCGGACGCCCCGGCGGCGGCTTCATCCCCCTCGACCGGGTCATCGGCCCCGTCATCGGGCACGGCTCGACGATCGACTGATACGCTCGTTCCAGCCAGCCCGCGCAGGTCGCGCACCGATGCGAAAGCGAACGAATGACCTCCGAACCACAGCCCTCCCCACGTGCGTCCAAAAAGCTCCTCCGCGGACTCCTCGAGACCCTGGTGATCATCGTCATCGCCCTCCTCATCTCCACGGCGCTCAAGACCTGGGTGGTTCGGTCCTTCTACATTCCCTCCGGATCGATGATGGAGACCCTCCAGATCGACGACCGGGTCCTCGTCAACCAGCTGGCGCCGAAGTTCGGTCCCGCCGACCGCGGCGACATCATCGTCTTCGACGACCCCGACGACTGGCTCTCGGGCTCCGAATCCTCCGGGTACGCACCCAACCC
This sequence comes from Brevibacterium sp. NPDC056726, assembly GCF_042790515.1. NCBI lineage: Bacteria > Bacillati > Actinomycetota > Actinomycetes > Micrococcales > Brevibacteriaceae > Brevibacterium > Brevibacterium sp. NPDC056726. Next base: position 29,346 of record NZ_JBHTYZ010000007.1, on the reverse strand, counting down.
GTTCCTCGAGTTCATCGGCCTCGCACCCTCGGACGCAGGCAACCAGCTCATCAAACGCGTCATCGGCGTCGGCGGGGACACCGTCGAATGCTGCGATGCCGAGGGGCGGATCCTCGTCAACGGGTCACCGATCGACGAGACCTACCTGGCACCGGGCACGCAGCCCTCGGAGATGGAGTTCTCCGTCACCGTGCCCGAAGGCAGCTACTGGGTGATGGGCGACAACCGCGGCAATTCCGCAGACTCCCGGTACCACCTCGACGGACAGCCGTTCGTGCCTGCCGACAACGTCGTCGGCACCGTCTTCCTCATCAACTGGCCGCTGAGCAGCTTCGCTTGGGTGTCCAACCCCACGGACGTCTTCGCCGACGTCCCGGCGCCGCAGGGAATCACCGTCAACTGATGGCAGCACGCGGACTGCACGACGTCTCGGTGGAGAGGGCGCTGCTCGCCGAGGGATTCGACACCGTCATCGGCGTCGACGAGGTGGGGCGCGGGGCGCTGGCCGGTCCCGTGAGCGTGGGGGTCGCCGTGTTCTCGCTGACCGAGGTGTGCGGGAGTCCGGTGCCCGAGGGCATCCACGATTCGAAGCAGCTCGATGCCGTCTCCCGTGCTGCCGCCACCGCGCGGGTCCAGGACTGGGCGCAGGCGAGTGCGGTCGGGTCGACGCTGCCTGCGGAGATCGACGCACTCGGGATGACGCTCTCCCTCGGACTCGCCGCCAGGCGGGCCCTCGCACAGGTGCCGGGGCTTGTCGATGGGCAGGGGCTGATCGACGGGCAGGGGCGGACGATGGTCCTCCTCGACGGCAAGCACGACTGGCTCTCGGCCCCACTCACGCTCGACTGCCTGGGGATATTCGGCGCCTGCGCCGACATGGATCTGCCGCCGGTGCGCACGATCATCAAGGGCGACGGCAGCGTTCCGGTCATCGCGGCGGCGAGTATCGTGGCGAAGGTGGAGCGCGACGAAACGATGATCGGCCTCGCCGAGGCGCACCCGCAGTATGGTTGGGAGTCCAACGTCGGCTACGGCACCGCCGCCCACCGGCAGGCGATCGTCGACCACGGACCGAGCGTCCACCACCGCCGAAGCTTCCGCCTGCACGCCGTGCCACCGGCCGGTGCCGGGCGGGTTGCCCCTGATACTGACCCTGTCCCCGAGTCCTGACCCTGTCCCCGAGACGAAGAGAGGAACCCCGTGAGCGCAGACGATCTCGATGACTACGAGGCCCAGCTCGAACTCCAGCTCTACAAGGAGTACCGCGACGTCGTCGGCCTGTTCGCCTACGTCGTCGAGACGGAGAGGCGCTTCTACCTCGCCAACCACGTCGACCTCAAGGCCCACAACGACGCCGGCGACGTCTACTTCGAGCTGACCCTGCGCGACGCCTGGGTGTGGGACAGCTACCGGTCGGCCCGCTTCATCAAGATGGTCCACGTGCTCACGTTCAAGGACGTCAACATCGAGGAGATCGCGAAGTCCGACCTCGAACCCCCGACCTCGATCGGGCGGTGACCCCGCGCGGGGTGAGCCAGCGGCGGTGAGGTGAGCCTGCAGCAGTGAGGTGAGTCGTCTCCGACTAGCGTGCGGTCGAGGTGTGGACACCCGCTCACTCATGTGCCCTGGGCCTGTGGACGCCCACGCGTCGTCCACAGGCCGATTCTCTGCTCTTCCCTCGGCACGATCGAACGTGGTGCCGTGGTGGGCATGTCGGGAACGAGAGGGACAACGCGAGGCGAGAGGCAGATCGCCCTGGGCCGTGCCGGGGAGGACCTCGCCGTGGCGCGCCTCGAAGCCGAGGGCATGGTCATCCTCGCCCGCAACGTCCGCTGTGCCCGCGGTGAGATCGACATCATCGCCAGGGACGGGGCCGCCGTCGTCTTCGTCGAGGTCAAGACCCGCCGCACGATGAGGCAGGGGTCGCCACTCGAGGCGATCACGCCCGTGAAGCTGCGGAAGATCCGGATGCTCTCGGGACTGTGGCTGCGCGCCCAGACCGAATTCTTCCCAGCCGCCCGGATCGATGCGATCGGCATCGTCATGGAGCCGCGCGTCGTCCTCTCCCACCTGAAGAACGTGCAGGTCGACTCATGAGCGAGCCGCTGCCGGTGACCGGCGACGACGACTTCGACCCGGAACTCCCTGCCGAGGCCGACCCCTGGCTCGATGCCGCCGAGGAGGTCGGCCCTGCGCCCCCGCTCGTGGTGGCGACCCCGGAGACGACCATCGTCGGGCGGGCCTCGGCCGTGGCCCTGTGGGGACTGACCGGCAAGATCGTCTCGATCGAGGCCAGCGTGAGTGCCGGCCTGCCCGGCATCGACATCGTCGGACTGCCGGACACCTCGGTGAGCGAATCCCGGAAGCGGCTGCGAGCGGCGCTGGCCTTCCTCGGCACCCCGGTGGCCACCGAGCACCTGACGGTCAACCTCACTCCCGGTAGCGTCCCGAAGATCGGCACCGGATTCGACCTCGGCATCGCCGTGGCCGTGCTCCGGGCGCGCAGAACGATCACCTCACCCGATACGGAGCGGGTCATCCACTGCGGCGAGCTCGGACTCGACGGTCGGATCCGCCCGGTCAGCGGAGTGCTGCCGACCCTCCACAGCGGTCTGCTCGCCGGGTTCGACCGCTTCGTCGTGCCCGCCGGCAACGCGAGCGAAGCCGGCCTCATCAGCGGCATCGAGGTCATCCCGGTCTCCTCGCTCGCCGAACTCGTCAACCTCTACGGCGGTGCACTCACCGTGCCCGCGCTGCCGCCGGTCATCGACGCCGCCGGTCCCGCGGCCCACAGTCCCGACCTCCACGACCTCGCCGAGGTGCAGGGCCAGGAGGAAGCGCGCTTCGGCCTCGAAGTCGCCGCGGCCGGGGGCCACAACCTGCTCATGCGGGGCACGCCGGGAGCGGGCAAGACCCTGCTCGCCCAATGTCTGCCGGGAATCCTCCCGTCGCTGTCCGACGCCGAGGCCCTCGAGGTCGCCGCGATCCGGTCGCTGCGCGGGGAACTCACCGCCGGTGACGAACTCGACCACCGTCCCCCGTTCGAGGCGCCCCACCACCGGAGCACCGCCTCGGCGCTCGTCGGCGGACGCCGACCGGGAACCGTCGGGATCCTCAGCCGAGCCCACCGGGGAGTGCTCTTCATGGACGAGGCGCCGGAGTTCTCCCGGGACGTGCTCGAAGCGCTGCGCCAGCCGCTCGAGGCCCGGCAGGTCCACATCCACCGGGCGTGGGGGTCGATGGTGCTCCCGGCCGCGTTCCAACTCGTCATGGCCGCCAACCCGTGTCCGTGCGGCGCCGGGATGCCGGCCGGCGGCCAGGGCGCATGCCAGTGCACGCCGATGGACAAGCGCCGCTACCGCAACCGGCTGTCGGGTCCGCTCCTCGACCGCGTCGATCTGCAGCTCGAACTCTTCCCCGTCTCGCCTGCCGACCTCCGCCTCGGCGGGGACCAGGAGGCGAGCGCTGTCGTGGCCGACCGCGTGCACGCGGCCAGGCACGCCCAGGAGGCGCGCTATGCCGACTGTGCTTGGTCGCTCAACGCGAATGCGCCCGGTTCGTGGCTGCGCGACCACTTCGGCATGCGGCCCGAGGTGCTGCGCGGTCTCGATCGGGCGCTCGAGACCGGCCGGATCACGATGCGCGGCTACGACAGGGTGCTGCGCGTCGCGACGACGCTGACGGACCTCGCCGGTGCCGAGACTCCCGATGCCGACAGGATCGCCGTGGCTCTGGCGCTGCGGACGCAGGAGACGTGAGCGAGACGGAGGACGAGGTCATGGACGACGAACGGATCGAGGGCACGGCCAGCGAGTCGCGGCAGCGCAGCGCGCTCGCCGCCCTACTGCGGATCGGCGAACCCGGTGACGGGCTGCTCAGAGCCGTCGTGATCGCTGTCGGCCCGATCGCGGCCCTCGAGATCATCCGCGCCGTCGCTGCCGAACCCGTGAGCACCGGGGATGCCGCGGCCCACCTGAGCGCCGAAGTCGGGGAACCGGCCGCCGGCAGTCAGCTCGCCGAGGCGCTCGCCCGGTGGGCGGTGCGCTCCGCCGATGCCGACGGCGACCACGACCTCGAGGGAATGCTGCGCCTCGGCGGGCGACTCGTCATCCCGGGTGACGACGAGTGGCCGCGGTGTCTTGACGACCTCGGGCCGGCGGCGCCCCTGGCACTGTGGGTGCGGGGACAGGCCGGACTCGATGCGACGCTGCGCCGGGCCGTCGCCGTCGTCGGGGCGCGGGCGGCGAGCGGGTACGGGACGAAGTGCGCGTCCGACCTCGCGTGGGATCTCGGCGCCGAGGGGTTCACCGTCGTCTCCGGCGGTGCGTTCGGCATCGACGCGGCCGCCCACCGGGCGGCGATCGCCCGGGACGCCCCGACGATCGCCTTCATGGCCGGAGGCGTCGACCGGTTCTATCCGGCGGCGAACGCCGATCTCTTCACCCAGGTGCTCAATGGGGGAGCGATCGTCTCGGAGACCGCGCCCGGGATGACGCCGATGCGGCACCGCTTCCTCCTGCGCAACCGGCTCATCGCCGCGTCCGCCCTCGTCACCGTCATCGTCGAAGCCGGGTGGCGCAGCGGGGCGCTCAACACCGCCCGGCATGCGCTCGAGCTCTCCCGCGCCGTCGCCGCCTATCCGGGGTCGGTGTACTCGGCGTCATCGGCGGGAACGCATCGGCTCATCCGCCATCACGAGGCCGAACTCGTCACGACGGCCGCCGACGTCCTCGACCTCCTCGACGACGACGAACTGCCGCTCGATCTCGGACCCGACCCGGACGGCGGCTCACGCGGCGATGATCGGCTCGAGGACCTCAGCGAGCGGGAGAAGATCTGCCTGACCTCGCTGTCGGCGACGAAGGAACTCGACGTCGGGACGCTCGCCGCACGAGCCGGACTGACCGTCCAGGACACCCTCTCCGCGCTCGCCCTCCTCGAACTCGCAGGGCTCGGCAAGAGGCACGGCTCCGGCTGGATGAAAGTCCGAGGCGGCTGACCGCAGCCGGCTGCGAGTCCCTCACTCCGCCGGCCTCCGCCGTCGCGGTTGCGCAACCGCGTAGTCTGGGGACTGTGACCAACGCACACCGCTTCCCCACGGTGGTCGACGCCTACGCCGACCACCTGCGCTCCCGTGATGTCTCCGACCACACGCGCCGCGCCTACGTCGCCGACATCACGGACTTCTTCGACCACGTCCGCACCACCGACGTCGCCGACATCGGCCTCGGCGAGCTGCGGTCGTGGCTCATCGCCCTCGATGATGCGGGTGCCGCGAAGTCGACGGTGGCGCGCAAGATCGCCGCCCTCAGATCGTTCTTCGGCTACTGCGTGAACTCCCTGGGACTGGCGACCAACCCCGCGGCCCGCCTGCGCACCCCGAAGAAGGACTCCCGCCTCCCGACCGTGCTCAAACCGAAGCAGGCGGCGAACCTCATCGCAGCGGGCCAGACCGCCGGAGCGGACCCGGGAGACGACGCGCCGCCCGAGGACGAGGCCGATGAGGCCATGCAGGCCCGGGATACTGCGATCCTCGAGATGCTCTACGCGACCGCGGTCCGCGTCTCCGAGCTCTGCGGACTCGACCGCGCCGACGTCGATGACCACCGCTCGATGATCACCGTCCTCGGCAAGGGCAACAAGGAGCGCCGTGTCCCGTTCGGGACACCCGCCGCCCAGGCCCTCAAGACATGGCTGCGGATGCGGGAGAGGATCGCCACTGACAAGAGCGGAGACGCCCTCTTCCTCGGCCGGCGCGGAGGACGGATCGGGGCGCGTCAGGTCCGCGACCTCGTCCACCGGTACGGCGCCCTCAACCCGGAGGCCCCGGACATCGGGCCGCACGGACTCCGTCATTCCGCAGCCACGCACATGCTCGACAACGGCGCCGACCTCCGCCAGATCCAGGAACTCCTCGGGCACGCGACGCTGAGCAGCACACAGATCTACACCCACGTGTCGATGCAGCGACTGCAGGAGACCTACCGGCAGGCGCACCCCCGGGCGTAGCCTCCCCGTCCCTCACTTCCGGAACTCCCAGTGCCACGGTTCGGGCAGGGAACCCGACTGTCTCGCCCACGACGGGTGCACCCAGCCGAAGGTCGGCGCATTCGCGCGCATCCACTCGTGTTCGGCACTGCCGAACGCATTGATCCCACCGCCCAGATCGACGGCGAGCGCCCACCCGTGGTTGGAGGTCCCGGGTGTGGCCGCCATCCGGCCCTTGCGCTTCTTGAGGATGACCTGCGTGTCGTAGTCGCGATAGGCGTCGGTGACGGAGATCGGCCGACCGAACCGCGCCTCGAACGCGAAGGAAAGCCGGTCGAACGCCGCCTGCGCGTCACAGCGCAGCAGCTGTCCCGGGGCGGTCTTGAGCTCACACATCGCCGAGGCGGGGATCCGGCCGTTCCGGTGCCCGCCCCAGGACCCGGCCCCGGAGTCACCGTCGTCACCGGCCGGCTCCTCGGCGGGTTTGCGAGAGAGCGGCAGGAGCACCGAGGCGTCCTGCCCGAAGAACGGCGCCGGATCGACGTACGCGCGGTCGCTGCCGGTCGGCCACACCCCGACGTGGAGACAGTCCTCGTCACAGTGCGCCCCGTCGGTGACCTCGCCGATCTGCTCACCCGCGGCGATTGCGTCACCGACGGCGAGGTCCGTCGTCGCCGGCTGGAACGAGACGGTGCGGCCTGAGTCGGTGGTGATGCTCACCGTGTCGGTGCCCGCGACCGAACCGCGGAAGCGCACCGCTCCGCTCGTCGGAGCCCGCAGCGGTTCACCCGGCAGGGCGCGGATGTCGATGCCCCGATGCCCTGCCAGCCAGGTCTCCTGCGGTGGATCGAAGGCGGTGACGATCTCCATGACGGGCACGGGGGAGACCCACGTCGTCGCCTCCGGACCGGTCTGGTCCGCTCTGGCGTTGGCAGGCAGACCGAAGGCGACGACGACGAGTACGGTGACGGCGAGCGTCGCGAACGCAGTCGCTCCGGAGCGACTCCGAGATGGGATGCGCTGGCGAGGAGTGAGCGGTCGGGGAGGATTCGGCATGCCGTCCATCTCACCCCGTACCGATGCGCCTGTCACGGCCGCCGCAACCGCCTGTGGACGGCCTCTCAGCCTCCACAGTTCAGGTGCACACGAGTCACACAGGCATCCACAGATCGCCGCACGCGAGTGCGGCCGAGCCCAGTGGCGCCGGATGGGATGATGCGCGCCGGCCGCGGCGCGGCGGCACCGCCCGCCGCGACCCGTTCGCCACGACGCGTGGCGAACCGCGAACCACCTCGGCGACGGGGACGCACCGTCACCTGGTCAAGGGGCAGTGCCGCGTCCCCGCGGGGACCACCGGCTCGACCATCCACAGGTCCTGGCACTCGAGTCGATTCGGCGCGGCCGCCCCGCAGACCCAGCCCCCGCGTCACCTCGATCGGGACCCGGGACCGCAGGGCCGCCTCGGCGCGGGGGACCGATTGGAAATGGCTTGGTCACCCGCGATAGACTGGCTCCAGCAGAAGCGTGTCTTCTGACTACGCGCATCCGATTTCTTCTCCATCCCTTGGTGCACGCCTGCAGTGCGTGTGGGGCGGATGAACCGGATGCCAGGAATCAACCGAAACCGTCACAGGCGTCGTCGGCTCACAGCCGGCGGCTCACCGTGGCACAACGCACCCGCAGCAGGGTGCTCGAGAAAGGAGGGCGTCGGCATGGCCGTCGTCACCATCCGCCAGCTGCTCGACAGCGGCGTCCACTTCGGACACCAGACCCGCCGTTGGAACCCGAAGATGAAGCGCTTCATCTTCACCGAGCGCAACGGCATCTACATCATCGACCTGCAGAAGTCGCTGGGCTACATCGACACCGCGTTCGAGTTCGTCAAGGAAACCGTCTCGCACGGTGGCTCGATCCTCTTCGTCGGCACGAAGAAGCAGGCTCAGGAATCCATCGCCGAGCAGGCCAAGCGCGTGGGCCAGCCCTACGTCAACCAGCGCTGGCTGGGCGGCATGCTCACGAACTTCCAGACCATCTCCCTGCGTCTGCGCCGCCTCAAGGAACTCGAAGAGATCGACTTCGACGACGTTGCCGGCTCCTCGCACACGAAGAAGGAACTCCTCATCCTCCGTCGTGAGAAGGACAAGCTCGAGAAGACCCTCGGCGGCATCCGCGACATGCAGCGGACCCCGTCGGCCGTGTGGATCGTCGACACGAAGAAGGAGCACCTCGCCGTCGACGAGGCGAAGAAGCTGGGCATCCCGGTCATCGCGATCCTCGACACGAACTGCGACCCCGACGACGTCACCTACCCGATCCCGGGCAACGACGACGCCATCCGCTCGGTGTCCCTGCTCACCCGCGTGATCGCCGACGCCGTGGCCGAGGGCCTCATCGCCCGCCACTCCGGCGACGACGAGTCCGGTGAGAAGAACGTCTCCGCCGTCGAGCCGATGCCCGAGTGGGAGCGCGAGCTCCTCGAAGGCAACGCCGCTGAGGGCGAAGCCAACACCGCCGAGGCCGAGGCCAAGGTCGCCGCGGACGCAGCCACCGCTGACGCCGCTGCCGGTGACACCTCCGCTGCCGACGCCGAGGCCGAGACGGCCAAGGCCGACGCCGCCACCGCTGAAGCCGACGCCGAGGCCAATGCCGACGCGAACGCTGACTCCACCGAGTCCTGATCTCACTCACCTCCACCACCACTAGGAGAAAGAATGGCAAACTACACTGCCGCTGACATCAAGGAACTGCGCGAGAAGACCGGCGCGGGAATGATGGACGTCAAGAAGGCCCTCGACGAGGCCGACGGCGATCAGGCGAAGGCCGTTGAGCTCCTCCGCGTGAAGGGCCTCAAGGGCGCCACCAAGCGCGAAGGCCGCGCCACCTCCGACGGACTCGTGGCCAGCTTCGTCGACGGCGGAGTCGGCACCATGATCGAGCTCGACTCGGAGACCGACTTCGTCGCGAAGTCGCAGCGCTTCATCGACCTCGCCGACGAAGTCCTCGCCCTCGCGGTGTCGAACAAGTCCGAGTCGGCGGAGTCCCTCCTCTCGGTCGAGGCCGACGGCAAGACTGTCGCCCAGTTCATCACCGAGTCCGGCGCCGCCCTCGGCGAGAAGGTCGACCTGCGCCGCGTGGGTCGCCTCGAGAGCCAGAAGGTCGAGTCCTACCTCCACCGGACGAACAAGGACCTGCCCCCGCAGGTCGGCGTTCTCTTCGGCTACGAAGGCGACGACCAGACCGTGGCCCACGATGTCGCCGTGCACATCGCCGCGATGGCTCCGAAGTACTTCTCCCGTGAGGACGTCCCCGCCGAGCTCGTCGAGAACGAGCGTCGCATCGCCGAGGACACCGCGAAGAACGAAGGCAAGCCCGAACAGGCACTGCCGAAGATCATCGAAGGCCGCGTCAACGGCTTCTTCAAGGAGAACTGCCTGCTCGACCAGGGATTCGCCAAGGATCCCAAGCAGTCCGTGGGCAAGGTCCTCGAAGCTGCCGGCCTCAAGGCCACCGGTTTCCTCCGCTTCCGCGTGGGAGCCTGAACCGCAGCACGATCGCTGACGGGATCACCATGATCCCCGCGTGATCCGATGACGGGGTCGGACCGATTCGGTCCGGCCCCGTCTTCGCTAGACTGACCCAGACGAACCACCCCGGAACGGCGCTGCCCACAAGGCGGCGCCGCCCGCATGGAAGAAGGACCTCAATGACATCGACCCCGGTACACGAATCGAGCCATGCCAGCCGACCCCTGCGCACCCACCGTCGGCGGGTGCTGCTCAAGCTCTCAGGCGAGGTCTTCGGCGGAGGCAGCATCGGCGTCGATCCCGACGTCGTCGCTGCCGTCGCCCGGGAAGTCGCCCCCACCGTCGACGACGTCGAGGTGAGCATCGTCGTCGGCGGCGGAAACTTCTTCCGCGGCGCCGAACTCTCCCAGCGCGGCATGGACCGCACCCGCGCCGACTACATGGGCATGCTCGGCACCGTGATGAACTGCCTCGCACTCCAGGACTTCCTCGAGCAGCTCGGCGTCGACACGCGCGTGCAGACCGCGATCCCGATGTCCCAGGTCGCCGAGTCCTACATCCCGCGCCGCGCGATGCGGCACATGGAGAAGAACCGCGTCGTCATCTTCGGCGCCGGTGCCGGTCTGCCCTACTTCTCCACCGACACGGTGGCGGCGCAGCGTGCGCTCGAGATCCACGCCGACGAGGTGCTCATCGCGAAGAACGGCGTCGACGGGGTCTACACCGCCGACCCGAAGCTCGACCCCAACGCCGTGAAGATCGACGAGATCAGCTACCAGGAGGCTCTGCAGAAGGGCCTCAAGGTCGTCGACGCGACCGCGTTCTCCCTCTGCATGGACAACCGGCTTCCGATGCATGTCTTCGGCATGGAAGGGGAGGGCAACCTGCGCAAGGCGATCTCCGGCGAGAAGATCGGCACCGTCGTCAAGTAGCCTGCGCGGCGGGGTCATCCCGGGGGCTCGCCGACCAGGATCCGCTGGTCAGGCACCCGCAGCCGACACACCGGCGGACGCGAATCCGCCGTGGTCCGAGTGCGCCAAACGCGAGCTCGGACACATAGAATGTTCACACAGCTCCAATCGACTGAAAAGAGTGTCTCGTGATTGAAGAAACACTGGCAGAGGCCAGGGAGAAGATGGACAAAGCCGTGGAATTCACGCAAGAGGACTTTGCGTCGATCCGCACCGGCCGGGCCAACCCCGCGCTCTTCGCGAACATCGAGATCGAATACTACGGAGCGCCGACGCCGCTCCAGCAGCTCGCCTCGTTCCAGACGCCGGAAGCCCGCACGATCCTCATCACTCCCTACGACAGGGGCACCCTCGGCGACATCGAGAACGCGCTGCGCAACTCCGACATCGGCGCCAACCCCGCCAACGACGGCAACGTCATCCGCGTCGTCCTCCCCGAACTCACCGAGGAGCGCCGCAAGGAGTACGTGAAGATCGTCAAGGGCAAGGCCGAGGACGGCAAGGTCTCGATCCGCAACATCCGCCGCCACGCCAAGGAGACCCTCGAGCGAATCAAGAAGGACGGCGAAGCCGGCGAGGACGAGGTCACCCGGTCGATCTCCGAACTCGACGACATCACGAAGAAGAAGGTCGATTCGATCGACAAGCTCCTCGATCAGAAGGAAGCTGAGCTCCTCGAGGTCTGATGATCGCGTTGTCGACACCTGAGACTCCCGCATCCGATCCGACCCCGGCAGAGGGGTCGGATCGGGGCGCGTCTGCGCAGGCCCCGTTCCCGAAGAGGCGTGACCTGCGCGGCACCGACACGGTCTACTCCGCCGCCGAGGTGGAGGTCGAGGTCGCTCCGGCGCCGAAGGACTACGGGCGGGCGGGTCGCAACCTTCCCGCCGCGATCGGCATCGGACTGCTCATCGGCGGAGTCGTCCTCGTCTCCCTCATCTTCTTCCCCGAGTCCTTCATCTTCGTCATCCTCATCGCCATCGTCGCGGCGATGTGGGAGCTGGCGAACGCGCTCTCCCGCTCGGGCTCCCTCGTCTCCCGGATTCCCGTGATGATCTCGGCGGCCTGCATGGTCGTCGCCACGTACTTCGGCGGTCGCGAAGCCCTGTGGGTGACCTTCGCCGCCAGCGCCGGCGCCGTCATGCTCTTCACGATGGTCGAGCGCCGGAAGAACGCCGTCAAGGACGTCTCCCTCTCCCTCTTCGCGCTCACCTACGTGGGCCTCATGGCGTGCTTCGTCGTCTATCTCCTCACCCTGCCCGACGGCAACCTCTACGTCATCATCTTCCTCGCCAGCGTCGTCGCCTCCGACATCGGCGGCTACGTCTTCGGCGTCCTCTGGGGCAGGCACCCGATCGCCCCGCGGATCTCGCCGAAGAAGTCGTGGGAGGGCTACGCCGGATCCGTCGTCTTCACCGCCGCCGTCGCGACGACGCTCGCGGTCACCCTCCTCGGCGCCCCCTTCTGGGCAGGTCTGATCATCGGCGTCGTCATTCCCGCCTTCGCCACCCTCGGCGACTTCAGCGAATCGATGATCAAACGCGATCTCGACCTCAAGGACATGGGCACCCTGCTGCCCGGACACGGAGGGGTGATGGACCGTCTCGACTCGATCCTCCCGACCGCTCCCGTCGCGCTCGTGATGTTCTCCGTCCTTCCCGGATTCCTCTGAGCCCCACCCGCTGAGCCGGTGGCCGCCGAGGCGGTCGCGGCCGGCTCCGGGTGGTCCCGACCACAACCCGCCTGTCCACAGACCATGAGACAATGGGCGGGTGAGTGCATCAGGTGGAAGCAGACAAGTCAGACCCGTCGTCGAGCATGCCGACGGCACGACGTCGACGACCCCGATGCGCGACGGTCGTCCGCTGCTCAACTTCAAGTCACCGCGCGTCGCGCAGCCGCAGCAGCACCTCGCGGACATGACGATGGACGAGCGCATCGCCGCCGTCGAGGAGATGGGGCTGCCCGCCTTCCGCGCGAAGCAGCTGTCCAACCACTACTTCACCCGGTACCACACCGACGTCGAGTCGATGACCGATCTGCCCAAGGACCTGCGCGGACCCCTGGCAGAGCGCTTCTTCCCGCCCCTGCTCACCGAGGTGCGCCGCCTGACCACGGAGAACGGCGACACGATCAAGTTCCTCTGGCGGCTCTTCGACGGTGCTCTCGTCGAATCGGTGCTCATGCGCTACCGCAACCGCATCACCCTGTGCGTGTCGAGTCAGTGCGGCTGCGGCATGAACTGCCCGTTCTGCGCGACCGGCCAGCAGGGGCTGACCCGGAACATGTCGACGGCCGAGATCGTCGAACAGGTCATCCGCGCCAACCAGGCGATCGCCGCCGGTGAGCTCGCACCCCTGACGTCGGGTGCGGTCGCCGACGATGAGGTCGCCCTCGGCGCTGAAGCCGACGAAGAGCAGGGGGAGACTCCGGACGGTGCCACCGGGGCGGCCGCAGGTCAGGCGGGGGCCGCCTCGGCGAACGGGCCCGAACGGGTGACGAACATCGTCTTCATGGGCATGGGCGAACCCCTGGCCAACTACAAGCGCGTGATGAACGCGGTGCGGCACTTCGTCGCCCCGGCACCCGAGGGCCTGGGCATGTCGGCCCGGCGGATCACGGTCTCGACGGTCGGGCTCGTGCCCGGCATCAACAAGCTCGCCGCCGAGGATATCCCCGTCACCTTCGCCCTCAGCCTCCACGCGCCCGACGATGAGCTGCGCAATGAGATGATCCCCGTCAACACGCGCTGGAATGCCGACGAGGCGATCGACGCCGCCTACAACTACTACAAGGTCACCGGCCGGCGGGTGAGCATCGAATACGCGCTCATCAAGGACATGAACGACCATGCCTGGCGCGCCGACCTGCTCGCGAAGAAGCTCAACGCGCGCGGCCGCGGCTGGGTCCACGTCAACCCGATCCCGCTCAACCCGACGCCGGGATCGGTGTGGACGGCCTCGGAACCGGAGGTCGCGAACGAATTCGTCCGCCGCCTCGTCGACGCCGGCGTGCCCACGACGATCCGCGACACCCGCGGCTCCGACATCGACGGAGCATGCGGACAGCTCGCCGCCGCTGACTGAACGCTGGCAGGCGGCCCACGGGCCCGCCGCTGACACGGCATCGGCCGGACACTCCATCTATCATGGTGGAAACGACTTATTGTGCGATTCGCTTCTGGAGGAATCATGGCGGACACGACGTTCCCTCGAATGTCGGGTTGGAAGAACGGCTACGACCCCAAACAGGTCGACAGCTTCTTCAAACGGGCTCGGGAATCGTTCGAACGGCCGACCCCGCAGCCCGGTGACCTCGACTCGCGTGCCGTGCGCACCGTCGGCTTCGACCTCGTCCGCAAGGGCTACCATGTCGCCGTCGTCGACGCCGCCCTCGACCGCCTCGAGGACGCCTTCGCCAAGCAGGCCCGCGACCGTCTCATCGCCCAGTCCGGACAGGACGCCTGGGTGCAGGAGCTCACCCGCGTCGCCGCGTCCCTGCGCGGCCGGCTCGTCCGCGACGCGAGGGAGCGGTTCGACAACCCGGCCCCCGGGGTCATCGGCTACGACATCGCCCAGGTCGACGACATGTGCGAGAAGGTCAACTCCTACTTCACGCAGGGAGTGGCGATGAGCGTCGACCAGGTGCGCCGTGTCCTGTTCAAGACGGCGAAGGGCAACAAGGCCTACGACGAGGACCAGGTCGACGCGTTCATCGACCGCGTCGTCGAGGTGATGGCCTCCGTTGACTGACATCCACTGGTTCAGCAAGCCCGCCGGCGACAACGCCGGGACCCTCAACCCGGTCTACGACGTCCTCGACCATCCGATCGCCATGGGGGGCGCCGATGACATCGTCATCACCGGAGACACGCCCGAAGCGCCGCTCATCGACGGGCGTGAGGTCACGGATCCGCGGCTCATCAGCGCCCTGTCCAAGCCCGTCGAGCTTGATCGCGCCGAGGTGCTCGACCGCAGTGCGAAGCTCGGCGGCATCCTGCGCGCCATGGGAGTCGATCCTGAGCGGACTCAGGTGCGCATCGACGCCGAGGTGCCCGCGGCGGCACGCGCCCTGAGCACGCTCGCGGCGCTGCGCATCGGGATGGTCGTCGACGCCCGCAGCGGCGAGAGTGTCGGTGACGATCGTGCGGATGATGTGACCGTCGTGCGCATCCACCCGATCGACGCGGACGCGATCGCACCCGGGCGGGCCGTCGTCAAGGTGATCCGTTCGCGCTTCGAAGGCGTGGGCATCACCGTTGACGGGCAGACGGCGAACCTCGATCAGGCGATGCGCGATTCCCGCGTCGAATCCGCCGTCGTCGTCCCCCTCGAGGCGAAGCGCACGATCGCCCTCACCGACGCTGGCGCCGTTGCGGCCGCCGACGGAGTGGAGTGGCTGCAGGAGACCGTCCTCGACGAGCAGTGATGCCGGCGCTGGCTCTCGGGCGCCGTTGCTGGGCGCCAGAAGTCGTTCTGCGTGCCGAATGTCTCTGAACCCGCCGAAGGTGTGCTCAGTGCTCGCCGCAGGTGTGTTCGCCGAAAGTGGGATTGCCAGCCAGAAGTCGTCCTGCCTGCGAGAAGTGCGCGGACAAACAGAAATGTCGGCCAGAAGTGCGAATGCGGGGAACTGGTCTCCCGCATTCGCATTTCTGGCCGATAGTCGCAGGCCGCAGCGGCGCGTCAGTTCGCGAAGGCGTTGATGCCCGTCAGCGCGCGACCGATCGTGAGCTGGTGAACCTCGTGGGTGCCCTCGTAGGTGAGGACGGTCTCGAGGTTGACCGCGTGGCGCAGCGGCGGGTACTCGCTCGTGATGCCCGAACCGCCGAAGAGCGCCCGCAGGTCGCGGCAGACGTTCATCGCGGTGTCGACGTTGACCATCTTGCCGAGGCTGATCTGCTCGGGACGCACGCCCTTCTCCGAGTCCTTGAGCTCGCCGAGGTGGGCTGCGAGCAGCGTGATCTGCGAGTACTGGCCGAAGGCCTTCGCGAGCTTCTGCTGCGAGATCTGGAACGAGGAGATCGGGCGGTCGAACTGGATGCGGGTGCCCGTGTACTCGATCGCCGAGAGCAGAGCGTCGCGGGCGGCGCCGGTGACGCCGAAGACGATGCCGAAGCGCGCCTCGGACAGGCACGACAGCGGCGCCTTGAGGCCCTTCGCCTCCGGCAGCATCGCATCCTCGGGGAGGCGGACGTTGTCGAGGACGATCTCACCGGTGATCGAGGCGCGCAGGGAGATCTTGCGGTGGATCTCCGGGGTCTGCACCCCCTCGGTGTTCGTGGGGACGACGAAGCCGCGGATGACCGGGCGGCCCTTCTCATCGGTGTCCTCGGTCTTGGCCCACACGACCATGACATCGGAGACCGGCGAGTTCGTGATCCACATCTTCGCGCCGTTGAGGATCCAGTCGGACCCGTCCCTGCGCGCCGTCGTCTTCATGCCCGAGGGGTCGGAGCCGACATCGGGTTCGGTGAGGCCGAAGCAGCCCAGAGCCTTGCCGGCGGCCATCTTCGGCAGCCATTCGTGCTTCTGCTCCTCGGAGCCGTAGCGGTGGATGGCGAACATCGCGAGCGAACCCTGCACAGACACGAGCGAGCGCAGACCGGAGTCGATGGCCTCGAGCTCCCGGCAGGCGAGCCCGTACTGCGTGGCCGTCGACCCACCGCAGCCGTAGCCGTCGAGGTGCATGCCGAGGACGCCGAGCTCTCCGAGGCCTTCGGCGAGTTCACGGGCGGGAATGGTCGCATCGAGGAAGTAGCCGCCGATCTTCTCCCGCACGTTCTCATCGAGCCACTTGCGGACGACGTGCGCGAATTCGAGGTCATCGGCGTCGAAGACCGAATCCAGTCCCAGGATCTCGTCGGGGCTCATCGTTGCACTCATCTATACCTCTCTCGCCATTGATCGCATGTGCATCGCCCACGCCGAGAAAGCCGCTGTCGAGTCATTTCCCAGAGAACTTTGGCATCATCGGTAGGCGTGAGCGAACGTAAGATCATTGTAGTCGGGTCGACCGGATCGGTCGGTACGCAGGCCCTCGACGTCCTGGCTGAGAACGCAACCGATTTCGCAGTCGTCGGGCTTGCCGGAGGGTCCCAGATGGACCTCCTCCTGGGACAGGCCCTCGACTTCTCCGTCCCCGTCATCGGGCTGACGACGCCTCCGGCAGGAGGCGAGGACGAGGTGCGGAACCGGTTGTCCGAACTCGCCGCTGAGCGCGGAATCAGTGTTCCCGTTCGTGAAATCCATCTCGGAGACGATGCCGCCGAGGCGGTCGCCGGCCGACCGGCCGACATCGTCCTCAACGCGGTGACCGGAGCCGCCGGGCTCGGGGCGACGCTCGCGGCGCTGGCGACCGGCACCGATGTCGCCCTGGCGAACAAGGAGTCCCTCATCATCGGCGGCTCCCTCGTTCTCGACGCCGCGAAGCGGACCGGGGCCCGACTCATCCCCGTCGACAGCGAGCACTCCGCGATCGCCCAGGCTCTGCGCTCGGGCACGCACGGCGAGGTGAGCAGGCTCGTCATCACCGCCTCGGGCGGGCCGTTCCGCGGCATGACCCGCGACGCCCTGCGCCGGGTCACGCCCGCCCAGGCGCTCAAGCACCCGACCTGGTCGATGGGCTCGATGATCACAATCAATTCGGCGACCCTGGTCAACAAAGGCCTCGAGGTCATCGAAGCCCACCTCCTCTTCGACATCGACTTCGACCGCATCGAGGTCGTCGTCCACCCGCAGAGCCAGATCCACTCGATGGTCGAGTTCACCGATGCCTCGACGATCGCGCAGATCTCCCCACCGGACATGCGCCTGCCCATCGCCTACGCCCTCGGCACCCAGGACGACGGGAGCACGCGTCGGGTGACCTCCGGTGCGGTCCCGAACAACTGGGGCCAGCCCATGCACTGGTCGTTCGAGCCGGTCAACCATGTCGCGTTCCCCGCGCTCGGGCTCGCCATCGAAGCCGGAAAGCGCGCCCGCAGCTACCCGGCGGTGTTCAACGCCGCCAACGAGGTGCTCGTCTCGGCCTTCATCGCCGGGGACATTCCGTTCACGGGCATCGACTCCGGTCTCGAGAAGGCACTCGCGGCGCACGAGCCGGCACCCGAGCACACGGTGGAGACCGTGCTCGCCGCCGACGCCTGGGCGCGGGACTTCGCGCGCGAGCACGTGGCGGCCCAGGCAGCGGAGGGCGATGCGGTCCGCACCGCCTCGGCGGCCTCCGGTTCGCAGCCGGCCGGCGTCGGCGTGAGCACCGGCGGGGAGTGAGATGACCGTCGTCCTCTTCATCGTCGGGATCATCCTCTTCCTCCTCGGCATCTCGATCTCGATCGCCCTCCACGAACTCGGCCACCTCACCCCGGCGAAGCGGTTCGGGGTCAAGGTCACCCATTACATGGTCGGATTCGGGCCGACGCTCTTCTCGTTCAAGCGCGGTGAGACCGAGTACGGGATCAAGGCGCTGCCGCTCGGCGGCTTCATCGCGATGCCGGGCATGTACCCGCCGCTCGATGCGACGAAGCAGCGCGCCGAGGCACCCGCCGTGCAGACGGGCACCGCCGGGCAGTCGGCCACTCAGGAGCAGTCGACCGCCGACCTCGGCGGCGCCACCGCTGCCGCTCCCGTCGACGGGGCCACCCCGCACGACGCCACCGCACCCGGCGACCACCTCGGCGACGGCGATGAGGCGACCCTGCGACCGCGGACGAAGCGGAAGGGACGGCTGTTCGAGAACACGATGGCCGACGCCCGGGAGATGTCGAACGACGAGATCGAGCCGGGGGAGGAGCACCGGACGTTCTACGCCCTCAGCGTGCCCAAACGGCTCGTCGTCATGTTCGCCGGCCCCTTTGTCAACCTCGTCCTCGGCATCGTCATCATGGCGATCTCGCTGCTCGGCATCGGCGTGATGACCCCGACGACGACGGTGCAGACCGTCGTCGAATGTGCGGTCCCCGCCACCGAGGCCGCCGAGCGACCGGCCGCGGACCGCAACGCGTGCCTGCCCGGTGACCAGCTCACCCCCGCGTGGGAGGCCGGTTTCGAACCCGGCGATCGGATCACCTCGGTGGCCGGTGTGGAGACGGAGAACTGGGACGAGCTGTCCTCGGTCATCAAGGACCATGCGGGGGAGAGCGTCGAGGTCGACTTCGTCCGCGACGGTGCCGCGCAGACGGTGAGCGTGCCGATCATCGCCCACGAGCGCCCCCGCGTCGACGACCGCGGCAACCTCATGACGAACCCCGACGGCACCCCGCAGACGGTGACGGAGGGCTTCCTCGGCATCGGCCCCGTCCAGGAGCGGCAGCCGCTGCCGCTCAGCGAATTCCCCGGAGCGGTGTGGGACCAGGTCACCGGCGTGTTCACGGCCATCGTCACACTGCCCGTCAAACTCGTCGACATCGCTCAGGTCGCCACGGGTGCGAAGGAGCGCGACCCCGAGGGCCTCGTCGGCATGGTCGGCGTCGGTCGCGTCGCCGGTGAGATCGTCTCGACCGATGACCTGCAGGTCGTTGAGAAGGCGCAGCTGGGCCTCGGCGTGCTCGGCTCGCTCAACATCTTCCTCTTCGCGTTCAACATGATCCCGCTGCTGCCGCTCGACGGCGGCCACATCGCCGTCGCGCTCTACGAAGGCGCGAGGCGCCGGATCAACCGGTGGCGCGGGCGCGGGAAGATCGGACCCTTCGACACGGCGAAGCTGCTGCCGCTGACGTACGTCGTCATCGGCCTCATGCTCTGCATGACCGCGCTCCTCGTCTACGTCGACCTCGTCAAACCGATCACCCTCGACGCGATCTTCAACTCGGCCCGCTAGGGGCGGTCGTTTCGGCGGCCTTTGTGCCGGGCGACTTTCAGTCGCTCAGGGTGATCGCCTGGACATCGCCGAGGTGGTCGAGCCGGACCGTGATTGACGCCGTGTCCGTGATCGCCACGGTTCCCAGCAGGCGGTTCTCCATCGTCAGGTCGTCGACGGTCACCGGTGTGGTCGGGGCGACGCCGTGGTCGCGGCACCAGGCGACATGGCGTTCCCTCCTCTCCTCGCGCGGCTCGTCGAGGTCCATGTTCACGGCGAAGCCGGCGTCGGCGAAGGCCTCATCCCAGTCGAGCACCGCAGCGGCGGCCCCGAGGACGGTCCGGCCGGTGCGCG
This sequence comes from Brevibacterium sp. NPDC056726, assembly GCF_042790515.1. NCBI lineage: Bacteria > Bacillati > Actinomycetota > Actinomycetes > Micrococcales > Brevibacteriaceae > Brevibacterium > Brevibacterium sp. NPDC056726. Next base: position 9,716 of record NZ_JBHTYZ010000007.1, on the reverse strand, counting down.
GTCCCGCCGGCAGCGGGTGGGTCGGCGCGGGCGTGCTCTCGCGCGGGAGGACCGGCGGGGCCGAGGTCAGCGGGACGTCCGCCGGCACCTCCGGGATCTCGTCGGCGCGCCCGATCGCGGCGAGCCAGCCGGCGTCGACGGCGTCGCGGACGATGCGTTCGGCCGGGTAGTACGTGGTGTTGCCGAGGACGACGATCCCGAGGTTCAGCCCGGGGAACCACCGCATATGGGAGCCGAAGCCCGGGTAGCCGCCCGAATGGCCGAGCACCGGTCCGAACCGGGAGTCCTCACGGTGGATGAGCCCGTAGCCGTAGGCGACGTCCTCGGTGTGCAGGCGGCTCGTCTCGACGGCTATGGGGCGGTGCGGCCGCTGGCCCGCGGTGAGCACCGTGGACCAGGCTCCGGGAGCGCTGCTCGCTTCGGCGTCGAGGGAGTCGAGGTGGACGTTCATCCAATTGCAGACATCGGCGGCGGTCGAGACCATGCCGCCGATCGCGGAGAATGCGCCAGGCCTCGTCGGTTCGAGGACGTGGGCGCGTCCGCGCCTGTCGATGCGCAGGCCTGGGACGAGATCGGGGAAGTCGGCGACATCGAAGCCGGTGCGGGTCATCTGCAGGGGAACGGTCACCTCGGTGGCCACCATCTCCGGCAGCGTGCGACCGGTGACGGACTCCGCGGCGAGACCGAGCAACGCGTACCCGAGGTTGCAGTACTCGAAGCCGGTGCCGGGTTCGGCGATCGGCACGAGCGGTCCCTGGAGGTATGTGAGGAAGTCGAAGGTGCTCATCGACTCCATCCGGTCCGCCCACGGATCGTCCTTGCCGAACCCCGTGCCCATCGTCAGGCACTCGCGGCTGGTGAGCTCACCGACCGCCGTGCCCTTGAGATCCGGCACGAGGAAGTACATCGGATAGTCGAGGTTGAGGCCCGAGGCCTCGAGCGACCCGATCATCGCAGCGGTGAACGACTTCGTCATCGACGCGATGCGGTAGGGCCGGTGGGCATTGGTCAGCTTCGCCTCGGCGTTCTGGACGCCATGCCGCTCGAGGACGCCGTACGCCAACTCCCCGCCGAGCGCCGACAGCTCGTCGGAGGCACGGAGGAGGCGTCGCAGGACGACATCGATGTCGGGCGCGACCGGGGCGGTCATCATCGTTCCACCGAAGATTCGGTCTCGCTGCCGTCGTGACCGAGCAGGGTCGCGAGGGAGTCGCGCGGGTCGGTGCGTCGCGACAGGGCGAAGAGCACGACTCCGAGGATGATCCAGACGAGGAGGATGATGTACTCGTGCGGCCAGACCAGTGAGGATCCGGTTCCCGGCCAGAGCGCGAGAGCGATGACGCCGAGAGCGCCGATCGCGCCGAGGAGCGAGAATCCCGTGGCGAGCGCCGACCTCGGGGCGCGCGAGGCAGGCAGCCGGAGGTTGGCGATGACGACCATGATCCACACGACACCCAGATAGATACCGCCGGTGTCGAGGAACCACGTCACTGCCCCCGGGCCCAGCCAGCCCAGGCCCAGGGTGATGACGAGGGTGAAGATCAGCGCGGTGCGCGGTGTTCCCGAGCGCGCGTCGACGGCGGCGAGGCGGCGCGGGAGGAGATCGGCGCGGCCCATGGCGACGAGGATCCGGGACGAGGCGACGAAGAGACCGAGGAAGCTGGTGAGCAGCCCGAGCACCGCGATCGCGTAGGCGACGCCGCCGAGGGCTGGGAACCCGGCGGCCCGGAACGCGTCGACGGTGCCGAGCTCCATGCCGGCGACCTCCTCCCAGGGATGGACCCATGCCGTCGCGAGAAGGACGAGAACGTAGAAGCTGCCGGCGATGATGACCGTCCACACCACTGTGCGACCGATCCTGCGCGGGGAGATCTTGGCATCCTCGGCGAGGACGGCGACGAGTCCGAACCCGGAGAGGAACGTCATGCCCGGCACGACGAAGCGCAGCGTGTCCGTCACCGGAGTCGCTTCGGGGGCGAAGGCGGGGAAGAAGTTGCCCGGGCTGCCGGCGGTGAACCCGGTGACGATGAGGGCGAGGCCACCGGCGATGATGAGGCCGAACATGAGGATCTGCACCTGCGCACCCACACTGATCCCGTACCAGTTGAGGGCGAAGAACGCGAAGGTCAGCCCGATCCCGATCGCCAGGCCGGGCAGGTACACGGTCTCGTCGTTGATCGTGTAGAGGGGAATCGTGTTGAGGCCGGGAACGAAGCGGCCGAGCAGGTAGCCGAACGCCGTGACGTAGAAGGCCAGCGAGGAGACGTAGGCACCGAGCAGCATCCATCCGGTGAGAAACGACGCGCCGCGCCCGAGCGCGGCGAAGGAGAACACGACCTCACCGCCGGCGCGCGGAAACGCCTGCGCGAGGCGGGCGTAGGCCAGCGCGACACAGGCCGCCAGCGCCACACCGAGGCAGAGGCCGAGGATGACGCCCCCGGCCCCGTAGGCATCGAAGAACGTCGAGTTCGTGTAGATCCAACTCGCTCCGACGACGCCGGCGACTCCGAAGGCGAGCAGCTGGACGGTGCCGAGACTCCGCCTCAAGTCCGTCATGGGACCTCCATCCTCAGGCTGTCTGTTCTTGTCACCGCACATTACCGAACGCCCCTGACGCGGCTGCCCGACACTGCGCTGCGCACTGCCTCCCGCGGTCACCGCTGTACAAACCCCTCCCGCGGCCACCGAGCGCGCTCCGGTGACGTCGCCCCACCTCGGCGCTGACAGGGAACCTCCAGGTCGTGAGCGATCACACCGGAGCCGGCCGACCGGGACGATGGTTGTCGTCCTACAATGAGAAGGACTCGTACTATCGGGCTGTCACGGCTGCCGATCCAGCCGCACAGCCCCAATGAAGGGATCGTCTTCGTGACATCGGTCAACCTCGGCATGCCAGCTCCTCCGCCTCCCGTTCTCGCACCTCGGCGGAAGACCCGGCAGATCCACGTCGGCAAGGTGGGAGTCGGATCCGACTACCCCATCAGCGTCCAATCGATGACGACGACGCCGACGACGGACATCAACGCCACCCTCCAGCAGATCGCCGAGCTCACGGCCTCCGGCTGCGACATCGTCCGCGTCGCCTGCCCGTCCGCCGACGACGCCGCCGCCCTTCCCGCGATCGCCCAGAAGTCGCAGATCCCCGTCATCGCCGACATCCACTTCCAGCCGAAGTACGTCTACGCGGCGATCGACGCCGGCTGCGCGGCCGTGCGCGTCAACCCCGGCAACATCCGCAAGTTCGACGACCAGGTCAAGGAGATCGCCGCCGCCGCGAAGGACGCCGGCACCTCGATCCGGATCGGCGTCAACGCCGGTTCGCTCGACAAGCGGATCATGGAGAAGTTCGGCAAGGCCACCCCCGAGGCGCTCGTCGAATCCGCGGTGTGGGAGGCCTCCCTGTTCGAGGAGCACGACTTCCACGACTTCAAGATCTCCGTCAAGCACCACGACCCGGTCATCATGGTCCGGGCGTACGAGATGCTCGCCGAACGCGGCGACTGGCCGCTCCACCTCGGCGTCACCGAGGCGGGACCGGCGTTCCAGGGCACGATCAAGTCCGCCACCGCGTTCGGGGCGCTGCTGTCGAAGGGCATCGGCGACACGATCCGCGTGTCCCTGTCGGCGCCCCCCGTCGAGGAGGTCAAGGTCGGCAATCAGATCCTCGAGAGCCTCAACCTCAAGCCGCGCAAGCTCGAGATCGTCTCGTGCCCGTCGTGCGGTCGCGCTCAGGTCGATGTCTACACGCTCGCGGAGAAGGTGACCTCGGGCCTCGAGGGCATGGAGGTTCCGCTGCGCGTGGCCGTCATGGGCTGCGTCGTCAACGGTCCCGGTGAGGCGCGCGAAGCCGACCTCGGCGTGGCCAGCGGCAACGGCAAGGGCCAGATCTTCGTCAAGGGCGAGGTCATCAAGACCGTGCCGGAGTCGCAGATCGTCGAGACCCTCATCGAAGAGGCCATGCGCATCGCCGAAGAGTCGGACATCCCGTCCGGGCCGCCGGAAGTCGTCGTCGGCTGATCGAGCCGATGTGTTGAGACTAGCTCCCCTCGGGCACCGGCACACGGCATGGCTGACCAGCCTGCTCGCCCTCAATCCCTGCGAGAACGTCTACCTCCTCGCCCTCCTCGACGTCACCGGCACCGCGGCGACGAACTCCCCGGGCGGCACCATCTACGGCGTCTTCGACGGCGACCGGCCCGTCGCCGCCTACTGGGTGGGCGGCAACATCATCCCCGTCAACGCGAGTCCCGAGACGAACGCGGTGCTCGCCGCGAAGCTCAACGCCGACGGCCGGTCGTCGTGTTCGCTCATCGGGCGGCGCGAGATCATCATGGACCTCGACAGCCGCCTGAGCTGGGGCCGGCCGCGCGGCGTGCGCGAACGCCAGCCGCTGCTCGCGATCAGCTCGGACCCTGACGTCGAACCCGACCCCGAGGTGCGACTGGCGACCCTCGAACAGCTGCCGACGGTCTTCCCCGCCAGCGTCGACATGTTCACGAAGGAGGTCGGCTTCTCGCCCATCGAAGGCGGGGAGTCGAGCTACCTCGCGCGCGTGCGCGGCATCATCCGCGGCGGCAACTGCTTCGTCCGGATCTCCCCGACCCTGCCCAGCGGCAGTCCGGCACCGAGGTGGCCCGCCACCGACCGTGCCGAACAGGTCCTCTTCAAGGCCGACATCGGCATCCGCTCGCCGCGCATCGTCCAGGTGCAGGGTGTGTGGGTCCACCCCGACACGCGCAACCACGGGCTCGGTGCCGCAGGGATGGCCGCCGTCGTCACGCAGACGCGGGCGGCCGGACATCCCACGGTCAGCCTCTACGCCAACGACTACAACGAGGCGGCTCTGCGGATGTACAAGCGCGTCGGCTTCGATCAGGTCGGCACCTTCGCCACCGTGATGTACTGAGGCGCGCGGCCTCGCTACCGCTGAGAGTCGCGGCCGCGGAGCCGGTCGAGGTCGCGGCGATCCTTCTTCGTCGGCCGCCCCAGCCCCTTGTCGCGCTTCGGGACGAAACCCCGCAGCGCGGGGTCGGGGGCGGGAGTGAGATCCTCGTAGGCGCCGACGGCGATCGCGGCACCCGGCCGTGTGGGGAGGATGCCCGTGATCTTCCAGATGAACTCGGTGCCGGCCTTGCGGACGCGGACCTCCTGACCGATCGTCACCTTCTGCGCGGCCTTGACCCGCTGCCCGTCGACTTGGACATGTCCGCCGCGGCACGCCTGCGTGGCGAGATTGCGGGTCTTGAACATCCGCGCCGTCCACAGCCACACGTCGATGCGCACCGCCGCCCCGGGCGTCCGGTCAATCTCCATCGAGACCGCCCCTGGCATCCTGTCGCAGCGCGATCTCCGAGCGTCGCGTGAACGTCTGCGCCGGCCGCCCGCGTCCCTGCGTCACCGCGCGCCCCGTCGCGTCGAGCAGCGGCAGCATCGTCCGTCGGAAGGTGTCGGCCTGCATCTCCTCACCGGCGACGACCTCGTGGAGGGCCCGCAGCTGCCGGAGGGAGAACTCCGCAGGGAGCAGGCCGAAGGGGTCCGGGGTCCGCTCGTGGAGAGCGCGGAGGCGGTGGACGGCGACGCGGACGATCTCCTGATGCTCCTCGCTGAGCTCGTGGACCGTGTGGACGGGGACGAGCTTCCGCCGACCGGACTCGGCAGTGGGGCCTGCGGTCTCTGTGGTGCCGGGGGAGCCGACAATGGCACCCGCTTCGGCAGCCCCGGTCGCAGGGGAGTCGGCCGCGTGCTCGGACCCGCGCGCATCCGCCTCGGCGAGAGGCTGGTCGGATACCTCGTCATCGCCGTTCGCGGTGCCGGTGTCGCCGTCGGCGAGGCCGACATCGGCGGCCGAGAGGACGTCGAGGTGGGCGACCGAGATCACCCATCCGCGGTCATCGCGGTCGGGCTGGTCGAAGACGTGGAGCTGGACGGGGGAACGGTCGACGAGCTGCGCCTTCTCGCGCAGACACCGGGCGACCGCCTCGGCGAGGCGCTCCTGCGGACGCAGAATCGACCCGGGCAGCTGCCACCGACCATCCCGGGACCGGGTGAGGAGCACGTGCAGCCCACGACCGGGCACGGGGCAGAGGACGGCAGTGTCGACGGCGACCGAGGGTCGGGGGAACTGCGAGAGGGTTGTCGTGTCAGGCATGCTCTTTATGATCGGGTCAGCGGAATCGGCAGCGCTGACCAGTCTAGTTCGCCCGCCGACTGCCGCCGAACGCACACCGCGCAGGCCGCCGAACGCACACCGCGCAGGCTGCGGGTGCGCTCCATGGCTGCCGCGGGCGAAGGAGCCCGCGACCGCGTTGCGGGGGACCGCCTCGGCGAAGGGAGGGATCGATGACAGGACACGCACCGACGTCGGCCGCGCCCCGATGATCGGCGAATGGACGCGCGCGCACGCAGGCGGATAATGTTCGGACTGATACCCCCACGTCGCCCGAGGAGAAACATCCATGGCCCTGCGCATGTCGTCGCTGTTCGTCCGGACTCAGAAGGAAGACCCGGTCGGCGCCGAGGTCGCCAGCCACAAGCTGCTCCACCGGGCCGGCTACATCCGCAGGTCGGCCCCGGGCATCTACACGTGGCTGCCGCTGGGACTCGCGGTGCTCGGCAAGATCGAGGCGATCGTCCGCGACGAGATGTCTCGGGCCGGATCGCAGGAAGTCCACTTCCCGTCCCTGCTGCCGGCCGAGGTCTACAAGCAGTCCGGCCGCTGGGAGGCCTTCGGGCCCGACCTCTTCAGCCTCCAGGACCGGAAGAAGAACGACTACATCCTCGCGCCCACGCACGAGGAGTTCTTCACCCTGCTCGTCAAGGACCTCTACTCCTCGTACAAGGACCTGCCGCTGTCGATCTACCAGATCCAGACGAAGTACCGCGATGAGGCCCGCCCCCGCGCCGGACTGCTGCGCGGTCGCGAGTTCATCATGAAGGATGCCTACTCCTTCGACATCGACGACGCCGGCCTCGACGCCTCCTACGAGGCGATGCGCGTGGCCTACATCCGCGCGTTCGCCCGCCTCGGCATCCCGAGCCTGCCCGTCAAGGCGACCCCCGGGGCGATGGGCGGATCCGGCACCGAGGAGTTCATCTACCCCTCCGAGGTCGGCGAGGACACCTTCGTCCGCTCACCCGGCGGCTACGCGGCCAACGTCGAAGCCGTCACCTCGATCGTGCCCGAGGCGATCCCGTACGAGAACTCGCCGGCCGCCCACGTCGAGGACACCCCCGACACCCCGACGATCGAGACGCTCGTCGCCGCCGCGAATGCGAATCACCCCCGCTCCGACCGCGAGTGGACGGCCGCGGACACCCTGAAGAACGTCGTCTGCGCCGTCACCCACCCTGACGGCACCCGTGAGGTCATCGTCATCGGCCTGCCCGGAGACCGCGAGGTCGACCTCGACCGCGCCGCCGGCACCGGCATGCTCAGCAACGGCGAAGTCGACATCGAAGCCGCGACCGCCGAGGACCTCAGCCTCCACCCGGAACTCGTCAAGGGCTACATCGGCCCGGGCCTCGACCTCGACAACCCGGTCCTGGGGACCGAGGGCAGCACGAAGATCCGCTACCTCCTCGACCCCCGCATCGTCGACGGCACACGTTGGATCACCGGCGCGAACGAACACGGCAAGCACGTCTTCGACCTCGTCGCCGGGCGTGACTTCACCGCTGACGGCACGATCGAAGCCGCCGAGGTCGTCATCGGCGACCCCGCCCCCGACGGCTCGGGTCCGCTCGAGCTCGCCCGGGGCGTCGAGATCGGCCAGATCTTCAAGCTCGGCCGCAAGTACGCCGAAGCCCTCGACCTCACCGTCCTCGACCAGAACGGCAAGGCCACGACCGTGACCATGGGCTCCTACGGCCTCGGCGTCACCCGGGTCATGGCCTGCATCGCCGAGGAGTACCACACCGAGGGCGGTCTGCTCTGGCCCCAGCACCTCGCTCCCGCCGATGTCCACATCATCGCCGCCGGCAAGGGCGAGGAGATCAACGCCGCCGCCGAGGAGCTCACCGCCCAGTTCGAGGCCGACGGCGTCAGCGTTCTCCTCGACGACCGGACGAAGGTCTCGCCCGGGTTCAAGTTCGCCGATGCCGAGCTCATCGGCATCCCCACGGTCGTCGTCGTCGGTCGCGGCCTGAGCGAAGGGGTCATCGAGGTCCGCGACGTCTTCGCCGGTGAGAAGCAGGAGCTTCCCGTCGCCGAGGTGGTCCCCACGACCGTGGCTAAGGTCCGTGCCGCCTATGCCGCCGCCGCTGCCGCAGCCGACGAGGCCGTCATCGAGGACTCGATCGAGGCCGCCGTCGACTCGGCCGAGGTCGCAGCCGACACTGCCGAAGCCGAGTCCGCCCGGACGGAGTGACCCGCCGACGATGAGCGAAGTCCTCACCGGCGGCATCGACGTCACCCTCGTCATGCTCCTGTGGCTGCTCGCCGCGGGCGCCCTGGCGGGCTGGATCGATGCCGTCGTCGGCGGTGGGGGCCTCATCCAGCTGCCCGCGCTGCTCCTCGTGCCGGGGATGACCCCGGTCCAAGCCGTCGCGACGAACAAGGTCGGGTCGATCGCGGGGACGACCGCCTCGGCGGTGACCTATCTGCGCCGCGTCACCCCTGACCGGTCGGCGACGATCCCGGCGGCGGCGACCGCGTTCCTCGGGGCGGTGCTCGGGGCGAAGCTCGCGACCCTCGTCCCCGCCGAGCTCTTCACCCCGATCATCCTCGCCGCGCTCATCGCCGTCGGCATCTTCACCCTGCTCAACCCCAGCCTCGGCACCGACGCCCGCCTCCGCTTCGAGGAGTCCTCGAAGCGCCACCACGCCGTGTCATGGCTCATCGGCCTCGTCATCGGCATCTACGACGGAGTGCTCGGGCCGGGCACCGGTTCGTTCCTCGTCATCGCCTTCGTCTCGATCATCGGCTTCTCGTTCCTCCAGGCCTCGGCGACGGCAAAGATCGTCAACTGGGCGACGAACTTCGGGGCACTCGTCTACTTCGTGCCCGACGGCCAGGTCGTGTGGCTGCTCGGTCTCGTCGTCGCCGCCGGCAACGTCACCGGCGGGATCATCGGGGCGCGGACGGCGATCGCGAAGGGCTCGGGCTTCGTGCGCATCGTTTTCATCGTCGTCGTCTCCGCGATGGTCCTCAAGCTCGGCTACGACGTCGTCGCCGACCTCATCCGGTGAGCCCGGCCCTAGGCTCTCGGCTCGCAGCGCTCAGCCCCCAGCGCTCAGCCCTCAGCCTTGTGTCCTTGGCCGAGGACCATCCTGTGCCCTTGACCGCGGGTAGCCCTGCGCCCCTGACCTCGGGTCGCCCTGCGCCCCTGACCGCGGGTCGTTCAGCGCCTCTGACCGTGTGCCGGGAAATTTCAGGTCGCGGAGTGTCGATCCGCCGTGCGGATATCGGCATTCTGCGTCCTGAAGTCGGAGCGGAGGGTTGTGTGTGGAGGGGGAGGTTGTGTGTGGAGCTGGAGGCACGATGTGCGGCGCTCCAATGGAGTTTGAGCGCCTCCTCCATGGCGATTTCGGGCCAGTGATCACCTCGAATGTGGCGCAGAATTCCCAGGGCCGTCTGGACCGCGTGCCGGGAAAGTTCAGGTCGCAGAGTGTCGATCCGCCGCGGGCGGTTTCTAACTTCTAGTGCAACACCCTGGCCCCAGTGGCAAGGGAACACGAGAAGGAGGAATCGCGATGGGCACGAAGCTTATCTATCGAAT
>NZ_JBHTYZ010000006.1:167057-412436 GCF_042790515.1 Brevibacterium sp. NPDC056726 | reverse complement strand
GTTCTCGTGGGAAGACGGGATCGGTATCCAGTCAGGATGGGGCGGACGACGTCGGTGACACACCCGGCACGGACACACTTTTTGGCCTATAACCCGGAAGCCATGAGGACCCTTTTCGTCTGCGCCGCGTCCCCGGTCGCCGACGTCGGCGACCGGGGACGCGGATTGCTGCCAGCGGTTCCCGAGAACCGCGTTCGTCCCATACAGACTAGAGGCCTCTCACTGATTTTGCGAGATCCTGAAAGACATTCCCCAGAATCGTTGGAATCCGTGACCTACGGGCAGGTAGTTGAAACCTCCATGATGGCGGGGATCCGCGGGATGTCGGGGATCCCCGCCGAGGTTGTCCTCAGGTGGCCTTGTGCGCGCGGATTCCGCAGCGCCTCAGTCGACGGTGACAAGAGACGTTTCCGTGCGGGCGACAGGGCGGGGTGTCCCGGTCGGGCTCAGAGGTTGATCGTCACGTCGCCCTGATCCTGCAGCTCCCCGGCGTACTGCTGGGTCGCCTCGTTGGCCTTGTCGCTCCTGACCTGCTCCTCGAGCTGCGGGCGCATCTCGTCGATCGAGGGCACCTGCGCCTCCTGACCGGTCTGCGCGGCCATCTGCTCCTGCTGGTCCTTCGCCTGCTGGTAGGCCGCCCCGACCTCCTCGTCGGTGACCTCGAACTCTCCGAACTCGTCGGCGATGAGGCCCTCGATCTTCAGCTGGGTCTTCATCTCCTCATTCACCCGCGCTTCGTCCATGCCCTGGTCGTTCATCGCCGAGAGGAACTTCTCGGTGCTCATCTGCGAGGCCTGGGCGGTCTCGTCGAGGGCGGTGGCGACATCGTCGTCGGTGACCTCGATGCCGCGCCTGTCGGCTTCCTGCTTCAGCAGTTCGGTGCTCACGAGGTTGTCGGCGGTCTGCTGCTTGAGTGCGGCCTCGTCGACGGGCTGTCCGCCCTGCTGGGCGGCCATCATCATCTGCCCGTACTGGGTTTCGTAGAGGGGGACGAACTCGTCCTTCGTGATCTGCTCGCCGTTGACCTCGGCGACGACGTCGGGGATGTCGTCGGTGTTCGGCGCCCCGGCGTCGCTCTGCTCGGCGGCCGGGCTCGTCGGGGCGGCCGACGGGTCGTCACCGCTGGTCCCGCAGCCGGCGAGCGCGACGACGGAGACGGATACGGCGAGTCCCACCCACCACTTGGACTTGACCACAATCACTCCTGCGAATCGATTCAGCCCACCACGCTAACAGGCCGGGATCACTGCGGCCTGTGCGCACGCGGTCACAGCCTGGGCGCGCGGTGAGTGCGCGGCTAGACTGCAGGCATGACCGAACCCACGGAAACCCAGTTCCGCGGAGTGTTCCTCACCTGCGCGGATGTGGAGACCACGGCGGCGTTCTACCGGGACATCGCGGGACTCGCTCTCACCGCGGCCGGTGATGAGGAGTACAGCTACCAGCGCATCGACGTCGACGGGATCCAGATCGCCCTCCACGACGCCGAGGCGTTCGCCGACTACACCTCGCCGCCGCACCCGGCCTCCAACCTCACCCACCTCTACTTCCGCATCGCGGACCGCACGGCGTTCCTCGACCGCCTCGACGCGGCCGGGATCATCCCGGTCGCGGTCGACGACGTCGTCGTCACCGTTGCGGACCCGGACGGCCGGAAGGTGATGTTCGGGACGGCCTGACCGCCTCGGCGCGGGACGTGTCCGCCTGGGCACGGAACGGACGGAGCGACGAACGAGGCCGGATCACAGGCTCGTCGGGACCTCTCCGGTCGGGGCGTAGGCGGAGTAGACGACTCCGCTGCGGTGGAAGGGCCGGGAGTCGAGCAGGGAGAGCTGCGGCTGCGGGTGGCCGTCGGGGAAGAAGCCGCGTCCGCGCCCCTGCCACACGGGGTGGACGAACATCCGGTACTCGTCGACGAGGCCGGCGGTGATGAGCTCGTGGGCGAGCGTGATGCTGCCGGTGATGATGACGTCGAGGCCCGGTTCGCTGCGCAGGGCCGCCACCTCGAGGAGCGGTTCGGTGATGACCTCTGAGTTCGTCCACCCAGGTTCGGTGAGCGTCGAGGAGACGACGACCTTGCGGACCTTGTCGAGGTGGGCGGCGATGCCGGTCGTGTCGTCGGTCTGCTGCGGCCAGTAGCCGCGGAAGTCCTCGAACGTCTGCCGGCCGAGCAGGAGGATCTGCTCACGCGCGGACTGCGCCATCAGCTCGGCGACGAGCTCGTCGTCCTGGGCCTGCGGGTCGAACCAGTCGTCGAGCATCTCGACCCGTCCGTCGAGGGTGACGTTCTGCGTGATGATGATGCGCACGGTGGACTCCTTCGTCAGTGGCCCGGCGGGGCGTGTGCCCATCACGCTACGCACCCGGTGAGCGGGCGTAAAGACCCGGGCGACGGTGTCGTTCGGCCCGACTAGGATCGGGTCCATGACGACCCCCGACTTCCGCGCCGAGGCGACCGCCCTCCTTCCCGATCTCGTCACCCTGCGTCGCACGCTCCACGCCCACCCCGAGCTCGGCACGCAGCTGCCCTTCACGCAGGCCGAGGTGCTCCGGGCGCTTGCGGGGCTGGGACTCGAGATCACGACGGGGGAGTCGCTCACCTCGGTGGTCGCCGTCCTCCGCGGCCGGCGCCCGGACCTGCGGTGCTGCTGCGCGGGGACATGGACGCGCTCCCGGTGGTCGAGGAGACGGGGCTCGACTTCGCGTCGACGAACGGGAACATGCACGCTTGCGGGCACGACATGCACACGGCCGGGCTCGTCGGGGCGGCGAAGCTGCTCGCCGCGCACCGCGACGAACTGGCGGGCTCGGTGATCTTCATGTTCCAACCCGCCGAGGAGGTCGAGGGCGGGGCAGAGCCGATGATCGCCGAAGGCGTGCTCGAGGCGGCTGGGGTTCCGGTGGTCGCGGCGTACGGCATCCACGTTGAGGCGGCCGAACGGGGCCGGTTCGCGACGCGGCCGGGATCGCTCATGGCCGGGTTCGCCGATCTCCACGTCACCGTCCATGGGGCTGGCGGTCACAGTTCGCAGCCGCAGTCGACGCGGGACCCCGTGCCCGCGATCGCCGAGATCACGCTGGCGCTGAACACCATGACGACGCGGTCCTTCGACATCTTCGACCCCGTCGTCGTCTCCGTCACCCAGCTGCAGGGCTCGGCGGCGAACAACGTCATCCCCGACACCGCGTCGCTGGGCGCCTCGATCCGCTTCCTCTCCGCCGCATCGCTCGCCCTGCTCGAGGAGCGCATCACCGAGGTGGCCGAGGGCATCGCCCGAGCGCACCGGTGCACCGCCTCGGTGGACTTCGCAGTCGGGTTCCCCGTCACCGTCAACGACCCGGGCGAGACCGGCGTCGTCCTCGGACGCCTGCGGGAGCTGTTCGGGGAGGAGAGCGTCACGGTCCTCGACCACCCGCGGATGGGATCCGAGGACTTCTCCTACGTGCTCGAGCGGGTACCCGGTGCCTTCGTCTTCCTCGGCGCGACCCCGGACGGGATCGACCCCGACGCCGAGACGAACCATTCGCCGAGGGTGCAGTTCGACGACGGACTGCTCGGCGATCAGGCCGCCGCACTCGCCCACCTCGCCTGCACGCGGCTGCGCGACGAGGCGGGCGACTGAGCGCCGCGGCGGGCACCTGCGCGCCGAGACCGCCACTCAGCAGCGAGACGGACGGTTACAACCGGCGGTCTCGATGCTAAGTGGCGGTCTCGGTGGCTGGGGAGCGGGGGAGCTGGGGAGCTCAGGTCTCGTCGGCGACGGCCAGCGGCGGCTCGAGATCCCGGCGCCGCACGGTGCGGTAGGCGTCGAACGTGTGGTCCTCGTGCAGGGTCTTGACGATGCAGATGCCGAGCAGCGCGACGATGACGGCGAAGGGCAGGGCCGAGAGCATCGCCGCCTGCTGGAGGGCGGCAAGACCGCCGGCGAAGAAGAGGACCATCGCCGTCGTGCCCGTGAGCGCGCCCCAGACGGTGAGCACCCAGCGGCTCGGTTCGAGCGTGCCGCGCGAGGTGAGCATGCTGAGCACGAAGGTGTTCGCGTCCGCCCCGGAGACGAAGTAGAGGACGACGAGGATGATCGCGATGACCGAGGTCAGCCCGGTCCACGGCAGCTGCCCGAGGGTCTCGAAGAACGCGGAGTTGACGTTGGCCGCCGCGGCCTGGCCGATCTCCCCGCTGCCGTCCATGTCGAGCTTGATCGCGGTGCCGCCGAAGACGGTGAACCACGCGAAGAAGACGAGGCTCGGCACTCCCATGACGCCGAGGACGAACTCGCGGACCGTGCGGCCCTTCGAGATCTTCGCGAGGAACACCCCGACGAAGGCGCCCCAGCTCAGCCACCACGCCATCATGAAGTACGTCCAGAACTGGTACCACTCGACATCCCCGGAGGCCAGCGGCGTGAGGAGGCTCGTCGTGAAGAACTCGCCGAGGTACTGGCCGGTCGAGCGGAAGAAGAGGTTGCCGATGAACCCGGTCGGGCCGACGATGAGGACGAAGAGGCCGAGGAAGATCGAGAGCACCGCCGTCGTCTGGCTGAGGAACTTGATCCCCTTGTTGACCCCGGACAGCGCCGACAGGGTGAAGACGACGGTGATGCCGAGGATGATGATGATCTGGACGAAGAGCTCGTTGGGGATCCCGAAGACCCGGTTGAGGCCCTCGGAGATCTGGGAGGCGCCGAGGCCGAGCGACGTCGTCGTCCCGAAGAGCGTGGCGATGACGGCCATGATGTCGACGACCTTGCCCGGCCACCGGTCCATCGCGCTGCCGAAGAGCGGCTTGAGCATCGGGGAGATGAGCCCGGTGTTCCCGCGCTTGTGCGTCGAGTAGGCGATTGCGAGCCCGAAGACTCCGAACACCGCCCACGCGTGCGGACCCCAGTCGAAGTACGAGTACTGGAGGGCGACGACCGCCGCCTGGGTGGTGCCCGCCTCGGCGAGGTCGTGCGGGGGAGTCGTGAAGTGCGAGATCGGTTCGGCGACGCCGTAGCTGATGAGCCCGATGCCCATGACCGCCGAGAGGATCATCGCCAGCCACGCCCATGTGCTGAACTCGGGGCGGTCGTCCTCGGCGCCGAGGCGGACCCGACCGAAGCGGCCGAAGCCGAGGTAGACGAGGAGGCCGATGCAGCCGAGGGTGACGACGAGGTAGGACCAGCCGACGTTCGCCGCGACCGCGTTCATCGCCGTCGTCATCGTCGTCGACATGCCCTCGGGTGAGATCACGCCCCACAGGGTGAAGGCGGCGACGCCGGCGATCGAGATCCAGAACACCGACCCCGGCCGGTGGCGCAGGGCGTTGGCCTCGGCCATCGCCGGGGAGATCCCGGCATCGTATTCCATGCCGCCGCCGGGCAGCTGGGCGTGGCGGTGCGGGGGGCCTGATGAGGGGTCATCGGCGGGGCCGGGGACGTGTTCCATGGCGAACTCCACTTCCTTGTGAGTCAGTTCTTCGGGACTTCGGTGATCAGTCTGCGGGTGGTGCTGGTGGAGCTGCGGTGCTCAGGGGAGTGGGTGAGGGGGTGCCGGCGGGGACTCCGGATGCGGCATGGAGGGCTCGGCCGGTGGGGACGGCCGGTGGCATGACTCTCAGTCGAGGGACTTCAGGTCCTCGCTGTCGAAGAACTTGCCCGCCTTGTAGATCATCGGGGAGTCCTCCGAGGTCTCGGCGCTCTTGACCCGGCCGATGAAGACGGTGTGGGTGAGCGCCTGGAAGCGCTCCTTGATCTCGACCTCGATCGAAGCCGACGAGCCGTCGATGAGCGGCGAGCCGCCGGCGGCGGGATGCCAGTCGAGGGTGGCGAACTTGTCGGGGGCCTTCGAGGCGAAGACGCCGATCGTGTCCCGCTGATTGCGGCTCATGATGTTGATTCCCATGTGCGTCGAGCGGAACAGCGCCGGATACGTCGACGAGGTCTTCTGCACGCAGACGAGGACGAGCGGCGGGTCGAGGGAGACGGAGTTGTACGAGTTGACGGCGAGACCGCGGGGCCTGCCCTCGTCATCGGTCGTCGTGACCACGGTGACGCCGGTGATGAACTGCCGGTTGAAGGCCTTGAGCGAATCCTTCGTCGGATTGCCCGTGAGATCGGCGGTGACGACGTCGTCCGGGGCGACCTCGAACGCCGAGGACAGCGACTTCAGCCCGAGGTCGGCCAGCAGCTCGTGGGCATCCCACGTCACCGTCTCCCGTGCGATCCGATCGCCGTCGAGGGTGATGAGGTTCGAGCCGTGGGTCGTCACCTCCTGCCCGGTCGGCGGGATGTCGCCCATCGGCTCGGTGAACGTGCCGACGGAGTGCCAGTAGATCGCACCCTCATCGCCTTCGATGAGGATGTGGTCGATCGTCGTCGTGAGATCGGGGAACGCGGCGCGGATCTCCGCGATCTCCTCTTTGATCGCTGCGGCGTCCTTCTCCTGTCCGGAATTCGTCGAGACGCGGACGTAGTCGTCGGTGACGAGGGCGTCGAAGGCGTCGAGGTCATCGGTGTCCCAGACGGCGTGCCACGCGTCGCTGATGGTCTTCTTCACACCACTGGGGGCGGCATTCTGTGTTTCTTGCATACCAGAGACCATAGAATGGCCGACATGCATCCGTCAACAGATTCGGGAAACTCAGTGAAATCAAGGTTTCAATCATGCTGTTGACATGCTCGCATGTATGCAAGTAGATTTCTTGTATGCAACAGACCTCCAGCGACGCACAGACCGAATCGTTCCTCGACCGGGTCCGCACGCTCATCCTCAGCGACGGGTACGAACCGGGTGACATGATCCCCGAATCGACGCTCGCCGAGTCCTTCGGCGTCAGCCGCACCCCGGTCCGCGAGGCCTTCAAGCAGCTCGAGCGCGAGGGTCTCGTCGAGATCCGGCCCCGGGTCGGAACCTTCCTCCGCCAGCCCAAGCGCCGGGAGATCGTCGAGCTCTTCCAGCTCAAGGAGTCCCTCGAGGGCCTCGCCGCGAACCTCTTCGCCAAGCGCGGGGCGATCCCCGAGCTCGCGATGCTCAAGGACAACTCCGACGCCTCCGACGCCGCGGCGCTGGCCGAGGACGCCGAGACCTACGCCCGGCTCGTCCACGAATTCCACTGGGCGCTCGTCCGCGGGGCCGACAACCGCAAGCTCACAGAGACGTACGAGCGCCTCATGCACCAGCTCGCCTACCACCGCATCGTCCTCAAGGCCGTGCAGAGGCCGGGCCGGCTGAGCGAATCGGTCGGCGAACACCATGCCGTCATCGACGCGATCGAGAACAAGGACTCCATCGGCGCGGAGATCGCGATGCGCGAACACGTCAGCGCTTCCTCCCGTGCGGCCCTGCTCTCCCTGACCGAACAGGATCGGCAGACCGCCGGAGCCGGCACCGAGGAGGCGCAGTGAGCACGGCAGCCCCGACCGAGAATCTGCCCGCGTCGTTCGACGACCTCGCCCGCCGCCTCGGCGTGCGCTCTCTCACCGTCCACCGCGAGGAGATCCTCTCCGAGGCCGGCGCCGACCTCGATCGCCCGCTCGTCCAGGCGGCCGCCGTCGCCGTCGTCCCCAACCCGTGGATCGGGGAGGGACCTGCGGCCGACCTCGCCGCCGCGACGCAGGAGCTCGCACCCGTGCTCGCGAAGGTGCTCACCGACCGTCTGCTGGCGGCCATCGGATCCGCCGAGGCGGTCGAGGCCTTCGGGAAGGGCGCGGTCGTCGGCACGGGCGGGGAGCTCGAACACGCCGGCGCCCTCATCCACACCCCGTACTTCGGCAACATCATGCGCGAACTCCTCGCCGGCACCTCGGTGCTCTGCTTCGCCGACGGCCGCGGACCGGCCGGGACGACGATCCGCGTGCCCCTGTGGCACAAGACCCACGCGACCTCGCGCGACCACTACCAGTCGATCGAGGTCGCCCTCCCCGACGCCCCTCACGCCGACGAGATCTGCGTGATCGCCGCGGCCTCGAACGGGCCCCGGCCCTTCGCCCGCATCGGCGACCGTCGCACCGACGGCGCCGTGACCACCGACATCCTGAAAGGACTCATCTCATGAAGGTTCGCAAGATCACCACCATCGTCGAAGACGTGCTCACCGAGGGCGGACGCGACGTCAACCCGATCACCCGCGTCGCCGCCGTCGCCGCGGTCATCGAGAATCCGTGGGCGGGGCAGGGCTTCGTCGACGACCTCGGGCCCGGCATCGACGCCACGGCCAGCGACCTCGGCGCCCTGCTCGCCCCCCGCGTCATGGAGGCCCTCGGCGGGCAGCTCGAAGCGTACGGGAAGGCGGCGATCGTCGGACTCGGCGGAGAGATCGAGCACGGCTCCGCCCTCATCCACACGCTGAAGTTCGGTGACCACTTCCGCACGGCCGCCTCGGCGAGCACCCTGCTGCCCGCCGTCGAGAAGCGCGCGGACGCGGGAGCGATCTTCGACATCCCGCTCAAGCACTTCACGGATGCGACGATCCGCTCGCACCACCAGACCTTCGAATGGCGCGTCTCGGATGCCCCGCACGCCGACGAGATCCTCGTCGCGCTCGCCGGTGCCACGGGCGGACGGCCGCAGGAGCGGCTCGCCCCGCTCTCGGCGGACAAGTAGTCGGCGCGATGATCGCTGAGGATGCGGGCACCCCCGTCGTGCTCCTCCACGGGGTCGGTCTCGACCGGACCGTGTGGGCGCGCGTCGAGGACCGCCTCGACCGCCCGACGGTCGCCCTCGACCTGCCCGGGCACGGGGAGCAGCCGCCGCTCACCGCGCCGACGACCCTGGAGGACATGGCCGCCGACATCGCCGCGCGCATGCCCGCCGGACCCGTCCACCTCGTCGGGTTCTCCCTCGGCTCGCTCATCGCGCAGCAGCTGGCGGCGACGCTGCCCGGGCGCGTGCGCACCCTGACGTGCGTGAGCTCCGTGGCCGCGCGCACCGCCGAGGAGGCCGCGGCGGTCCGGGCCCGCCTCGACACCGCGTACGAGGACTTCGCAGGCAGCATGGAGCGTGCGCTCGACCGCTGGTTCCCCGCCGGGGAGAGCCCGGAGACCGCGGGCTGGCGGGCGGAGACGCGGGCGGTCCTCCTCGCCAACGACCCCGACTCCTACCGGCACGCCTATGCGGTCTTCGCCACCGGCGACCGGGCGATCGCCCCGCGGCTGCCGGCGATCACCGCCCCGACCCTCGCGATCACCGGGGAACGGGATCCCGGGTCGACCCCGGACATGAGCCGTCGCCTCGGCGCGCTCATCACCGGCACCGAGGTGGTCATCGTTCCCGCTGCCCGCCACATGCTTCCCGTCACCCATCCCGAGACGCTCGCCCGCCGGGTGAGCGCGCTCATCGACGGCAGTGCTGTTCCCCCGGATCGCAGTGCCGTTTCCCATGACCACAGCGAAAGGAGTCAGCGATGACGCTGCGACTCGACCACTTCATCGGCGGGGAGCACAGCGCCCCGGCCGATGGCGGCTATCTCACGAGCACGAACCCGGCGACGCTCGAGACCCTCTACGAATTCGCCCGCGGCACGGCGGCCGACGTCGACCGGGCCGTCGATGCCGCCTCGCAGGCCTTCTCCTCACGGATCTGGCGTCGGACGACACCGACGCAGCGGGGGCACCTGCTGCGGCGGTTCGGCGACCTCATCACGGAGAACGCGGACGAGCTCGCGCGGCTCGAGAGCCAGGACAACGGCAAGCTCCTGCGGGAGATGGTCGGCCAGCTCGCCGGGCTGCCCGAGTACCTCTACTACTTCGGCGGACTCGCCGACAAGGTGCAGGGGTCGCAGATCCCGACGAACTCGCCCGAGGTCATCAACTTCACGCAGCGGGAGGCGCTCGGCGTCGTCGGGCTCATCACCCCGTGGAACTCGCCGATGACGCTGACGCTGTCGAAGCTCGCACCGGCGCTGGCGGCCGGGAACACCGCGGTGATCAAACCGAGCGAGTACACCTCGCGCACGATCCTGCGCCTGGCCGAACTCGCCGATGAAGCCGGATTCCCCGCCGGCGTCGTCAACGTCGTCACCGGCCTCGGCGCCGAGGCGGGGCAGGCGCTCGTCGACAACCCGAAGCTCGCGAAGATCTCCTTCACCGGATCGACGCGCACGGGGTCGGCCATCGCCTCGGCGACGGCGGGACGGTTCATCGGCTCGACCCTCGAACTGGGCGGGAAGAGCCCGAACATCGTCTTCGACGACGCCGACGTCTCGAACGCCGCGATGGGCGTCATCGCCGGCATCTTCGCAGCCGCCGGGCAGACGTGCATCGCCGGGTCCCGGGTGTTCGCGCAGCGCGGGATCTACGATGAGCTGCTCGAGAAGGTCACCGCCCGGGCCGCGTCCATCGTCATCGGCGACCCGATGGCCCCGGAGACCGAGCTCGGGCCGCTCGCCTTCGAAGCGCAGCTCGGCAAGGTCAAGGAGTACGTCGACCTCGGCGTCTCCGAGGGCGGACGGATCGCCTACGGCGGGGACCGGCCCGACGTCGACCTCCCCGGCTACTTCTTCCAGCCCACCGTGCTCACGGACACGACGAACGACATGCGCGTCGTGCAGGAGGAGATCTTCGGACCCGTCGCCGCGGTCATGCCCTTCGACACCGAGGAGGAGGTCCTCGCACTCGCCAACGACACCGACTACGGGCTCGCCGCCGGGGTGTGGACCCAGAACCTCGCCCGCAGCATGCGGATGTCCCAGCAGCTCGAGGCCGGCACGATCTGGATCAACATGTACCGCGCGATGTCGCCGATGTCGCCGCGGCAGGGGTTCAAGAACTCCGGGGTGGGCATCGAGCACGGCATCGAGTCGATGCACGAGTACACGCGGCTCAAGAGCATCTGGATCAACACGGACGAAGGCCCGGTCGCCGATCCCTTCGTGCTGGGGAGGTGAGGACATGCCGCTCATCGACATCTCGATCGGCCGGGGCCGCACGCCCGAGCAGCTGCGCGCCCTCATCGCCGGCGTCCACGACGTCGCCGCCCGCACCACAGGTGCTGCGGACGAGAACATCACGGTGATCGTGCGCGAAGTCGACAAGGAGCTCTGGTCGCGGTCGAACACGACGATCGCCGAACGCGAAGCCTCCGCCTGACCCGCTGCCCGCGCTAGGCGGGTTTCCGGCGGCCGCCTCGGTGATCTCATCACCACGACCACACCACCCCGCTGAACCCTCCACCACCTCGGCGAACCGACCACAACGACAGCACCACGCTCACCTCACGAGCAGAGATCCGCCAGGCGCCGCCGGCGGATGGAAAGGACCAACGATGCGCTTCTCGCTCTTCCTTCACATGGAACGCTGGGACGACTCGATCAGCCCCGAACAGCACTGGGCCAACCTCGTCGAACTCGTCAAGATCGCCGAGGCCGGAGGCTTCGGCACGGTGTGGATCGGCGAACACCACTCGATGGAGTACGTCTCCTCACCGAGCCCGATGCCGCAGCTCGCCGC
Organism: Brevibacterium sp. NPDC056726; assembly: GCF_042790515.1. Taxonomy (NCBI): domain Bacteria; kingdom Bacillati; phylum Actinomycetota; class Actinomycetes; order Micrococcales; family Brevibacteriaceae; genus Brevibacterium; species Brevibacterium sp. NPDC056726. The sequence goes on along the minus strand of NZ_JBHTYZ010000006.1, from coordinate 401,013 downwards.
GCTCGCCGCGCAGACCTCGACGATCCGGCTGGGATCGGGCACGATCATCGCCCCGTTCTGGCACCCGCTGCGCGCCGCCGGCGAGGTCGCGCTCCTCGACGTCATCAGCGGTGGGCGCGCCGAGGTCGGCATCGCCCGCGGCGCCTACCAGTTCGAGTTCGATCGGATGGCCGGCGGCATGCCCGCGGCCGACGGCGGTGAGTACCTGCGCGAACTCGTGCCCGCGATGCGCGCCCTTCTCCAGGGCGACTACGCCCACGACGGCGAGCACTGGCAGTTCCCCGTCTCGACGGCGGTGCCCAAGCCGGTGCAGCAGCCGACGCCGCCGATCTGGCTCGCCGCCCGCAGCCCCGAGACCCACGACTTCGCCGTCGCCAACGGCTGCAACGTCCAGGTCACACCGCTGATGAAGGACGACCGCGAGGTCGAGGACCTCATGAACAAGTTCGAGACGGCGCTCGCCGCCCACCCCGAAGTCGAGAAGCGCCCGGAGATCATGGTGCTGCGCCACACCTACCTCCACTCGCCCGAGGACCCGGAGGGCTGGAAGGTCGGGGCTGCCGGCATCAACAAGTACTACCGGACGTTCTCCGCGTGGGCGTTCGGGAAGAAGGACCCCGTCGACGGCTTCCTCGACCCGACCCCCGAGGAGCGCTTCGCCGACCGTCCCGAGTTCGAACTCGAGTCCCTCCACCGGTCGGCGATGATCGGCACCCCCGCCGAGGTGACCGAGCGGATCAGGCACTACGCGGACCTCGGCTACGACGAGTACAGCTTCTGGTCGGACAATGCGCTCAGCCACGAGGAGAAGAAGGCGTCGCTGCAGCTCTTCATCGACGAGGTCGTGCCGAACTTCAGGTGATCGGGGCTGTCGGGGCGGGTGCGCGGTGCAGGTTGATGCGTGTCGCTGCGACGTGCCCCGGCTCCCGGGCGCTCGGGTACGTCTGTGCTCGGCGTGAGCCCGCGCGCGGAGTGAGCTCAGGTGCGGCGTGCCCCGGAGGTGGATCCCGCTCGATTTCTGCTCCGGAATCGAGCGGGATCCACCTCGGGGACGTGCTCGGTCGTGCGAAGCCCAGCAGCCCTGCCGACCCGCAGCCCTTCTGACCAAGGGCCGCAGCCCACCCGCGACTGCGGCCTCAGCCCGTCACGCGCTGATGAGGCCGTGGGGGTCGAGGACGAACTTCTTCGCGACGCCCGAGTCGAAGTCGGCGTAGCCCTGTGGGGCGTCCTCGAGCGAGATCGCCGTGGCGTTGACGTTCTTCGCGATCGAGACCTTGTCGTGGAGGATCGCCTGCATGAGGCCCCGGTTGTACTTCATCACCGGGCACTGGCCGGTGACGAAGACGTGCGACTTCGCGAACCCGAGGCCGAAGCGCATCGACAGCGAGCCCTCCTTGGCCGCCTCGTCGACGGCACCCGGATCACCGGTGACGTAGAGCCCGGGGATGCCGAGGCTGCCGCCGGCCCGCGTGATGTCCATGAGCGAGTTGAGCACGGTCGCGGGTGCTTCGTGCCCCGCGTCCTTGCCGTGTCCGCGGGCCTCGAAGCCGACGGCGTCGATGCCGCAGTCGACCTCAGGGGTGCCGAGGATCTGCTCGATCTGGTCCTTCGGGTCGCCCTTCGAGACGTCGACCGTCTCGCAGCCGAAGCTCCGCGCCTGCGCCAGACGGTCCTCGTTGAGGTCGCCGACGATGACGACGGCGGCACCGAGGAGCAGCGCCGAGGTGGCCGCCGCGAGACCGACGGGACCGGCGCCTGCGACGTAGACGGTCGAGCCGACCTGCACTCCCGCCCCGACGGCGCCGTGGAATCCGGTGGGGAAGATGTCCGAGAGCATCGTGAGGTCGAGGATCTTCTCCATCGCCTGCTCTTTGTCCGGGAACTTCAGGACGTTCCAGTCCGCGTAGGGGACGAGGACGTATTCGGCCTGTCCGCCGACCCAGCCGCCCATGTCGACGTAGCCGTAGGCCGAACCGGGACGATCGGGGTTGACGTTGAGGCAGATGCCCGTCTTGCCCTCCTTGCAGTTGCGACAGCGGCCGCACGAGATGTTGAACGGCACCGAGACGAGGTCGCCGACCTTGACGAACTCGACGTCCCGGCCGACCTCGACGACCTCACCGGTGATCTCGTGCCCGAGGACGAGGCCTTCGGGAGCAGTCGTGCGGCCCCGGACCATGTGCTGGTCGGAGCCGCAGATGTTCGTGGCGACGGTCTTGAGGATGACGCCGTGGTCGACCTTCCGGCCGACGTTGGCGGGATTGACGCCGGGGCCGTCCTTGAGGACGAATTCCGGGTACTCGGTGTCGATGACCTCGACCTTGCCGGGACCTGCGTAGCTGATTGCCCTGTTGCTCATCCTTGAGCCTCCGTTCGGAGCTGATGGTGAGGACGTGATCGGCGGGAGAACCGATCGGCCTCCTGAAATATCAGTCTTGTATCAGACGTGCTGTCAGTCTTGCCGGGCGTCTCCGTCCGTGTCAATACCCCAGTTCGGACTGTGCGACTCCTCCCAGGACCTCGCCGAGTCGCCGCGACGCGCGGCGCGGCGCACCCTGCCCGGCAACCTGACTTGGCGGTCGCGGCGACGGTCGGCCGCCTCGGCGCGTGGGGTCGGCCGGTGCGTCATCGGCCAGGTATTCCTTTGACGCCCTCGACCGACAGATACGCCCTGCGCTAACGGCGTATTTGTCGGTTGAGTGCGTCGGTGCGTGAGTGGGCGAAGGATGGCGGCGTAATTGTCGGTTCACCGCGTCGGTATCGCGGGCGGAGAGCGGCGCCGCACTCAATCGTCGCAGGCGGACTCGCTCCGCACGCAACTGCCCACACCCCGCGCAATCGTTGCGGGCTGGACCGGCCTCCGCGCAGCCAACCGTCCCACGCAGCCTCCCCGCACTCCCGCCCGCTCAGTCGGACTCGCCGAGGCGGGTGGCGAGGATCCGCTGGGACGTTGCGCGCAGGTGGCGGAGGGATTCGCGGATGAGCGGTGAGCCGCGGCTGCCGGTGCGCACGGCGGCGATGATCCTCCGCGAGAGCCGGGCCGTGCCGGTCAGCCGCACGCGTCTGACGTTGTCCTCGCCGGAGAGGTTCGCGAGCCGGGGGACGAGGCTGACCCCGATGCCGGCGCCGACGAGCGCGGCCGAGGTCTCCCATTCGACGGACTCGTGTGCGATCGTCGGCGTCAGCCCGGCCGCGGTGAACGCGGCGATGAAGAGCGCATGGTAGGGCGAGCCGGGCACCGCGGTGATCCAGTCCTCGCCGGCGAGATCCGACAGATCGACCGCGTCGAGTCCGGCGACCGGGTGGTCGGAGGGCACCATGACATCGAGCGGATCGTCGAGGAGGTCGACCTTCTCGAACCGCGCGTCGTTCTCCGCCCGGGTGTCCCCGCGCGGGGAGACGACGACGGCGAGGTCGATGCGCTCGGCGACGAGGAGGTCGAAGCAGCGGCTCGGACTCGCCTCGATGACGTGGACCCTGACCTCCGGATGGGTGGTGCGCAGGTTGGCGGCGAGCGGGGCGAGGAGATTCGCCGAGGCGGTCGAGAACCCGCCGATCCCGAAATGGGAAGGCGCCTGGTCGCCGGCGGTGAACGAGGAGGCGCGGATCTCCTCCCACACGGAGATCAGCCGGTCGGACCGGCGGACGAGATAACGGCCCGTCGCCGTCAGGCGCAGGCCGCGCCCGTCCTTGGTGAGAAGCGTCATTCCCAGCGCATTCTGGAGGTCGCGCAGCTGCGCGGACACCGCCGAAGGGGAGTATCCGGTGAGCTCTGCGGTGGCCGCGATCGTGCCCGCTTCGGCGAACGTCCGCAGCGTGATGAGACGCGGATCAAGCATGCTGACATTATGCACCGATTCCGCACGTTGATCTCCAGAATCTCGCGCTTTTCCCGCAGTGTTCGCCCGGTCTATCGTGACATCAGCGAGGCGGCGGGCCTGGGCGATGGGTCGGCCACGCCCGAGGGGCCGCTCGCCTTCATGAGCTCATCAAGGGAGATCGGAATTGACCGCTACCAACCTGGCACCGACGAAGAAGGGATTCCCCGCGGGGATCAGCGAGGAGAGGCTCGACGAGATCCGCCTCCTCCTCGACACCAGGCGCCAGGGCTTCTCACTCGAAGCCCCGTTCTACACCGACGACCACCTCTTCAACCTCGACATGCAGGGCATCTTCGGCCGGCACTGGGTCTTCGCGTGCAGCGTCGCCGAGATCCCCGAGCCCGGTGACTACATCACCGTCGACCTCGGGCCGTACTCGCTCATCGTCCTGCGCACCGACGACGGCGGCGTCAACGCCCTCCACAACGTCTGCCGCCACCGCGGCGCCCGCGTGCTCACTGAATCCTCGGGCACGACGGGCAACCTCGTGTGCGGCTACCACTCGTGGACGTACTCGCCCGACGGCGAGCTCATCCACGCCTCGGCGCCGGGTGAGATGTCCTTCGACAAGGCCTGCTACGCGCTCAAGCGCGCCCACGCGAAGGTCGTCGCCGGCCTCGTCTTCCTCTGCCTGGCCGAGGAGCCGCCGGAGGACTTCGCCGAGGTGGCCGACCTCTTCGCGCCCTACGTCGGTCCGCACGAGCTCGCGAAGACGAAGGTCGCCTACCAGCAGAACATCGTCGAGGAGGGCAACTGGAAGCTCGTCATGGAGAACAACCGCGAGTGCTACCACTGCGACGGCCACCCCGAGCTCGCCTGCTCGCTCTTCCCGACGTGGGGGCTGAGCGACGAGACCGTGCCCCCGCACCTGAACGAGGTGTGGGAGCGCAACCAGCAGGCCCAGGCCTCGCTCGAGTACCGCTGCCGGCGCTACGGCCTGCCGTACGAGGTCATCGAGGAGCTCGACACCCGGGTCGCCGGAATCCGGATCTCCCGGGAGTCCCTCGACGGGGAGGGCGAGTCGTTCTCCGCCGACGGGCGTCGGCTCGTCAAGAAGCTCCTCGGCGATCTGCCGGACTTCCGGCTCGGACGGTGCTCGATGCACCTGCAGCCCAACAGCTGGTTCCACCTCCTCGGCGACCATGTCATCACCTTCGCCGCGTTCCCCATCAACGCCCACCAGACGCTCGTGCGCACGACGTGGCTCGTCGCCGATGACGCGGTCGAGGGCGTCGACTACGACCTCGAGACGCTCACCCACACGTGGAAGCAGACGAACCTCCAGGACAAGGCGTTCGTCGAGCTCTGCCAGCAGGGCGCGGCCAGCCCGATGTACGAACAGGGCCCCTATATGAAGAGCGAGTACCAGGTCGAAGCCTTCATCAACTGGTACGTCGGCCGGATGCGGGAGCACGTGGAATGAGGTCGCTCGCCGACCCGACCATCCCGCTCGCGCAGCGGATCCGCGGCCTCGAGATGCCGTGGAACCGGGTCCTCGGCTCGACCGCGGGCCCGGCCGGTGCCGCCACCGCGCTCGGACCGTGGCATCCGCAGGAGTTCACCGCCGAATGCGTCGAGACGATCCCCGAGGCCGGGGACATGATGACGTTCGTCTTCCGCCGCACCGACGGCGCACCGCTGGCGTTCCGGTCGGGACAGTACGTCAACATCGACTTCCCCATCTACGGCGCCGAGGCGGAGCCGGAGTCCCGCAGCTACTCCCTGTCCTCGGCGCCCACCGAACCGTGGACGTTCTCCGTAACGATCAAACGCGACGACAACGGACTCGTCTCACCGTGGGCGCACGAGTCGATCAGGCCGGGCACGGTGCTCGAGATGCTCGGTCCCGTCGGCGCCTTCCACCTCGCCGACTGGGACCGGCGGGCCCGCTACCTGCTGCTCGCGGCCGGGGCCGGCATCACGCCGCTGATGTCGATGATCCGCACGATCCACTCGCTGCCCGGGCAGGCCGACGTCATCCTCCTCTACCACGGGTCGGAGCCCGACCGCTTCGCCTTCACCGATGAGCTCGACTTCCTCGAGAAGGCCGACTTCCGGATCCAGGTCGTCTACTGTCTCGGCGATCGGGCGCAGTCGGCGGCGGCGGAGGCGTGGACGGGACGGACCGGTCGGCTCTCGGCCGAGCTCCTCGACGAGGTCGTCCCCGACGCCAACGGCCGCCAGGTCTTCGCGTGCGGACCGGAGGGCTACCTCAACACGGCCACGGAGTGCCTGAGCCGGGTCGGCGTCGACGACACCTCGATCTTCATGGAGTTCTTCTCCGGTGACCGGGCGACCCGCCTCGAATACGCCGAGGAGGTGGCGCTGGCCGGAGAGATCGCCGGGGAGATCGCCTCGTCGACCGAGGAGTACTGGGAGCAGCAGCCGGCGGCGTTCGACCTCTACGAACCCGAGTGCGACACCGAGGGCGCAGTCGAGGCCGGCGGCGTCCCGCTTGAGGCCGTGCCCGCTGACGTCGAGACCACCCCCGACGGTGCAGATGATGGCGAAACGAGACCCGCGGACCCTGCGAGCTTCGCTACCGTGGGAGAAGGCGAACTCACCATGGCCTTCCTCCGCACCGGGGTGAACGTCCGCATCGCCCCGGAGGCCAATATCCTTCAGGCCGCACGGCGGGCCGGGGTGCGGATCGGAGCGAACTGCCAGGAGGGCATGTGCGGTTCGTGCAAGGTCGTCAAGCTCGACGGGGAGGTCGACATGAACCACCAGGGCGGCATCCGCGCCCGCGAGATCGACGCGGGGAAGTTCCTTCCCTGCTGCTCGACGGCGACGACCGATCTCGTCATCGACGCCTAGGCCACCGTGTCCACGGTCCCGGCACCCGCCTCGGCGCGGGGACGGGACGGGGCGACCACCTCGGCGAACACATCACCACACCTGTCCATCGCAGCGTCACCACAGCAAGGAGAACCCAGTGTCGAATTCCTCACCGCGGGTCGTCATCATCGGAGCGGGCATCGTCGGGGCGAACCTCGCCGATGAGCTCGCGCAGTTGGGCTGGACGAACACGCTCGTCATCGAACAGGGGCCGCTGTCCATCCCCGGCGGATCGACCTCGCACGCCCCGGGACTCGTGTTCTCGTCGAATCCGTCGAAGTCGATGACGGAGTTCGCGCAGTACACGATCGCGAAGCTGACGTCGCTGACCGGGCCCGACGGACGGGGATCATTCCTGCCCGTCGGCGGCCTGGAGATCGCGACGACCCCCGAACGGCTCGCCGATCTCGACCGCCGGGCCGGCTGGAACCGCGCGTGGGGCGTCGACGCCGAGGTGGTCGACGCCGACGAGGCGCTGCGGCTCTTCCCGATGCTCAACCGGGACATGGTATTGGGCGGTCTCTTCACCCCCGGCGACGGACTGGCGCTGGCGGCGCGGGGCACACAGCTCGTCATCGAGCGCGCCCAGGCCGCCGGGGTCGAGTTCCGCGACCGCACGGTCGTCACCGACATCGAGCATGCCGGGGGCAAGGTCGCGGCGGTCATCGCCGGCGACGAGCGGATCCCCGCCGACATCGTCGTCTCGTGTGCAGGCTTCTGGGGACCGAAGATCGGGGCGATGGCCGACACTCCCATCCCGCTGCTGCCGCTGGCCCACCAGTTCGCATGGTCGACTGAGGTCCCGAGCCTCGTCGGGAAGAACGAGCTGCCCAACGGTGCGCAGGCACCGATCCTGCGCTACCAGGACGAGGACCTCTACTACCGGGAGTGGGGCGAGCGGATCGGCATCGGCTCGTACGCGCACCGTCCGATGCCCGTCGACCTCGACGAGCTGCCGGCGTACGACCCGGACGAGATCACGTCCGAGCGGATGCCGTCGTCCCTGACCTTCACCCCCGAGGACTTCGAGCGCGAGTGGGAGCTCAGCCGGCAGATCCTCCCGGAGCTGGCGCAGACCGACATCCAGCGCGGGTTCAACGGCATCTTCTCCTTCACCCCCGACGGCGGGTCGCTGGTCGGGGAGTCCCGGAACGTCAACGGATTCTTCGTCGCCGAGGCGGTGTGGGTCACCCACGGGTGCGGCGTCGCGAAGGCCGTCGCCGAGCTCATCGCCCGCGGGTACTCGTCGACGGACCTCAGCGGACTCGACCTCAACCGCTTCGAGGACGTCCAGACGACACCGGAGTACGTCAGCGAGACCTCGCAGCAGAACTTCCGCGAGATCTACGACGTCCTCCACCCGCTCCAGCCCCGGGTCTCACCGCGCGACGTGCGGCTCAGCCCGTTCAACGAGCAGCAGAAGAAGCTCGGGGCGGTGTTCCTCGAGGCCGCGGCGTGGGAGCGCCCGCACTGGTACGAGGCGAACGCCGCGCTGCTCGACGAACTGCCCGAGGAGTGGCGGGCCCCGGAGCGCGAGGCGTGGGCCGACCAGTTCCATTCGCCGATCGCCGCCGTCGAGGCGTGGAAGACGCGGACGAACGTCGCGATGTTCGACATGACCCAGCTCAAGCGCTTCGAGGTCAAGGGTCCCGGAGCCGGCCGGCTGCTCCACGGGCTGACGACCTCGTCGATGCTGCGCAAGCCCGGGGCGGTGAGCTACACGCTGCTCCTCGACGAGGCCGGCGGCATCACCTCGGACATCACGGTGGCGATCCTCGACGAGGAGACCTACCAGGTGGGGGCCAACAGCAACATCGATCTCGCCTACATCTCCCGGGCCGCGCGGCGGCAGACCGAGGAGGACCCGAGCCAGTGGGTGACGGTGCGGGAGACGACGCCGGGCACGTGCTGCATCGGCCTGTGGGGACCGCTCGCCCGCGACGTCATCGCCGCGGTCAGCGACGACGACCTCTCCGATGAGGGGCTCAAGTACTTCCGGACGAAGCCCATCACGATCGCGGGGATCCCGGTCACGGCGATGCGGCTGTCGTATGTCGGGGAGCTCGGCTGGGAGCTCTACACCTCGGCGGATCTCGGGCACCGGCTCTGGGATGTGCTGTGGGAGGCCGGACAGGAGTTCGGGATCATCGCCGCCGGTCGGGAGGCGTTCAACTCGCTGCGGCTGGAGAAGGGCTTCCGCTCCTTCGGCACGGACATGACGAGCGAGCACGAACCCGAGCAGGCCGGTCTCGGCTTCGCCGTCAAAGCGTCGAAGACCGATGACTTCGTCGGGAAGTCGGCGCTCGCGGCCCGTGCCGCGGCGGCGGAGAAGAAGCTCACCTGCCTCACCCTCGACGAGCCGAGCGACATCGTGCTCGGCAAGGAACCCGTCTACGTCGGGCGGTCGGACGGCGACGGTGGTGCGGCGGGTGGCGGTGCTGCGTCGGGGTCGGGTGCGGCCTCGGGCTCAAGTGCGGCCGACGGGTACGTCACCTCGGCGGCGTACGGGTACACGATCGGGAAGGCGATCGCCTACGCGTGGCTGCCGAACACCCTGTCCGTCGGTGATCCCGTCGAGATCGAGTACTTCGGGCGCCGGGTGCCGGCCACCGTCACCGCCGAACCCCTCTACGACCCGGAGATGACGCGCCTGCGCGGGTAGTGCGCGAACCGGCGCGCTCCGCCTGTGAGCGCTCGTTCCACACTTCGCGTGAAAATCGCGTCCTCGGAGGGCCGTTTTTCACGCGAAGTGTGGAACCAGGGTGCGGGGGCTCCGCGCGGCGGTGTTCTGCGCGCGAAGTGCTGAACGACGGCGCCGAGGTGGTGGAGCGGGACGGGCCGTCACCTCGACGAGCGGGTGCGGAAGGTGAGCACGGCGATGACGGCGCCGACGGCACCGAGGGCGGCAAGACCGGCGCCCATCGTCGTCGACCCGCCCGCACCGGGACCGCCGACAGCGACCAGCACGCCGACGAGGGCCGAAGCGATCGCGTTGGCGATGAGCTCCGCGGTGCCGAGGCCCGCGGCCGCCTTCGAGCCCTCGACGGGGTCGTCGCTGCTGCTCATCGCGGCGACGTTGAGGTGGGGGAAGGCGAGGCCGATGCCGGCTCCGGCGACGACGAGACCCGCCGCCCAGACCCACGCGATCCAGGTGCCGGTGACGTGCTGCGTGACCGCGAAGACGGTGAGACCGGCGGTCACGAGGATCGGCCCGAGCACCATGAAACGGCGGGCGAGGCGGGGGCTGTCGACGCTCGCGCTGACGATCTGGACGAAGCTCCAGCCCACGGAGATGGCCACGCCGAAGACGGCGGCGACGAACGGGGACATCCCGATGAGCTCTTGGCCGAACTTCGGCAGGAAGATCTCGATCATCGCCGCGGAGGAGAGGATGCCGAGGACGAGATAGATCCACTTGAGCGGGTTCCCGCGGCGGTAGGCGAGGTGGGGGAGCACCGACGACGGCGAGCGGCGGTCGATGAGGACGAAGCCGACGACGAGGCCGACGCCGAGGACGAGGGCGACAGAGGTCGGCAGGCCGACGGGGACGACCGCCGCCGCGCTGAAAGCCGAGGCCGCGAGGACGAGCACGGTGAGGGAGGCGTACGGCAGCGGTCCGAAGTCGGGGTGATCTGCGGAGCGGCCGGGCAGGCTGCGCAGGGCCATGACTCCGAGGACGAGCGACATGATCGTCAGCAGCCAGAACGCTCCTCGCCAGAAGTCGAACTGGGCGAACAGTCCGCCGACGGCCGGGCCGACGAGGGTGCCGAAGCCCCACATCGCCGAGACGAGCCCGGTCGCGCGGGTCCACAGCCTGCGGGGGAGGGCGTCACGGATGACCGCGTAGCCGAGACCGGCGAGCAGACCGCCGCCGGCGCCCTGGATGATGCGGGCCCCGACGAGCAGCTCCATCGTCGGTGCGAGGGCCGCGCCGAGCGAACCGACGGAGAAGAGCATGAACGCGAAGAGGTACGCGCGGGCGGCACCCCAGGCTCCCAGTGTGCGGGCGACGAGCATCGAGGTGAGCACGGACGCGACGAGGAAGGCCGTCGTCACCCAGGCGAAGTAGCGTTCGCCGCCGATGTCGGCGATCGCGGAGGGCAGGAGGGCGGCGGTGACGAAGGTGTTCATCGCGTAGACGGCGACACCGCCGGCGAGTACGAGGGAGGCGGTGAGATGGTCAGGGCCGAAGAGTTCGCGCCAGCTGCCGGTCTCGCTCGGCACGCTAGTCGCCGGATCGGGAGTCATCGTCGGGTCGGAGGCGGTTGAGGGCCTGTCGTCGTCTCTCATATCGGCTACGCTAAAACCTCAACCAAAGTTGAGGTCAATGATGGATGTGAAGAATTCTCACGACGTGAAGCCCTCGCCCACCGATCTGCTCTCGGTCGGTGAGGTCGCGAGGCGCGCGGGCGTTGCCGTCTCGGCACTCCACTTCTACGAGCGTCAGGGGCTCATCTCCGCGACGCGGACGTCCGGCGGTCAGCGGCGCTATGCGAGGCACGTCATCCGCAGGGTCTCGGTGATCCAAGTGGCCAAGCGGATGGGCATCCCTCTCGTCGAGGTCGCCGAGGTGTTCTCCGACCTGCCGTCGGACCGGATGCCCGGCAAGGCGGACTGGCGACGGATCAGCGAGCGCTGGCGCGGCAGGCTCGAGGCCAGGCGCAGGGAGATCGAGCGGATGGAGAGCGAACTCGTCGAGTGCATCGGGTGCGGATGCGTGTCGCTGAAGAGCTGTCGCGTGCTCAACCCCGATGACGAACTCGGGACGAGCGGCTCGGGCCCCCGGCTGCTGCCGGAGATCCCGGCGGAGTGAACGGGAGACGGCTCACGCGACTGACACGGTGACGGCTGCGGCCCGGCCCGCCTTTCACTATTGCGACCGACGAACCCGGCCTGCGCGGATCAGGCGGCGACCGCCTCGGCGAGGGTGCGGCGATGCATCGCACGGTGGCCGATGACCGCGGCGACGGCGATGATGACGGCGACGAGGGCGATGCCGATCCACTGGTTGATGAGCAGGGAGGCGGCCCCGGCGAGGGCGCCGATGAGGATGAGCGCGACGGCGAGGCCACGGCGGATCCAGTTCGTGCTGTCGCCGCCGGCGAGCCGAGAGTCTGCGGCGAGACCGACGATCGTCGAGGTGACGACGACGGTCGTGACGTCGGCGATCTTCATCCGCCGTGCCGCGGCGGCCTGCGCGCCCATGAGCGTGGAGAGCGCCGAGGTGAAGATCGTGCCGGCGGCCCCGAGAGCCGGATCGGGAACAACGGCGACGTAGACGGACAGCGCCGCGCAGCCGAGCGCGACGAGCGTGAAGATCAGCGTCGTCCGGTGGTGCCAGGCCTCGCCGCGACGGCCGAGGATCCGTCCGCCGAGTGCCGCGCCGACCATGAAGAAGGCGAGCGCGAGCGCCGGGCGGAGGACGGGCAGGTCGTCGGCGCCGGTGAGCGCCATGCCGAGGATGACGACGTTGCCGGTCATGTTCGCGGTGAAGATCTTGTCGAATCCGAGATAGCCGATCGCGTCGACCATCCCTGTCGAGAAGGTGAGGACGAGGAGCATCGCGAGGTCGAGGCGGCGATTCATTGCGCCCCTTTCGTCGGGAGGGGTCCACGCGCAGGGGCGGGTCCGCCTGCCGGGAGGGGTCCACGCGCGTGCTCTCGCACGCGCGTGGGGGTGAGGGTGAGTCGTACGTGTTGTCGTCTCATTGCTGAGCCGGCACTTGTTCGGCCAGGTCATGGCCGGCCGAGCACGCGGCTCTTTCGACTGGCGCGGTGCCTGCGAGTTGCGCAGTGCCGGGCACAGACGCGGGCCGGCTGGGAACCGGCCCGAAACGGGTCTCCCACGGTGCGGGAGACCCATTGGGTTTGTATACAAAAAGCATAACCGTCGATAGATTGTATGCAAACGGAAGGCCGGAAACGATCTCCCGATTGCCTACGATGGCCTCAAGGCCGAATTCCCGACGCGCCACCGGTTCCACGGAGGAACACCGATATGACCTTTACCGCGCCCGCCGCGTTCACGACCCGCCCGACGCTCGAAGGCCACTTCGGAATGTCGGCATCGACGCATTGGCTCGCGACCGCCTCGGCGCAGGCCGTCCTCGAACGCGGCGGCAACGCCTTCGACGCTGCGGTGGCCGGAGCCTTCGTCCTCCACGTCGTCGAACCCCACCTCAACGGACCCGGCGGTGACATGACGGGGGTGTTCGCCACGGCCGATGACCCGTCCTCCCCACAGATCCTCATGGGCCAGGGCCCGGCTCCGGTGGCTGCGACCATCGAGCACTACCGCGGTGAGGGGCTCGACATGGTCCCCGGAGCGGGTGCCCTCGCCGCTGCCGTGCCCGGCTCCGTCGACGCATGGCTCGCCCTCCTCGAGGACCACGGCACCTGGGAGCTCGCCGAGGTGCTCGCCTACGCGATCGACTACGCCGAGAACGGGCACCCCGTCCTCGCGCGGGTCGCCGGAACCATCGAACGGGTGCAGGAGCTCTTCACCGACCATTGGCCGACCTCGGCGCAGCTGTGGATGCCCGAGGGCCGGATTCCCGAACCCGGAGAGATCATCGTCAACCCGGCCTACGCCGAGGTGCTCCGACGGCTGATCGCCGCCGGTGACAGTGCTGCCCCCGGTGAAGGCGCGGAGGCCCGGGCCGCGCGGGTCCGTGCCGCCCGGACGGAGTGGAAGACCGGATTCGTCGCCGAGGCGATCGCCGAGTTCGTGCGGACCCCGCACCGCCATTCGACCGGCGGTGACCACGCCGGAGTCCTCACAGTCGCTGACATGGCCGGTTTCGACGCAGGATACGAGACGCCGGTGACGATCGACTTCCGGGGATATGAGATCGCGAAGATCGGACCGTGGGGACAGGGACCGGCACTGCTCCAGGCGCTGACGATCCTCGACGGATTCGACGACGACCGCCTCGACCCATCGACGGAGATCGGCGCCCACACGATCCTCGAAGCCCTCAAACTCGCAATGGCCGACCGCGACGCCTACTACGGAGACGCCGCTGTCGACCTCGACTGGCTGCTCAGTGACGAGTATGCCGCGAGCCGCCGCGACCTCATCGCCGACACCGCCTCGGCGGAGTTCCGACCAGGGCCGAACCGGGCCGGCGAGGCTCCGACGTTCACCCCGCCGCTCGTCCCCGAAGGCGCGGACCGGGAGGAGCTCAGCAGAGCGGGAATCGGTGAGCCGACCGTCCAGAAGAACGGAGTCAACAACGGCGACACCTGCCACATCGACGTCGTCGACCGCTGGGGCAACATCATCTCCGCCACGCCGTCGGGAGGGTGGCTGCAGTCGTCGCCGGTCGTGCCCGAACTCGGCTTCTGCCTCGGCACGCGCCTGCAGATGACGTGGCTCGACGCGGACTCGCCGTCGGCGCTGACGCCGGGCAAGCGCCCGCGGACGACCCTGACGCCGACGCTCATCTCGCAGAACGGGCAGCCGATCATCGCGCTCGGCTCCCCGGGCGGCGACCAGCAGGAGCAGTGGCAGCTGCTGATGATCCTCCGCATGCTCGTCGGCGGATACGCGCCCCAAGAGGCGATCGACGCTCCGGCTCTGCACACGACGGCGCTGGCCGGCTCGTTCTGGCCCCGCACCTGGGTGCCGGCGGGCGCCGTCGTCGAGGACCGCCTCGGCGAGGACGTCATCGCAGGACTCATCGAGCGCGGACACGCGGTGACACGGGCCGGCGACTGGGAGCTCGGCCGGCTGTCATGTGTGACCCGCGAACCGACGACGGGCACGCTCGCGGCGGCGGCGAATCCGCGCGGTGCCCAAGGCTACGCGGCGGGGCGATGATGAGCGGCTCGAGTGCCGCCGCCGTCGGTGCGCTGCTGCGTCACGACATCATCGCCGGTGTGCTCCCACCCGGCACGAAGCTGCGGGAGGCGGCGCTCGCCACCCACTACGCGGTGTCTCGCATCCCCATCCGCGAGGCGCTGCGGGCGCTCGAATCCGAAGGGCTCGTCGAATCCCGGCCGTACGTCGGCAGCGTGGTCGCCCCTTCACCGGTCGACGACGCCGAGGACCTCTTCGAGATCCGCAACGTCCTCGAATCCGCGACAGCACGGAAGGCGGCGAAGCGGGCGGCAGCGCAGAGCAGCGGCGGGGCGACCGATGCGCAGTGGCTTCGGGTGCGCAAGGAGATCACGGTGATCCTCGACGACGGTGATGCCGTGATCGCGCAGCAGCGTTTCGACGCGCTCGCCGAACTCAACATGCGCTTCCATTTCGCCATCGCCGAACTCAGTGGAAGCCTGTCACTGACCAGCCTGCTGCGACAGATCTCGGGCAAGATCGAATGGCTGTATTCGCTCAACGTCACCACCCGCGGGTCGCAGGCGTGGTCGGAGCATCGGGGGATCCTCGCCGCCGTCGACGCCGGTCAGGAGGCAACCGCCGCTGACCTCATGTCCATCCACGTCTGCCGGAGCCGTGATGCGTACTTCGCGATGGTGGCCGAGGCCGCCGACCGCTCCCGGGAGAGCCCTGCCGCCGGCAGCTGACTCTCCCGGGAGCGGTCCCGGGCATGCCTCCTCTGCTCACCCCGCCTCGGCGAGCAGGGCGTCGAGCTTGTCATAACCCTCGACGATTCCGGTCTCCATACCGGAGGCGACCATGCCGTCGCGGGACTCGACGGAGTCGAAGATCGCCGTCGAGCTCAGCCGGGTGCGTCCGTCGCCGAGGTCGGTGAGCGTGAGGATCTCGAGGCTCACGGCGTCGGGGAAGCCCTCGTACGTGAAGGTCTGGACGATGCGCTCGTTCTCGCGCACATCGTGGAACGATCCGAAGAATCCGTACTCGCCGTTGTCGTCGGTGGAGACGTAGCTCCAGTTCCCGCCGGTCGTCGGATCCCATGCGCGGATCGTGTTCGTGGTCTCGGCGGGGCCGTTCCACTGCATGAACAGCTCCGGGTCGACGTGCGCCCGGAACACCTTCTCCGGCGGTGCCTGGAAATCGCGGGTGATCGAGACGGTCTGGACGCCCTCGGGCGCCTCGATCCTCGTCGTGCTGAAATCGGTGTCGGTGGTCATGTCATGCTCCTTTGCATCAGTGTCGGTCGGTCGTTTCCTGTGGTGTGGTCGTACTGGAGATCAGCTCGCCGAGGCGGTCCCCGGGTTCGCGTCCTCCCCGTCCTCGTCCGCGGTCATCGCGTCGAGCACCGCGTCGAGGCGCTGGTAGCGCTCCTCGGCTTGGCGCTGGTATCGCTCGATCCATTTCGTCATGAGATCGAAGACGTTGTCCTCGAGGTGGACCGGTCGACGCTGGGCATCGCGGGAGCGCGTGACGAGTCCCGAGTCCTCGAGCACCTTGAGATGCTTCGACACCGCCTGGACGCTCACGTCGTAGGGTTCGGCGAGTTCGCTCACCGTGGCATCGGCCACGCTGAGCCGGGCGACGATGTCCCTGCGAGTGGGGTCCGACAGTGCCGCGAACACCTTCGACAGCTGGTCGGTCACCGCACCTCCTCCGGCTGCAGTCGACGGTGAACAGTTTCTCAACCATTCGGTTGATTGCAACGGTAGGACTGCGCCGGCCTGTTGTCAACCATTTGGTTGAATAAAGGGTTAGCCTTCGTGCGCTGAGGTTCGGAGGCAGCGATGTTGATCCGGGTCGCTGTCTTCGGCAGGCGCGCGGCGAACCACAGCGACACGACTATGGCGAAACCGCTGGCGATCCAGAGCACTGGCTGCACGCCCAGGGACGTGACGCCGATCGCGGCCAATCCGGCTCCCAGCGGCAGAGCGCCCCAGCTGATGACCCGCGACGCCGAGTAGACGCGACCGAGCAGGTTCAGCGGTGTCGTCCGCTGGCGAACGACGGAGACGATGATCCGCCAGACTGTCGACCCGGCGCCCGCGATGATGATTCCGGCGGCGATGACCGGAACGGGGGCGCCGAGCGCAGCCGGGAGGACGAGGCCCGCAGTGCCCACGGTGTCAACGAAGAGGAGGGCGGCAGGAGGCAGCAGTCGTTCAAGCCGCGAGGTCAGCATCGAAGCGACGATGCCGCCACCGGCCATGCTCGCGAGGAGCAGGCCGTACGCTGCCGGCGAGAGGCCGAGGGGGCCGGGTGACACGGCGAAGAGAACGAAGACCGATGTCCAGGCGCCCCACACCACACTCATGGCGGCCGTCAGCACGGTGAGTTCGCGCTGAAGCCGATGGTTCCAGAGGAAGCGCATTCCGCCGAGGACTCCGCGCGGAGGTGTGGTGCTGCCGGCTGATTGCTGTCCGTGATCCTTTCCTGCGTCATCGGCGGTGGAGGCGGCCGGAAGTCGGGAGGGATGATTCGATGCCAGGCGATTGTCGCTGCTGAGCGTGATCGCCAATCCCACCGCGGCTATCGCCGCCAGCGCGTAGAGACCCGACCCGACTGCGGTGGCCGCAAGGCCCGACAGTCCGATGAGGAGCCCGGCGAGCGGGGGTCCTGCGAGCTGGTTGGCGACATTGATCGTCGCCTCGAGCCTGCTGTTGGCCGCGGTGAGCTGCCCCTTATCGACTGTTCGGGGGACGGTGGAGATCAGGGCTGTGTCGACGAGTGTCTCTGCGACGCCGTAGACGAACGCGGCTCCGACTGTGAAGGCGAAGGTCGCGAAGTCGGTGGTGAGCGAGACGGCAAGAGCGGCCAATGCAAGGACTCGTGCGACGTTGACGGTGACGAGCAGCGTTGCCGGAGAGGCTCTGTCGACCAGCCATCCAGCGTGGAGTCCGAAGAGGGGCCAGGCGATCGTCGCTGACACGGTGACCAGTGCGACCTGCCCCGGCGGGGCACCTGCGGCCACGGCGATGAGCGGCAGTGCGGTAACGGTGATTCCGTCACCGAGGTTGGCGGCACCCGAGCCTGCCCAGAGCCATCGAAATGATGCGCGCATTCTAACCACCTAAATCTCGTTTGAAGGTCAAGTCTTCTCCGAACGTCCTAACCAGTCAAGAGTCTGTGAGTGGTAAAGTTGGCGCATGGACTTCGAGCATGTCGGAAACGCCCACTGCTTCGAGCTGGTGAACTCGGTGCCGAACCGCCAGGACGGTGGAGACCGGGACTGGCTGTGCGACGTGGATACCGCCGAGGCATGGGCGCAGACGCTCGGACTGGGGCCGGTGCAGCGATTGACCCGAGACGAGCTGGCCAGCCTGCGGTCGTTGCGCGAGAAGATCCATGCCGTCTTCACGGCGGTCGTGAGCGACGTCGATATCCCTGTGGCTGAACTCAACGCGGTGACCGAGGCTCACGCGGCGGGGCTATCGCGGTACGGCTATGCGCCGACATCCACCGGAATCGCTCGAGCCTGGCCTGATGTCTGGGATGCAGAATCTCTCACCGCGCTTTTCGCTGAATCCGCCATCGAGGAGCTCAACGGTCCTCGGCTCGACCGAGTCAAATCGTGTCCGAACTGCCAGTGGCTCTTCGTCGACACCTCGCGGAACCGAAGTCGACGGTGGTGTTCGATGCGCACGTGCGGGGGGCGCGACAAAGCCCTGCGGCACTACCGGAAGACATCGGGCTGAGCTCGGCCATCATGCGGCGGCGCAGTCGGCTGCGGGACGACGCGCTGGTCGACGATCCGCACCTGCGGTGGCGTCCGCTGACGGATCGTGAACCGGCGCTCAACTGAGCCGACCCGCGGGGACATCGCATCAATTCGCCTCCAGCGCCCGCCGAGCGGGCCGCGGTCGGCTAAGGTCTGCAGAACAGAAGTGACTTGCGCGGCCTGCTGTGACCGATCGGCGGTTCGGCGTCGCGCCCTGCAACAACGACGACGACGTCGGGAAGGACAGTCATGAGCTCTCTGCGACAACAGCTCTTCCGAGTGAAACCGGTGCCGCGCGACAGTGAGGAGGCCGGCAGCGACCTCAAGCGCACGATCGGACTCTTCTCCCTGACGATGATCGGCGTCGGATCGACGATCGGCACGGGCATCTTCTTCATCCTCTCCGAATCGGTGCCCGTCGCCGGTCCCGCCGTCATCTGGTCGTTCGTCATCGCCGGCGTCGTCGCCGGTCTCGCGGTGATCTGCTACGCCGAACTCGCCGGCAGCGTGCCCGTCTCCGGATCGTCGTACTCCTACGCCTACGCCACCCTCGGTGAGCTCCCCGCGATGGGCGTGGCTGCGTGTCTCCTCCTCGAATACGGCGTCGCCGGTGCCGCCGTCGCCGTCGGCTGGTCGCAGTACGTCAATCAGCTGCTCTTCAACCTCTTCGGCTTCCAGATCCCCGATGCGCTCGCCTACGCCCCCGAGGAAGGCGGCATCGTCAACCTTCCCGCGATCCTCCTGCTCGCGATGTGCTGCTTCCTCCTCGTCCGCGGCACCGGCGAATCGGTCGTCGTCAACACGATCATGGTGTGCATCAAGGTCGCCGTTCTCGTCTTCTTCATCGTCGTCGGCCTCACCGGCTGGAACTCCGACAACTTCGCGAACTTCGCCCCCTTCGGCCTCTCCGGAGTCGTCTCCGGTGCCGGCATCATCTTCTTCAGCTACGTCGGCATGGACGCCGTCGCCACGGCCGGCGATGAGACGAAGAACCCGAAGAAGACGATGCCCAAGGCGCTGATCTCCGCGCTGCTCATCATCACCACCGTCTACGTCCTCGTCGCCGTCGCCGCCCTCGGCGCACAGCCGTGGGAGGAGTTCGAGGGGCAGGACGCGGGGCTCTCGGCGATCCTCGAGAACATCGTCGGCTCGACGTGGCCGGGCACCGTCGTCGCCGCGGGTGCTGTCATCTCGATCTTCAGCGTCACCCTCGTCTCGATCTACGGTCAGAGCCGCATCCTCTTCACGATGTCGCGCGACGGGATGATGCCCAAGCTCTTCCAGGACGTCAACCCCCGCACGCTCACCCCGGTCAAGGGCACGATCGTCGTCTCCGTCGTCATCGCCATCCTCGCCGGCTTCATCCCGATCAACTTCCTCGCCGAGATGACGAGCATCGGCACCCTCGTCGCCTTCGTCGTCGTCGCGCTCGCCGTCATCATCCTCCGCGTGCGCGAACCGAACCTCGAACGCGGCTTCAAGGTGCCCTTCTACCCGGTCCTGCCGATCCTCTCGATCCTCGGCTGCCTGTGGATCATCAGCAGCCTGCGCCCGATCACGATCGTCGTGTTCGTCGTGTGGACCGCCGTCATCATCGGCCTCTACCTCGTCTTCGGCCGCAAGAGCTCGGTCCTCGGCAAGCAGATGGCCGCGGCCGACCGCGATGCCGCAGGAGGTCAGCGATGAGCATCGTCGTCGGTGTCGCCCCAGGTCAGGACAATACCTCGGCGGTCGAACTCGGAGTCGTCCTCGCCCGTTCGTACAGCAGGTCGCTGACGCTGGTGTCGGTGAGTTCGACGGCATGGCCGCCGAACCGGGACAAGATCGATCAGGAGTTCCAGTCCTACATCCGCACCGTCGCCGAGGCGTCTCTTGAGGAGGTGCGCCCGCTCGTTCCCGACGACATCAGTACCGACTATGTCGTCCACGCCGCCCGCTCCTCCCGGCGCGGTCTGCTCGAGGTCTGCCGTCGCGTGGGAGCGTACCGGCTCGTCGTCGGCTCGGCCGCCGACGGCAGGGACGGGCGGATCACGCTCGGCTCGGTGACCAACGGCCTCCTCCACAGTGCGGAGCTGCCCGTCGTCCTCGCCCCCATGGGATTCCGCGCCGAGGCGGGGGCCAAGCTCAAGCGGATCACGGCGGCCTACAGTGGGTCGACCACCTCGGCGGAGCTCATCCTCGGTGCCGCGTTCGTGTCCCAGGAAACCGGGGTGCCCTTCCGCATCGCGTCGTTCGCTCCGCGTTCGCGCGTGCTGTCGGCGGCGAGCATCGGGCTCAACGCCGAGGCGGGGATCGTCGACGAGTGGACGAAGGTCGTCCGCCGCGACACCGATGAGATCCTCTGCTCGATCGACCAGCTCCACATCAACCCGGGGGAGACGGAGGTCGCGATCGGCACCGGCCCGAACTGGGCGGCCGCGCTCGAGAGCATCGGCTGGGAGCATCCCGAGGTGATGATGCTCGGGTCCTCGGGGCTCGGCACCCTCAAGCGGGTGTCACTCGGCAGCCACGCGATGCGGATCCTGCAGAACTCCCCGGTCCCCGTCGTCGTCGTTCCCCGCCGTGCCAAGGCCGGCTACATGTCCCAGGCGCGCGACCGCACGGACCTCGGCGGGGAGGGGTAGTCCGGTCCGCGGCGTCAGTATTCGGATTGGTACCAGGCGCGGCGTTCGAGGAGCTCGGCGCGGAATGTCGATGTCAGCAGGCGGGGATCGGGGATGTGCACTCGGGAACCGGGGCCTCTTGGGTGTCCGAGTGCCGCAAGAAGGGTGTCAGCCCGCTGGCTCGGCGCCGACTTCGCACCGAGGTGGCTCTGCAGGTCCTTGATGCGCAACGGGGTGCGACCCGCGGTCGATGCGAAAAATGTCTCATTGATTTCCCCTGCGATCCAGAACAGTGCCGCGAGCAGCGCCGGATCGGAGAACCGGCGCCGGAAGACGGTCGGTTCACGGCGGGCCACCTCGGCGAGGATGCGGAAGGCGACGGTGGCGAACTCCGGGTCGCCGAAGAACTCCTGTGCCGTTGTCGTCACCTGAGGCAGAAGAGGGCGGAGCCGATCGACGACATCGTCCGGGATGCCCGTGGCATCGAAATCCTCGGTCGGCAGCGGGTCGATGGTGAGCGAATCGAGGTTGGCTCTGCCCCCGACGGTCTCTTCGAGAAGGGCGAGTTGCCGTGTCGCGAACTGCTCGTCGGCGACGAAGCGCGCCTGCAGTGCGTCGATGAGTTCCGGCGGCAGATCGACACCGTCCGGCAGCTCGGCGAAGGGGAAGCCGATCGTGTCAGGCTCCGCCCGTCCGGTGACGAGGCTGACGTAGTCGGCACGTCCTGCCTCGATAGCGTTCAAGGCATTCTGCGTGAAGCCGGGATCGACGCCGGAGCGTTCGTTGGCGTACTGGACGAGCGCTGTCAAGGTCGTCGGCATCGACAGCATATATGCGTCATCGGCGACGACCTTGCGGGGATAGAGATCATGGAGGATGCGGTCGGTGAAGCTGCCCGACCAGCGCAGAGGATCGTTGTTGCCGTAGTTCGCCTGGAATTCTAGGAGCAAGTCGGCGTGCCTGAGCTCGTCCCCAGTGAGGTCTGCGGCCCACGGCGAGGCGGCGAAGTCGTCGGCGATCTCCTTGATCTCCTCGGGCGTCCACTCTTTGAGGTCGTACCCGATTCCGCCGGTGGGCATGAGTCTGAGCATCCAGGTCAACATCGCGCGGGTGCCAGGCCAGGTTTCGGTTGCCGGTGCTGGAATGATGGTGTCGCTCATGTCGAGGGCCTCGATGATTCGAGCCCGCGCATCGGCAGGGCTGAGCTCGACCCGGTCGACGTCGATCTCTGGGTTGACGGCGATTCCCGACATCACGGTGTCAAAGGACTCGGGCGTGAGGTAGGCGTCCTCGATGAACGGGGCCCCGCTGCGTTCGATGCCGATGGCGAGCGTGCACGACCGGGCCGCCGTGCTGATCTCGACGACGATCGTCTCTTCGATGAGCACGGGCGAGACGATCGCCGCAGCCCTGCGCGGGGTGACCTCGTCGATGCGTCGGACCCATTCGGGCTCCCGGCGATCGGCCGGTGGCAGCTGCCGTCTGATGCGTCGGCGGAACAGTTCGTCGTCGATCATCTCCGCCCATATGCGCACCAGCGACTCGGTTTCCTGACCGGCAGGGTCGAGCATCGACAAGGCGATGTCCTGGAGCCTGCTCAGGTCGCCGACATCGGGAATTGCCCTGTTGATCCGGTTGGCCTCTCGGAAGTCGAGGTCGGTCCCGGTGTCCTCACCATCGCTGCCGACGATCGCTGCGACCAACGTGCTCGCCAGTTGCAGGAGCGGGACCGGATCGGTCGGATCGGCGGTTGCCTCGGCAACGATGCGGATGAGGTCGAAGTCCGCGGGGCCGTGGGGTCCAGGAGGTCGGGCCATGCCCACACGCTACGCGATCGGGGCGGGCAGATGCGAGACTTCGGGGGGACCGGCTCGCGTCCGGGTGACCTGCGAATTGGTGCTCCGGTTCGGCGTGAGGGGACAAGGGAATCAGCCGAGCACCGATCTGGGGAGTCGATGCACGGTGACGGCTCCTTTCGGAGTCATCGGGTGCAGAGGGTCGGGCGCGGTGGATCCGGTCGGACCGCCGAGTTCGGAATCGGCCAACGCGCTCATGACCACGTAGGCATCGGCTGACGACCAGCCATGGTCTCCGACGAGGAAGTCGAACATGTCCTCGTAGCCGCGGGCGATCGATTCCTGCACCGGGTCGCCGAGTCCCACGAAGATCCACTCATCGGTGGTCTCGATCCGTGGCGCGCGCAGATTCGTCATCGTCGACCCTTGGTGGTCTCTGGCGCGCAGGAGATCGATGGAGACGATGGCCGTGCCCTGCGCCTCGATCGCCACGAATGAGGATTCTCCCCGGGCCATGAGCGCATGAATGTCGCCGATGCTCAGCAGGGCGCCGGGAACTTCGACCGGCAGGTAGACCGTCGAGCCCGGCTTGGCATCCGTGAGGTCCATGTTCCCGCCGAATCCGTAGCTGGGCATGATCGTCGAGCCTGTCCCGACCGCCGGTGCGGTTCCAATGCACCCGATCATCGGCTCGACGGGCGCCGTGAGCGAATCCGTGAGCACCACCTCGGCGCCGTTGATCGGTATCCGGTACGCTCTGGTCTCGCCTCCCATCCTGTTCGCAAGGGCGCCCGTCCCCGGCAGGTAGACCGACCACCCGTAGTCACCGAGGTCGATCCGGTGGATGGTCACGGCGAGCGTATCGCCGGGTTCGGCATCCTCGACGAAGACCGGCCCGGTCACCGGGTTGATCGGTGCCGTGACCGCCTCCAGGCTGCCGCGCTCATGGATCTGCGCATAGGCCGCGTCGTCGGTTTCGAATCCGATCGTCTCCGAGGTGCCCGGACGGATGGTCAGAGCAGGCTCGGCCTGGGCGTCGAATGCCGGTTTTCCGAAGGATCTGTCCAGGAGATGGGTTGGTGAGTCGGGCATGGTCACTCAGCCTCCTTGTGAAAGCGATGTTGGGAAGGGTGCTGAGATCCCGGCACCCTTCTTGCGATAGATGAAGAATACGATGGCGCCAAGAATGAGCCATGCCAGGCCGTCGATCAGCACGAAGCCATGCATCAAGGTGCCCTCCGAGATCACCGGGCTATCTCCACACTCAGTGATCCGGGGCCGTGCCGATCGTCGGCACAGCCCCGGATCACGTAAGCGCGACGTCAGTCGGTCTCGGGCTGCTGCGTCCCGCCGAATCCCTCGTCCTCGCTCTCCTCGAGGCGTCGACGGTCCTGCCCGTCGCCGAGGCCGTCGCCCTCGGGTCGGCCCGCCTGCTGTCCGTCGAGGCCGCCGACGCCGCCGCGGTCGCCCTGCGGCTGCCCGCCGGTGTCCTGCTCGCCGAACTCGGACTGGCTGCCCGGACCCGGATGGCCCTGCTGTGACTCCTGCGGATCCTGTCCCTGCTCGGAGTTGAAGCCGCCGTTGCCGAAGTTCTCCGATGTCATGTCCCACTCCTTCTCTGGTGTCGAACCGTCGCACTGTGCGACATGTTCGTCAGTCTTGGCCGTCTCCTCCAATTCGGCAAGGAGGTTTGTGCAATACTCATCGAACTCTGAGTTTGCGGACACGCAGGACTCCGCGCCCGCGACCATGACCTGGCACCATGGGAGGTCAAGCGACCATCGTTCGCCCGGCGGCGCCTGTCGCGGCCGCCCGAGAACAGGAGCCACCCATGACTACCAGACGCCTCCCGCTCGACGGTGTGCGAGTCCTCGAACTCGGCAACTACATCGCCGCGCCGACCGCCGGGCGCATGCTCGCCGACTTCGGCGCCGAGGTCATCAAGGTCGAACGTCCCGGCACCGGTGACGAACTGCGCAACTGGCGGCTGGCGGCCGGCACGACGTCGATGCTCTACCGCACGATCAACCGCAACAAGAAGTCCGTCACCCTCGATCTCCGCACCGAGGCAGGGCGGGAGGCCGTGCTCGAACTCGTGCGCCGCAGCGACATCGTCCTCGAGAACTTCCGACCCGGCACCCTGGAGAAGTGGGGGATCGGCCCCGACGTCCTCGAAGAGGTCAACCCCGAACTCATCCTCGTGCGCATCTCCGCATTCGGTCAGACCGGCCCGCTGTCGGCCCGACCCGGCTTCGCCGCCGTCGCCGAGGGATACTCCGGCTTCCGCGAACTCGTCGGCGACCCCGATCGCCCGCCCGTGCGCGTGGGCGTCTCGATCGGCGATTCGATCGCGGGCATGCAGGCGGCCTTCGGCGCCGTGATGATGCTCTTCGACCGTCAGCAGCAGAGGATCCACGGAGCCGCCGAGGCGGTCGTCGGATCCGAGACCGGCTTCGAAGGAGAGGGCCCGCTGGCCGACCGCACGGTCGACGTCGCGCTCAACGAGGCGATGTTCTCCGTCATGGAGTCCCTCGTGCCCGACTACTCCGCCTTCGGCGAGGTGAGGACCCGCACCGGCGGTCGCATGGAGGGCATCGCACCGTCGAACGGCTACCTCTGCGCCGGTGGGAAGTCCGTCGTCATCGCCGGCAACGGCGACGGCATCTTCACCCGCCTCATGGCCGCGATCGACCGCCCCGACCTCGGTGCTGACCCCGACCTGCAGACCAACGCCGGACGGTGGGCCAGACGCGACGAACTCGACGAGGCGATCGGCGCCTGGTGCGCGACCCGCGAGGTCGACGACGTCGTCGCCGTCCTCGACGCCGCCGGGGTGCCCGCGGGGCCGATCTACACGGCCGAGGACCTCGTCGCCGACGACCAGCTGCGCGCCCGCGGAATGATCCAGCACCTCGACGTCTCCACCGGCGAGGAGACGCTGACCGACGTCGCCTTCCCCGGGATCACCCCGGTCATCGGCACCGCCTCGCTGCCGATCGATCACCTCGGCCCCGACCTCGGCGAACACACCGATGAAGTCCTCGCCTGGCTCGGACTGAACCGCCCGGACGACGACGGCGGCGGCACCACCGAACAGACGGACGCGGACTGAGCCCATGGCCGCGCTGCGCTACGCCATCAACGTCACCATCGACGGCTGCGTCGACCACCGCGAGGGTGTCGTCGACGAGGAGCTCCACCGCCATCACGCCGAGAACCTCCTCCGCGCCGACGGTCTCCTCTTCGGCCGGACCACCTACGAGATGATGGAAGCGGCCTGGCAGAACCCCGCACCCGAGATCGCCGACGACCCCTTCGTCCAGGCGATCAACGCCGCGCAGAAGTTCGTCGTCTCCCGCACCCGCACCGAGGTCGGCTGGAACTCGCGGCTCATCACCGGTGACCTGAGGACGGAGATCGAACGCCTCAAGGCCGACTCGACCGACGGCATCGCCGTCGGCGGCGTGACTCTGCCGGCAGCGCTGGCGCAGCTGGGACTCATCGATGAGTACCAGTTCGTCATCCACCCCCGCGTCGCCGGCCACGGACCCTACCTCTTCGCGGGCCTCGAGCCGCGACTCGACCTCGACCTCATCGGACGGTCCGAGCTCGGATCCGGCGCTGTCGTCCTCGACTACCGCCCGAGACGCTGAGCGAGGCCGACCGGCCCAGACGCCGAGCGTCGCAGCCTTTTCCCGAAGAACGGGAACTGCGACGATGAGTTTCCCGTTAGCTCTCACATACCGACCGCTGCGTCTTCCCCGTGTGCGCAGGGCTATGGTAATCCTGACACCAGCACGCGACGAGGCGTGCAGTACCAGGCATTCCGGCCGGCCGTCCCGCTGACCGGGAGCCACCCCGAAGGAGTCTCATGGTTCGGCCGACCGCGGTCCACATCCTCGATACGACGCTGCGCGACGGTCTCCAGATCGAGTCGACCATCGTGCCCACCGACGTCAAGGTCGAACTCGCCGAACGGCTCATCGCCGCAGGCCTCACCCAGCTCGAAGTCGGCTCCTTCGTCAACCCGAAGAAGGTCCCGCAGATGGCCGACACCGACGACGTGCTGCGCCGCCTCCAACCCTATGAGGACCAGGGCGTCGAGCTATTCACCCTCGTCTTCAACCTCAAGGGAGCCCAGCGGGCCGTCGACGCCGGGGCGAAGAACATCAAACTCGTCGTCTCCGCCTCGGAGGGCCATTCGCAGGCGAACTCCGACGCCCCGATCGCGCAGGCCACCGAACGCCTGCTCGCCGCCGCCGACTACGCCACCGAGCACGGACTCCGCTGGGACATCACCACGGCCGTGAGCTTCATCTGCCCCTTCGACGGCATCACCGACTCAGGCCGCCTCGTAGAGGTCCTCCGTCCCTTCGTCGACGCCGGCGCGCACAGCATCGGGGTCGCCGACACCATCGGCAACGCCAACCCCTCGCTCGTGGCCGCGAACACCTCGGCGGTCATGGGGGCCTTCCCCGGCAAGCCGGTCAGCCTCCACCTCCACGACACGTACAACTTCGGTATGGCCAACGTCATCACCGCCCTCGACCTCGGCATCGAGAACTTCGACGCCGCGATGGGCGGCCTCGGCGGATGCCCGTTCGCCCCCGGTGCCGCCGGCAACATCGGCACCGACGACCTCGTCCACCTGCTCCACCGCGAAGGGGTCGCCACCGGCATCGACGTCGACGCGCTCGCCCAGGTCCGCGCGCCGCTGACCGCGGCCGTCGGCCACGACCTCACCTCGAGCCTGTCCCAGATCCCCGCGGTTCCCGCGAGCCTGACGAGCTGATCGGGGCCGGGCCATGAGCGCAGAGGACACGACCACGAGCACCGAACCGCTGCCGCTCGAGGGCATCCGCGTCATCGAGTTCTCCCACATGGTCATGGGGCCGAGCTGCGGGATGATCCTCGCCGACCTCGGCGCCGAGGTCATCAAGATCGAACCCCGCGGAGGCGGCGACAAGACCCGCTACCTGCCCGGTTCGGGCTCGGGGCTTTTCCCCGCGTTCAACCGCAACAAGCGCAGCGTCCAACTCGACATCGCCGAGGCGGTCGACCGCGACATCGCCCTCACCCTCATCGACTCCGCCGACGTCGTCCTCGAGAACTTCCGCGTCGGACGGATGGAATCCCTGGGCTTCGGCTACGAGGAGCTCTCCGCGCGCAATCCGCGCCTCATCTACTGCTCGCTCAAAGGCTTCCTCACCGGTCCGTACGGTGAGCGGACCGCCCTCGACGAGGTCGTCCAGATGCTCGGCGGGCTCGCCTACATGACCGGGCCGCCCGGCCAGCCCCTGCGCGCGGGAGCGAGCGTCAACGACATCATGGGCGGCATGTTCGGGGTCATCGGGATCCTCTCGGCGCTGCGAGTCCGGGAGCGGACCGGCCACGGGCAGGTCGTCAACTCCGCGCTCTTCGAGAACAACGCGTTCCTCGTCGGCACGCACATGGCCCAGGCGCAGCTGAGCGACGAACCACTGCGGCCGATGCCCACCCGCCGGGCGACCTGGGCGGTCTATGACATCTTCCGCGACCGGGACGACAGCCAGGTGTTCGTCGCCGCCGTCAGCGACGGACAGTGGCGCGACCTCTGCGACGAATTCGGACTCACCGAACTCGCCGATGACCGCGCCCTGGCCGACAATCAGGGGCGGGTTGACAACCGCGACCGGATCCACCGCGTCCTCCAGGCCGCGCTGTCCCACCTCAGCCTCGACGAGATCGTCGAGAAGTGCACGCAGCGCGGCCTCCCGGTCGCTCCCGTCAACACGCCCGCCGATCTCACCGCCGACCCCCACCTCGTCGCCTCCGGGGCGCTCGCGGCGACAGCGCTGCCGACCGGTGAGCGCGTCGACGTGCCGCTGCTGCCGCTGACCTTCGACGGTGCGCATCTGCCGAAGCGCAGCGACGTGCCCGCGCCGGGAGAGCACAACGGAATCTACCGCGACGGCGAGCCGGAGACGGCACACGACCGCGATGACGACGTACCCGACCGCGAGGAACACGCACCCGACCGCACCGAGGAGAGGGTGCAGTCGCCATGAGTGATGCGGTCATGGACTCGGACAGAAGCAGGCTCGGACTCGGACAGAAGCAGGAAGGACACTGCAGGCGACTGCAGCCGGTGAAGGAGTGGCAATGCGATCAATGGAGATCACACGTCGGACAGGGACGACGGGCGGCGCGGCGACCGCCTCGGCGCCGAGACGGGGGAGGAGACGCTGGCTTGGGATCGGTGCCGCGGTGGCGACGACGGCGCTCGTCCTCTCGGGGTGCCAGGGCAAAGCGCAGCCGCCCGGTGAGAGCGGGGACTACCCGAGCGGCCCGGTGACGGTGACGGCTCCGGCCGAACCCGGATCGGGATGGGACACGACCGCGCGCGCCGTCGTCGAGGCGCTGCAGCGCGACGAACTCGTCACCTCGCCGCTGCCGGTGCAGAACCGGCCGGGCGGCACGGGCTGTTCGTGGCTGACGACGATGATGCAGCAGGACAAGGGCAAGGACGACCAGATCGCCATCACGTCGCTGGCGAGCCAGACGATGAAGGCGCGGGGACTGTGCGAGTACGGCCCCGAGGATGCCACCCTCATCGCCACCCTCTACGTCGAGGACTTCATGGTCGTCGGCCCGAAGGACGGCGACATCAAGAACCTCGAGGACCTCGTCGCCGCACTCAAGGACGACCCGCAGAAAGTCACCGTCGCCGCAGCCGGTGACGACACGCTGCCGTTCGCGCTCTTCGCCCAGGCCGCCGGGGTCGAGCCCGCCGACGTCAACTTCGTCAACTACGACGGCGGCGGCGAGCAGACGACGGCGATGCTCAACGGCGATGCGAAGGTCGCGATCGCCGGGCTCAGCGAGTTCCGGTCCGTGCTCGAAGCCGGCGACATCGTCCCCCTCGTCACATTCGCGCAGCAGCCGCTGGCGGCTCCCTTCGACACGGTGCCGACGGCGATGGACTCCGGGTACGACGTCACCCTCGGCAACTGGCGCGGGGTCTACGGTCCCGCGGACATGCCGCAGACCGCCGTCGACTACTGGGCGACGACGCTCGAGGAGATGAGCACATCGCCGACCTGGGAGGACACGGTCAAGAAGAACCAGTGGGCACCGGAGTTCAAGACCGGCGAGGACGCGCAGGCCTACGTCAAGGAGGCCGCGACCACCGTCGACGAGGGTGTCAAAGCCACCGGCATCGGTTCGGAGAAATGACCGCGACGAGACGCGACCTCGTCACCGGGGTCGTCGTCGCCGTCATCGGCGTCATCTACTACATCGCGACGTTCTCCATCCAGGAGACGACCGACATCGTCACGCCGCGGACGTTCCCGGCGATCGTCGGGGCAGGGCTGATCATCCTCGGTCTCTTCCTCGCCGGTCAGGCCCTGTGGCAGGGGAGGACGGCGGCCGCAGACGCGGCGGCTGCTGACGCTGTGCCTCGAGACGGGGTCACGGCAGACGCAGCCCCCGGCGACACGACAGCCGCAGACGCGACGCCGGCAGACACGGCACCCGGCGACACGGCGCCCGAACCCGCCTCGGGTGTCGTCCTCCCCGCGCCCGAGGACCCGCCGGCCCGCAGGGTAGTGCTCCAGTTCGCGCTCTTCTTCGTCTACCTCGCGATCGTCATTCCCGTCGGCTTCCTCCTCTCGACGGCGGCGTTCCTCATGGCGGTGACGAGCCTCTACGCCCCGGAGAAGTGGATCCGCAACCTCCTCTACTCGGTGCTGTTCTCCGTCATCATCTACGTCGCCTTCGTCTACGGGCTGCAGGTCTACCTGCCCGTGGGAATCCTAGGGTAGAGGGAGGCACGGACATGGACACTCTCAGCGACCTCGCCGGCGGTTTCGCCGCAGCGGTGCAGCCGGCCAGCCTCGCCTTCGCCCTCCTCGGCGTCCTCCTCGGCACCGTCGTCGGCGTTCTGCCCGGCATCGGACCGATCTCGGCGATCGCGATCCTCATCCCCGTCTCCTTCGGCATGGAGCCGGTGCACGGGCTCATCCTCCTCTGCGGCATCTACTACGGGTCGATGTACGGCGGGTCGATCACCGCGACCCTCATCAAGACCCCGGGTGAGGTCGCCAGTGCGGTGACGGCGATCGAAGGCTACGAGATGGCCCGCCGCGGTCGGGCCAAAGCCGCGCTCGCGACCGCGGCGATCGGGTCGTTCCTCGCCGGCACGCTCGCCATCGTCGGGCTGACGTTCCTCTCCCCGCTGCTCGTCCAGCTCGCGAACTACTTCGGCGCCACCGAGTACTTCCTCCTCATGGCCACCGCCCTGCTCCTCGCCTCGACGATGTCGGCGGGGTCCCGGGCCAAGGCGCTCATCTCGATCTTCATCGGTCTTGCCGTCGGTCTCATCGGCCTCGACTTCCAGACGGGACTGCCGCGCCAGACCTTCGGTGTCGGGCTCCTCTCCGACGGCGTCGACTTCACGATCTTCGCGATGGCGCTCTTCGCGATCCCCGAGGCGATCCGCAACCTCGCCCTCGGGCGCGGTGCGAAGGAGGAGATCCAGAGCTTCGGCAGCGACAAGTGGATGACCAAGGAGGACTGGCAGCGCTCGGCGGGACCGTGGGCGCGCGGGTCGGTCCTCGGCTTCATCATCGGCGTCCTGCCCGGGGTCGGGCCGTCGCTCGCATCCTTCATGTCCTACATCATGGAGAAGCGGATCTCGCGGCGGAAGCACGAGTTCGGGCACGGGGCGATCGAAGGCGTGGCCGGCCCCGAGGCGGCGAACAACGCCGGCGTCGGCGGGGCGATGATCCCGCTCTTCAGCCTCGGCATCCCGGGATCGGCGACGACGGCGCTGCTCCTCTTCGTCTTCACGATGTACGGGCTCCAGCCGGGACCGCTGATCTTCCGCGACGATTCGGCGCTGATCTGGACGATCATCGCGAGCATGTACATCGGCAACGTCGCGCTCATCATCCTCAACCTCCCGCTCGTCGGCGTCTTCGTCAAACTGCTCAAGATGCCCAAGGAGATCCTCTTCTCCGCGATCCTCGTCCTCGTCGTCATCGGCGCCTACGCGATCGAGTTCAGCCTCTTCGGCCTTCTGCTGCTCGGCATCTTCGGGGTCATCGGCTACCTCATGGAGAAGGGCGGCATCCCGCTCGCGCCGTCGATCCTCGCGCTCGTGCTCGTCCCGCTCCTCGAGGACAACTTCCGCCGGATGCTCCAGATCTCCGGCGGTTCGATCGCGCCCCTGTTCACCCGGCCGGTGTCCCTGGCGATCATCATCCTCATGCTCGCCGGCATCATCGGTCCGTTCCTCTTCCGCTGGTGGGTGCGCCGGCGGAAGCTCCTCGCCGACGTCAGCGTCGGCTGACCCGACCGCACACCGTCAGACACGAGAG
Organism: Brevibacterium sp. NPDC056726; assembly: GCF_042790515.1. Taxonomy (NCBI): domain Bacteria; kingdom Bacillati; phylum Actinomycetota; class Actinomycetes; order Micrococcales; family Brevibacteriaceae; genus Brevibacterium; species Brevibacterium sp. NPDC056726. The sequence goes on along the minus strand of NZ_JBHTYZ010000006.1, from coordinate 368,979 downwards.
GCAGGCTCCCATGGCACGGTCCATCGACACGGCAGAGGCGAACCCCATCGCCGAGGTGCGCGCCGGGCCGGACCCGGACCCGCCCGACGGCGGCAACCGCAGGTCGGCGGAGGCCCCGCCGGTCGGTGAGGCTCAGGAGGTCGGGGTGATCGCCCGCAGTGCGGCGATCCTCACCGCCCTCCAGGACTCGCCGCTGACCGCCGCCGAGGTGTGCCGGCGACTCGGGTACTCGAAGTCGACGACCTACCGGCTGCTCGCCGATCTGCGCACCCACCGGTTCATCGTCCGCGACCCCTCGGGTCTGCTGCGGCTGGGACCGTTCCCCGGGCGACGGAGCATCGCGACGACGAACTCCGTGCTCGAGCACCTGCGGACGCGGGCGAGCGAGTCCGTGCAGCTGTGGGTCCGCGTCGGCGAGGACCGGGTGTGCGTGCGCAATGTCGAAGCCGACCACGAGCTGCGGGTCACGCGCAGCGTCGGCACGATCCTCCCGCTCGTCGACGGCGGGTCCGCGGCGCTCGCCCTGTGCGGGCCGGGCAGCCCGCAGGAGTTCTACGCGACGAAGCAGGCCCGGGTCAAGGGGACCGCCTCGGCGAGTGTCGCCTTCACGGTCGGACCCACGGTCTTCGCGCTCTGCGTGTCCTATCCGCTCTCCCGCGAACCCGACAACGTCGCCGGGGCCTACCGCGGCCTGCTCACGAGTGCCGCGACCGAGCTGAAGTCGCTGCTCGACGGCAGCGAGGAGCTCAACGTCCTCCGCGACATCGCCCGCCTCTCGGTCGGGGCGGCCCGCGGCGGGCCCCGCTGACTCTGTCAGTGAAGCCACTAACGGGTCAGCTGGCGTCCTCGCCGAGGTAGAACGCCGTCGTGCGCTCCGCGGCGGCCCGTGCCTCGTCCTCAGGGGTGCCGGCCAGCCGGGACGCCTCGGCCCAGCGATCGCTGACGATGCGGATGAAGTCGTGGGCGGGTTCGGCGTCGAACGTCGCCGCGTCGCGGGGCTCATCGCTGCGGGACTCGAGGTAGAGGGCGAGACCAAGGAACGAGAGGTCCCAGCCGACCCCGCCGGCACCGGGGCCGAACTGCGTCCAGAAGTCGGCGTCGGCCTCGGCGGTGAACCGGTGTTCGAGGGTGAGCCGGGCGTGGTGGCCGTCCTTGGCCATGCGCACGGCGACCTCGCTCTCATCACCGGCGCTCTCCCACGTCAGGGTGAAGGACTCGCGGGGTTCGCAGGCCGTGATCGTGCCCTCGGCGTTGTCCTCGACGACGTAGCGGCCGCCGAGCCGGAAGTGACCGGCCACGGGCGCGAACCACTTGCCGAGGCGCTCGGGATCGGTGCATGCCTCCCAGAGGTTCTCCAGCGAGGCGGGGAAGGTCTGGGTGAGCGACTGCGCGGTGTGCCGGAGGCCGTCGGCGACGTCGACGGTGAGGGTGCGGGCGACGGAATCGGGTTGGGCGGCGATGATCTCGTCATCCGTGCGGTGCGCCATGCGTGCTCCTTCGGGTCGGTCGCCGATGGTCGGCGCTTCTCATCATAGGCCCGCCCGGATCGCGGTCGTCGCCACCGCCTCGGCGCCGGGGTGTGGTTCGATGATCCCATGACTGCTGCACTCGAGACCCATCGCGCCCGCCTCGGCGACGGGGCGATCTACAACGGCCTGTGGATGATGTCGGCGGCCCCGGAGCTCGCGACGATCGGGGCGGCGGCCGGGTTCGACTACGTGTGCCTCGACCTCCAGCACGGTCTCGCCCGGGCCGGTGACGTCGTGCGCCTGTCCGATGCCGTCCGCGCGCACGGATCCGCGCTCGTCACGGCCCGAGTCGCGGCGAACCGGTTCACGGAGATCGGGCTGCTCGCCGACGCCGGCATCGAGGCGATCATCGTTCCCCTCATCGATTCGGTCGCCGATGCCGAGGCGGCCGTCGCCGCGCTCGACTACCCGAGCCGCGGCGGGCGCCGATCGTGGGGTCCGACCGCGGAGATCCTCACCGGCCAGGTGCGGGACTCCCGCACCGCCCGTCCGCTCCTCTTCGTCATGATCGAGACCGCCGAGGCGCTCGCCGCCGTCGAGGACATCTGCGCGGTGCCCGGCGTCGACGGGGTCTACGTCGGCCCGGCGGACCTCGCGTTCGCCGTCGGCACGGTCCCGGGCCGGCCCAACGACGCCCACGCCGAGGCGCTCGTGCGCATCCGCACCGCCGCGGACTCCGCCGGCATCGTCCCGGGCATCCACTGCTCGACCGGGGCGGAGGCCAAGCTGCGGGAGGAGCAGGGATTCCGGTTCATCACCTCGGCGAGTGACATCGGGGCCGCCGGCCGGGCGCTGCGGGAGGATCTCGAGGCGGCCCGCAGCTGAGGGTCTGCCGGCACAGGCCGAAGGGTGCCGTCAGCGGCGGAGATCGACGACGGTGCGCAGGCCCGGGGTGGGGTGGGCGAACTCCGCCGGCAGATCGGTCAGCCCGATGGGGCCGCCGAGGATGTCGTCCCAGGGCAGCGCTGAGCCGGCGGTGGCGAGGAAGTCGACGGCGGCGGTGAGGTGCCGGGGTTCGTAGTTGTGGACCCCGGTGATCGTGCGCCATCCGCGGACGAGGTGTTCGGGATCGACGGTGACGTGCGGGCCGGGCGAGACGCTGCCGACGAGGACCGCGGTGCCGCCGATGCCGAGCGCGTCCAGGCACGTGCGGACTCCCGCCTGAGCGCCGGAGAGTTCGATGGCGACGTCGACGTCGGCAGGGGTGTCCCCGTCACCGGTGACGAGGACGTCGGCGCCTGCCGCAGCGGCGAGGGTGCGACGGTCAGGGGCGGGGTCGAACGCGGCGACCTCGGCAGCGCCGCGTGCCTTCGCGGCCGCGACCGCGGCGAGTCCGAGCATCCCGAGGCCGTTGACGAGCACCCGCCGTCCGGTCAGCTCCCCGGCGGCGTCGAGGGCGGCCATGACGGTGGCCACCGCGCAGCCGGCGGTCGCCGCGACGGCATCGGGCACGTGGGCGGGAACGGGGGCGACTGCGACGCCTGCGGGCAGGAGGATGTGCGACGCGTAGGTTCCCGACAGGGCCCAGCCGGAGTCGGTCGCTTCGTGGCCGACCTTGGCGACCGCGGCGCATTTCGCGCTCAGTCCGCGCCGGCAGTTCTCACACGCCCCGCACACCGAGGTGACGGCGAAGACGACGCGCTCGCCGACGGTGAGTTCGCCTCTCGTCGCCTCGATGACGCCGACGCCCTCATGGCCGAGCACCGACGGGCAGGCCCCGGAGCGATGGCCGGAGACCGTGTGGCGGTCAGATCCGCAGACGGTTGCGGCACTCAGGCGCACGAGGCTCTCCCCGTCGGCGAGGTCCGGGATCGGCAGGGTCTGCCGATCGAAGCGATCGCCGCCGAGCCAGACGAGCGCCTCGGCCGTCGTCGCCGCCGGGCCGGAGGCAGGGTCAGATGCGGTGGCGGTGCGATCCGCGGGAGGTGTCGGCGCGGTCCGGGTCGCGGAGGCAGTCGGGGCGGTCCGGGTCGCGGTGGCGCGGCGGCTGGCGCTAGCGGTCGAGGTCTGGTCGTCCATAGACGACCAGTTGACCAACCCCCGACGTGACTTGTCTACACAAGTCGCCCGAGTTCACGCACGCGCCACGATGATTTCATGCGCTGTTGTGACAGTTCACGGCCTGGCGTCATCGCCTGATCCACCACTGCGGGCCCGGTGTCCCGGCAACGCCTCGGCTCAGTGAACGACGGGTTCGTCGCGCGATTCCTCGGGAGAGACCGCTCCGTTTCGCGCAGCCCTCACCCGTGCGGTGATGACAAGGGCGAGCCCGACCACGATCATCGTCATGCAGGTGACGAACACGGCGAAGGGAAAACCGAAATGCGTCGTCGTGAATTCGACGCCGGTCACGGTGTCGCCGTGGCACTTCAGATACGGCAGAAGATAGTTGGAATCGATTCCGAAACCGAGGATCTCCTCACCCTGAAACGAAGACGGGCAGACGGGCGAGCCGTCACCGGAGTTCGACGCCCGATACCACGCCGCGTACTGGGTGAGGATGCCGAAAGGACCGATGACGCACGCCACCATGAGCAGTCCGACGCCCCACCGGGCCATCCGCCCCGCGGATCGTGGCGCTCCCCACGTGACCAGCGCTTTCACGGCGACTGCGCAGAAGACACCGAAGAGGGCGACAGTGCTGATCACAGCAATCGCGATCGCGAAGAAGGTGAGAATCGAGAGATTGCTGAACTCCGTGACGCCGAAGCCGCCGTCGGAGAACGTTGCTTCGCACGCATAGCCCCACACCCCGCGGCTGACGATCTCCATCTCCTTCACCTGGCCCATCGAGGCGAGGTCCGCGCACACGACGTCGACTCCGCGACTGCGTGCGTCGGAGAGTTCGACGAAGGAGAGAAGCGACTGCACGGCACCGAGAATCACGGCGACGACGAATCCGAGGCCGGGCAGCAGAAAGCCCCATTGGAGCAGGGTCAATCGGGGCAGCCTGCGCCGGTTCTCCGGTCCGGTCTGCCGCACGTCGCGCTTCCTTCTCACGAGCTCACCCTAGCCGACGCTGACGGCCTGGCCCCGGCCCGGGCCTTGGAGCCCCGGACCCCCGGGACCCAGCGGTCCGCGGACCCTGAGCCCCGCCTCGGCGGGAGTATCGTGAGGACATGGCGCACGCGCAGATGTTCGACGACGATGACCCGGTGCTCGCGCGGTTCCGCACGCTCGCGCTCGGGTATCCCGATGCGCAGGAGAAGGTCTCGCACGGTCGCCCCGCGTTCTTCACGAAGAAGGTCTTCGCGTACTTCGGCGGCACGGAGAAGCACGTGACCGGACAGATGGAGCAGCATCCGCATGCCGCCCTCCTCCTGCTCGATCCCCTCGACGCCGAGGTGATGCTCGAGCGGGACGACACGTTCGTCCCGATGTACCTGGGTCCCACCGGCTGGATCGGCATCGACATCGACGACCTCGACGATGACGACCTCGGCGAACTCGTTGCCGATTCGTACCGCAACACCGCCCCGACGCGTTCGGCTCGGCTCGTCGAGGCGGAGGCGGAGGCGGAGTCGGAGTCGCAGTCCTGAGACGGCGCCGACGCCGCGAACGGGTGCGGTCGTGCGCTGGCGGTCGTAGGGTGGAAGCATGACTGAATCCGGCAACGGCACCCCGATTCCCACCGTCGACCTCAACGATGGACGCCCGATCCCGCAGATCGGCCTCGGCACCTACGCGATGACTGGTGACGAGGGCGTCGCGGCGATCGACGCCGGCATCGCCGGCGGCTACCGACTGCTCGACACCGCGGTCAACTACCAGAACGAACGCGAAGTCGGTCGCGCGATCGCCGAGAGCCCCGTCGCCCGCGAGGACCTCTTCGTCACGAGCAAGATCCCCGGCCGCCACCACGGCTTCGACGAGGCGATCGCGAGCACCGAGGAATCCCTCGCCCGACTCGGCCTCGACCGCCTCGACCTCCACCTCATCCACTGGCCCAACCCCAGTGTCGGCAAGTACGTCGACACGTGGCGCGGCCTCATCGAACTGCGCGACCGCGGACTCGTGACATCGATCGGCGTCTCGAACTTCACCGCGGACATGCTCACCGAGCTCATCGAAGCCACCGGCGTGACCCCGGCCGTCAACCAGGTCGAACTCCACCCGTACTTCCCGCAGACCGCGCTCGTCGACTTCCACCGGTCGATCGGCGTCCAGACCGAATCCTGGTCACCGCTCTACCGCGACGGCGGGCTGTTCGCCGAAGACCCCATCACCGAGGCGGCGGCCGCCCACGGCGTCGAACCGGCCCAGGTGGTGCTGCGCTGGCACGTCGAGATCGGCAGCATCCCGATCCCGAAGTCCGCGAACCCGGCCCGCCAGCGGACGAACGCCGACATCTTCGGCTTCAGCCTCACCCCCGCCGAGGTGGCCGCGATCTCCGGACTCGAGCGCGGCCGGATGAAGGACCGGGACCCGCTCACGCACGAAGAGATGTGACCGGCCGCCCGGGCCTCAGCGGGTCACGGTCTCCCGCGCCTTCGCATCCGCCCGCCGGGTCCGCAGGTTGCGGATGACCGCGGCGATGAGCGGGTAGGCGAGTGCCACGAGGGCTGCGAGGGTGAGGATGAGCGAGAGCGGCTGCTGGAACATGATGAGCAGGCTGCCGTTGCCCAGCGCCGAGGTCTGCACGAGGTACTTCTCGAGCAGCGGGCCGAGCACGAGGCCGAGGACGAACGGCGCGGCGGGGAAGTCGAAGCGCTTCATGAAGTAGCCGAGCAGCCCGGAGAAGAACACGATCCACAGGGTGAACATGTTGTTGCCGAGCGCGAAGGCCCCGATGAAGCTCATCATCAGCACGATCGGATAGAGGTAGACGTAGGGGATCCGCAGGATCTGCGCGAACACCGGCGCCATCGGCAGGTTGAGCACGAGCAGGATGAGGTTGCCGAAGAAGAAGCTCACGAGCAGACCCCACACGAGGTCCGGCTCCTGCTGGAAGAGCAGCGGGCCCGGCTGCAGACCGAAGATGACGAACGCGCCGAGGAGGACCGCCGTCGTGCCGCTGCCGGGAATGCCGAGCGCGAGGGTCGGGATGAAGCTCGCGTTCGCGGCCGCATTGTTCGCCGCCTCCGGAGCCGCCACCGCTTCGGGTGCGCCCTTGCCGATGAACTGCCGGAACCGGCTCACCTGCTTCTCGACACCGTAGGCGAGGAACGTCGCGAGCGTCGCCCCGGCGCCGGGCAGGACTCCGACGGTGAAGCCGAGACCGGTGCCGCGCACCGTCGACGGGAACGCCCGCCGCAGCTCCTCCTTCGTCACGAGCAGATCCCGGAAACCGGCGCGGATGGGCTTCTCCCCGCCTCGGCGGATCTGGTGGAGGACCTCACCGACGGCGAAGATGCCGATCATCACGGCGACGAAGTCGAGGCCGGAGAGGAGATTGACGCTGCCGAACGTGAACCGGGCCGTGGAGAATCCCGAGGCGACCCCGACCATCGACACGAGCAGCCCGGCCGCGGCCATGGTGATGCCGCGCAGGATGTTCTCCCCGGCGAACGACACGATCGTCGCCATGCCGAGGAGGATGATCGCGAGGTTCTCGGCCGGACCGAAGTTGAGGGCGAACCGGGCGATCGGCTGGGCGAGCGCGATGAGGCCGATGAGGGAGACGATGGCGGCGAAGAACGACGCGAGCGCCGAGATCGCCAGCGCCGCCCCGGCTCTGCCCTTCCGCGCCATCTGATAGCCGTCGATCGTGAGCACGACGCTCGAGGAGTCGCCGGGCGTCGAGATGAGGATCGAACTGATCGACGACCCGTACTGGGACCCGTAGTAGATGCCGGCGAGCATGATGAGCGCGGTCACCGGGTCGAGGGTGAGGGTGACGGGCAGGAGGATCGCGACACCGGTGGTCGATCCGAGGCCGGGCAGCAGGCCGATGACGGTGCCGAGCAGCACGCCGACGAAGCACCACAGCAGATTCTCCGGGCTGACTGCGGTCTCCAGCCCGAGCATGAGATTGTCGATCATGAGCACTCCTCAGATCAGGCCGAGCATCCCCGTCGGCATGGGAACCGAGAGGACGAGGCCGAAGACGATGTAGACGAACACGGCGGCCCCGAGCGTCGCCGCCGCCGAGGTCCACCACTTCTGCTTCTCCACGACGATGAGGAGGAAGAGGATCGCCAGGGACAGCGCGATGATGAGGCCGAGGACCGGAACGAGGGCGAGAGCGACGCCGAAGGTCGCGAAGATGACGAACGGCGCGCGGTTGCGCTGCTTCTCCGTGCGACCGAACGTGTCGACCTCGTCCCCGTCGGCCGAGACCGCCTCGGAGGCGGAGTCGATCGACTCCGCGGCCGTGGCCTCGATGTCCTCGACGGCGGACATGATCCGTCCGCCGGAGGTCCCGACGCGGGCGAAGAAGAGACGGAAGATCTCCGCCACCGAGGCGAGGAAGATGAAGGTGCCGGTGAGGAACGGCAGCAGCCCCGGCCCCACCTCGCCGCTGTCGACGCTCAGCCCGTAGCCGATCCCCATGACCGCCGCCACGGCGCCGACGACCCCGAGGATCGCGGTGCCGATGACGTCGGAGACCTCCGGCCTGTTGCGCGGCGGATTCTTCGCGGTGACCGTGTTCATGTCTCCTCCATTCCGTTCATCGCGTCTCGGCCGGCGCCGAGGCGGTCGCCCCGGTCGTCGGGGCATCCGCGGTGGCCGTGTCCCGGCGCGAGGCGGCCATCGCCGCAGCGAGGTCGAACGCGTGCTGACTCGGGCTGAGATCGGCGGTGCCGGTGCCGACGATCCCGTGCGCCGTGCCGTGGGCGGGGGTGGCGATGGGGATGGGCAGACCGCCGTGGACGGTCACCCCCTGGTCGAAGCCGAGCAGCTTCATCGCGATCTGCCCCTGGTCGTGGTACATCGTCACGACCCCGTCGTAGTCGCCGCCGGCGGCCCGGCCGAAGAGCGTGTCGCACGGGAACGGTCCCTCGACGTCGATGCCGCGGGTGCGCGCCAGCTCGATCGCCGGGGCGATGTCCTCGATCTCCTCCCGCCCGAACTTCCCGCCCTCGCCGGCGTGCGGGTTGAGCGCGCAGACGGCCAGCCTCGGTGTCGGGGTCCGCGTCTCCCGGACGACGCGGTCGAGGAGTTCGATCGTCTCGAGCACCCTGCCGGCGCGGATGCCCGCGGCAATCTGCGACACCGGCACATGGGAGGTGACGCGGGCGGTGACGAGCGAGGAGATGAAGTTGAGTTCGGAGGTGAAGCCGGTGAAGCCGATGCGCTTGGCGAACCACCGCAGCTCATCCTCCTCGGTCATCCCGGCCCTGCCCATCGCGCCCTTGTTGAGCGGGAGGAAGAGCACCCCGTCGGCGCGTCCGGCCGTCCACAGGTCGAGCGCGGTGCCGAGGTCGGAAAGCGCCCGCTCGCCGGCTGCCGTGCTCACCACTCCGGGCGGAATCTCCGGACCGTCGTAGGCGGTGCCGAGGAACTCGATGGCATCGACGTCGGGCACGGACACCCCGGCGGTGTCGGCGAAGGCCTCGAGCTCCTCGGGCGTTGCGGTGATGAGGACATCGGCCCGCGCGCGGTTCTCCGGGTCGGCGAGCAGCCGGGCCAGCAGCTCGGGGCCGACCCCGGAGAGGTCGCCGGGCACGAAGACGAGGCGAGGGCGGGGCAGTGTCGCGGTCATCTCGGCGCTCACTGTCCGATCGCCTCACGCAGCTCCTGGTCGTTCTCCCCGAGGTACGTCGTGAAGTCGTCCCCGTAGGCGACATTGGGCTGCATCATGTTGTCCTCGATGTACTTCGTGTACGCCTCGGACTCCGCGAACTTCTGCGACTGCTCGATCCAGTACTGCTTCGCCTCGTCGGGAATGTCTCCGGGGGCGATGACGCCGCGGAACTGGGCGAACGCGACATCGATGCCCTGCTCCTTCGCCGTCGGGATGTCCTTGAGCGAGTCGTACTCGTAGCGCTCCTCGGCGGCCGCGCACAGCGGTTTGAGATCGCCGGACTCGAGCTGACCGGAGACCTCGCCGGGGTTGACGGAGATCGCCTCGACCTGCCCGCCGAGGACCGCGGTGATCACCTCGGCGCCGGATTCGAAGGGCACCCGGTCGAACTTCGCCCCGGTCGCCTTCTCCATGAGCGTGAAGGTGATGTTGTCGAGGCCGGTGGCACCGGAGATCGCGACGACCGTGCGCTCGTTCTGCGCCTTGTCGGTGAGGTCCGAGCACGTGTTGAGCGGGGAGTCGGCCTTCGTGACGATGAGCGTGTAGTCGTCGCCGAGCTTCATGATCGGCGTGAAGCTCTCGTACGTGAACTCGACGTCCTGGGTCGCCGGCAGGGCGAGCATCGCCGTCTCCGTCGCCAGCAGGTAGCTCGGGTCCCCGCTGCGGCCGAGGAACTCCGAATATCCGACCGCGCCGGAGCCGCCGTCGATGTTCTGCACGGTGATCGTCTTGCCGGTCGCCTCCTCGAGACCCGAGGCCGTCGCACGACCGGCGATGTCGCTGCCGCCGCCGGCGGCGAAGGGTACGATCATCGTGACATTGCCGGGAGGCTCGTAGCCTCCGTCGGATGAGCCCGAGGATCCCTGACCGCACGCGCTGAGGGCGAGTGCCAGGGTGCCGGCCACGGCGGCAGCGGTGAGCAGTTTCTTCGAATGCATGTCCATCTCCTTTGACAGAACGTCCAGATCGGTGGTGCCGGTGGTGCCGGAGCGATGGTCACTCCGCAGTGGGCAATGAGGCACGCACCTCCTCGAGCCAGCGGTCGGATTCGGGAGTCGCCCCGTCGAGGCGGTCGACGACGTCGATGAGGAACGAGAGGTTCCCGTGGTTGTCGAGTGCGGTCTCGATCTCGTCGATGTCGCCGCGCAGGATGACCTCGAGCATGTGGGCGTGCCGAGCGACGTTGCCGTCGAGATCCTCGATCTCCCGGCGCGCCTGGTTGTTCAGTGCCATGCACATCTGCAGCTGCATCGCCATCGCCCGGTACGTCGATTCGATGCGGGCGTGGCCGGCGAGGCCGACGACGGCGTAGTGGAACTCGAAGCCCGCCGCGACCATGTCGCCCTCGGACCCGGAGTCGGCGATCTCGCGCATCGTCTCCAGCGCCGCCTCGCACCGGGCGACCCGGTCGGGGACGAGGGTCGGCAGGGCGAGGCGCAGCGCCATCGATTCGAGTTCGCGACGCAGGGTGGCGATCTCGAAGACGTCGTGCTGGGTGATCGCCATGATGCGGACCCCCTTGCGGGGAGTGTGCTCGACGAGTCCGGTGTGGGCGAGTTCCTTGAGCGCCTCGCGCAGCGGCGGGCGGGAGATGCCGAGCTCTGCGCACAGGCGCTCCTCGACGAGACGTTCACCGGGAAGGTAGTTGCCTTCGAGGATGGTGCGTTCGAGAGCCTGCCGTGCCTGCACCGACAGGCTGGGCTGGGAGGGAAGGAGAGTCGACACTTTTGAATAGATCCTCTTTTGTATACAGTAGTGCAAAGACTGTAACGCGGATCACAGTACGAATCAATGGGGTGTTTCGGCGAAGTGTCGCCTCGCAGCGACTCGGTGACAGGTGATTCCTACAGGATCGATGGCGATGTGAGGAGATCTCATGAACGAGAATGCGACAGGCGGGGGAGCGCTGGCCGGGGTGACGGTCCTCGAGCTCGGCGTCTTCATGGCCGGGCCGTTCGCGACGATGCAGCTGGCCGACCTCGGCGCCCGGGTCATCAAGATCGAGAACCCCGACGGCGGCGACCAGACGCGGAGCACCGGCCCGTACGTCAGCGGTGAGAGCGTGCCGAACATGCTCCTCAACCGCAACAAGGAGTCGATCACCCTCGACCTCAAGGACCCGACCGGTCGGGAGGCGTTCATGCGCCTCGTCGAGCGCGCCGACGTCGTCGTCGAGAACATGCGCCCGGGTGTCATGGCCCGCCTCGGCACCTCGTATGAGGAGGTGTCCGCGCGCAACCCCCGCATCGTCTACGCCTCGGCGTCGGGCTGGGGGCAGGACGGGCCGCTGGCACCGCTCGCCGGGCTCGACATCATGGCGCAGGCCCGCAGCGGGCTGATGAGCATCACCGGGTTCCCCGACTCCCCGCCGGCGAAGGTGGGGGTGCCGATCTGCGATCTCACCGCCGCGATGTACGTGGCCCTCGCCGTCACCGCAGCACTCGTCGAACGGGACCGGTCCGGTCAGGGACAGCACATCGACGTGTCCCTGTTCGAAAGCGGTGTCTCCTATGCCGTGTGGGAGGCCGCCGCGTACTTCACGGACGGGACGATCGGGCGCCCCAACGGCTCGGCCCACCAGAACCAGGCGCCCTACCAGGCGGTCCACTCCGCCGACGGGTTCGTCACCGTCGGGGCGAACACCCCGCGGAACTGGGAGCGGTTCTGTGCCGCCCTCGGACTCGAGGACCTGCTCGACGACGCGCGGTTCGGCCAGTCTTACGACCGCCTCACCCACCGGGAGGCCCTCATCGCCCGAGTCGAGGAGAAGACGCAGACGATGACGACCGACGAGATCGTCGAAGTACTCAACGCGGCCGGAGTGCCGTGCGCGCCGATCAGCGACTACGGCGAGGTCTTCACGGACGACCATCTCCAGGCCCGCGACTTCTACTGGGACTCCGACCATCCGGTCGCGGGAACCGTGCGGCAGATCGGCTCGCCGATGCGCCTCTCGCGAACCCCCGCCCGTCGCGGTCCGGCCGGCCCCTCCCTCGGGGCCGACAACGCCCTCCTCGACGACCTCGGGTTCACGCCCGAGGAGCTGACGAAGCTCAAGGGACAATGAGCACGACGACCTTCAGCCGCCCGGATCCAGCGTCCCGGGTGACCACGACGACGAGCGAAGGAGCTCGACCATGACCGACAACGCCCCCGACACGGGCACCGAGGACCTTCTCGTCGACCTCGCCGACGGTGTCCTGACGATCACCTTCAACCGGCCCGCGGCACGCAATGCGATGACGTGGGACATGTACATGGGCCTCGCCGAGGCGTGCGAGGAGGCCGACTCCGACGCGGCGGTGCGCGTCATGGTGCTGCGCGGCGCCGGTGACAGGGCGTTCGTCGCCGGCACCGACATCGCCCAGTTCACGGACTTCGACGGACCCGCCGGCGTCGCCTACGAGCACCGGATCTCCGAGGTGCTCTCCCGACTGCGCGCCGTCGACGTGCCCGTCATCGCCGCGATCGACGGCTACTGCGTGGGCGGGGGGCTCGGCATCGCCGCGTGCGCGGACCTGCGGGTGGCCTCGCCGACCTCACGGTTCGGGGTGCCGATCGCCCGCACCCTCGGCAACTGCCTCTCCGGGGACACCCTGAGTCTGCTCATCGAGCTGCTCGGCCGCGGCCGCGTCGTCGACATGCTCCTGCGCGCCCGCTTCATCGAGGCCGACGAGGCGCACACCGCGGGGTTCCTCGGCCTCGTCACCGCCGATGTCGATGCGGCGGCGGCCGAGTGGGCGGAGACGCTCAAAGGGCACGCGCCGCTGACGATGTGGTCGGTCAAGGAGGTCGTCCGACGCCTCTCGGCCAACGGTGGGTCGATCGACGACACCGATGTCATCGAGCGGATCTACGGCTCCGAGGACTTCCACAACGCCGTCGGCGCCTTCATCGCCAAGACCCCGTACGAGTGGACGGGACGCTGAGCCTGCGTCGTAGAGCGGCCCCCGGCGACCGGCGGCCTCTCCCGCGCCCCGGCCGCATCGCTGCCCGCGCCCCGGCCGCGCCGCTCACTTAGGATCGTAGGTGCGGATGACCTGCGAGTCGTCGCGCCGGGCGAGACCGGCGTCGGCCGCCTCGGCGAACTTCCTCCCGGCCACCGGCAGCAGAGCGAGGTCGATGTCGAGGTCGGCGGCCACCTCGGCGACGAGATCCGTGTCCTTGACGAAGATGCTCACGGCACTGGCGACGGGGGCCTCGAGACCCTCGAGCATGCGCGGCCCGCGGTCGCCGAGCATCCACGACTGCCCGGCACCGGCGGTCATCGCGGCGAGCACGGACTCCTCGTCGAGGCCGAGCCGATCCGCCAGGGACAGGGCCTCGGCGGCGGCGACGATGTGGACGGCGCACAGCAGCTGGTTGACCGCCTTGTACGCCTGACCGTCACCGACCCGCTCACCGCAGTCGATGAGCGTGCCGAGCGCCTCGAGCACGGACCGGCGGGATTCGAGCACCGCGGGCGGACCGGAGGCGAGGAGGCGCAGGGTGCCGGACTTGACCCCGGCGATGCCGCCGGTGACGGGCACGTCGAGGACGGCGATGCCGTGGGCGGCGGCGGACTCGGCGGCGCGGCGCACGGCGTCGGGGCCGACCGTGCTCATGATGACGAGCACGGACTCCTTCGGCATGAGCGCGAGCAGTCCGGGGGTGTCGGTGCTCGGGTCGCCGGTCAGGGCGGCCTCGAGCTGCGCGCCGTCGGCGACCATGACGATGACGGTGCCGGCCGTCGCCGCCGCCAGCGGCTGCGCTGCCGTCGTCAGCCCCGCCGCGGCGGCCCGCTCCCGCGGATCGGGGAACGGGTCGACACCGGTGACGGTGAGACCGGCGGCGTGCAGGCGCAGCGCCATCGGCAGGCCGATGGCGCCGAGGCCGAGGAACGTCACGTGCTCGGACATGGATCCTCCCGTGGATCGGTGGGGTCTAGTGGAAGTAGAGGCCTCCGTTGATGCTCAGCGTCTGGCCGGTGATGTGGCCGGCGCCTTCGCTGATGAGGAACGCGACGGTCGCGGAGACGTCCTCGGGCACGGAGATGCGCCCGAGCGGAGTGGCCGCCCCCATCGCGTCGCGGCGCGCGTCGTCGAGGGGACCGCCCATGATGTCGGTGTCGACGGGTCCCGGGGCGATGGTGTTCGCGGTGACTCCGTGCGGCCCGAGTTCGAGGGCGACCCCGCGCATCAGCCCGATGATCCCCGCCTTCGCCGCGGCGTACGCGGTCTTCGAGAACGTGCCGCCGCCCTTCTGCGCCGTCACCGAGGAGAGGCCGACGATCCGCCCGAGCCCGTTGGCCGCCATGATCCGGCCGAAGGCCTGGGTGACGAGGTGGGTGGCCGTGAGGTTGTTCGCGATGACCCGGGCCCACTCGTCGTCGGTGATCTCGAAGTAGGTCACTGAGGAGGAGACACCGGCGAAGTTCGCGAGCGCGACGATCTGGGGCAGGTCGGATTCGAAGGCGGCGGCCGCCTCGGCGATGGCCGTCGAATCGGTGACGTCGACCCCGGCGCCGCGTGCCGCGATCCCGTGGGCCGCGGTGAGCTCGGCGGCGAGTGCCGTGGCCTCGTCCTCCCGCCGGGCGATGAGGCCGAGGTTCCAGCCGGCCTCGGCGAGCCGGTGGGCGGTGTGCCGGCCGATGCCGTTGGCGCTGCCGACGCCGGTGAGCACGGCGGTCCGCTCGGCGGGGAACGCGGGCCCGGGCTGGGCCGATCCGGTCTGGGCGGATCCGGGCTGAGCGGATTCGGTCATGGGGTGACACCTTTCGTCGACGGCGCGGCGGGGCGGGGTGAGGTGGCGAGCAGGCCGGTCAGATACGTCCGGTTCTCCGCGCAGACGCCGAGGCTGTCGCCGCCGTACTGCTCCATGAGGAACGGTCCGTCGAACCCGAGCTCGACGGCGCGGGCGACCATCGCGCGGTAGTCGATGAGGCCGTCGCGCAGGGTGGTCGGATGGGCGGTGAACCACGAGCCGTCGGCCGCTTCGTCGCGCTGGTAGTTCTTCATGTGCCAGTAGTTCGCGTACGGCAGCGTCGCCTCGTGCATCTCCCGCCAGTCCTCGATGGGCCGGTGGAGGCGGATGAGGTTGCCGATGTCGGGGTTGAGGCCGACGGTGTCGAGCCCGATCTCCTCGATGAGGCGGACGGCGGAGGCGGCGGTGCCGAGGTAGGTGTCCTCGTACATCTCCAGCGACATCGGCAGCCCCACCTCGGCGGCATGACGTCCGAGCTCACGCAGCCGGGTCACGGCGAGCGCGCGGACCTCGGGATCGTCGGGGTCGGTCCACCCTGGTGCCGTCCAGAACCACAGCGCCCGCTTCTGCGCGGGAGTGAAGGGCTGGTGGAGTCCGGTGGAGAAGACCCGGCAGCCGAGTTCCGCGGCGGCGTCGATCGTCCGGTGGGCGTAGGCGAGGTTGTCCTCGCCGTGGACGGGGTCGATGACGGACCGGCGCTGGACGTGGACGGCGGCGAAGTCGATGCCCGCCGAGGCGGCTGCGGCGGCCAGCTCGGCCCGCCGCTGCGGGGTGAGGTCGCCGGGTCGGATGTGGCTGTCGGCGATCTCGAGGGCGGTGAATCCGAGACCGGCGACGGTGTCGGCGACGTGCTGCCACGCCGTGGGGTCGGCATCGTGGAGGGCGAGGCCGTCGCGGTCGACGGGGGAGAAGCCGTGCATGCAGCAGGCGATCATACTCATGTGTCCTCACTCTTCTTCATGCCGGGACTCCTCTTCGTCCCGGGCCGGGTCAGGCGTCGGGTGGCTGTGGGTCCTCGACGAGGGCGCGGTGGGCGACCATGCGCAGGTGGTGGCGCATCGCGGCCTCGGGGGCGGTGGGGTCGGGGGAGGCGAAGGCGTCGAGGATCGCGCGGTGTTCGGCGATCGCGTCGTCGACGTCGGTGATGCCGTGGGGCAGGGCCTGGCGCAGGCGGTGGACCTGGGCGCCGAGGTCGGACGACATCTTCATGAGGTACCGGTTGCCGCAGCCCTCGAGGATGACGCTGTGGAACGCGCGGTCCTTCGCGTAGTAGTCCTGGGCGGCGGCGACTTCGATGCGGCGGGCGGCGTCGGGGTCCTCGGTAGTCTCCGCGGCGGTCTGCGCGGCCTCGCGGACGCGGGCCCCGGCCTGCTCATGGTCGGCATGGGCGTCCTCGAGCGCGCGGAGGAACGCGTCGTCGGCGGGGGTCGCGAGCCGTGTCGCCGCGGTCTCGATGGTCTCACGGGCGACGAAGAGCTCGTCGAGCTGTTCGCGGTCGAGCGGCGGTGCCACCCGGTAGCCGCGGAGGGCTTCGCGGACGACGAGGCCGGTGCGCTCGAGGTCGACGAGGGCTTCGCGGACCGGGGTCGGGGAGACGTCGAGGAGCCGGGCCAGGCCGTCGATCGACACGCGCTCGCCGGCGGTCAGCTCACCGGTGAGAAGGATCTCGAGGATGTGGTCGTAGACGTGGTCGCGCAGGCCTCGCCTCTCGATGTCGGGGCGGCGGATCTCGGGGAGTGAACTCATGGGGACAGCTTAATGACGTCGGGAAGCTCGTCGAGGATCGCCGGGACCGCTGCCGGGTCGTGGGCGAAGCGCCCGAGGAAGAGACCGTCGACGGCCGCCCCGAGGCGGGCGAGCAGGCCGGGGCGGGCGCTGCCGCCGTAGATGAGACGGAAGTCGAGGCCGGGGAACTGGGCGCGGGTGCGCGAGCGCACGACGGTGCACACCGCGGCGATATGGTCGGGACCCGCCGGTTCGGCGGCCCCGATCGCCCACACCGGTTCGTAGGCGATGACGACGGTGAGCGGGCGGGGGAGGTCAGCGGTCGCGGTCGGCAGTGCCGAGCGGATCTGGACCATCACCTCGGCGGCGGCCTCCTCAGCCGGGACCGCGTCGACCTCCCCGACGCAGAGGACGGGGATGAGTCCGTGACGCAGGGCGGTCGCGGTCTTCTCCCTGATGAGGCCTTCGGTCTCGGAGAAGTGACGGCGGCGCTCCGCGTGCCCGATCTCGGCGAACCGGCACCCGAGTTCGGCGAGCACGGCGGCCGAGACCTCGCCGGTCCAGGGCCCGGAATCGTGGGCGGCGACGTTCTGCGCGCCGATGAGCACGGGGCCCGCGGTCTCGAGGCACGCCGGGATCGAGGGGAACTGCGGGAGGAGGAAGAGCCCTGCCGCGCCCGAAGTGAGCGCCGGGTGGTCACGGGTCAGTGCGGTCACCTCGGCGAGCCAGTCGAGGGTCTGCCGGTGGCCGAAGTACATCTTCAGGCTGGTGCCGAGGATCCGATCGGGCAGGGGAGAGGTGACCGCGTCGTCCATGGGTCAGCGGGACTCGTACGCGCTGATCTCGGCGACCTTGTCGTTCGAGGCGCTCGTCGGGTCGAACGTGTAGCCGATCCACTCATGCGCCAAGCGCCGGGCGAGTTCGACGCCGATGACGCGCTGGCCCATGCAGAGGACCTGGGCGTCGTTGGAGAGCACGGAGCGTTCGACGCTGAAGGAGTCGTGGGCGGTAGCCGCGCGGATGCCCTTGACCTTGTTCGCCGCGATCGCCACGCCCAGTCCGGTCCCGCAGATGAGGATCGCGCGGTCGGCGTCGCCGCGGGCGACGATCTCCGCGGCGGCGGTCGCGATCGAAGGATAGAACGTGTGCGACTGTGCGTCGACGCCGACGTCGGTGACCGCGGAGATGCGCTCATCGGCCTCGAGGTCGGCTTTGATGACCTCTTTGTAGTCGAACCCCGCATCGTCGGAGCCGACGACCACTCGCAGTGTCATGATCGGGTTGCCTTTCGTTCGGTCGGTGCCAGGGGCGGTGATGTCGTCAGTGGGGCGGCGCGGCGGGTGAGCTCCTCGGCGACGACCGAGGCGATCATCGCGAGCGAGACCGCGCCGGGGTCGGGGGTGCCGAGGCTCTTGTCCCCGTGGGAGCGGGCGCGGCCGCGGCGGGCGACGAGGTCGGCGGTGGAGTCGGCGCCGCGGTCGGCGGCATGGGCGGCGCGGGCGGCTGCCGCGGCGATGAGGGGAAGCGGGCTGGTGCTGTCTGGGGCGGGGTTGTCCGGGGCGACGCTGTCCCGGCCGGGTGCGGCGGCTTCGGCGACCGCCTCGGCGAATTCGTCGGCCAGGGGGGCCAGCGCATCGACGAGGGTCTTGTCGCCGACCTCGACCCTTCCGAACGCGCGGACGTCGTCAAGGGTCGTCGCCAGCACGGCGGCGACGCCCTCGGGGGTGGGGTCGTCGTCGACGGCTGCGGCGAGTGAGCTGAGGATGCGCCCCCAGATGGCGCCGGAGGTGCCGCCGCCGACGTCGGCCCAGGCCTCACCGGCGACGCGGAGGACGGCGCCGGCCGACTGGTCGTGGGCGGCGGCCGCTTCGGCTTCGAGGGCAGCGGCCTTCGAGCCGCGCTGCATGCCGATCCCGTGATCGCCGTCGCCGGCGATGCTGTCGAGGTGTCCGAGGTCGTCCGCGGCGTCATCGATAGACACGGCGATGCGGGTGAGGACCGCTGCGATCTCTCGGCCGAGCGCCCGCGACCGGGCGGTGGGGCGGGGACTGCCGGCATCGCCGCCTGCTGCCGGCACGGACGTGTCGGGCGCGGCGGTGTCTGGGTCTGCGGTGTCTGGGGCCGCGGAGTCTCGATCCCCTGCGTCTGCCGATGTCGCGCTGTCGTCCTCGACTCTCTCGTGGGCGAAGCCGAGGGCGTCGCGGGTGAAGGCCGCCGAGGAGCAGGGGGCGTCCCAGAGGGGCGCGAGTTCGTCGTCGAGCCACACGAGGGTGAGGGAGAGGCCGGCCATGTCGAAGCTCGTGCAGAACTCGCCGACCTCGGGGTCGACGATGACGAGTCCGGCCTCGCGCAGGAGCGGGTCGATGAGTCCGTAGAGGAGGTAGAGCTCCTCGTATTTCACGGTGCCCAAGCCGTTGAGGATGGGCACGACCCGTCCCGAGGTCACGGGCGCCTCGGCGAGGAGTCGGGTGACGAGGAGATCGGCGAGCTGAGATGCCGTGGGGAGGGGGACGTCGTCGATGCCGGGTTCCCCGTGGATGCCGAGGCCGACGGCCATGCGGCCGTCCGCGACGGTGAAGAGGGGAGCGTCGGCGCCGGGCAGGGTGCAGCCGGAGAAGGCGACGCCGATCGAGCGGGTGCGGTCGTTCGCCGAGGCGGCCAGGCGTTCGACCTCGGAGAGGTCGAGTCCCGCTTCGGCGGCGGCTCCGGCGATCTTGAAGACGGCGAGGTCCCCGGCGATGCCGCGGCGGCGGTCGATCTCGTCGGCCGGGGCGCTGAAGATGTCGTCGGTGACGACGACGGTGCGGGTGTCGATGCCCTCGGCGCGCAGCTGCTCCTGGGCCTGGTCGAAGTTGAGGACGTCGCCGGCGTAGTTGCCGTAGCTGAAGAGGACGCCGCGGCCCTGGTCGCTCGCGCGGGCGACGGAGAGGATCTGCTTCGTCGACGGGGAGGCGAAGACGTTGCCCATCGCCGCGCCGTGGGCGAGGCCGGGGCCGACGAGACCGGAGAATGCGGGGAAGTGTCCGCTGCCGCCGCCGATGACGAGCGAGACGGTCGGTGCGGGAGCGCGGGTCGAGCGCACGACCCCGCCGGGCACCGCACGCACCCAGCGCGCGGCGGCGAGGCTGAGTCCGCGTGACATGTCGGCGACGAAGTCATTCGGGTCATTGAACAATCGGGCCACGAGCTCCCCTTCGAACCAGTTCCTATTTCAAAGATCCTATAGGATTATTCGCCGGACGCAAGACCCGGGGGTTGAGCGGACGTCGAGGCGTCAGGGCATCAGCGACAGTGCCACTGCGCAGATGCTGCGATCCTCCCCGCTCGCCAGATCCATCCCGAGTGCATCCTCGAGTTCTCTGCGGTATGAACGGGCTGTGTTCCGATGGACGCCGAGCCGAGCGGCCGCCCGAGCCACGGACGGCGAATCGACGAACGCCGCCAGAGCGTCGAGCAGAGCGGTTTCGTCTCTGCGCCCGCGAATCGGACCGAGCACTGCCTCGGCGATCGCTGCGGAATGGGCGGGCGGCACGAGGAGGCCGAGGTCGCGCAGCCGCGGCGGGCCGAGGAAGCGAACTCCGGCGGACCCTCGGTGTGAGGACGGCGCAGGGACCGCATGCTCAGGCGCATCGTCGTCAGGGCTCGCCGGATCGACGTGGAGACCGACGAACAGTGACAGCGCCGAGGTGTGACGCACGGCTTCGCTGACAAGCACGCTGTCTCCGGCTTCCGCATTCACCGCCTCGACGAGTTCGTCGAGATGGGTTTCGGATTCCCGTACTTCACGGCCGTTGCGGGCAGCAGGCAGGCCGGCTGCGGCCGTGATTTCCGAGCCGTTCCGAGGCGGGTCGGTCGGCTTCGACGCCGACCACCGCACCGCGGAGAACGGGGCCAGCAGGAGCAGGACGGTGCGCTCGGTCTCCACCGGGAAGACGACGACGTGATCGTGGAGAATCCGCATCAGACGCCAGGTCAGGAGGTGACGGCGAATCGGACTCCGAGCGCGGACGCTGAGCATTCGCATGCCCGTCGTGCTGTCGACGCCGAGGTCCGCGAGCGCTGTCATGATCTCCGCGGAGGCGTGGCTGCCCGTCTGCCGCAGGGCCGCAAGAAGAGCATCGGTCTTCTCGCTCCGCGGCAGACCGATGCTCAGGCTGCGAGCGAGCACCATTCCCAGGATCGCGGCCGCAGGCGTGAGTGCGGTGCGCAGTGTGGCGGGAGTGAACACCGGCGCCGGAGTCCCGGACTGCACTGTGCTCGGCCCCGGGCTGTCGAGGCAGTGCAGGTGCCATTGCTCGTCCTCGCCGATGTTGAGGGGCAGCGAGAGCAGGGGAGCGGAGTCGGACGTCCTCCCTGCGGAGCGGTCCGAGCCGGGCATGCGGTCGGTGGACACGAAGACGGCGTCCTCATCGTCGACCACGCGCAGAGCATGTCCGATGCGAGATGCTACGCGTTCGAGCAGCGGGGCGAATTCGAGACCGTCGGCCGCAAGCTTCGTGCACTCCTCGGCGATCGACCAGGCGTGGTGCGATGCCTGGTGCTCGTCCTCGGAGAGCGCGCGGAGGACGAGGTTCTGGAGGCGGAGAAACGGCACATCGGGCGGGACGAGCAGAATCGGCAGGCCGCGGGCGTCCGCGGCATCGATGAGTCCGTGCGGCACCTGCTGGTGCGGCTTGCCTTCTCCGAACGCGATCGCCGCCGTGCCGGCGGCGACCAGCCGTTCGACATAGCCGTCCCAGATGCGAGCATCGTCGAAGTTGAGCGCCATTCCGGTGGTGAGGACGAGCGTGCCCGGCGTGAGGTAGGCGGCGGGATCGATGGACTCCGTGGCCACAGCGGCGCCGATCGCCGTCTGGAGGCGCTCCTGTGAACTCGGGGTGGCGAGTTCGAGGCGGAGCATCGGGTCGGCGATGAGGTCGATGAGTCTCATGCGCTGAATCTACGAGGACTGTGCACTGTGCACAATAATCCGCGGCGAATTTGATCATCGGCGTGGTGCAGGTCACATTCGGATTCCATACGGTTGTGCCAGGAGGTCACCGATGACGAAGACAATCAATGCCGATCTCGGCGAAGGAATCGGTCTGCACGCATTCGGCAACGATCCTGAGCTGATGACGCTCATCGATGTCGCCAATGTGGCATGCGGGTTCCACGCTGCCGACCCGCACATCATCAACACGACAGTCGAACTCGCAGCGGAGAACCAGGTGAAGGTGGGAGCGCACCCGGGGCTGCCCGACCTCGCCGGATTCGGGCGCAGACCGATGGTGCTCAGCGCCGATGAGGTCGAGGACATCGTCACCTACCAGGTCGGGGCGCTCTCGGCCTTCCTCGACCGACACGATCTTCGGCTCAACCACATCAAACCCCATGGGGCGCTCTACGGCATGGTCGGCCGCGACCCCGAGCTCATGGCCGCGGTCGCCCGAGTCGCGCTCGTCCACGGCGTCCCGATCTTCGGATTGGCGAACACCGCGCACAAGACCGTCTGCGACGAGCTCGGCGTCCCCTTCGTCGCCGAGATCTATGTCGACCTCGGCTACGACGCCGAGGGCAGACTCGTCATCGAACGCGCTCCCCAGCCCGGAGTCCCTGCCGAGGCCGCTGCGCGGATCACCTCGGCGATGACAGACGGCACGATCCGCGCCAACGACGGAACGGAGCTCACCGTCGATTTCGACAGCGTCTGCGTGCACTCAGATCCTGCCAACGCCGCCGATGTCGTTCGGGCAGTCAGAGCCGCCATCGACGCCGCCGAGGAAGAGGAAGCCGACAGCCTCTGACGGTCCTCGCAGACTCCCAGACCCCTCTCCAGACATTCCCCACCCAATCGGACGCTGACGTCCGGCCAGTGAAGAACAACGAAAGCAGGAACCGACATGGCTGAGATCATCTCCCCACTCCCCGGTGTCTTCTACCGGAAGCCCGCCCCCGGAAAGGACGACTTCGTCGAGATCGGCGACACCGTCGAAGCGGGACAGACGATCGGAATCGTCGAGATCATGAAGCAATTCACCGAGGTCAAAGCGGAGACCGCCGGTACCGTCGCCTCCTTCAACGTGGAGAACGAGGGCACGGTCAACCCGGGCGACGTCATCGCCGTCATCGACGAGGCCTGAGTCCGCCCGGGTTCCCATCCCGGCCGATCCCGAGAATTCCCATCCACCCAGAGCTGGAGACCCTCTCATGGACCACCTATTCATCGCCAACCGCGGCGAAATCGCGGTGCGCATCATTCGCACCGCCCAGCAACTCGGAATACGCACGACGCTGGCCGTCAGCGAGGCGGACACGGACTCCCTGGCCGCTCAGATGGCCGATGACACCGCACTCGTCGGTCCCGCACCGGCCACCGCTTCCTATCTCAACGGAGAAGCCGTGCTCAAAGCCGCCCGCGACTCCGGTGCCGATGCACTTCATCCCGGCTTCGGCTTCCTCTCCGAGAACGCCGACTTCGCCCAGATGGTCAGCGACGCCGGGATCATCTGGGTCGGACCAGATCCGGAGTCGATTCGCCTGATGGGCAACAAGGCCGCGGCGCGCGCAGCGGCCGTCGACGCCGGCGTCCCCACCCTCGCCGGATCCGATGGCGCGCTCGCCGCCGACGCCGACGTCACGGCGATCGCCGCGGAGATCGGGTATCCGCTCGTGGTCAAGGCATCGGCAGGCGGAGGCGGCCGCGGCATTCGTCGAGTCGAGTCGGCAGAGCAGCTGCCGGCAACGATCGACATCGCCCGGGCAGAGGCCGCCGCGGCATTCGGCGATGACGCTCTGTACATGGAGCGCTTCGTCGACCGCGCCCGACACGTCGAAGTCCAGGTCCTCGGAGACGGGGAGCGGTACATCCACCTGGGTGACCGTGACTGCTCGATGCAGCGACGCCAGCAGAAGGTCATCGAAGAGGCAGAGGCGCCGAGTCTCCCCGACCACGTTCGTGACCTCATCCGCTCATCGTCCGTCGAGTTGGCGCGGCGGTCAGGCTACAAGGGGGCGGGAACCGTCGAGTTCCTCTACGACCCGGCTCGCGAGACCGCCGCCTTCATCGAGATGAACACCCGTCTGCAGGTCGAACACCCCGTCACCGAATTCGTCACGGGCATCGACATCGTCGCCGAACAGCTGCGGATCGCCGAGGGCCGCGGACTGTCGGTCACGCAGGACGAGGTCGCCTTCGACGGGCACGCGATCGAGGTGCGCATCAACGCGGAAGACCCCGCACACAACTTCATGCCGTCGCCGGGGACGATCACCGCACTGCGATGGCCGGACGGGGAGGGAGTGCGGATCGACTCCGGCTTCGTCGAAGGCGGAGTCGTCGCCCCCTTCTACGATTCGATGCTCGCCAAGCTCATCGTTCACGCGCCGGACCGCGACCAGGCCATTGCGAAGATGGAGCGCGCGCTCGACGACACGGAGATCGACGGGGTGAAGACCACGGTGCCCCTGCTGCGCGCGCTCATCGCCCGCGAGGAATTCGCCGCCGTCGACCACTATTCGACCTTTGTGGAATCCGCCGACATCCTTCTGGAGAAGCTATGACCACGACCATTGAACTCGGACCAGCCCGCTACACGTTCGGAGGCGACGAATTCCTCTTCGTCGAGGTGTCGGAGGAGATGAGCCTGCAGGCCAACTTCCGGGCGATGCTCATCGCCCGGGCCCTCTCCGAACGCATCGACGGGGGAGAGCTGCCCGGGATCGTCGAACTCTGCCCCGCCAACGCCTCACTCCTCATCCGGTTCGACCCCGACGTCATCGCCCCGGGCACGCTCGAGGCGGCCGTCAGAGAAGTCGAGGCGTCGGTCATCCATTCCGACACGACGACGCTGGAGACGCGCATCGTCGAAGTCCCCGTCTGGTACTCCGACCCCTTCACCGCCGAGGTGGTCGAGCGTTTCCGTGAGGGCTACCACCAGGACCCGTCCGGCACCGATCTCGACTATGCGGCCGCCGTCAACGGCTTCGCCGGCGCCGACGAGTTCATCCAGGCGCACCACTCCTCGCCGTGGCTGGTCACGATGGTCGGCTTCGTGGCAGGGCTGCCGTTCATGTATCAGCTTGTGGACCGCGACCATCAGCTCGAAGTCCCGAAGTACTTGGCCCCGCGCACCGACACTCCGAAACTGACGATCGGGCACGGAGGGTGCTTCTGCGCCCTCTACTCCGTGCGGGGCGCAGGCGGATACCAGATGTTCGGAGTGGCCGCGGCGCCGATCTTCGAACCCGAGCAGAAGGGCCCTGACTTCGCCGATTTCATGATCTTCTTCAAGCCCGGAGACATCGTGCGCTTCCGTCCCATCGACGAGGCCGAGTACAACGAGATCCAGAAGGAGGTCGACGCGAACACCTATGCCTTCAAGCAGGCTCCGGTCACCTTCGACCTGGAACGGGCATTGGCAGAAGGACCGGCGTACAACGCAGAACTCCTGGAGGCACTGAAGTGAGCGCGACGACACCCTCAGACCGAGCGACCTTCGAGGTCCTCACCCCCGGCCTGTCGACGACAGTTCAGGATCGGGGCCGCTTCGGCTACTACAACGTCGGACTGCCGCAAGGGGGATCACTCGACAACTACTCATCGCAGGCGGCGAATATGCTCGTGGGCAACTCGCCGGACGAAGCGGTCCTCGAATGCACCTACATGGGTGCGAACCTGCGCTTCGACTCGGCCGCCACGATCGCGGTGACCGGCGGCGACATCGATGTGACGGTCAGCGGCGAACCCGCACCGACATGGCAGACGGTGGAGGTTCCCGCCGGGGGCACCGTCGAATTCGGCATGCTGCGCTCCGGGGCTCGCTTCTACATCGCCGTCCACGGTGGTGTCGATGTGCCCGTCGTGCTCGGCTCACGGTCGACCTATCCGCTGGGGCAGATGGGCGGATTCAACGGCCGCAAACTCGAAGCGGGAGATGTGCTGCCGATCGGCGCAGGCAGCGGTGAGGCTCCGAACAGAACCGTCGTCGATGAAGCGGCGAGACCGTCGTTCGCCAAACAGCAGGATGTGCGCATCCTCATGGGCCTCTACGATTTCCGGCTGACGGAGACGGGCAAGCGCAACCTCGTCGAGGGCGAATGGGAGCTGACCCCCGTCGCCGACCGGGCCGGCCTGCGCTACAAGGGCCCCGGAGTGGAGTGGGTCGAGCGCGAGCAGCCCTTCGGCGCGGGTTCCGACCCGTCGAACATCGTCGATGCCGGCTACGCCGTGGGCTCGATCCAGATCCCCGGCGGCACGCAGCCGATCGTCCTTCACCGTGACGCCGTCTCAGGCGGCGGCTATGCGATGGTGGCCACGGTCATCAGCGCGGATATGGATCTCGTCGCCCGGGCCACTCCCGGCACGAAGACACGGTTCGTCGAGGTGACGATGGAGGAGGCGCTTGCCGCGCGCAGAGAGTACAAGGATGCCGTGGCGGCGCTCTGGGAATGAGGCGCTGTGGAAATGACAGAGTCGACGCTTCTGCCACCATGCTCATGCGGAGCCCAATGCGCCTTGCACCCCGGGCATCGCACCCCGGCAGTCGGGTGAGAACGGCCCGCCCGCTCGTGTGACAATGGTGGGCGTGAAGAAGGACAGGCGCCGCCAGCGCGCCCTGCGGGGCACTGCCGCCGCGGTTGCCGCTACCTTCCTCGCGCTCACCTCCCACATCCTCGGCGGCGGGTCGATGCCGACGCTCATGGGCATCGTCGCCCCGCTCGCGCTTTCGATGCTCGTCTGCGTGCTCCTCGCCGGGCGGCGGATGACCCTGGCCCGACTCGTGCCCTCGGTCTTCGTCAGCCAGGGCCTCTTCCACGGTCTCTTCTCCGTCTTCACCCCGATGCACCCGATGGCGATGGGCGCCACCGCCGTCGAACGCCAGGCCATGGACCATGCGGGCATGGACGGCTCGGGGGCGATGGCGGGACAGATGGCCGCCTCGGCGGGACAGATGAGCCAGATGCATTCGCACTTCTCCGTGCCGATGACGATCATGCACTGTGTGGCGGCGATCGCGACGATCGCCCTCATCTACTGGGCCGAGACCCTGCCGGTGCGGCTGCTCGCCTTCGTCCGCCTCGTCGTCCGCGCCCTCGTGCCGGCCCTCGGTGCCGTTCGCGCGCTGCCCGAGCGCCCCCGTCTGGCCGTCCCGGTCAGCGATTTCGTGCCCCCACCGCTGGGCGTGCTGCGCTCACCGGTGCTCAGGCGCGGACCCCCGCTTCCGGCTTTCTGATCACTGACCTCCACGGCTCGGCCGCCCTGCCCGATGCCGTGGCATCGCCGTGCCACGACTGACTCTGTGCCACGGTGCTGCCGCGCGTGCGCCCGGGACCGCCGCCGAGCCGGCGAAGCGCGCTCGAATGCGTCCTTCGCCGACCATTCCACACAGAAAGCTTGACCATGACAGGACTGTCATCACCCCTGCCCGAAAACTCGGGCACCGCCACCCAGCCGCCCACCCGGCGGCCCGTTCCCGACCGCCGGCAGCCGTGGTTCTCCTCGCTCCTGCGCCGCCTGCACTTCTACGCCGGCATCCTCGTCGGCCCCTTCATCCTCATCGCCGCCCTCAGCGGTGCCGTCTACGCGATCAGCCCGCAGATCGAGCGGGTCGTCTACGCCGACGAACTCACCGCTTCGACGGAGGGACCGGCGCTGCCGCTGTCCGACCAGGTCGAATCCGCGAACGCCTACATCGGGGAGGGCCAGACGATCGCCACCGTGCGTCCCGCCCCGGAACCGGGCATGACGACCCGGGTCATGTACGAGGACCCGACGCTCGACTCGAGCGACTACCGGACGATCTTCGTCGACCCGACGACCGCCGAGGTGAAGGGCGACCTTCCCGTGTACGCGGCGTCGAGCACCCTGCCGGTGCGGACGTGGATCTCCCGCCTCCACACCGACCTCCACCTCGGCGACGTCGGGCGGTACTACAGCGAACTCGCCGCCTCGTGGATGGGGATCATCGCCGCCGCGGGCCTGTGCCTGTGGATCGTGCGGGCGCGGAAGGCGAAGAAGATCAGCTCGATGCTCAAGCCCTCCCGCAAGCACAAGGGGCTGCGCCGCACCCTGTCGTGGCACGCCTCGACGGGTGTGTGGATCGCGGTCGGGATGCTCTTCCTCTCCGCCACCGGGATCACGTGGTCGCAGCTCGGCGGCGGGAACGTCGGAGCGCTGCGCGAAGCGCTGAACTGGACGACGCCGTCGGTGTCGACGGAGCTCAGTGAGGACACCGGCACCGAGGCAGACGCCGGTGGCGCTCATGCCGGCCATGGTGCCGCATCCGGGGGCACCGAGGCGGCCCCGGCCGGCACCCCGAGCCCGGCGGACTTCGACATGATCTCGTCGATGGCCGAGAACGCCGGCTTCACGACGTCGTACATCGAGATCGTGCCGCCGGCCGATGCGGACACCGCGTGGCTCGTCGAGCGCTACCAGCACAACTACCCGGACAACACCGGCACGGTGTCCGTCGCCTACGACATGGCGACGATGGCCGAGACCGACCGCGTCGAGTTCTCCGACTACGGGGTGGCGGCGATGCTCACGAGCGTGGCCATCGACCTCCACATGGGGACGCTGTTCGGTCTGCCCAATCAGATCGTCCTCTTCGTCCTCGCCCTCGGCATCGCCTCGATGGTCGTGTGGGGATACACGATGTGGTGGCAGCGCCGACCCAAGCACGACACCTCGCGCCGCTTCGGGATCGCGCCGGCCCGCGGAGCGCTCAAGCAGGCGCCGTGGTGGGGTGTGGCTCTCGTCGTCCTCGCCGCCGTGGGCATCGGACTCTTCCTGCCGCTGGTCGGCCTCAGCCTCGTCGCGTTCCTCGTCCTCGACGTCATCCTCGGACTCCTCGCCCGACGGAAGGCGCGGGCGCAGGCCGGCGCCGGGAAGGAGATGGCACCCGCGTCTCGGAGCTGACCTGAGTACGGAAGCGGACGACCGCCTCGGTGGGGGAATCATCCTTCGCCGAGGCGGTCGGTGCTTTGCGGGGAAACCGAAGGCGTCTTGTGAGAAATCCGTGGTGAGAGGCGCACGCGCAGACGCATTTCCCTGGACAGGGCAGAATCTGTGGATATGCTGGGAGAGAACTCTGACGTGCGGCGCCCGTTTGGACGCCGCACGTCAGCCCAAAGCGGGGAAGGTGCGGGGATGCATCGGGTTCGCTCGTGGGGCTGCCGGAATTCTTCGGGGAACTACGCCCGTCGGAATGCCGAACAGTTCCATTGAACAATGAAAATGTTGCTGAGGCAACAAATGTTGAGAAGAGTTCATCTCCGCCATCATCCTCACCCCACAAGCGGGATTGCTGGTTATCTGCAAGTGGGATTGCCGATTCGTCATCACAGTGCCGTGCCCGAATGTCTGCAGGAGTTGTTATGTTCTCTTCCTCCCATGCCGCTCGAAAGTCGCAGCACCGCGCCTCGCAGCCGGTGTCCTCCACCTCCCTGCCCACGGACGTCGTCCGCGCACGACACAGATCCTCGACCCGGAACCGAGCCGCCGGGTCGGGGGTGGAGCATGACTGAGACGACCCCAGTGAGCACGATCCTCAAGAAGATCGCTCCGATCCAGATCGCCGCCTGGCGCCTCATGCTGGAGAAGCATCAGGACTTCATGGTGCGTTTCGCCGCTGAGTTCCGCGACCGTCATGACCTCACCGTCAACGAGTTCGACGCGCTCATCAACACTCCACCGGACGAGCAGATCCGCCAGCGCGATCTGCTCCAGCTCATGGTGCTCAGTCGCAGTGCGCTCAGCCGGCTGCTCCGCCGCCTCGAAGCCCGTGGCTTCGTCGCGCAGATTCCCGATCCCGAGGACCAGCGCGGGGTGCTCGTCGAACTCACTGAGAAGGGCTTCGCTCTCCGCGACGAGGCGGCGCAGACGAACGCTGAGATCATCCTCGACGGGTTCTCCGGGCTCACCGACGCCGAAGCCGATCAGCTCTTCGCGCTCGTCAGCAAACTCAAACCGCTCAAGCCGCAGGCGACTGCTCCGGAGTGAGCGAGCGCCTCGGCGCCGCCCCCGCGCCAAGCTGAGGCATCGCAGCCGCGCCGCGCTGAGGCATCGCGAGAAGTCCGGCGCCTCAGGAGGCGTCCCCAGCTATTCAGGAGGCGTCGAACGGGCGGTTGCCGTCGCCCATGTCCGGGTCGGGCAGCTTCGACTCGGGGTCGAAGAGTCCGACCTCGAGCCCGTCAAGCGCGAGCCGGCGCATCGCCTCGAGCACCATGCGGCGACCCACGTCGGTGAACGCGTCGACCCGGCTGACGTCGACGACCACGGTGCCCGACGGCGGGGCGGTGCCGTCGAGTTCGTGGAGGACCGCCTCGGCGCCGCTGAAGTTCACGGTGCCCTGGAGGTCGACGGTCGTCGTGTCCCCGTCCGTGCGGATGTCGCGCAGCGCCCGCGACCCCGTCGTCTCGACCTCCATGAGATGGAAGCCCATGTCCTTGGACATCCGGCTGAAGAGCTCGACGCCGCGCACACTGTTGCCGTGCTCGTCGAGCCGCGGGGAGAACGCGCCGAGTCCGACCTGACCGGGCAGCGCGCCGAGGAGGCCGCCGGCGACTCCGCTCTTCGCCGGGATCCCGACATCGCTGAACCACGAGCCCGCCGCGTCGTACATGCCGGCCGCCGCCATCGCCGACAGCGTCTGCCGGGCCACGGGCTTCGAGATCACCCGTTCGCCGGTGACCGGTTGGACTCCTCCGGTGGCCAGGGTCGCGGCCATCGTCGCGATGTCGGAGACCGTGACGAGGATCGAGCACTGCGCCGTGTAGCCCTCGACCGCCTCGTGGGCGTCGTCCTCGATGATTCCGTAGTTGTGGAGCATGTGCGCGATCGAGAGGTTCCGATCGGCGGTCTCGAGCTCCGATTCGTAGATCGTCTCGTCGATGCGCAGCTGCCGGCCGGCCAGAGTCGAGAAGAACGCGAGGGCCCGCTCGACCCGCTGGTCCCGGCTCGCTCCCTCGCCGACGAGGAGGCTGTGGGCGGTGATCGCGCCGGCGTTGATCATCGCGTTCTTCGGCCGGTAGGTGCCCGTCTCCAGGGAGAGCTCGTTGAACGCCTCACCCGAGGGTTCGATGTCGATGCGGCCGTCGACGAAGGTCGTGCCGCGGTCGGTCAGCGCCGCCGCGTAGGCGAAGGGCTTCGACATCGACTGGATGGTGAACTCGACGTCGCTGTCGCCGGCGGCGTACGTGCGCCCCTCGACCGTCGTCAGGGCGACGGCCAGTCGGTCGGGATCGGCCGAGGCGAGTCCGGGGATGTAGTCGGCGACGGCGCCGCGGTCGTCGTCGCGCAGGTCGTCGAGGATCTCGTTGAGGTAGTCGGGAATGGGAGTGCGCATGGGTCTGCCTCTCTGCGATTTCGGCCCGGCGGGCCGCCTCTGGACGCAACCTTACATGTGTGGGATTGTTGAGATCGCAACGACTTCGACGCCCTTCCCGCACCGAGGTGGGACCGATGTGACCCCTGGTGGCACCATAGAGGCAACCTCGGTCGGGTCGACCGCCTCGGCGGGGGAGGATCTGTCGGAACAGGCAGGAGTGGAGGTGTCCATGAGCAACGTCGAGACCCGCCCGGACCAGGTGGTCTGCCGGTCAGGCGGCTTGCCGGGTCCGCAGTGCGATCAGCAGGGCCGGGCTCCTGTCGAGATCATCACTGCCCGCGACGTTCCGCTCGGCGGACCGCGGGCGATGACCGTCCGCCGCACACTGCCGCAGCGGCAGCGCTCCCTCATCGGCCCGTGGTGCTTCGTCGACCATTACGGTCCCGAGGACGTCTCCCGCTCCGGCGGGATGGACGTCGCCCCGCACCCGCACACCGGTCTGCAGACCGTGAGCTGGCTCTTCGAGGGCGCCATCCAGCACATCGACTCCGGCGGCAACGCCGGCCTCGTGCTGCCCGGCGAAGTCAACCTCATGACCGCCGGTCGTGGCATCTGCCACTCCGAGGTCTCGACGGAGGAGACGACGACCCTCCACGGCGTCCAGCTGTGGCTGGCACTGCCCGACTCCTCACGGCACCAGCGGGAACGGGCATTCGAGCACTACGCCCCGCAGGTCAGAGCCGTCGACGGCGGGGAGCTCCTCGTCTTCCTCGGTGAGCTGTGGGGCGAGTCGTCGCCGGTGACGACCCATTCGCCACTCCTCGGCGCGGAGATCCGGCTGAACCCCGGGGCGAGCATCGATCTGCCCGTCAACCCCGATTTCGAGCACGGCCTCCTCGTCGACGACGGCGACGTCGCGCTCGAGAACGTCGCCCTTCCGGTCGCCGCGATCGGCTACACAGGGGTCGGGCTGAATGAGCTGCGCATCGCCAACCGCGGCGAGACACCGGCCCGCCTCCTCCTCCTCGGCGGAGAGCCGTTCACCGAGGAGATCGTCATGTGGTGGAACTTCGTCGGCCGCAGCCATGAGGAGATCGTCGAATACCGGCAGGAGTGGCAGGACCATTCGGACCGCTTCGGCATCGTCGAGGGATACGTCGGTCGCGGCGGGCCCGGTCGCAATGCCGAGGGCCTCGGCAGGCTGCCTGCCCCCGACCTGCCCGAGACCCCGATCCCGGCCCGGAAGAACCCGCCGCCTCAGGTTCAAGGCGGGGAGGACGAGACGTATGAGGAGACACAGTTCTGAGCGGCTGAGCGCCCACCCCGTCCCGATCCCCTGACCACCAACTCCGCACCCCGGCCCAGACCACTCACCCCGCACCACCGACACAAGGAGAAGAACGATGAACGATGCACTCAAGGACTCCACCGGAGAGGACGTCACCGTCGAACTCGACGAGGCGGGTCTCGCCTACGACATCAAGGTCGCTGACGGGGAGGTCGCCGGTCGGGCGCACTACCTCGTGGGAGCGAAGGACCCCAACGAGCGGATCTTCTATCACACGACCGTCGATTCGAAGTTCGGCGGCCGCGGAATCTCGAAGATCCTCGTCAACGAGGCGCTCAAGGACGCCCGGGAGAAGGGCGAGACCGTCGTCGCGATCTGCCCGCTCTTCGTCAAGAAGCTGCAGGAGTCCGGCGATGAGTACATCGCCGAGGGCGGCAAGATCCGCAACCCCACGGGCGCGGACTTCGATCAGGTCAAGCAAGAGGCCTGAGCGCAGCGGAATGCACGCGAACAGACCCTTCATCGACAAGGCCAATCCCGAGATCTACAAGGCCGCCGTCGCCGCCGCGCAGGCGACCCGGAAGGCGGCGGTGGCCGCGGGTCTCGACGTCGCTCTCATCGAGCTCGTCAACTCCCGCGTGTCGCAGATGAACAGGTGCCACACGTGCCTGAGCATCCACGTGCCCGCTGCGCGGAAGGCCGGGGTCGACCAGCTCAAACTCGACATCCTCTCCGCGTGGCGGCATGCGGAGATCTTCAGCGATGTCGAGCGGTCGGCCCTCCTCCTCGCGGAATCGCTGACGGATCTGTCCGTCCCGGTCGACCATGAAGCGGTCGCCGCCGAGGTGGGGCAGCACCTGAGCACGGAGCAGATCTCAGCGATCGAATGGGTCGTCACGCTCATCAACGCGTTCAACCGCATCTCGATCGCGAGCAACCATCCCACCGTCGGGGGCAAGCAGCTCGCGGCGATGCTCGCCGCCGGGGGCGGAGCGCCGCCGAGCTCCGGCGGGACGAAGGCCGCAGACGACTGACTTGCGCAGGGCTATACGCGAACGGCTGACGCGCCCAGCCAGTGAGACCGTCGGGGCACCGGCGGTCGCCTCCGGGCACACTGATGGTCGCACCTCGGCGCACTGCCGACCGAGCTGCGACTGATCTGCGCCGACCTGAGGAAAGTCACGAGACAATGCCAGCTGAACCGACACCGCCGTCGACCACCGAGCCCGCGACCGCCTCGGCGCCGGTGAACCTCACCGCACGCCTGCGGCTCATCGGACCGGGGATCGTGCTCGCGCTCGCGAGCGTCGGGGCCTCGGACATGATCACGACGATGAACTCGGGGGCCCAGTACGGTCTCGCGCTCATCTGGGTCTTCACGGTCGGGATCGCTCTGAAGTTCGTCCTCTCCGAGGCGGTGTCGCGGTTGCAGATGAGCGGTGACCGGTCGTTGCTCTCCCACCTCACCCGGTTCGGGGGACGACTGTTCCCCGCGCTTTTCCTCATCGCCGAACTCCTCGTCGGACTCTTCTTCGGCGCCGGCGTCGTCGCCGTGAGCGCGAACATCCTCCAGGCGATCTTCCCCGTCCTGCCGTTCTGGCCGACGGCGATCGTCGTCCTCCTCTCCGCGGCGATCCTCGTCGGGATCGGCCGCTACGGCATCGTCGAGAAGGCGATGATGGGCTTCGGGATCATCATGTTCTTCGGGATCATCGCCCTCGCGTTCTCCGTCTTCCAAGGTCAGGGTGCCCAGGAGATCGCTGCGGAGACGATCGTGCCGGTCTTCCCGCAGACCTCGATCATCACGGTGATGTCGCTCATCGGCGGGGTCGGCGGGGCGACGGGGATCCTCGCGTACTCGTTCTGGATCCGGGAGAAGTCGTGGCGCAGCGCCGACTGGAAGCCCGTCGTCCGCCTCGACCTGCTCATCAGCTACGGTCTCGTGTTCGTCTTCGCCGTCGCGATGAGCGCGGTGGGAGCGTTCATCCTCTACGGTCAGGGCTTCACGATCGCCGACAACGACGCCCTCTTCGCCATCGCCGACAGTCTCATCGCCTCGATCGGCGACGTCGGGCGGCTGATCTTCCTGCTCAGCTTCCTCGCCGTCGTCTACACGAGCGTGCTCGGCGGGTTCTCCGGCATCGCCTACGTCACCGCCGACTGCATCCGCGTGCTCCGCCGCTACCCGCACCAGGACGAGGCGCGGTTCGAGATGTCGGCGACGTCGATCGAGTTCCGCGTCGTCCTCGTCTACCTCAGCGTCGCGACGCTCGTCATCATGGGCCTCGGCAGGCCCGTCACCCTCGTCCTCGTCTACGCCGCGATCAGCGCGTTCATCCTCCCCGTGCTCGCGCTAGCCCTCCTCGTCATCCTCAACCGCTCGTCGGTGCCGGTCTCCCTGCGCAACAGCTGGTGGTCGAACGTGCTGCTGGCCGTGTGCCTCGGCCTCTTCGGGTTCCTCGCCGTCCTCCAGGTCATCGAGTCGGTGTCCGGGCTCGTGGGGTAGGGCGGTGCGTGGTCGGTTCGCAGGCTGACCGCGCCGAGGCGGGGCACCGTCCCGTCATCCGCCGAGGTGGTGTACTCAAACTGTATTTTTTACTGGGAGTTCCGGCGTGAATCGTGAATAAGCCCAGTGTTCGAGCACCGAAAGTGGAAAGCGCCTCGATACTGAAAGCATACTGCGAATATAAGGTATACAAGATAGTTACTCGGCAGTCAGCGCAGTCATAGTGATTTGTCAGCGTTGCTGTGCGCACGAAGTGGTACTGTGCCGCGATTGCCACATTATCGAATAAGCGTTCTATTTATGCTCGGGCCGGACGGCAGGCGTGATGAGGTGCGGTGACTCGGTGGACTTGAAAAACCTAAATCTAAATGTAATATATGCAACAAGATGACAGCAGTGGGCTACCTGAGTAAAGGAGCACTTTAGTGGAAAGGGTATTTAATGGACTCTGTAATTGAGGACGTTTTTAAAGATCGTGT
The DNA here is from genome assembly GCF_042790515.1 of Brevibacterium sp. NPDC056726. Classification (NCBI taxonomy): domain Bacteria; kingdom Bacillati; phylum Actinomycetota; class Actinomycetes; order Micrococcales; family Brevibacteriaceae; genus Brevibacterium; species Brevibacterium sp. NPDC056726. Next base: position 333,711 of record NZ_JBHTYZ010000006.1, on the reverse strand, counting down.
CTTAGATTTAAGAAAGAATCCAAATACGCGATTTATTGACCAGAAGTCAACCCCCGATCTTCTCTCCTTAACATCAGCACTGATTGTCGAACTGTTTGATGAAGGTGATGAATTTTCGCATCCGGAATTTCAGCGTCGCCCGGAGGTAGAACGAGCGCTGGCCGTCGAGTTGAAAAAACCCCCGGCATCTGTGACTCCGGGCGAAAACAACAAGCTCTTTATGCACTCACTGAAATTGCTTAGCCATGCCGGAATTCTTGAGGAGACCAAGCGAAATAGCACAAACTATTATAGGGTGTCGAATATTAATGCGTTGCGAAAGCTGGCTAACGATGAGCGCCAATCTCTAAATTTCATCATAAAATACGTTACCGAAGTTTTTAAACAGACAAATGCGCTGTGGATGTTCGAGGAGTTTCGTGATTCCAGGCAAGATGCAGATGCCTACGCCACACTCAAGAGTAGATTTATATCTTTCGCGCGGAACCATATGGGGGCTGGTCTAAAGGGGGCGGATACCGATACAGAAGCACGGAGGATTCTTCCCAAGATCTTGAATCCGCTGGCAATCGAATGGAATATGAATGGGTCGATTGCGGGTAAAGTGTCAAAAGCAAATATCTCGGTAATGGATCTTCGTTATTCTCGAGTGAACGCGCGTGATCGGAAACTCTTGAGGTCAGCCGAAACTAGTCGTCAACAAAAAAAGGCCGAACGATATAGCAGTCTTGCCGAGCGAAGAAGTAGCAGGGTCACCGATGCCAAAAAACTGGTACGCGCGAGGCACCAGGACCGGTCTGAAATTTCTGGTCTCATGCCGGCCACACAGGTTCATCACATATTCCCGGCAAGCCAGTTCCCGTTGTTGGCAAGTGTTTTAGAGAATCTTATCCTTTTAACTCCGGATGAGCATAATGTTAAAGCGCATCCCCTCAATAATACTGGGAAGGTAGACGTTACTTATCAGCGACAGCTTTTGTTTGCAAAGTTGGATTCTATTGAAGAAAGTATTGTTAGGGGCGACAATTTTTATTCGATTGAGCGATTCGCGAAAGTCGTCGAAATGGGATACGGATTGGCTGACGGTTCCTTGGAGGCAAGTGCAGTACTTATACGTAGAGCAATTGAGGACAACGCGTAGGGTCGATAATTGAGTTCCGGCGATATCTTCGTTCTTTCTTCGACCCGACTTCTACATTTAGATGTTGAATCTGGGATTGCAGTCGCGTTTACGCTGGTCAGGGAGGTGTGCGTGCAGTTTGTGGGGAACTAACGTGCTGCCTACTTTAGGGGTATGTCGCCTCGCCTGGGGAAATTCGCCATTGGATCCGGGGCCAATGCTGTCCAGTTCGTGCGGAAGATCCGCGGGAAGTCACCGTCCTCGAACGAACACTTCGGTTCCCCCTGTACCCCGGTAGAGCTGTCGGCACTGGTGGCCCCGGTGAAGAGAAACTTGCCGACTATGGGGCCGCCGAAGAACTCGAGCCTGAACTGGGACTACCCAGCGACGAGACGACACCGCTACAAGCCAGAACCGTCGTCGGACCTCGAGCCGCGGTGCTCATCGACGCGAACACCGAGTCCTGGACACGACTTGGCGTCAGTGAGGCTATTTACGACCAGGGTTTTTTCACCTCGTCCTGACTCGTCTGGTCGAACCGACATCGAAGGCCGATAGCTTTCGGGTCGTTGCCGAGCTGGGAATCGACGCACCGCATCACAACACGTTCCTCAACTGCTTGACTCGAGCCAACGATCGCGACTACCGGGCGAAAATCGCTGCCAAGTGCTTCGAGTACAGCGTCGCCGCGTCCGGTATCAGCCTGCTCCCTTATGACGTCACGACTCTGTATTTTGAGGCAAAGAAAGAAGACGACCTGCGGAAAGTCGGGTACTCGAAAGAACGCCGTGTCGACCCGCAGACCGTCGTCGGCTCGCTAGTTGACCGCACCGTATTCCCCCTGGAGATCGGCTGCTACGAAGAATCCAAGGCCGAGACTCACAGGATTTCCCGGTGGTTAAGGCATTCCAAGACCGCCACGGTAATCGCTGTTGATGCTGGGATGCTCTCGGCCCAGAATCTGAAAGAATTCGATGCCGCCGCGTTGCGGTTCATCGTCGGGTCTGGGCAGACGAAAGCACCGCATGATCTGGCCACCTACTTCTGGTGGAGCGGCGAGTATGGCGAGCCCGGGCAGATCATCGACACGATTACCCCGAAAGGGGTGAAGCGGCTGGATCCGGAGCGGGTGAAGAAACAGAGCGAACCGATCTAGACGGCGGAGGCATTTCCCGATGCGTGGCGAGTGGTGTGGTAGTACCGACGCAAACGGGCGACGCGGGATTCCCAGACGCTGAACGTGCAGCGCAATTGGGCGTTGGCGATCATCGAAGGTGGAAAACTGGCGAAAAAAGCGAGGTTCGTCAAGGTCACCGACGAGGGCAAAGAATTCGACGAGAGCGCGTGCACACGTGCGATGATGCTGTCCGTTTACAAGGGGTACGTGACGAACATCCCGCCAGTATCATTCCGGGATCCGAGGTGATCGGCCGCTATCACGACCTGTGGCGTGTGGAGCAGTCATTTCGAATGTCGAAGACAGATCTGCGAGCCAGGCGGAGCTTCCACCGCCCGAGAGAGGCGATCGAAGCTCATTTGACGATGGTGTACACGGCGTTGACAGTCGCGCGATTCATGCAGGACGCGACGGGGGTGTCGTTGAAGAATATGATTTACCGCGTTGCGTCCGCTGTGGGAGTTCACGGGGCGTGTGGGTGGTCAGGACATCACGTTTAATCCCGAGGTCGCTGGGTCGTGAGAGATCGCGGCTGCGTTGATGCCTGGTCGGTTCTCGGAACACTAAAATTGTAGAGCTCAGGTTTGACCTGGTGGTCGCGTTCGCCATTCCTCTGTCTACTCGAATGGCCATCGCGTCGGCGAAAGACCCGGAGCTCCCGGAGCGCAACGCTGGCTACCTCGAGGCCTCGTTGCAGCCTGGTCTGAAGTTCACGTAACTGCATGATATAGCTGCTCAATTTGCTTAGTGGATCAGGACCAGAGCGGACATCGGCACGATGGGTGCCCGTCCAGTGGAGAAGCTTCCCGAAGAGCCTGCCGCGATGACGCATCTGCCACCGCAGATCGCGACAACAGGCTGCGGGCCCGAGTTCGCTTGTCCTGGGACCACCGTGTGCTCGTGACTTCCAACGACGGCTCCGGGGACTCTGACCATAGCGGACGATTGGTCGCCGTTACCGCGACCCCGGCGAGAAAAACTGTGGTCTGCGTAGAATTACTGATCGCCGATCACGAGCGGTGATTGCATTACCAGCAAGTCAGCATCGACCAGACACAAGTTCAGGTCGCGAAGCGTCTACGCGCTCACTACTCGGCCCGCCTGCTCAGACCGGTGCCTGAGCCGCGAGGCACCTAGAAGCCCACCCGGGCCTTGAGTGCATATGACAGAGTCTTCGCACCGAAGCCGTGCCCGTTCTCCCTATGTTCGGCTGGGATCGAAGTCGGTCCCCCGTGTGTGAAGAACGAAGGCCCCGAAGCAAAATTCGTGACACTCCGTACAAAATCTCCTTCACAGAGGCTTCATGTCCATGGCTTGCGATACATTGGGACCGATGACTACCTACCCCGCTTATGTTTCTCTGTTCAGTAGCGCTGGACTCGGCTGCTTTGGATTCAAAGAAGCCGGTTTTCAGTGCGTAGCAACCGCTGAGCTGTTGCCGCGACGCCTTGAAATACAGCGTTCAAACGAGGTCTGCGATGATCCGGAGGGATACATCCTGGGAGACCTTGGCGACACCCACACGCAACGACGAGTGTTGGACAAAGTTGAGGATTGGAAGAAAGCAAAACGAAGCGAAATAGCCGCAGTCATAGCGACGCCGCCATGTCAAGGTATGTCGGTAGCGAACCATAAAAAGAAGAACGAACTGCCAAGAAACTCACTGGTGGTAGAATCGTTAAAATTGATAAATAGTATCGAGCCACTTTTCTTCGTTATAGAAAACGTCCGAGCTTTCCTCAAGACTCCATGTTTGGATGTGGATGGCACTGTAAAGCCGATCGGTAATGCAATATCGGAAAATCTTGGCGGAAAGTATAATATTGAATCTCAGACCGTTAACTTAAAAGATTATGGTTCACCATCGAGCCGCACGCGATCTCTTACCATTGGAATCCGAAGAGACATACATGACGTAACACCGAGCGACGTATTTCCAGAGAAGACAACACCTCCAACGCTTCGTCAACTAATTTATGATCTCCCTCGCTTAAATAGGATGGGGCAAATATCGGATGACGATATTTATCACGGGTACCGCAGCTTCGATTCACGAATGCGCCCTTGGATCACTGAACTAAAAGAAGGCCAAAACGCTTTCGAAAATACTGACGAACTCAAACGACCACATAGATATGTGGACGGGCGCGTGATTCCAAATAAATCTTCGAATGGTGACAAGTACCGAAGAAACGTATGGGATAAAGTTGCACCATGCGTTCACACGAGAAACGATATCCTGGCAAGTCAATCGACTATTCATCCGGAAGATGACCGGGTATTCAGCATTAGAGAACTTTCGCTGATGATGGGAGTTCCAGATACTTTCAAATGGACGCCCTATTCATTGGCGATGCTTAATGAACTGCCGATAGAAGCTAAAAGACAACATTTGCGGGAGAATGAACTAAACATACGTCAGTGTCTTGGAGAGGGAGTTCCCACTCCTGTCTTCCAAGCAATGGCAGAGCGCATCTACTCATTGATTGGATACGCTAGCGTTAAGGGGCGGCCGAACAAGAGTAGGCGCACGCGGCTTGGATTACGCATAGCTGATTTTATATCAACCGCCGAGAGTTTGAACTCAGACAAGAAAATGTTAGCTGGATTCTATACGAGACAGGATACTGTATTCAGCCTGATTCGTTCGTTAGAAAAACCTGGCCGGGTGAAGCAAGTACGTATTCTCGAGCCGTCGGTTGGTGCAGGCGCGTTCTTGCCTGAACTTATAAAGCACTTTAAATTGTACAAGGTCCAGTTGGATCTTGTGGACATTAACCCGCTAGCATTAGAGCAGGCTAAAGAACTAGTTTCAACACTAGACGTGCCCGACTCGTTCCAAATAAATTATATTAACTCTGATTTTCTTTCAGAGTTTGACGGCTCGGACTACGACTACGTCGTAGGAAATCCTCCGTTCGGGGCGCAGCCTCTCGGGCCAGGTGCTGGTAGATCGTCGCTTGGACTTCGAGATCGGTACGCGCGTTTTCTGCATAAAGCGATGCAGATCGGAGACCGCGTCGCGTTTGTTGTACCAAAGACGCTACTGAATGGTCCGGAGTTCTTTCAGCTGCGTAATGCAATATCGTCAGAATGGCACATTCGGGAGATTCAGGACTATGGCGAATCAGCATTTCTGGATATCAATATTGAAACGATCGGTATCTCAATTTCCCCTAAGTCTCGTGACGGGCTAGATTTAGATACTGTTATTACCTCAATCCCAATGAGGACTCGAGAAGTGAAAAAGCAGAGCTATATCACTGATTCACGGTATCCGTCATGGCTGATATTTAGAAATGATTTCTTTGACTCGGTCGCTAGCCAGCTAAATTTCGGCGAATTTAAATCATACAGGGACCGTAGGCTGACTAAAAGTAGATTGTCTGAAGACGGTGATGTCCCGATCGTGAGAGCTCGCAATATTCGACCTGGCTCCGTGACGTTCGATGAAGACGGTCCATTGTATTGTTCTCTGCGGGACGTCCCACCCGGCTTCGTGGGAATTTCTCATCGCTCTAACTTGATTGTAGCGCCGAATCTTTCATATTACCCACGTGCTGCCAAGCTGCCAGCTGGCGCGTATGTCGATGGCTCCGCTGCCGTGCTTATCCCCATTGATGACGGTGCAAACCCCGATGTCGAATATTACTCTTCACCTGATTTTTTCTACTTTTATAGAATTGCGAGAAACTTTTCGACACGTTCATTAAATATAGATTCAGTCTCAGTGCATTATTGGGGAATCCCTCGGCCTGGATACCGGCGAGTTTTGGAATATTCGAATTTCACTCCAAGCTCGAAAGATATTTTTAAGATTCCCGATGTTGCGTTATTGTCAAATTCGTCGCGACATTCTGTTGAGCGTAATGATGCAAGCGGCCTTTCGCCTGCGGCTGGCTAATGCGTGGTGCGGCGACCTTTACTGGTGCGTAGTTTACCGGTGCTCCATGTTGGCCTCCCACGCGAACGTCGCCACCCAGTGCGACGACATGTACTCATCGGACACGGCAGCCTCAAGCCCCGGTGCCATGAGCGCATCGACACGGGTCAGCATGCCTTTGGCCAAGGAGTCGAGGTCGGCCCTGTCGTGGCGTTGGGCGATCTGCTCGAGCTGTGGGGCGAGGCGCATGATCGATGCCGCGACCGACAACCCCAAGCCATAGAGGTGGCTCTGCTGGCCGTCGGTGGGGTCGAGCACCTCGACCGGTGAGAGCGCAGGCGACTCGGGAGACAGCTCCGAGAGGAACGCCGGGAGCCACACGGCGAGCTCATCCTCGGTGAGGATCCCCGACATCAGGTCGGCCTCGCACAGTCCTGCCGAGAGGAAGTCCTGACCGCTGCGCTCCTGACGGAAGTTCCATGCCTCGTCCTCGGCATAGAAGCGTCGCGCCGCACCCGCGATGACATCGACGACGTCCCGGCGTCCCTGTGCGCGAGCGCCGAGGAGGATCCGACGCAGACCGAACGCAGTGTTGGAATGCACCCCGTGCCGAACAGGCTCCGGAACCTTCGGCAGCCACGCGACCACGAGATCGAACACCGTGTCCGCGAGAATTTGCGCGCCCTCAGTCAAGTCCCCCAGCTGCGGATCCGAGCTGGTCCGCAGCGCCTCGACGAGTTCGACCGCCCACGCCCATCCGTACGGCCGTTCCCACCCCGGATGGTCACGCAGGAATGCGGCCTCCGCAGTGAGCTTCACGGCACTGAGGTGCAGCTGCAGCAGCTCGATCGCCTCGTCGCGCCACGGTGCGTCCTGCGCCGCCTCGGTGTCGAGGAGCTTGACGAGCAGATAGTGCATGTGAACGCTCGAGTGCCAGTCGAACGAGTTCGCAAACGTCGGGTGCTTCTCACTCGCTGGCACGATGTCGGCGAGGCTGTTCGCCACGTGATGCGCCGCGTAGGGGTAGTCCTGCGTGATGTTCGTCAGCGCGACCTGCGCGAACGGGTGAACGAAATCGGCGGGTGCAGTCATGCGTGAGTCCTCTTCGGCTGGGGTAATCCAACAGTAGTCGAGTGAAGTCGGATGATCCGACCAGACCGGCAAGCGTCGTTGACGTGAAACAGCCCCTCCGCCGAGGCGGTCGGACGTAAGCTGGTCCCCAACGGTTCGACCGCCCATCGAGAGGACGCTGCCATGACCAGTTCGACCGCAGGGAGCCCTGCAGTCCAGGCCGCGTCCCATTTCGAGGTTCGGGCATGACCGCGAGCAGGGGCGGCGTCGATACGGAGGCCCACAAGGCCGCCGGCGGCAGCTGGCTCACCGTCATCATCGCCTTCGCGGCGAACCTCGCCGTCGCGATCGCGAAGACGATCGCCGCCGGCATGACCGGGTCGGCAGCCCTCGTCGCCGAGGCGGCCCACTCCTGGGCCGATGCCGGCAACGAAGTGTTCCTCCTCATCGCCGAACGCAAATCCTCCCGCCCCGCCGACGCCAAGCATCCCCTCGGCTTCGGGCGCGAGGCCTACGTGTGGTCGATGTTCGCGGCGTTCGGCATCTTCACGGTCGGCTCCGCCGTCTCGATCTGGCACGGGTTCCAGTCGCTGTTCTCCCACGAATCCAATGACAGCAACTACCTCGTCGGGTACATCGTGCTCGCGATCTCGTTCGTCCTCGAAGGATTCTCCTTCCTGCAGTCGGTGCGCCAGGCCAGAGGCAGGGCGGCGGAGCTGCGGCAGCCGGTCCTGCGCTATGTGCTCAAGGGCTCGAACCCGACGCTGCGGGCGGTCTTCGCCGAGGATGCTGCGGCCCTCATCGGACTCGTCATCGCGTTCCTCGCCATGTTCCTTCACCAGATCACCGGCATCGCCGCGTTCGACGCGATCGGTTCGATCCTCGTCGGCATCCTCCTCGGCATCGTCGCGATCGTCCTCATCGACCGCAACCGCCGCTACCTCGTCGGCGAGAACGTCACCCCGCGCATCCGCGACATGATCCTCCGCGCCCTCCTCGAGGACAAGGACATCGTCGAGGTCACCTACCTCCACGTCGAATTCGTCGGCTCGGGCAAGGTCTACGTCGTCGCCGCCGTCGACCTCGTCGGCGATGCGAAGGAGAGCCAGCTCGCGGTGCGCCTGCGCACCGTCGAACGTCACCTTGAGGAGAATCCCATGGTCCAGGAGGTCGTCCTCACTCCGTCGGCTCCCGGGGAGAAGCCGCTCGTGCCGCTGACGGTTGACTGAGCACATCTCCCAGAACGGCTGGAATTGCCAAATAGCATGTAGCTATATTTGATTCATGGGACGGTTTGACTCCGACGATGCACGCGATCTCGTCCGGACCGCTCGGCTCGATGCTGGGTTGACGCAGACCGAGCTCGCCGAGCGCGCCGGTATGCGTCAGCCGACGATTGCCCAGATCGAATCGGGCAGTCGGAAGATCTCTTCGGAGATGCTGGAACGGATCCTGCAGGCAGCCGACTTTCGACCGGCGCTCGCCCTCGAACGAGTCGTCAGTCAGGTGCGGGACATCGCATCGGAGCTCGGTCTGCGCAATGTCAGGGTGTTCGGGTCGGTGGCACGCAACGAAGACGGCTATGACAGCGATATCGACCTCGTCGTCTCCGCCGACGATGGGGTGGACCTGTTCGATCTGGCGTATTTCGGTGAGCGGGTCCGCCAGATCACCGGCTTCCCCGTCGATGTCGTCGTCGACAACGGGCCGGTGCCACCGGGCTGGGACGTGCTGCGTGAGGCGGTTCCGGTATGACCGGCTCCGACTCGTCCAGGGACGATTACTCGGCCGGGCGGCGCCGCAGTCGACGGAACAGCCCGAACTTCGACCGCGAGAACATTCGGGAGGAGCTGGCTCGAATTCTCCAACGCGCACAGGCCGTCGCCTCGACCCCGCGCGATGACTTCGTCGCTGGCGCGCCGTCCTACGATGTCGCGAGTATGGTGATCATTCGTCTGGCCTCGTTGACTGAACGTGCAGAATTCGCTCCGTGGCTTGACGAGTTGACCCCGATGGAGGTGACCGCGATCAGGGCGACCCGGAACATTGCCGCCCACGCCGGGTATACGGCAGTGAACAACGAGGTCTTCTGGAACGCTGTGACAGTTCGTGTTCCGGAGATCATCGGCCGTCTGCTCAAGCACTGAAGTTCGAACGATGCCTCCAGCTGACCCTCACCCGTCGAAGAGATCCCGGATGTCGTCTGCGGTGATCTCCCGGCTGAACGCCTGACCGTGGCTGCTCGACGGCCCGCCTAGCAACGCCGCCGGCCCACCCGACGCCCCCGACCCCGACGCCGGCCCGGGCGCCACCTCGTCGCCCTCACTCATCAGCGAGTCGAAGAGCTCCGCCTTCTTCCGCTGGAGCCCGAGCACCTTCTCCTCGATCGTGCCCTCGGTGACATAGCGGTAGACGATGACGTGCTTCGTCTGTCCGATCCGATGCGCACGGTCGATCGCCTGATTCTCCGCTGCCGGATTCCACCACGGATCCATGAGGAAGACGTAGTCCGCCTCGGTGAGGGTGAGACCGAACCCGCCGGCCTTGAGACTGATGAGGAACACCGGCGCCGCCCCCGCCCGGAACGATTCGACGACCTCGGCGCGATTGCGGGTCGACCCGTCGAGCATGACGGAGGGGACACCGCGACGATCGAGCTCCTCGGCGACATGATCGAGGAACGACGTGAACTGACTGAACACGATCGACCGATGCCCTTCGGCAATGACCTCGTCGAGGTGGTCGAGGAGCGCCGTGAGTTTGCTCGAGGGCACTGCGGCGTGCTCGGCATCGACGATGCGCGGATCGAGCGCGAGCATCCGCAGCAGGGTCAGTGACCGGAAGACGATGAACCGCTGCCGGTCGTAGTCGGATTCGATGAAGCCGAGGATCTTCTTCCGCTCCTTCTGCAGGATCCGATCGTAGAGCTTCCGGTGCGCGGCCGAGAGCTCGACGGTGATGACCTGCTCCTGCTTCTCCGGCAGATCGGCGGCGACGAGGTCCTTCGTCCGGCGCATCATGAACGGCCGGATCCGTCGCTGCAGACGCTGCATCCGTCCCGGATTCTCCCCGCCTTCGATCGGCCGCACGTACTCCTCCTCGAACCGGTGCGGCGAGGGGAAGAGACCGGGTGCGGTGATCGCGAGCAGCGACCAGACGTCGCGCAGCGAATTCTCCAAGGGCGTGCCCGTGAGCGCGAGGCGGAACGGCGCCCGCACCGCCTTCGCCGCCTGGTGGACCTGCGAGGACGCGTTCTTGACGAACTGCGCCTCATCGAGGACGAGGCCCGCCCACTCCAGGCCGGCGATCTCGTCCTCATCGAGGCGGAGGATCGCGTACGAGACGACGATGACATCGGCACCGGCGGCCACCTCGGCGACGGACGTGCCCCGCTTCTTCGTCGACTCCCGGACGACGCGCACATCGAGGTCAGGGGTGCGCATCCCGGCCTCCTGAGCCCAGACCGGGACCACCGAGGTGGGGGCGACGACGAGGAACGGCGGCTCGGTGCCGGTGGCCTCGCGGCGCGCATGGGCGATGAGCGCGAGCGTCTGCAGGGTCTTGCCGAGCCCCATGTCGTCGGCGAGGATCCCGCCGAGGCGGCACCGGTGCAGCAGCGCGAGCCAGCGGAACCCCTGCACCTGGTACGGCCGGAGGGTGACCCCGTTCAGGTGCGGCACCGGTGTGGCGGGAAGCCGGTCGAGTTCGGTCAGGGCCTGCGCGGACTCCCGCCAGGTCACGGCGGGTTCGGCCTCGTCGGCGAGGTCCTCGAACTCCGACCACAGACCGACGTGGAGGCGACTGATCTTCGGGGCGCCCGGTTCCCATTCGGGGATGAGCTCCGCCTCGGCGAGGAGGGCCTTGATCCGGTCGAAGACGGGCCGGTCGAGGGTGAGGAAGGTGTCGTCGACGACCTTGATCTTCTTCGCCCCCTTGGCGAGCGCGGTGAAGAGCGTGGCGAAGGGGATCGGCTTGCCGCCCACGGTGATCTGGAAGCCGAGGTCGAACCAGTCGTTCTTCTCCGACTCGACCGAGGTGATCTTCACGTTCGGATCGCCGCCGAGCTCACGGTACGGCTGCCGCCTGCCGCGGGTGATGACCGTGACGTGGTCGATCTCCTCGAGGCCGGGGAGGATGTTCGCGACGAAATCCGCGGTGTCGGCGTCGTCGAGGTCGACGTCGGTCGGGGTGGTGGGGAACTCGGCCCCAGGGTCGGTCAGCGCGAATCGGGCGAGGTGGGTGCTCACCTCGGCAAGGACCGCGGCTTCGTGCTCGTGGTCCCGACGCTCCTCGCCGAGGCGGTTGTCGCCGTGGCGGTTGTCGCCGCGGCGGTCGACCGGCCGGACCGGGAGCCTGCGACGCGGCCCCGAGTACTCCCAGTACCAGCGCACGCTCAGTCGGTCCGCGGTCCCGAAGGTGAGGAAGAGAACGAGACGGGGGTCCCTGAAGTGCGGAAACGTCACGGAATCATCGGAGCTCACGACCTGCGCGGAGGTGCGCAGCAGCGGGTAGTACTCCGCGAAGAACTCCTCGGCCTCGGCGGCGGGAATCGTGATCGGGCCGGGGGAGGAGAAGACCGGCAGCGCCGAGGCGGTCGTCGGCGCCGCCGCAGGCGCGAGGGTGACGGTGAAGCCGGTGCGGGTGTCGACGCCGAAGAATCCGTGCGTCCAGATCGGCTTGGCCAACCCCGTGGCGAATTCGCGCTCATCGATCGTCACCTGCGGTTGGACGCGGAGACGACCGGGCACCCGGGCGACGTCGATGAGGGCGCCCGCACTCCGCCCGATGCGGACGTCCATGCCCTGGTTGACGCCGACGAACGCGATCCCGAGCTCGGCCCCGTGGGTGAAGATGTCCCAGATCAGCGGGGTGTGGAAATCGCCGAGGTGGTACGGCGCACCGTCGGGCGTGAAGTCGGTCTTGTCGCGGGTGCGCAGGCCCGCGAGCTGGGAGAACCACTCCTGGTGGCGCGGGTCGACCCCGAACTGCGTCGTCATCCGGTCGATCGTGCGCCACGTCAGCGACTTCTTCACCCAGTTCCCGGACTCGCTGAGGACGAGCGGACGGATCGCCAGCGTCGGGTTCGCTCGCGGACTCACGGCATTCCTCGTCAGCAGCACCGAGCGCTGCGGTTCGTACCACGTGCGGGGCACGACCTCGATGAGCTCGAATCCCAGAGCCACGGGCGTGTGGTCCTGCGGCGTCACCTCGGCGAAGGAGGCGAACGTCGTGCGCCAATCGGTGTGGACGCTCTCAGACCGCCGAGGCTGCGGCGAGGTCGGACGATCGGTAGGCACGAGCCCATCCTCTCACCCCGGCCTGACACGGGGCAGGCTCTACGGCAGCAGGCCCGTCTCCTGCGCCTCGATGACCGCAGCGTACCGGGTGCGGGCATTGAGCTTCGCCATGAGCGCCTTCATATACGCCTTGACGGTGAGCACGGTGAGACCGAGCGCCTCGGCGACCTCCCGGTTCGTCATGCCCGTCGCCACGAGCGCGAGGACATCGGTCTCCCGCTCGGTCAGCGACACCGGCACCGTCGGCTCACGCTTCTCCGGCAGCGCGAGACCCTCGGCGATCTCGCGCAGCTCCCGGCGCAGGCGACCGTCGGTGACCGCGGCACTGAGTGCCCGCAGCTCCCCATGAACGGCGCGGATCCGGGTGAGCAGAGCGCGGGCCGCCTCGGCGTCGCTTTCGAGCCGCTGCGCACGGGCGACGATGAGCGCGTGCTCGAGTTCGCGGGCTTCGTCGGTCAGGGTCGAGAGGATGCGGTCGGCGATGACGGCGTCGCTGCGGAACGCGGCATAGAGAACGACGGTGGTCTCACGGTCGACGACGACCGGGGCCGCAGCGATCGCCCGCAGACGCTCAGCCCGGATCACCCCGTCGTAGTGGTGGGAGATCGCCTCCGAGGCGACATAGTCGGCCACGGCCAGGGGCCGCCGCAGGGCGACCGTGCGACCGCCGAGCCCCGCATCGTAGGACAGCGTGACACCCGGAAGCGCACCGACGGTGGGGCCGAAGAAATGGGAGAGGAGCAGACCTCGGGAGTCGTCGACCACCCCACCGAAGGCGAGGTCGACACCGGTGCCGGTGCGCACGCGATCGAGCGACCGTCGAATGCGCTCGTCGTGCTCCGTGCCCATCGCCGCCCCGTCCTCGCCTCATCGCCTCGGCAGCAGCCACTGCCCACTTCGGAGGGTAGTCAACGATGCGCGCCTTGCCTAGTCTCGCTTCAAACGTCTCGCTTCACCGGCGCACGGGACCACGGTGCCGTCGAGACAGGACGATGACGACCGAGACTGAGGAGAGCGCAATGAACGAGGCAATGACGACCGAGCAGGTGGACGAGGATGTCGCGGCGGCGCCCGCCCCGTGGCAGGACCATCTCGACATCGTGGCCGAGGTCGAGGAGCTGCGCCGCCGATTCTCGGTGGCCGACCTCTGCCTCGCCGAGGTGCTCTGTGACAGCCGCCCGGCAGCCGACACCGCGTTCGTCTGCGTCGACGAGCGACTCGACCCCTACCGCCTCACGTTCGGCGAACTCGCCGATCGCTCCCAGCGCCTTGCCGCACTGCTCCGCGAACTCGGCGTCGGACGCGGATCGCGAGTCGGCGTCCTCATGGAGAAGACGCGGCAGCTGCCGATCGTCCTCATGGCACTCTGGCGCCTCGGCGCGGTCGAAGTCCCCCTGTTCACCGCCTTCGCCGGACCGGCGATCGCAACCCGAGTGACCGGGGCCGATGCCGTGCTCATCGTCGCCGACGCCGCCCAGCAGCCCAAACTCGAGGGCATCGATGTTCCCCTCCTCGGGACGGGTGCCGACCTCGACCGGGAGATCGCTGTACGTCAACCGCTCGACTCTGCCGAGGCGATCGGCGGGGATGGTCTGTTCCTCCAGCTCTACACCTCCGGCACCACGGGCACCCCCAAGGCCGTGGGGGTCCCGGGCTCCGCGCTCGCCGCGTTCATCGCCTACATGCGCTACGGTCTCGGCGTCGCCGAGGACGACGTGTTCTGGAACGCAGCCGACCCCGGCTGGGCCTACGGCCTCTACTACGGCGTCGTCGGACCGCTCGCGATCGGTGTGCCCAACATCCTCTTCGCCGGCGGCTTCGATCCCGCGACGACCGGGTGCCTGCTCGACGAGCTGCAGGTGTCGAACCTCGCAGCCGCGCCCACCATCTACCGGGCCCTGAAGAAGACGGGCATCACCGCTGCCGCACCCCTGCGCGCAGCCTCCTCGGCGGGAGAGCCGCTGACCGCAGACGTCGTCGACTGGGCGCCGGGTGCGCTCGGGGTGACGGTGCGCGACCACTGGGGGCAGACCGAGCAGGGCATGGCCATCGGCAACGCATGGGACGAACGTCTGCGCTCCACGGTCGCCGACCGGTCGATGGGGCAGGCGCTGCCCGGGTTCGTCGCCGGCACGACCGGCGGGTCGATCACCCTCTCGGTCGAGGACAGCCCGCTGATGTGGTTCACCGGCTACGTCGACGCCCCGCGCCAGACGGCGGAGCGCTTCACCCCCGACCGCCGGTGGTACTTCACCGGGGATATGGGCCGAGCGGAGGGACCGGACTTCTTCTTCGCCTCCCGTGACGACGACATCATCCTGGCCGCCGGCTACCGAATCGCCCCGTTCGATATCGAGAGCATCCTCGTCACCGACGACGCCGTCGTCGAGGCGGCCGTCGTCGGGCGCCCGGACGAGGTCCGAGGCGAGGCCATCGAAGCATTCGTCGTCCTCGGGGAGTCCGCGGGCACCGACGATCTCGTCACGCGGCTGCAGAACGCCGTGCGCACCACGTACGGCGCACACGCGTATCCGCGCCGAGTCCACATCGTCGACGAGCTGCCGAAGACGCCGAGCGGGAAGATCCAGCGATTCGTCCTCCGGAATCTCGAGGTCTGAGCCGCCCCGTAGGATGGTGGGGATGACGGATGCAACGCGCGACAGATCCCACACCCCCACCCCTGCGGTGCTCGGGGCTCTGCTGCTCGCGACCGCGCGCACGACCGACACGGCGCCGACCGACGCTGGACCGGCGGGCGCGGCGCTGCCCAACGCAACCGGAGGGCTCGATGCGCCGGATGAGACGATCCTCGCCGAGGTGGAGGCGACGCTGTCCGCCCAGTTCCCCGACGACGCGGCACTCGTCGCTCGCACCGTCACCGAGGTGGCTGAGGCGATCGGTTCCATCCGCCGTCGTGACGCGAAGCCCGGTCTGACCGCGGCACGCTACGACGCCGAGCGCACCGCCCTGCTGCGCCACCTCGGGATCGGCTCGGGCAAGGGCGCGAGCCTCTGGCCGCCGACGAGTCAGACCGCCGTGCAGCGGTTCGGATCGTGGAACGATGCGCTCACGGCGGCGGGACTGGCGACGAGCAGCACGGGCCGGGCGAAGGGTCAGCTGCGCTTCGACGCCGCTGCCTACGATCGGGCGATCGCGGCGTTCGTCGCCGACTGCGAATCGCGCGGCGTCGGCGCCACGTACAAGGCGTACGGGGAGTACGCGACGGCGCACAAGGGCGAGGTGCCCTCGGCCGCCGCGGTGCGGAAGTTCTACGGAAGCTGGAACGCAGCGCTCGCCTCGGCGACCTGACCCGATCGCGGTACCGCCGCCGCGGCGGGATCGACAACATCGATTTCTGCCCGATCTGACGGCGTCGACGGCCTGACCTCGACGGCCGCATGCCCCGTGATCGCGGGGCACACGCCGGGAAACGCCCGACCGCGTGATCCGACACGGCAAGTTCACCTGGGTGAAACTCCGGGAAAAATCCTTGAAAAATGTGCGTGAGGTTTGTAGTGTCACTGCGTCTGTACAGGTGGAATGGAACCAAGCAGGCCTGCCGGTCTGCAGGCTCCGTTCCCTAGAGAGAAGGATGGAAACATGGTTGTCATCGGCTGGATCATCGTCGGACTGCTCGCGGGAGCGCTCGCGAAGCTCATTCTGCCCGGCAAGCAGGGTGGTGGCTGGATCAGCACCATCATCCTCGGTGTCATCGGCGCCTTCGTCGGTGGACTTCTCTTCGGCCTCTTCGGCGGCAAGGGAATCGGCGCAGTCTTCTCGGATCCCTGGTCGTGGGGTTCGTTCTTCATCGCCGTCATCGGCGCGATCGTGTTCTCGTTCATCTGGGGACTGATCATCAAGAACCGCAGCAAGAACGCTGCCTGACCACGATCCGGTCTCTTCCGGATCACCTGTTGGAACAACGAAAGGAAATCGCCATGAGTGCGAAGGACAAGTTCGACAACAAGGCCCAGGAGCTCAAGGGCAAGGCCAAGGACGCCACCGGCAAGCTCATCAACAACGAGCAGATGCAGGCCGAGGGCAAGGCCGACCAGGCCGCCGCCGGCACCAAGCAGGCCGGTGAGAAGCTCAAGGACACCGCGAAGGACGTCACCGACCGTCGCTGAATGACGGGCGCTGATCTCTGATCAGTGCGTCCTGGCTCCGGTGATCGCACACCGGGCACCGACCCGGTCGCGCCGCTTCTTCCGCGGCGGTCCGGGCAGCGCAGGGGCGAGTGCACTTAAGTGCACTCGCCCCTGTCGCGGTCTCAGCCGGTTGAAGTCACCGTGCCACTGGGTCACTGCGCCACCCTGTCACCGCGTGGCAGCGAAGTCCGCGAGGCGTCGGCACGCCTCCCTGATCGTCTCCGGGGACACGGCGAACGTCAGCCGCAGATAGCCCTCACCGGCGGGGCCGAACGCCGACCCGGGAATCGTGGCGAGCCCGTGGTGCCTCAGCAGCTCAAGTGCGACGTCCCACGAGCTCAGACCCCAGTCCTTGACGTTGGCGAACGCGTAGAACGTCGCCTCGGGGCGCAGCACACTCATTCCGTCGATGGCGTTGACCTCATCGACGATGAGGTCACGGCGCTGCGCATACGACTCGACCATCGCTCCCACCACCGACTGCGGGCCGGTGAGCGCGGCGATCGCTGCCTCCTGGACGAAGCCCGGCAGGCTCGAGGTCAGCCCCTCCTGGAGCAGCGGCATCGGTGCGATGAGATCGGCAGGGGCGATGACGAACCCGCACCGCCACCCCGTCATCGCATAGGTCTTCGAGAAGCTGCCGATGACGAGGTGCCGATCGAACCCGGGCCGCACCTCGGCGATCGAGGTGAACGTCGCATCGTCGAAGACGATCTCGTCGTAGACCTCATCGGAGATGATCGTGAACCCGAACTCCTCGGCGAGGTCGACGATCCCCTCGAGATCGGCCCGATCGATGACCGAGCCGAGCGGATTCGACGGGGAGTTGAGGATGATCGCCGCGGTCCGCTCGGTGACGGCGGCCCGGACATCCTCGGCGCGGACCTTGAAGCCGCTGTCCTCGCGCACGGGCACGGGAACGGCAACCGCGCCGAGGCGGTGGATCTGACCGCGGTAGTTCGGGAAGCTCGGATCGGCGATGATGACCTCCTGTCCGGGCGAGACCGTGGCATCGAGGGAGAGGGTGAGCGCCTCCATCGCCCCGAAGGTGACCATGACGTTCTCGATGCCGACCGGCCGACCCCAGCGGGCCGCGTACTTCTCCGCGATCGCCTCGCGCAGCCCCGGGATCCCGGCATTGGCGACGTAGCGGGTCTCGTTGTTCTCGATCGCCCGGATGCCGGCGGCCTTGATGTGCTCCGGCGTGGGGAAGTCCGGTTCGCCGACGGTGAGTTTGACGGCCTCGGGGTGGTCGAGCGCGAGGTTGAACATCCTGCGGATGTCCGAGGCCGGGTACGTCTGCGCCATCGGCGAGATGCGCTGGTCCGGGGTCGTCATGGTCGCACTCCTTCATCGTCGCTGCCCTCTCACTGAGTCTGGCAGATCTCAGCCCGGCCGTGTGACAGCAGCACGGCCCGCGAACTCGCGAACCCGAGGAACTCCAGGTCGAAATGGTCAGATTTTCCGTCGGATTCTCTGTCTGGAACGACCTGAAGTCGGAGGAGCCCGGCCTACTCTGCGAGGCCGGCGAGCCGCGCGCCGAAGCGGGCGAGGAGGCTCGTCCGCTGCGCTTCGGTGATGCGCTCCCACTCATCGGCGAGGTTGAAGATCTTGTACATCGACCGGATGCCGAGCCACCGGATCGGCTCGGGCTCCCACTGCCCCGAGACGTGATCGTTCCACGGCAGGGCGGTCAGCGGCGTCGGCGTGCCGGCCGCCCGGTCGAGGAGCGTCTTCGCCGCCAGATGCGTCGCCGTCACCCCGTGTCCGGCATACCCGCGCGCCACGCCGATGCGCTGTGCGGGGTCGAAGAAGATCCCGGCGCACCAGTCGCGCGTCACCCCGAGCGCACCCCGCCACGCGTGGGCGACCTCGACGTCGAGCGTCGGGAAGAGCGAGGACAGCCGCGTGCGGAGCAGGTCGACCACCTCGGCGGGGACCCGTCCATCACCGGGCAGGCCCGAGCCGAACGCATACGGCGCACCCCGGCCGCCGAGGGCGATCCGATCATCGGCGGTGCGCTGGGCGTAGATGAAGGTGTGGGCGGCATCGCCGAGGCACTCCCGGCCCTCCCAGCCGATCTGCTCCCACGCCTCGGCCGGCAGCGGCTCGGTGGCGATCATCGAGGAGAACACGGGAATGACCTGGCGGCCCTCGAGGCCGGGCAGGTCTCCGGCGACGGTGTCGGAATACCCTTCGAGGCAGACGAAGATCGTCTCCCCGCTGACCGGGCCGCGTTCGGTCGACACGAGGCCGGTGCCGATGTGCCGGGCCCGCGTGCCCTCGCAGATCGTCACGCCGCGCTCGCGCAGAACGCGGGCGAGTCCTTCGGTGAGGAGCGCCGGGTCGATGCGCGCGGTGCCGGGCACGAAGACGCTGCCCTGCGCGTTGTCGACGTTGATCCTCGCCCGCGTCTCGGCGGCGTCAAGGACCTGCATGTCCTCAGGCCCGTACCCGAACCGGCGGTTGCCCTCGACGAGGTCGTGGAGGCGGGCCATCCCTGCCGCGGACTGGGCGACGTCGATGTGCCCGCCGCGCACCGCCTCGGCGTCGATGCCCTCGGTCTCGAGCACGTCGAGGACCTCGTCGATCGAATCGAAGAGCGCGGACTGGAAGGCCCGGACGCTCTCGACGCCGGTCCGTCGGGCCGAGCCGACCGGGCCGTCCGGGTCATCGATGACGGCGCGGTCGACCGCCTCGGCGAAGCGGGCCCGATTGCCGGGCATGAGCGTGGAGAGCCACCCGCCGTTGCGGCCCGAGGCGCCGTAGCCGACCGTCTTCGCTTCGATGACCGTGATCGCCCAGTCGGGGTGGGCCTGGCGGGCGCAGTAGGCCGACCACAGCCCGGTCATGCCGCCGCCGACGATGACGAGGTCCTGCTTGGCAGAGGGGAGTGGGGTGGGGATGGGCGCGGCCGGCGACTGCGCCAGCCAGAACGACGCCTCACCGTTGAGGTAGGTCAATGGAGCTCTCCTGATCGAGTGCGCCCGCCCGCTGCGAGCGTACGGATTCAGTTCTATCCCATGGCTAGTCGTGCTGTAAACAGCAGCTGGACGTCGTATTGGCATATGTAATCGCCGAGGCGGCTCCGAATTCCGTGCTCGTGTTCCGGTTCCGCTCGCTACACTGGGCGCATGAGCGCAACGGAGCCGATCGACACGACCACCTACCCCCTCGACCACGAGCCGATCGAGGAGTGGCAGCGCCTCGACCCCGCCGGGACTGACGCGCCCGGCGACGCTGGGGCGCCCGCCGCGGAAACGACGACAGCGTTCGCCGAGCTCGGAACGATCGGCGACGTCGACTACGGACTGTGGGAGATGAGCACGGGCGCGATGCGCGATGTCGAGGGCGACGAGGTCTTCCTCGTCATCTCCGGTGCCGGTCGCATCGAATTCGACGACCCCGCGCAGGAGCCGGTCGTGCTGGCACCCGGCTCCCTCGTCCGCCTGACCGCCGGGATGAAGACGCGGTGGTACATCGACAAGTCACCGCTGCGGAAGCTCTTCATCGCCCCGAACGAGGGGTGACTCCGAGCCCGGCTCGCGGACAAGGCTGACGCCGACCCTCAGGCTGCAGACGACACCAACCCTCAGGCCGCCTCGGCGATGAGGGATTCGATCGCAGCGACAGCACCGGTGATCGCGAGCTCGAGACCCCTGGCCGAACGGTCATCATCATCCCCGAACGGCGCCGCACGCTGCAGGTGCGGGACCGCATGATCGCCCGGCTGCCACATCGGCACCGGGGCACCGCGATCGAGCGCCGATCCGAGGACGACCGCGTCGAGCATCGAGACGACGTCGACTTGGTCCTCGGCGGGGATGCCGATCTCGTCGAGGATCGCGAACGCGACCTCGTAGATCCGCAGCGTCGGCAGGTCGTCGACCGGGGAGCCGACGAGCAGCGGCATCGCGGCGGGCAGCTTCGCCATGTTCGCCCGGTAGCTGCGGATCCACGCCCGCAGCCGGTCCTGCCACGGGGCGCCCTCCGCGGTCGCCGCACGCAGGTCGATGCGACCGTAGAGCGCCTCGCGCATGAGGTTGATGATCTCGTCGCGACCGCCCCGGACGTGGTGGTAGAGCGATGACGGGTTGACCCCGAGCTCCTTCGCGATCCCGGGAATCGTGAAATCGTGATCGCGCTCGACCAACGTCAGGGCCGCCTCGGCGATGATGCTGGGGGAGAGGATGTTCTTGCTCGGTCGCGCCATGGCGCCATTCTCTCAGAGCGTCGCGCATCCCCTCCCTTGAGGCGGTCAGTGGACGATGACCGTGCGGCCCTGAGCCCCCGCGCGCATCGCGTCGAAGGCCGCATTGGCCTCGTCGAGGCCGACCCGATCGGTGATGAGGCGGTCGATCGGCAGCTTCCCCGCGCGGTAGAGCTCGGCGAGGAGCGGGAAGTCGCGACCGGGAACCGTCGACCCGTAGTTCGAGCCGACGAGCCGCTTGCCCTCTTCGGCCAGGAGCAGGGCGTCGACGGAGACCGGATCGTCCTCCGGGGGCAGTCCGACGACGACGGCGGTGCCGCCGGGCATCAGGCACTCAGGCATCTGCTCGATCGTCTGGCGCCGGCCGATCGCCTCGAACGCGTAGTCGACGCCGGTCCCGGTGAGCGCGGCGACCTCGGCGGCGAGGTCGGGTCCCGATGTCAGCGTGTGCGTGGCGCCGAACGATGACGCGAGGCCGAGCGCCTCGTCGGAGATGTCGGCGGCGATGATCGGGTTCGCCCCGGCCAGGGCGAGGGACATGATGATGCTCAGCCCCACCCCGCCGGCGCCGATGACGAGCGCCGAGCGGCCGGGTTCGACCGCGGAGTCGTTGACGACGGCGCCGAAGCCGGTGGCGATCGAGCAGCCGATGAGGGCGGCGACGTCGAAGGGGACGTCGTCGGGGATCTTCACCGCCGCCTGCTGCGCGACGACGGTGTACTCGCTCATCGACCCGACGGCGAGGTACGGGTAGACGGGGGCATCGTCCTGCGCGAACGCCGTCGTCCCGTCGGGCAGGAGCCCGGCCGAGGCGCCGCTGCCCGTGCACACCCACATGCGGCCGGCGCGGCAGGCCGCGCAGTGCAGGCAGGGGTAGAACCAGCTGAGGACGACGTGGTCGCCGACGTTGAGGTCGGTCACGCCCTCCCCGGTGGCGACGACGGTGCCGGCTCCCTCGTGGCCCATGACGGTGGGACTCGGCAGGTTCCAGTCGCCGTCGAGGACGTGCCGGTCGGAGCCGCACACCCCCGAGGCGCCGAGCTTGACGAGGACCTGGCCGGGACCGGGGTCGCGGACGACCACCTCGGCGATGGTGAGGTCGGGTCCGGCGGTGTGGATGGCGGCACGTGAAGCGGTGGGCATGTCTCTCCTTGGTGGTGATGGCGCATGGTGCGGTGGGCTGGAGGGCTCGCCGAGGCGGTCGGTCCTCAGCGGGCCGGATGCCGGGAGGCGTAGGCGACCCGGAAGATGAGGAGGTAGATGAGGCCGGCGACGAGTGCGGCGGGCAGGGCGGCGGTGATGACCGAGAACGCCGGTGCGGTCTCGAGCGTGACGGGGTTGTAGAGCCACACGTAGAACGCGGCGCCGGCGATCACGGCGACGATGCCCGCCCAGTTGACCCCGCCCGTGTACGCGTAGAGCCGGCCGTGCCCGCCGAGGTGGAGCTCGCGCAGGTCGATGTGCTGGCGGCGGAGGACGAAGTAGTCGGCGAGTGCGACGCCGCAGATCGCGGTGAGGAAAGCGCCGGAGAACGACACGAACACCATGAACTGCTCGTACATGAACTGGGGGAAGAACGTCATGATCGCGGGCAGGACGAAGAAGGCCGCCGTGAGCGCCTTCCACGGCACCCGTCTCAGCGCGTGACCGGCGGACTGGCGGATCGCGAGGATCGTCGAATAGACGATCGAGGACATCGACGTGATATTGGCGAACCCGATGAACGCGAGGACTGCGACCCCGAGGATCGGCCCGCCCAGCGGCACCATCCAGTACGTCGGATCGGAGTCGCCGATCGTCAGGGCCGCGGCCATCCCGACGGCCTGGGCGATGAGGGTGGCGAAGAACAGGGCGCCGAAGGCGGGCCAGACGGCTGCTCGGCGGCTCTTCGTCATCCGCGCGAGCGAGCCCATGACCGGGTACCACGAGACCCCGACGCCGACGTTGAACTCGACGGCGACCATGAAGTTGAGCGTCGGATCGTCGAACGGCGCCAGGGGGGACGCGTCCCGCAGGGTGTCCCACGAGGTGGTCGCCACGAGGACGATCATCATGACGACGGTGATGATCGCGAGCCCCGGGGCGACGAACTTGTTGAACTTCCCGATCGTCACCGGGCCGCGGGAGAGGACGAACCACGCGATGCCGATGGCGACGAGGCCGCCGATCGTCACGAGCGGCCCGTACTGATCGAACTCCGCTCCGACGAGCGTGCCCGCGACCTGGCTCGTCGCGCGCCCGGCCATGACCGCGAGCAGCGAGGACCAGCCCATCTCCGTGACGAGGATGATCGTGAAGACGATGAGGCCGACCCCGACGACGCCGAACGCGCCGCGCAGCAGTGTGTACTGCTCGGAGCCGTAGCGCTGGGAGGCCGGCACGGAGGCGAGCACCATGAAGCACAGGCCGATCGCGTTGCCGATGATCATCGCCGCGACACCGTCGGCGAACCCGACGAGCAGGGCAGTCGAGCCGCCGACGAGGAACGCCCACGTGGCGATCGCGAGCGCTGTGTTCACCCATGTGAAGTCCCAGCCCGACCAGGTCCGCTCGGATTTCAGGAGCGGGAACGTGCCGTAGATGCGCTCCTGCTGCAGTTCGCGGCTGACCGGGTCCTCGGCGGCCGTCGCGGCGCCGACCGTGTGATCCGGTGCCCCGTTCACAGCGCCACCACCAGCAGGCCGATGAGGCAGGCGGCGACGGCCGACCCGGTGTAGACGGTGAGCTCTGTCGCCGACAGCGGCAGACGCGAGGGATCGGCCGCCTCGGTGGATTCGACGATCGCGATTCTGCGCTCGATCTCCTCGGCGACGGCGGGTGAAGTGCCGTTCGCGGCCATGGTGGACGCGAACTCGCTGTGCGGTGTCATCGGTGACTCCTCGGGCTCTCGGTGGTCGGGTCGAGGGCAGCGGCTGCGATGCGCTCGACGAACCGGACGGCCAATAAACCAAATCCGATTTGGTTTATAATTGTCACTGACCGGCGAAGGCGCCGTCAATGGCGTCGGGAGGAAAACTTCCGCGCGGAGGAGGGGATGCTCCATGAGCGAACAGCGCACTCCGGAACGTGTGGCCAGTGCGAGCCCGGCCAGTGCGAGCCCGGCCAGCGCGAGCCCGGCCAGCGCGGGTCCGGCCGGCGCGGATGCGGGCCCGGCGGTGGCGATCGGGATCGTCCAGTCGGTCGCCCGCATCGACGACATTGACGGCAATCTGCGGACATTGCGGCGCGGGGTCGCGGAGGCACGGGATGTCGGCGCCGAGGTGGTGGTCACGCCCGAGCTCTTCGCCACCGGCTACGACCCTGCCCGGGCCTGGACCCATGACGGGGCTCGGGTGCGGGAGGGCCTCGCCGCCATCGCCGGTGACCTCGGGGTCGCGCTCGTCGCCTCAAGCGTCGACGAGGTCGGTGCCCGCCGGTTCATCGCGGCGTCGTTCTTCGACGACTCCGGCACCGAGCTCGCCCGGATCCACAAGCGTCACCTCTTCGACATCGAACGCGACTTCTTCACGCCGGCCGACCGCTGCGGCGACCTCGTCGACTGGCGGGGCATGCGCTTCGGCATGGGCATCTGCTACGACATCGAGTACCCGGAATTCGCCCGGGCACTCGCCGAGGCGGGAGCCGAGGTGCTGCTCGTGCCGACCGCCGTGCCCGCATCCTCCGGCGACGAGCCCCGCGATCCTGCCCTCGCATTCTCGCCGACGCAGACCTCGACGCTGCTCGTGCCCGCGCGGGCCCTCGAGAACGGTCTCGCGATCGCCTATGCCAACCACAGCGGCGAGGGCTTCACCGCCCACAGCTGCCTCGTCAACCCCAACGGGCGTATCGTCGACCTCCTCGACGGGGGCGCCGGCGTCGCCGTCACCGTGATCAGCGCCGCGGAGATCGCCGAGGCGCGAGCCAGTAACCCCTACCTCGCCGACCTCAGGCGACTGCGCGGCGTCACAGAGTGAGCCGGAGCAGGACCCCTTGACGCGGTCGTCTATCGTGTGAGGAAGGCGCCGCCCACCGCTCCGCGCGGAAAGCGGCGCCTCCCACCAGCTGCACCACCGTTCCCTGCGGCACCGCTGCCGGGGAGCGGGCGTTCGAAGGAGCCGCCGATGAAGACTGCCCAGCGACTGAATGACCTCGGCACGGAAACCGCTTTCCGCGTCGCCCAGGCCGCCGCCGATTGGAAGGCTCAGGGGAATCGGGTCTATCCGTTCCACCTCGGCGATCTCGATTTTCCGATGGCCCCGCACATCGTCGAGGCGATGAACCGGGCGATCACGGACGGCAAGACCGGGTACTGTCCGGGACCGGGGATCCCCGAGTTGAGGGCGGCGCTCGCTGAGGACATCGGGTCTCGGCGCGGTCTCGACATCGATCCCGCCGAGGTGGTCGTCACCACCGGGGGCAAGCCGGTCATCACGAAGTTCCTCCAGGCGGTGATGGATCCCGGTCAGTCCGTGCTCTACCCGAATCCCGGGTTCCCGATCTATGAGTCGCAGATCGAATACCTCGGTGGGCGGGCGCTGCCGTACCGGTACGTGCCGACCGCCGACGGGTTCGCCATCGACCTCGACCATCTGCGGGCCTCGATCGACGAGACGACGGTGGCGATCATCTACAACGATCTGCAGAATCCCATCTCCGCGGAGTCGACGCCGGGGGAGCGGGAGGCGATCGCGCAGATCGCCGCCGAGCACGACCTCTGGGTGCTCTCCGACGAGGCGTACTTCGAGATGCGCTACGGCGGTGAGTCCGCGTCGATCGCCGCCCTGCCGGGGATGCGCGAGCGCACCGTCATCCTCTACACGTTCTCGAAGAAGTTCGCGATGACCGGGTCGCGGCTCGGGTGTGCGGTGGCCCCGAAGGAGGTCGCCGAGGCGATCTCGACGATGAACACGAACGACGAATCGTGCACGACCCACTACGTCCAGTGGGCGGGGATCTCGGCGCTGCAGGGACCGCAGGAGCCGGTCGCGGAGATGCTCGACGTGCTCCGCGCCCGCCGCGACGCCGCATGCTCGCTCATCAACGCGATCCCCGGCATGGAGGTCGCCGTGCCGGAATCGACGTTCTACATCTTCCCCGACGTCACCGAGGCGATGGCGAGCAAGGGGATCGCGACCCTCTCCGACTTCTCCACCCAGGCCCTCCATGACACCGGGGTCTCGTTCTGCACCCGCGAGCACTTCGGTCGCCCGCAGCCGGGGGAGGAGCAGAAGTACATCCGGCTCGCGTACTCGGGCATCGGCGAGGACGACATCGTCGAGGGGCTGACGAAGCTCAGGGAGTGGGTCGAGGCCGGGTGAGCCAGGGGCGGCGTCGTCACCGCAGGCGGAACGTCGCCGTCCCCACGGCATCGCGGACAGCGGCGAGCGTCTGCTCCGAGGTCTGAATGCTGCTGTCGATGACGTGGTCCTCCAGGTCGCCGAGGTGGCTGAACTGATCCCACATCGTCGTGAGCGGCTCCTCGTCGGTGAGGTCGTCGGGACCGGTGCGCGCGGTGGCGCGGTCGAGCGCGACCTCTCGGCTCGGCCGAAGGATGAGGTAGTGGACCGGCAGAGGATCAGGGTGCCGGGTGAGCACACGGAAGTGATCGAGCATCCATGGTCCGACGATCCCATCGACGATGACGGTGTAGTCGCCCCGCGCGTAGATCGCGGCAGCGTGGACGACGACCTCCATGACCGTGTGGTTCTGCGCCTCGGACTCCGGCAGGTAGGGCGGGATGGCACCGGAGGCGATGAAATGCCAGAAGTCGTCGGTGTGCAGGTGGACGGACCGTGGGAAATCGTGCGCCAGGGCGCGGGCTGTCGTCGACTTCCCGGCTCCCGGAGGTCCGGCGAGGATGATGACGTCGGCGCTCATGGTCGTCAGTGTACGGTCCGCGCATCGGACCACCAGGCTTCCTTATAGCTCTACCGACCGATGCAGCTCTGCCGACCGATGAATCCGGAGCGATGAGCGGTCACCGGCGCCGAGGCGGTCGCACCGCTGCGCGCCCGGCATCGGTGAGCAGACCGACGGTGCGCAGCCAGGCGATGGTCTCGGCGAGCATCGTCGTCAGCGAGGTGCGTCCCAGTCCGAGGGTCGTGCGGGCCAGGGAATCGTCGACGAGGAGGTTGCCCGTCGCCCGCCGATACTTCGCCAGGCTGAGTTCGGGCTCGGTTCGCGTCAGGGCGGCTTTGGCCTGACTTACGGCGAAGAGTGCGGCCATCACCGAGGCGGGAGTGGCGCGGGTGGGCGCAGGTCTGCCGAGCAGCCAGGCGATCGTCTGCACGACCTCGAGGAAGCCGGCTTCGACTCCGCCGAGGATGATGTTGCCGCCCTCGACCGGGGCGTCGACGGCCGCGAGGTGGGCGGCGACGACATCGTGCACAGAGATCCACGTCGCCGTCCCCGGTGGGACGACCCGCAGGCGATCGGAGGCGAGCGGCAGGATGAGCTGCCGGGACCAGTTCGCGGCATCGTAGCTGCCGATGATGTTGACGGGGTTGAGGATGACGGTCGACAGCCGTCCGTCACGGTCAGCCGCCGTGATGAGCTCTTCGGCGGCCCGTTTGCTCTTCCCGTAGTTGTCGCCCTTGACGGCGACGTTCGACGCCGAGGACTCGACGAGGCGGACGCCGGGCTGATACCCGTAGGCGGAGATCGACGAGGTCGCCACGAGCCGTCTGGCCCCGGCGCGCTCGGCGGCGGCGAGGAGCTCGCGGGTGCCGTCGACGTTGTCGCGAAACTGTGCCTGCGCGTGACGGGACCACGTCGTGGTGTTGCCGGCGAGGTGGAAGACGACCGGGTGTCGCAGACCGGTGAGCGCGGCCTGCAGCGACGATGGGTCGAGGAGGTTGCCGAGACGGACGTCGACTCCCGGCGGCAGCAGGTCGGATCGGTCCTCGGGGCGGCAGAAGGCGGTGACGGACCATCCGTCGTCGACGAGGCGCTCGACGAGCTGGCGGCCGAGGAAACCGGCGGCGCCGGTGACGAAGGCGTGCGCTGACATGATGCGTGTCCGTTCTCCCGAGTTCGATACCGTGAGTATTGCATACCGAGGGTATCCAATACCAGTGGTACTGTCGAGGGCATGGCGAAGACCACTCCCTCGACCGCGCGGCAGCGACAGCGCCCGACCCGCGAGCAGACCCGCACCCGGGTGCTCACCGCAGCCGCCGACGTCTTCTCCGCCCGGGGCTTCACGCAGGCTTCGGTCGATGAGGTCGCACGGGCGGCCGGGCTGACCAAGGGCGCGGTCTACTCGAGCTTCGGCAGCAAGGACCAGCTGTTCTTCGAGGTGCTCAAGGCGCGGACGGCCGAGCGGATCGCCTCGATCGTCACTGCCGCCCGCGCGGCAGGGGAGCCGGACTCTCCGGATTTCGCCCGCGGACTCGCGACGCGGCTGGCGCGCTTCACCACCGACGACCCGACCTGGCACCGGGCGTTCCTCGAGTTCTGGGCCTCGGCGATGCGCGAGGGCGGCACCGGTGCCGCCGACCTCGAGGCGAGCAGGCGTCAGCTGCGCGAGGCGATCGCCGCGGAACTGAGCGCCGCCGGCATCGCTGAGGCCGAGCAGCTTGCGGTCGTCATCCTCGCCCTCTCGAACGGCCTCGCAGTCGAGGGCGCGATCGACCCCGACGCCACCGTCGGAATCTACGAATTCGCCCTGCAGCGTCTCCTCGCCACTGCCTGATGCCCTGCGTTCGGACGCGACCCAGGGTACTCGCCTGACGGAACCACCGGGCGCCGGTCGACTAGGGTGAGGTGACCAGCCCGCATCGAGTGAACCGGAGCCGTCCTGCGCCTGCGACCCCGCCACAGCCAGATCATCACGATCTCCGATGACACGCGCTCATCGGTGAGCATGATCCCCGCACTGCTCGTCGGGGTCGTCGTCATCGTCGGACTCGGATTCTCCCCTTTCGGCGCCGATTCGGCCGGTTTCGTCGATGCGACGCAGCGACTCATCGCCGTCTTCCTCGTCGCGTGGCCGGTGTACGCGCTGGTCTACCTCCTCTGGACCCATGTCGGACTGCAGGACCTCACGGAGACGGAGCTCACCGTCCACTCGCGCTGGGCCATCGCCCGCAGGCGCCGCTGGACGTCGATCCTCTTCGGCGGCGGTGGTGCCGTGTCGTGGACGCTCGTCGCCGCCTTCGTCGCCATCATGCTCAACGTCTACCTCGTCACCCTCGGATCGAGCGAGGAGACCGTCATCGCCGGTGCCCTCGGCGTCGCCAACGTCATCGCCTCGTGGGCGGTCATGGTCTACTCGTTCGCCCTCGACTACATGCGCCTCGACCTTCGGGACGGCGGCAGCCAGGCGGCACGCCACCTCGAGTTCGACATGGAGGAGGACCGGGCCTTCAGCGACTACCTGACGTTCTCCGTGCTCACCTCGACGATGACGGCGGCGCTGCCGGGCCGAGCCATCACCCGCGCCGGGTGGAGACTCGTGCGGACCAACGTCATCGTCGCGTTCGCCTTCAACTCCGTCGTCGTCGCCACCCTCGTGTCGATGATCCTCTCCTACGTCATGGAGGCGTAGCCGAGCCTCCCGCCGGCTCGGATGCTCGGCTAAGCCCGCGGGATCAGAGCCGCCAGCAGCTGTTGAGCGGAGACTGACCGGCGAAGGTCGTCGACGTGAACGCCTCGACGCGCGGCAGCGAGGCGAGGTACCCGCCGATGTGCGTGGGCGCGAGATTGTCGGCGAAAGTCACCGACCTGCCCGCATCGCACCAGGCCGCGGCCAGCCCCCGACCCTGCGCGAAGGGCACGACGTCGTCGAGGCGGCTGTGGTTGACGAGGACGGGAATGTCCGGGATCGCCGCCGTGCCCAACCGCTGCTCGTCGAGGACTGCGGTGAACTCCTCCTCGACGAGCTGCTGGAAGTCCCCGCCGTTCTTCGTCAGTGTGCTCGTGTCGACGAAGGCGTTGGTGAGAACGGCTTCGATCGTGCACTGGCCGGCGGCGCGCTCGACCGTCTCCTGGCCCTTCTCGTTGAGGTGCTCGCTGAGGTCGATGCCTGCCTGCTCCGCGAACGAATCCGCCCCGAAGAGGAGGAAGCCGGTGTAGACGCCCGAGAGGCTGCCGACGGCGTCGTTGAGGTCGGTCGGAGCGGCCCCCGCCGAGGCGGAGGTGAGGTTGAGCTCGGGAGCCCACTCCGTGGCGAGTTCGAGGGCCGCCGCCGTCGCCTGCCCGCCCTGGGAGTAGCCGCGCAGCTGCAGCTGCGTCTCCGCATCGATGCCGCTTCCCTCGACCAGTTGGACGGCGCGGGCGGCGTCGAGCACGGCACGGCCCTCTTCGACGCGGTTGAGGTAGCGGTGCGGACCCTCGGTGCCGAGGCCGATGTAGTCGACGACGATGACCGGACGGTCGGCGGCCAGCGCCGAGGTCACCCCGATGCCCTCGTACTCCGTGCCCATGCTCAGCTGTCGGCTGGGAGCGCACTTGTCGGCAGTGCCCTGCGTGCCCGGGGCGATGACGACGGCGTCCTGCGCCGGGCCGTCGGAGTTCGCCGGGCTGAGCAGGGTGGCGGTGGCGGCACGGGCAGTGCCGCGTTCGTCGGTGGTGCGGTACATGAACGTCGTCGTCTTCGCGTCGTGCCTGATGAGCCGGACGGGGTCGAGGTAGAAGTCGGATTCGGCCTGCCTGACGACTGCGCCGTTCTCCTCCGGCAGCGTGGCGGGAGTCTCGTAGAAGTCCGCGGGGACACCGGATGCCGGGAGGTCCTCGACGGCGGCTGCGTATTCGACATCGGCGACGGTGATCTCGTCGGAGGATTCGACGACCGACTGTGCCTGTTCGACGCTCACTCCGGCGGGAACGCTGCTGCGATCGAGTTCGGAGGGATCCTCGGCGGCCCGCTCGTCGTTGAGGCGTTCGGCTTCGGCGTCCGTCGTCGGGACGGGGTCGGCGGCGTGGGCCGGGGTCGCGATCGTGCCCACCGCCAGCGCGAGGCCGGCGATCGCTGCGGTGCCCACCGTGGTCAGTCGTCGCAGGGGCGGAGTCATTGTCGGTCGACGTGTGCTCATAGGTCTGCATTCCTGTTCTGTCGTGGATCTCGGCGTTGAGAGTGCGCGAACAGCCGACCGCCCGGGCTTCGGTGGAGCCGCGGGGGTCGACCAGGACGGGGTGCCCGGATGGTGACCGGCGCCACACATCCTACCGAACAGAACGACTGATCGGTAGTTAGTCCTCGGTCGGCCCGGCCAGCCCATCGCCCCGCGGCAGAGGCCGCGCACCGACTGATCACCGCCTCGACCCGCGGAATTCATCGACACCGACCCTGATCGGGCGTACGCTCAAAATCGGGTGCCGACCGTTGTGTCACTGCTCTGCCTGCGTGATCGTCGGCTGGTCACCGCGAACCGGCGGACGTCATCGCCACCGGTTCGATCACCGCCACGATTGCAAAGGAGCAACCATGCGAGCATCTGTGTCCGAGGGAGTCGGCTCACCGTTCACCACGCGGGACGTCGACATCGACGAACCGCGCGAGCGCGAGGTCCTCATCGATGTCAGGGCCTCGGGTCTCTGCCATTCCGACCTCCACATCGTCGAGAGCGGCTACGGCTTTCCATTTCCCGCCGTGTTCGGCCATGAGATCGCCGGCGTCGTCG
Source organism: Brevibacterium sp. NPDC056726 (assembly GCF_042790515.1). NCBI lineage: Bacteria > Bacillati > Actinomycetota > Actinomycetes > Micrococcales > Brevibacteriaceae > Brevibacterium > Brevibacterium sp. NPDC056726. Next base: position 302,204 of record NZ_JBHTYZ010000006.1, on the reverse strand, counting down.
AGGCGGTCGGCTCCGAGGTCACGACGATCGAAGTCGGCGACCACGTCGTCGGATGCCTCATCCAGTTCTGCGGAGTGTGCACGACGTGCCTGTCCGGGCGCACCTACGAGTGCCCGAACCCGCAGGCGACGGTGCGCGGACCGGACGAGCCGTCGCGCCTGAGCGCCGAGGACGGCACGGCGATCGCCTCGGGGTGGGGTCTCGGCGGCTTTGCCTCCCAGGCGCTCGTCCACGAGAACCAGCTCGCCGTCGTCCGCGACGATCTCCCGTTCCCGCAGGCGGCGATCATCGGGTGCGCGGTCGTCACCGGGGCCGGATCGGCGATCAACACCGCCGGTGTGCGCGTCGGCGATTCCGTGGCCGTCATCGGCACCGGCGGGGTGGGGCTCAACGTCATCTCCGGTGCGCTCCTGGCCGGAGCCACGCACGTCATCGCCATCGACATCATCGACGCGAAGCTCGAGGTCGCGAAGAGCTTCGGCGCCACCGAGGTCATCAACTCCTCACAGGTCGACGCCGTCGAGACCGTCAGGGAGCTCACCGGGGGAGGGGTCGACCACGCGTTCGAGGTCATCGGACTGCCGGCCACCCAGGAGCAGGCGATCGCGCTGCGCCGCGTCGGCGGGCACGCCTACCTCATCGGCATCGCCAAGCCCGACGCCACGGTCACCCTCGACACCTCGCTCGCCGCCCTCGTCAGCCATGCCAGCGTGCAGGGCGTGAGCATGGGATCGACGAACCTCAAACGCGACATCCCGATGTACGCCGACCTCTACATGCAGGGGCGGCTCAACCTCGACGGGCTCATCAGCCAGGAGATCTCCATCGACGACGTCGACGAGGCCTACGACAAGCTGAGGAAGGGCGAGGTCATCCGCTCGATCATCACGCGCTTCTAGACGCTGACGGCCGGCCGCCTCGGCGATATTCCCCACCGAGGCGACCGTCAGCTCAGCGTGCGAGGAGTCCTCAGGCGGGATCGAGGACGAAGTCGTAGACGGTGACCTCTCCCTCGCCGTCGGGGTTCGGCTGCGGATCGAGGAGGAGCTCGGGTTTGACCGCCGAGGCGATGTCGTCGTCGTTGTGCGGATCGCCGGGGAAGTAGAGCTGCGAGGTGATGAGCTGGTGGTCCGGCGCGTGCACCTTGAAATGCAGGTGAGCCGGCCGCCACGCATGCCACCCGGCGGCCGCGATGAGCTGGCCGCAGGCCCCGTCGGTGGGGATCTGATAGGGCGCGGGCCGGATCGTGTGGATCTCGTACTCGCCGTTGTCGTTGGCCGTGAACGTCCCCCGCAGGTTCCACTCCGGCAGTCCCGGCGCGAACTGCGAATAGAAGCCGAGGTTGTCGGCATGCCAGAGCTCGAGCTTCGCCCCCGGCAGCGGAGTGCCGTCGACCGCGGTGACCTGGCCCTTGAAGACGAACGGTGTGCCCGGTTCGTCGTCGCGCATCGGGATCGTGCCGTTCCACTCCAGCTCCGGTGAGCCGCCGAGGTAGTACGGCCCTTCGATCGTCCCCTTCGACCCCTCCCGGTCGGCATTGGCGACCTCTTCGACGGAGTGCTCGAGCCAGACGTCGAGGAAGAGCGGCCATTCGCCGTCCTCCCCGACCTTGATGAGCCACGCCTTGAACGCGTTGTACTCCTCGTAGCTCAGCTGCTCCTCGATGACGAGGTCGTTGAGCGCCTTGATCGCCTTGCCGGCGAGCAGGGCGACGCGATCCTGGTCGACGGCGGCGGTGCTGCCGCCCTGCGCCTGCCTTTCGCGGAAGCGGGCCGAGGCGTTGGCGCCGGATTCGGCGGCCTTCGCCGTGACTTCGGACTGGAAGCTGTTCTCGGACATTGTCTCTCTCCTTCGGGTGATGTGAGTGCGGTGTCAGATGTGGGAGGGGTGGGTGGCCAGGGGCGTGACGTGGATGCGCATGTGCGGGAAGAGCGGCAGGCCGCTGAGCAGCTCATGGAGTTCGTCGTTGTCGGTCACGTCGAAGACCGAGTAGTTCGCGTACTCCCCGACGATGCGCCAGATCTCCTTCCACCGGCCGTCGCGCTGCAGCTCCTGGGAGTAGGCCTTCTCGCGGGCGAGCAGCGCTGTCGTCTCGGCCGCGGAGAGGTCGGTGGGAAGGGTGACGTCCATTCTCACGAGGTACAGCATGGGAGGCTCCTTCGGTTGTCGACGCTGTGTCTCTGGTTGTCGACTCTGCGTCGTCGTCGGGCGGGACAGCGGAGTCGGGCGGGTCAGTCGATGCGGTAGTGGGCGAGCTTGTCCTCATCGACGACCGTGCCGACCCCCGGGTCGGTGGGGGCGGCGACACGACCGTCGACGATGCGCAGCGGTTCGGCGGCGAGATCGTCGGCCATGTCGAGGAAGTTCGAGAGCTCCGCGGGGTAGCGCGAGGAGTGCTCGAAGGCGGCACCGAAGGTCACGGTGGCGATGCTGCCGAGCTGCGTGTCGATCTGGTTGCCCATGAGGACGTCGAGGCCGAGCGCCTCGGCGAAGCCGAGGATCTTGCCCGACTCCGTGAACCCGGTGCGCGCGGTCTTGATCGACAGGGCGCTCGCCCCGCCCGTGTGGATCTCCCGGGCCGCCGCGCCGAGATCGGGTGCCGACTCGTCGGCGACGATTGGGATCGGGGAGGAGGCGACGAGTCGCCGGCGGCCGAGCACCTCGGCGGCGTCGTCGGGCTCCTCGAAGAACCGCAGATCCGCCTCGGTCGTGGCCGCGAGCATCTGCGCGGCCTCGGTGGCCGTCCACCCGCGGTTGGCGTCGAGGTAGAGGAGGACGTCGGGGCCCACGGCCTCCCGCAGCGCGGTGACGAGGTCGACGTCGACGCCGACCGGGCGCCTGCCGACCTTGATCTTGAACGACCGCACCCCGTGTGTGTCGATGAACGCGAGCGCCTCGTCGACGACCGCCTCGGTGGGGGCGAACCCGAGCATGTGGGTCACGGCGAGCGACTCGCAGTACCCGCCGAGGAGCCGGTGCACGGACACCCCGGCCGCCTGCCCGACGAGGTCCCAGAGGGCGACGTCGATGCCGCCCTTCGCGGTCTGGTTGCCGACGGTGCGGCGCAGCCGGGCGTGGATTCCGGCCCGGTCGAGGGGATCGGCGCCGAGGAGCGCCTCGGCGAAGACGCCGTCGATGACGGCGATGACGGACGCCAGGGTCTCCCCGTACGTGTAGGGCCGGGGTGGGATGTCGGCGCAGCCGGTCAGCCCCTCGTCGGTGTGCAGGCGCAGCAGGACGTGCTCGATGTGGTCGACGGCGCCGCTGGCGAACGCGAGCGGCTTGCGCATGGGGATGCGGTAGGGCACGGTCTCGACGGCGGTGATCCTCATGACGCGTCCTCCTCGGCGATCGCCGCTGCGACAGGGGGCTCGGCGATGGCCGCGGCGACGACCTCGGTGATGATCGCCGTCATCCGCTCCGTCGCCCGGGAGTCGTCATCGGCCCGCCGGGCCAGGGCGAGCTCGGTGCGCGGGGCGTCGACGATGGTGCGGAATTCGACGCCGGGGATGGCCAGCGCCGAGGCGGTGCCCGGGACGATCGCCATGCCCAGTCCCGCGGCGATGAGGGACATGAGCGTCGAGGTCTGCGACGCGCGGATCGCGTAGTCCGGGGTCCGGTGGTGAGCGCCGAGGAAGTTCGCCGTCGTCGTCGACATCACCGAGGTCTCCGGGTAGCCGACGAGGACGCGGCCGCTGATGTCGGCGGCCGTGATCGCCTCGGCCTCGACGAGGTCCGAATCCGAGGGGAGTGCGGCGATGCAGGGTTCGGAGCCGATGGTCTGGCACTCAAGTCCCGTCGCCGGGGTGGTGCCGCGCAGCAGGGCGATGTCGACGGTGCGGTCGAGCAGCTGGGTGACGAGCTGCGGGGTGATCATCTCGCCGCTCACGCTCAGCTGGAGGCGGGGTGCCAGCGCCGCGGTGCGGCGCACCACCTGCGGCATCACCCCGTACGTCGTCGAGCCGGTGAAGCCGAGGCGCAGCGGGCCCTGGAGTCCGGAGCCGATGAGTCCGACCTCGGTGCCGAGGGTGTCGAGTTCGGCGAGCACCCGCTCAGCCTCCTCGAGCAGGTGGGCGCCGGCCGGGGTGACGGTGACCGAGCGCGTCGTGCGGTGGAGCAGGGTCGTGCCGAGCTGGCGTTCGAGTTTGCGGATCTGCTGCGAGAGGTAGGGCTGGGCGAGGCCGAGGCGCTCGGCGGCCCGTCCGAAATGGCGTTCGCGGGCGACCATCGCGAAGTTCTGCAGCTGGCGGGTCTCGAGCATCATGCCCGCACGGGGGTGAGCGGGCCGCGGGTCGGCGCGGCGGGCGTGGGCGGGATGAACATCGTTGTTCCTCTTCCAGTGATCTCGAGGGTGTCCTGTCAGACTATGCGCGGGGCCAGGACTTTTAAAGAACCGATTTCGTCTTGATTGAGACGCCCTAGGCATGAATAGCGCTCGCCGAGTCGTCTGTGTCGCCACTGAAGCAATTCACCGTTGTGAATGCACTTTAGTGGTATTAAAGTGAATGAGTGCGGAGCAGCTCGTGCTCCGCCGACGCTGCGATGAGGAGGTGCGACCGTGATGATCGAGGAGAACGACCCGCGCGAGATGCTCGCCCGGGCCGAGCGGGTCAGCGACGACGTCCGGCGAAGGGGTGCCTGGTATCCGCCGATGATGGTCGGCTTCGGCCTCGTGACGATCGTCATCATCGGCGCCCTGCCCGCGGTGCGCGGCACCTGGGACGGCCTCCTCTTCACCCTCGCCGTGGTCGTCGGGGCTGGACTCCTCTACCGCTGGAAGTCCCGCCAGGAGATCCGTCCGGCGAGCAGGGCGCACACGTGGAGATGGGTCGCGGCCTGGGCGATCCTCTATGCGGTCGCCGTCGTCTGGGTCGGGCCCGTCGTCCTCGGAGACCGGATCGATCTGTGGCTGCTCATGGGAATCGTCGTCGCGCTGCCGGCCTTCGCCGAGGCGGCCCGGGCGGGGAGGAGGAATCGCCGATGAGCCATCCGCGTCACTCCCTCGATCCGCGCATCCACGCCCCGGTGCGGTTCTCACTCATGGCGGCGCTCGCCGCGACGGGAGAAGCCGACTTCAAGGCTCTGCGCGAGACCCTCGAGGTCAGCGAATCGCTGCTCTCCCAGCACATGCGGGTCCTCGAGGAGGCCGGTTACGTCGACATCCGCAAGGGATTCGTCGGCAAGCGCGCCCGCACCTGGCTGTCTCTGACGCCCGAGGGCCAGGCGGCTTTCGCCGCGCACTGGGAGACGCTCAGCGCTATCGCCGCGAACCCGATCGCTGCTCCCTCCACCACTGATTGACCCCTTTTCGCCACTGACTGAGTCGGCCGCCCTGCGTGGGCATCGCGGCCGGTGAGGAGATCACCATGTCCACTGTCCCTACCCCGTCGCGCCCGAATCCGTCCTCACAGGCGGCACTGCAGGGGCGCCGGCCCGGGTGGATCGAGCTCGGCGTCGGCTTCGCCGTCTTCGTCATCCTCACCCTTGGGCTGACGATCCTCCTCAAGCCCGTCGTCAGTCCCGAGGCGTTCAGCATCTTCCTCATGGGTCTGTCGTTCATCGCCGGCACCGGCGGATTCGCCGCCGCGGTGGCCGTGCGCCTCCGGTCGGCCTCCGCCTTCGGACTGCGTCCTGCCGCCGGAAAGTGGCTGCTCCTCGGTGTCGTCGGCGGTCTCATCGCCTTCGCACTGAAGTTCCCGGCCACCTGGGTCTATGTCGCCGTGACCGGGGATTCGGGCAATGCGCAGAGCGACTGGTCGCAGACCGCGGCGACCGGACTCGTTCCCCTGCTGCTCGGACTCGTGCTCCTCGGGGTGCTCACCCCGATCGGGGAGGAGCTGTTCTTCCGCGGCGTCGTCACCACCGTGCTGCTGCGGTACGGTGCGATCGTCGGCGTCGTCGGCAGCGCCCTGCTCTTCACGATCCTCCACGGCGTTCCGCAGACGATGCTCTCGGCCTTCATCGTCGGCCTCATCACCGGCGAACTCCGGCGACGCAGCGGCTCGGTGTGGCCGGGCATCATCGCGCACATCATCTTCAACGTCCTCAGCACCGGGCTCGCGTTCCTCGTCGCGCCTGCCCTCGGCGGCTGACCGCCACCCCAACCACCCAGTCGCCACCCCGACCACCCGTCTGACCAGGAGGAACCATGACCACGCTGACACTGCACTCCCGCCGCACCGGCTTCCCGGCCCGCTATGAGATCACGGGGTCCGGATTCCCGACGACGCGGATCGGCTCGCGGGCCCTGCGCCGAGGCGGTGAGATCGTCATCGACGGCGCTCGCTTCGAACTGACCAGCGGGTCCTTCGGCACCGCATACACCCTGCGGCCGGTGGCGCGCGCCTCCGCACCCGACGGGCCGGCGAATCCAGTGGCAGCTGCCGAACGCGCCGGAACCACCGGGTGGACCATCGCGGCGGGAGACCGCGAGTACCGCCTCGCACCGGCCCCGGACTCGCGTGACCTCGAGCTGCGCGACGGCGACGGCGCGCTCTGCGGCCGGATCGGCCGGACCGGCTGGTCGAGCCGCGGCATCGACGCGGAGTTCGACGGTCTCGACGGGCCTCTCGCCGTCTTCGTCCTCTGCCTCGGCCTCGCGACCGGTCAGCGACGCCGCCGCACCGTCACGGTCGCCGGCGGATAGTGTCCGAAATATCGGACAGAACTTGAGCCAGACCACTTCCGTCCGCGCTCCCAGCGGACACAATGGAAGGGTAGTCAAAGACGATTCGGCCCCCACGGTCTCTCGCCGTCGGGCCGCGATCGGGAATCCACTCCGTCGGACACACCGGTCGAACTGAGCTCAGGTCCCCCTGCGGGACCCCACGAAAGGGAATCCCATGACCGCCACGTCCGAAACCGACGCCGCGACCACCTCGGCGACCACACCGTCGTTCACCCAGCACGACCCCACCCGGGTCATCCGCGCCGACCGCGGACCTGAGATCACCGCGAAGAGCTGGCAGACCGAAGCCGCGAAGCGGATGCTCATGAACAACCTCGACCCCGAGGTCGCCGAACGCCCCGAAGACCTCGTCGTCTACGGCGGCACCGGCCGTGCCGCCCGCTCGTGGGAGGCCTACGACGCGATCGTGCGGACGCTGGACGACCTCGAAGACGATGAGACGCTGCTCGTCCAGTCCGGCAAGCCCGTCGGCGTGCTGCGGACCAACGAATGGGCACCGCGCGTGCTCATCGCGAACTCCAACCTCGTCGGCGACTGGGCGAACTGGGAGCACTTCCGCGCGCTCGAAGCCGAAGGCCTGATGATGTACGGCCAGATGACCGCGGGCTCCTGGATCTACATCGCCACCCAGGGCATCCTCCAGGGCACGTACGAGACCTTCGGGGCCATCGCCCGCAAGCGCTTCGACGGGACGCTGGCCGGTACCCTCACCGTCACCGCCGGCTGCGGCGGCATGGGCGGTGCCCAGCCGCTGGCCGTCACCCTCAACGGCGGGGCCTGCCTCATCATCGACGTCGACCGGACCCGCCTCGACCGCCGCCAGGCCAAGCGCTACCTCGACGAGGTCGAGACCGACCTCGACACCGCGCTCGCCAAGGTCATCGAGGCGAAGAAGAACGGGCAGGCGCTCTCCGTCGGACTCGTCGGCAACGCCGCCGAGATCCTCCCGCTCATCCTCGACCGTCCCGAAGCCGCCGAGGTCGACATCGTCACCGACCAGACCTCGGCCCACGACCCGCTGTCCTATCTGCCCCTCGGCGTCAGCCTCGACGACTGGCAGACCGAGGCCGAGCAGGACGCGGAGAAGTTCACGCTCCGCGCCGAACAGGCGATGGCCGCCCACGTCAAGGCCATGGTCGAGTTCCAGGACCGCGGCGCCGAGGTGTTCGACTACGGCAACTCGATCCGCGACGAAGCGCGCAAGGCCGGCTACGACCGCGCGTTCGCGTTCCCCGGCTTCGTCCCCGCCTACATCCGGCCCCTCTTCTGCGAGGGTCTCGGACCGTTCCGCTGGGTCGCGCTCTCCGGTGACCCGAAGGACATCGAGGTCACCGACGCCGCCCTCAAGGAGCTCTTCCCGGAGAACGAGTCCCTGCACCGCTGGCTCGACGCCGCCGCCGAATACGTCGAGTTCGAGGGACTGCCGGCTCGCATCTGCTGGCTCGGCTACAAGGAGCGCCACCAGGCCGGTCTGCTCTTCAACCAGCTCGTCGCCGAGGGCAAGGTCTCGGCCCCGATCGTCATCGGCCGCGACCACCTCGACTCCGGGTCCGTCGCCAGCCCCTACCGGGAAACCGAGTCGATGCTCGACGGTACGGACGCCGTCGCCGACTGGCCGCTGCTCAACGCGCTCGTCAACACCTCCTCGGGAGCGACGTGGGTCTCGATCCACCACGGCGGCGGCGTCGGCATCGGCCGGTCCATCCACGCCGGACAGGTGTCCGTGGCCGACGGCACGGAGCTCGCGGCGAAGAAGCTCGCCCGCCTGCTCACCAACGACCCCGGCATGGGCGTCATCCGGCACGTCGACGCCGGCTACGACCGCGCCGTCGAGGTCGCCGAGGAGCGCGGCATGCGCATCCCGATGATCCCCGAACTCGACGTCCGCGACGAGGAATCGGCAGCCCAGTGATGAAGCTCCTCACCGGCATCAGCGAACTCGTCACGAACTCGGACCCCACCGAGCTCATGGCCCGCCCCAGCCTCGGTGCGGGGGATCTCTTCTCCCTGACCGACGCCGCGGTGATCATCGACGGTGAGACCATCGCCTGGTCCGGTCCCGCCGCCGAGGCGGACGCCGCCCTGGCAGCGCTCCTGCTCACCGCCCCCGACGCCGAGGTCGAGACCGTCGACCTCGGCGGGCGGGCGGTCCTTCCCGGCTTCGTCGACAGCCACAACCACCTGATCTTCGCCGGTGACCGCTCGGCGGAGTTCGCCGCCCGGATGGCGGGGGAGAAGTACTCCGCCGGGGGCATCGCGACGACGGTCGCGGCGACCCGCGCGGCCAGCGACGAGGAGCTCGAGGCCAACCTCGTCCACCTCCTCGACCAGGCCACCCGGTCCGGCACGACGACGTTCGAGATCAAGTCCGGCTACGGGCTCGACCTCGCCGACGAGATCCGGGCGCTGGAGATCATCGGCCGCCACACCCCGGAGTCCACGCTCATGGCAGCCCATGTCGTGCCGCCGGAGCACAAGGACGACCCGGAGGCCTACGTCAGCCTCATCATCGACGAGATCATCCCCGCCGCGTCCGGCCTGGCGAAGTGGATCGACGTGTTCTGCGAAGAGGGCGCGTTCGACGAGGACCAGACCCGGCGGATCATCGAAGCCGGCGTCGCCGCGGGAATGCGGCCTCGCCTCCACGCGAACCAGCTCACCGCCGGTGGGGCGCTCCAGCTCGGGGCCGAACTCGGCTGCGTCTCCGTCGACCATGCGACCTTCGCCTCCGATGAGGACCTCGCCGTCCTCGCCGCCGCGGGCACCGTCGTCACCCTGCTGCCCGGCGTCGAATTCTCGACCCGTCAGCCCTACCCCGACGTCCGCCGCTACCTCGAGGCCGGGGTGAACATCGCGATCGCCACCGACTGCAATCCCGGGTCGTGCTTCACCAACAGCATGCCCTTCTGCATCGCCGTGGCCGTGCGCGACATGCACTTCACCGTCGACCAGGCTGTGTGGGCGGCGACCGCCGGCGGCGCCCACGCCCTCGATCGCACCGACATCGGCCACCTCGGTGCCGGGGCCCGGGCCGACCTCACGGTCCTCGACGCCCCCAGCTACCGGCACCTGGCCTACCGGCCCGGCGTCCAGCTCGTCGACCGCGTGTACCGCGGCGGTGAGCTCGTCGCCGACAACCGTCCGACCACCTCGGCGGACTGAGGATTCGAAGGAGAATCATGACCACCCCGACCACGCCGTCCCGGACGAGGCCCGCCGGCACCTGGCGGTTCTTCGCCTACAGTGCCATCGGGATCGTCATGTTCTTCGTTCCCGTCACGATCGCCGGGGTCTCGACGATCCCGCTCGACCACATCGTCACCGCCATCCGCACCTTCGCGGGCCCGGTCGTGCCGTTCATCGTCCTCGCCCTCATCCTCCTCGGCGCCGTTCGCCCCTTCGTCACCGGCACGTGGAAGTCGTCGGTGACGAAGGGGATCTTCGCGGTCCTCGGCGTCGTCGGCCTCGTCGTCGCCGTCCTCATTCTCACGGTCCCGCCCGCCTGGCTCGCCGCGGAGGACATCGGTCCGTTCCTCTGGGACAAACTCGTCATCCCCGTCGGCCTCATCGTCCCCGTCGGCGCGATCTTCCTCGCCCTCCTCGTCGGCTACGGGCTCATGGAGTTCATCGGCGTCCTCGTCCAGCCGATCATGCGCCCGGTGTTCAGGACGCCGGGCCGCTCGGCCATCGACGCCGTCGCCTCGTTCGTCGGCAGCTACTCCCTCGGTCTGCTCATCACCAACCGGGTCTACAAGGAGGGCAAGTACACGGCGCGGGAGGCCGCGATCATCGCGACCGGGTTCTCGACCGTGTCGGCGACGTTCATGATCGTCGTCGCCAAGACGCTCGACCTCATGGACCACTGGCTCCTCTACTTCTTCTTCACCCTCGTCGTCACGTTCGTCGTCACGGCCATCACCGTCCACCTGCCGCCGCTGCGATCGATCCCCGACACGTACTATCCGGGGGCGACCCCGCAGCCGGAGGAGAAGGTGACGAAGCACCGCTTCCGCGTCGCGTGGCGGGAGGCGAAGGCGACGCTCGCCGAGACGCCGAGCCTCGGCCGCAACCTCTGGCTCAACTTCCGCGACGGTCTGCTCATGGCCGCCTCGATCCTGCCCTCGATCCTCTCCGTCGGGCTCATCGGCCTGCTCCTGGCGAAGTACACGCCGATCTTCGACTGGCTCGGGTGGATCTTCGTGCCCTTCACGTGGGTCACGCAGCTGTCCGATCCCGTGCTCGCCGGCAAGGCCTCGGCGCTCGGCCTCGTCGAGATGTTCCTGCCGGCCACCCAGGTCGCCGGTTCCGACGACCTCGTCCTGCGCTTCACGATCGCCGTCGTCTCCGTCGCCGCGATCATCTTCTTCTCCGCGATGGTGCCCTCGATCCTCGCCACGGAGATCCCGATCTCCGTCGGCGCGCTCGTCATCATCTGGTTCGAACGCGTCGTCCTCACCATCCTCATCGCCGCCCCGCTCGCCCACCTGCTGCTCTGAGAGCGACTACGCTGTGAGCGCCCGCCCCACCGACCATCCATCCGCCATCTGTTTCCCGCCCCGACGAAAGGCCCCTAGATGTCCGCTGTCATCGATCTCGATCCCGATACCCTCACCTTCGCCGACGTCGTCGACGTCGCCCGCCACGATGCGAAGGTGGCCCTGAGCGAGACGACCCTGGCTCGCGTCGGGAAGTACCGGGAGGCGATCGATGCGCTCGCGGCGGCGCCGAAGCCCGTCTACGGCGTCTCGACCGGGTTCGGGGCGCTCGCCCAGCGGCACATCCCCGCCGAGCTGCGCACCCAGCTGCAGAAGTCGCTCATCCGCTCCCATGCCGCCGGTGTCGGCGCACCCGTCGAACGCGAGGTCGTGCGGGCGCTGATGCTCCTGCGCGCCCGGACGCTGGCGACCGGGCGCACCGGTGTCCGCGCCGAGGTGCTCCAGACCTACGTCGATCTCCTCAATGCCGGGATCACCCCCGTCGTCCACGAATACGGGTCCCTCGGGTGCTCCGGTGACCTCGCGCCGCTGTCGGCGTGTGCGCTCGTCGTCATGGGCGAGGGCGTCGCCGAAGGTCCCGACGGCGTCGCCGGGCCTGCCGATGAGATCCTCGCGCAGGCCGGGATCACGCCGGTCACGCTCGCCGAGAAGGAGGGGCTCGCGCTCGTCAACGGCACCGACGGCATGCTCGGCATGCTCATCATGGCGCTCACCGACCTCGAGAGCCTGCTCACCGCTGTCGACGTGTCCGCGGCGATGAGCATCGAAGGGCTCTTCGGCACCGACGCCGTCTTCGCCCCCGAACTCCACTACCCGCTGCGCCCCCACGACGGGCAGGCCGCCTCGGCGGCCAACATGCTCGCCGCCCTCCACGGGTCGGGCATCACCGCGAGCCACCGGGACTCGACCCACCTCGTCCAGGACGCGTACTCGATGCGCTGCGCCCCGCAGGTCAACGGCGCCGCCCGGGACGCCGTCGCCTTCGCCACCCAGGTCGCCGAACGCGAGCTGCGGGCCGCGATCGACAATCCCGTCGTGCTCACCAACGGCATGGTCTCCTCGAACGGCAACTTCCACGGCGCCCCGCTGGCCCACGCGCTCGACTTCCTCGCGATCGTCGCCGCCGATGTCGCCTCGATGGCCGAACGCCGCACCGACCGCCTCATGGACGTCGCCCGCAACCAGGGGCTGACCCCGTTCCTCGCCGACGACGCCGGAGTCGACTCCGGTCTGATGATCGCCCACTACACGCAGGCGGCCATGGTCTCCGAGGCCAAGCGCAATGCCGCCCCCGCCTCGGTCGACTCGATCCCGTCCTCGGCGATGCAGGAGGACCACGTGTCGATGGGCTGGTCGGCGGCGCGCAAGCTGCGCACGGTCGTCGACAACCTCGCCAGCGTCATCGGCATCGAGCTCTACGCGGCGTCCCGCGCCTGCGACATGCGCGAGGCTGATCCGGCCCCGGTCACCGGCGCCGTCATCGCCGCAATCCGGGAGACCGTGCCCGGTCCCGGCCCCGACCGGTTCCTCTCCCCCGAGCTCGCCGAGACCATCGCGAAGGTCAAGGACGGGTCCCTCGTCGCCGCCGCCGAGGCGGTCACCCCGCTCACCCACACCGTCACCGCGGCCGCCGGCACCTGGCAGCCCGTGGGCGGCGGCCCGGCCGTCAACGATCCCGACTTCACCGCGCTCGGCAACCTCGAGGCCGCCGCGGAGGCCTCGGGCACGGCCGCGGCGACGACCGAGTACCACGAGGACAAGTGAGATGAGCGACGTCGTCTCCCTCCTCGCCCAGATCGCCGACACCGGTCGGGATCCGCGCGGACCCGGTTACCAGCGGCCCGGGTTCTCCGCCACGGAACGGGAGCTGCGCACGTGGTTCCTCGCCGAGGCGGACCGCCGCGGTCTCGACACCGAGATCGACGCGAACGGCATCACCTGGGCGTGGGCGACCGAACCGGGCGACGACGCCGTCGTCACCGGCTCCCACCTCGACTCCGTCCCCGGCGGCGGGGCGTTCGACGGGCCGCTCGGGGTCGCCTCGGCGCTCGCGGCCTTCGATGACCTCAAGGCCTCCGGGGCGCTCGACGCGGCCGGCCGACCACTCGCGCTCGCCGTCTTCCCCGAGGAGGAGGGGTCGCGGTTCGGGGTGGCATGCCTGGGCTCGCGGCTCATCACCGGTGCGATCGACTCCGACCGGGCCCTCGGCCTCCGGGACGCGAACGGCGACACCTTCGCCGATGTCGCGCGCGGCTACGGCCTCGACCCCGCGCGCATGGGCGCGGACCCTCAGCGGCTGCAGGGCATCGGCTCGTTCATCGAACTCCACGTCGAACAGGGCATCGGGCTGGCCGGCACTGATCAGGCTGTGGCCATCGGCTCCTCCATCATCGGACACGGTCGGTGGCACTTCGCGTTCGCCGGTCAGGGCAACCACGCGGGGACGACCCCGATGAACCACCGCGCCGACCCCGTGGTCGCGGCCTCCCGCGTGATCGGCGACATCCCGACCCTAGCGGCCGCCACTGACGCGACAGCCGTCGCCACCGTCGGGCGCACCCTCATCCACCCGGGCGGGACGAACGTCATCGCCTCGGGCATGAGCTTCTGGCTCGACATCCGCCACGAGGACGATGCCGTCGTCGAACAGGTGCTCGAGGCGATCACCGCCCGCGCCCGGGACCACGCTGCGGACACCGGTGTGAGGGTCGAGGTCTCGCAGGAGTCGTACTCTCCGACGACGCGCTTCACCGCCGCGCTCAACGACCGGCTGCGCGCGGTGCTCCCCACCGCCCCGATGCTGCCCTCGGGGGCCGGTCACGACGCGGGCATCCTCGCCCCGCACGTGCCCTCGGCGATGCTCTACGTCCGCAATCCGACCGGCGTCTCGCACGCGCCGGAAGAGGCGTGTGAGGACGATGATGCGCGGGCGGGCGTCGACGCCCTCGTCGCCGTCCTCGAGAGCGAACTCGGCGTCGGCGGTGACCGATGAGTACCGCATTCTGGTGCGAGTCGGCCTGGGTCGATGGCGCGGTCGCCACCGGCGTCCTCCTCACCGTCGATGACACGGGCACGCTCACCGCGGTCGACACCGGCATCGCCGTCGCGCCGGAGGGCGCCGAGGTGGTCCCCGGCCTCGTCCTGCCCGGCGGAGTCAACGCCCACTCCCATGCGTTCCACCGGATGCTGCGCGGCCGCACCCACGGTGACGGCGGCACGTTCTGGACGTGGCGGGAGGTCATGTACTCGATCGCCGGCCGACTGACCCCGGAGAACTACGAAACCGTGGCCCGGGCCGTCTTCGCGGAGATGCTCGCCGGCGGATACACCTCGGTCGGCGAGTTCCACTACGTCCACCACGCCCCCGACGGCACCCCCTACGGCAGGGATGCCGGCTCATCCCCGCACGCGATGGAGCGGGCGCTGGCCCGGGCGGCCGCCTCGGCGGGCATCCGTCTCCGCCTCCTCGACACCGCCTACCTCACCGGCGGCATCGGCGCCGATCTCACCGCCGAGCAGGCGCGCTTCGGCGATGGGACGATCGCCGGCTACCTCGAGCGTCATGCGCGGCTCGGCGAATATCTCGCCGCCGAGTTCCCCGTCGGTGCGCCCGGGGAGAGCTTCGTCCACCTCGGTGCCGCGATCCATTCGGTGCGTGCGGTGGCCGCCGCGGATCTGCCGCGCTTCACCGAACTGTCCGGACCGCTGCACGTCCACCTCTCCGAGCAGCCCGCGGAGAACGAGGCGTCGGTCGCGGCGTACGGGACGACGCCGACGCAGGTCCTCGCCCGGGCCGGAGTCGTGAGCGAGAGACTCTCACCCGTCCATGCGACGCATCTGTCCGACGCGGACGTCGCGACCCTCGGGCAGAGTGGGACGACGATCGTCATGTGCCCGTGCACGGAGGCCGACCTCGCCGACGGGATCGGTCCGGCCCGGGAGCTCGCCGAGGCGGGGGCGACGATTGCGCTCGGCTCCGACCAGCACGTCGTCCTCGATGCCCTGCGGGAGACGCAGGGACTCGAGGCCGGGGAGCGGCTGCGCAGCGGCCAGCGCGGCCGGTTCTCTCCGGCCGAGCTCATCGCGGCTCTGACGACCGGGGGTGCGCGCAGCCTCGATCTGCCCGTCGGCGAACTCGTCCCCGGGGCGGCGTGCGACTTCATCGCCGTGGCCACCGACAGCATGCGGACGATGGGGTCACTCGGCGAGCAGATCGTCCTCACCGCCACCGCCGAGGACATCCGCATGACGGTGAGCGGCGGCATCGTCCGCATCCGCGACGGCGTCCACACCGAGCTCGGTCCGATCGCCGATCTCTACGCCGCGGCGTTCGCTGCCCTGGGAATGACGACGGCTGTATCCGGGACGCGTGTGTCCGGGACGCATGCGTCCGGGACGGCTGGCTGAGTCGTGGCTGAGGTTCCCGCGCTGCGCCGCTCGGTGGCGATCCTGCGGCACCTGGCGGCGTCGAACCGGGCGATCTCCGCGGGTGCCCTCGTGCGCGCCCTCGACCTGCCGCGCTCGAGCGTCTACGAGCTCCTCGCGGTCCTCGAGGAGCTCGGCCTCGTCGTCCGCACCGAACCGGGGTTCGTCCTCGGGCCCGGGGTTCACGAGCTCGGCAGCTCGTACCTGCGGATGAATCCGCTGCAGCGGCTCGCCCAGCCCGTCGTGCGGCAGCTCGCCGAGGACACGGCGGCGACGGCCCAGCTCGCCGTCATCCGCGGGTGGGAGACGGTCTACGTGCTCAAGGAGCAGTCGCTGAAGTCCGTCGCCGTCGTCACCGCGACCGGGGTGCGGATGCCGAGCTATCTCACGGCCACCGGGCGGGCGATCCTCGCCCAGTTGCCGAAGTCCGAGGTGCTCGCGATGTTCCAGTCCGAGTCCGCCTTCGTCACCCGCACGGGCCAGGGGCCGACCTCGGTGCGGCAGCTCGGCGCCCTGCTCGCGCAGACCAGGCGTGCCGGGTGGGCGATCGAACACGGGGAGGTGACGCCGGGCATCTCGACGCTCGCCGCCCCCGTCTACGATGTGCTCTCCCGCCCGATCGCCGCGATCGGCCTCTCCGTGCCCGCGCCCGAAGCGCCGGCCCCCGGAGCCGGTGAGGCCCCCGCGACGCCCGCAGTGCCCGACGATCTCGTCGCCCAGGTCCTCACCGCCGCCGCCGAGGTCACCGCGAAGCTGCGCTGACCGCGAACCTGCGCTGACCGGGAACCTGCGCTGACCGCGTTCGCCGCGCACCGCCTCGGCGATTGTCCTTGCTGACATCAGACACCGATGCTGACATCCGGCACCGATGCTGACATCCGGCACCGATGGGCGGCGGTTACACTGTGCCCACCCCAGACCGCAGCGGAGCCGATGGAGGGTTCGCGCGAGACCCAGGAGCAGGCATGGAATCCCCACATCTGACAATGTTCGGCAGCGACGCCGGACGCGCTCGGGAGATCCTCGAGGTGCTCGCGCGCTACGGCATCGCCGAACGATCCGCGCGCACGCTCGCCGCCGCGGACGGCAGCACGAACCTCGCGACGCGGTTCGCCGATCCCGACCTCGTCAAACTCGCGCCCGGTGCACGGCTGACCGCGGCCTTCACCGAACTCGGGACGACGTGGATCAAACTCGGCCAGTCGCTGAGCATGCGCGGCGACCTCGTCGGCGCCGATATCGCCGAGGCGCTGTCCGGGCTCCAAGCCGAAGTGCCCGCCGATCCGCCGGGCAGGGCGAAGGAGCGGGTCGAAGCCGACCTCGGTGCCCCGGTGAGCGAGCTCTTCACCTCCTTCGACGTCGAGCCCTTCGCCTCGGGATCGGTGGCGCAGGCGCATCACGCGGTGCTCACCGACGGCACCCCGGCCGTCGTCAAGGTCCTCCACTCCGGTGCCGAGGAGAAGGTCCGCGGCGACCTCGACCTCATGAAGAAGGTCGCGCGGTTCGTCGAATCCGCGGACCCGGAGCTCGCGCGCTTCAACCCGGCGCAGATGGTCGACGAGTTCGCCGAGATGATGAGCCAGGCGATGGACCTGACCAACGAGCTCCGGGCGATGCAGCGTTTCGCACGGGAACTCGACGAACTCGACTGGCTGCTCGTGCCCACGCCCTACCCGGAGCTCAGCGCGACAGGGGTGCTGACGATGGAGCAGATGCCGGGCGTTCAGACGAAGACCAGCGCGGATGTCACGGGCGCCGGGTGGAGTGTCGACGATCTCACGAAGCACGTGACGAACGCGTGGATGACGATGATCTTCGACAACGGCCTCTATCACGCCGACCCGCACCCGGGGAACTTCCTCATCCCCGATGCCGAGCACGTCGTGCTCCTCGACTACGGGGACGTCGGCTACCTCGCCGGCCCACGGCGCAACGACGTCATCCGCCTCCTCACGGCCGTCGTCGGACGTGACGTCTCCGACCTCACCGACATCCTCCTCATCGTCTGCAACGCCCCCGCCTCGACGGACGTCAAAGACCTCGAGATGGCCGTCGACAAGTGGATGGCGCAGTACCTGCCCGAGGACACGGCGTCGACGGACATCGACCTCAACGCCGCGATGACCGCGTGCATGCAGCTGCTCCACGACAAGGAGTTGAGCTTCCCGAGCGACCTGGCGATGCTCGTGCGCGTCATGGGGCGGCTCGAGGGATTCGGCATCCAGCTCGGCAGCACCGTGACGATGGAGGAGTACCTCGGGCCGTACCTGCGTGAGCACATGATCAGGGAGAACAGTCCGAAGAAGATGCTCGAGCGGCTCGTGCGGTCGACGACGAGCTGGACCCGGATGGCCCGTGAGCTGCCCCGCGACATCGAGATCCTCGTTCAGCAACTGCGCAAGGGCGAGACGCGGTTGGAGATCAACCTGCGCGACCCCGAGGAGCTCACCGACAAGCTCATCGACGGCCTCATGGCGTCGTCGTCGTTGCTCGCCGCCTCCCAGCTGCTGGCGAACCGGACGGGACCGACGGTCAAGGGGGTCTCGATCGCCGGTCTCGCCGCGGCCGGGGTCTCCGTGGTGACGTGGCGGAACCTCACGGTCCGGCGCAACAGTCACATCACCGTCACCGAGGAGCTCATGAAACTGGCCCGCCGCGTGCGGTGAGACCGCCAAGGCTGCTTCGCGCCGCGCCGCTCAGAGATAGGGCCGCGTGATGAGCTCGAGGTAGTGGCCGGCCGGGTCGAGGAAGTAAACGCCGCGACCGCCGTGTTCGGTGTTCGTCTCCAGCGGGCGCGTCCGCTGCGGATCGGCCCAGAACTCGAGGCCGCGCTCCCGCAGCAACGCCATGGCACGGTCGAATTCGTCGTCGGTGCAGAGGAACGCCATATGCACGGGCGAGATCTCAGACGGCGGCGGGGGAGCGGCGAACTGGAGCATCACTCCGCCCGTGAGCATGATGTTGGAGAAGACGCCCCACGACTGGGTGTGCTCCGCGCCGAGGATGTCGACGTAGAACTGTGCGGACTCGACCGGGTCCGTGGCGGCGATGATGGTGTGGTTGAACGTGGCTGACATGTGGGAATGACCTGACTCTGTGATGTGCGTGGGGCGACTCAGCCGTGGGATCTCAGGCCGTCACCGGCCGTCGTCGATGAGGGTGAGCAGCTCTTTCGCCGCCTTCTCGATCTCGCCGTGCTTGTACTCCCCGGCGCGCGATTCAGCGGCGATGACACCGGCCCGGTGGACGACGACGAAGTCGCCGTACGGGAACGAGTAGGCCTTCTTCGTGCGCGGGTCAGCCGATTCGTCGATGCCGAGGTGCCACTTCGCGTAGGCGTCCCACCCGTTGTCGGAGATGAAGACGTCCTCGTCTTCGGCGCTGGGGCGATCCTTCGACCAGTCACCGCGATCGTTGCGATCGACCTTGCCGTCTCGGATGAGGGTGCGCGCCTGTTCGACGCCCTGGGTGTTCACTGCGATCGACATGCGGGTACTCTAACGCGCCCACCGGGCACTGACCACCCTGCAAGCTGTGGCTGGGGTCCATTGAACTGTCGGTCCGGTCAAGGCGTCTCCCGCCGATGAGAGTTGTCTGGCGGCGCGTGCCAAGGGGTGAGAGAATTGACGACGTGAGCGGTGACCTGCCTTTCGACGAAGTTGCCATCGCACGTGTGTGCGAGCAATTCGGTGTCGCACGTCTGAGCGCATTCGGCTCGGTGCTCCGAGACGACTTCGATTCTGAGACCAGCGACGTCGACTTTCTTGTCGAGTACAAGCCGGACGCAGACCTGACGTTCTCGTCCTACTTGGCATTGCGCGCAGAGCTGGAGGCAATCGTCGGTCGACCAGTGGATCTCGTGGATGTCCGCACGCTCCGAAATCCCTACTTCACCCGAAATGCACTGTCGACATCGCGCGAAGTCTATGCCGCCTGAGACCGGGGCATATCTGTGGGACGCCCTCGAAGCCGCTGAGTTCGCGCAGTCAATCGCAGAGAAATCCTCCCGCCGTGAGTTCTCCGACGATTGGATTCTCCAAGCGGCCGCAGAACGCAAGTTGGAGATCCTCGGCGAAGCGCTCAACCGGATTCGCCAGACCGATCTTCCGACTGCTCTGCGCATCCCATCGGTCAACGAGATCATCGCCACCAGACACGTCATCGCTCACGGCTATGCGACTGTCGACTCCGAACGGGTCTGGAGGATGATTCGGGACGACCTTCCCCAGCTGATCGTCTCACTGAGGAATCTCCTGGAGGAGTTCGGACCCCCGCCGCGCTAGACCGCTCCCGCCCGGCGGCGCAGGAGGACTGCGACCTCGAGGTGCTTCGTGTGCGGGAACATGTCGAAGACGCGGGCGCGGGTGACTTCGTAGCTCGGCATCCGGTCGAGATCCTTCGCCAGGGTGAGCGGATTGCAGCTCGAATAGACGATGTGCTCGACCCCGGAGGTCTCGAGCGCGGTCGACAGCCGCGACCCGATCCCTCGCCGAGGCGGGTTGACGATGATCGCGTCCGGGCGCTCCCCGGCACCGAGGCGGGCCTCCGCGACCTCGGTGGCATCCCCGGCGATGAACTCCGTGATGTCGTCGACGCCGAGTTCGACGGCACTGAGCTTCGCCGACTCGATCGCCTGGTCGCTGATCTCGATGCCGGTGATGCGCCTCGGCGCCAGCCTGCCATCGTCGCTGCCGGCCGCACTCCACAGGGCGAAGCCGCCGACCCCGCAGTAGAGGTCCCACAGTGCGGCCGGTGCGATCTCGTCGACCCAGTCCGCGACCTGATCGCAGAGCGCGGTGGCGACCCCGGTGTTCGTCTGGAAGAAGCTCTGCGGCCGCAGGTGGAGGTCGACGCGCTCGAGGTTCATCCACAGCGACTCACCGACGAGCATGACCTCGCGGCTGCCCTCAAGTGCGGCCTTGTGCTCGGGGAGGAGGTTGACGGAGACGACGGACGCCTGCGGGATCGCCGCGCGCAGCGTCGCGGTCCGGGAGGCGATGACCTCGAGCCCGAACTGCGAGCGGACGACGAAGCGGACCATGAGCTCCCCCGAGGGCGCCGCGGTGACGTGGACGAACTTCAGCTCGCCTCGGCGGGCGGAGACATCGTAGGGGTCGAGGCCGGTCGCGTCGAGGAAATCGGCGAGCACGGGGATGACGGCGCGGATCGTCGGCACCTGGATCCCGCAGTCGCGCAGGTCGACGCCGTGGAAGTCCCCGTCGAGGATGCCGAGCGTCACCGCACCCGCGACCCCTCCGACGGCGAGCTTCGCCCGGTTGCGGAAGTCGTGGTCGGGACCCGAGGCCGCCGGCAGCCACGCGGCGGGGGCGTGGGCGGCGAGGACCTCCCGGCACCAGGCCTCCTTGTCCGTGATCTGCTCGTCGTGCGGGGTGCCGAGCAGCGCGCACGACCGACACCGGTCGGCCTCGAAGTAATGGCAGACCAGGCGTCCGTCCACGGTCGTGGCAGGAGCGAGCGGCAGCGTGGTCATGCCTGCCATTTTACGCGGCACCATCGCCGGCACCCGGCGGGAGTGGGCTCAGTCCTCCGCGGTCGCGCTCTTCATCGCATCGTAGGCGGCGAGCGCGGCATGACGGGACTCGCCGAGGTCGACGAGCGGGTCGCCCGCGTCCCCCGACGCACCGAGCCATCGCCTCACGTACACCCCGTCGGGGTCGAAGCGGATCCGCTGCCGTTCGGGATTGAAGACCCGGAAGAAGGGGGAGGCGTCGGCACCGCACCCGGCGACCCACTGCCAGGACACGGGATTGTTCGCCTCATCGGCGTCGACGAGGGTGTCCCAGAACCACTGTTCCCCGGACTGCCAGGCCAGCAGCAGGTTCTTCGTCAGCAGGCTCGCCGTGACCATCCGGACCCGGTTGTGCATCCACCCGGTCTCCCACAGCTGCCGCATCCCCGCGTCGACGAGGGCGATCCCCGTCCGGCCCGCCTGCCATGCGTGCAGCGCCTCGTCATCGTCCTCGTAGGGGAAGTGCGCGAACTCCGGCCGCATCGGCCGCCAGTCGAGGTCGGGCACATGGTGGGTGAGGTGCCACGCGAACTCCCGCCAGTACAGCTGCCGCACCCACGCCTGCCGATCCGCCGCCCCGACATCGGTGAGGTCCGCGACGGCGGTGAGGAGCTGCCGCGGCGAGACCTCACCGAAGCGCAGGCGCGGCGACAGCGCCGACGTCCCCTGAGGATCACCGGGGACGTCCCGGTCCTCGGCGTAGCCGTCGATGCGCTCGCCGAGGCGGTCGAGCGCCTCCGCGGCAGCGACGACCCCCGGTGTCCAGTGGGCGGCCACGGTGTCCGTCCACCACGGAAACCCGTCCTGGTCGCCGGAGGCCGGATCACCGGCCACGGCGTCGAGCAGGCGAAGGTCGGCGACGCCGGTGAGGAGGTGGGGACTGTCCTGCCGGACGCGGGCGAGACGCTCGGCGGTCGCAGCGCTCGGCGACTGCGCCTCGATGACCGGCAGCGGCGGGTCGACGGGGATCTCCCGGGCGGCGTTCCAGAACGGGGTGAAGACCTTGTAGTGCTCACTCGCCGAGGACGGCGTGACCTCCCACGGTTCGACGAGGAGGGCGCCACGCGAGCCCTCCGCCGCGATGCCGCGAGCGCTCAGCGTCCCGGCGACGACCTCGTCGAGGGCGCGGGAGGCCGGGGCGTACCGGCGTGACCAGCGCACCGTCGTCGACCCGAGGCCCTCGGCGACGTCGGGAATGATGTCGGCGGCATTCCCCGCGGCGAGGAGCAGCGGGATGCCGAGCGACTCGAGTTCCCCCTCGAGGACCCGGAGGGATTCATGGGCCCACCAGCGCGCTGCCGCCCCGAGCGGCCGCGGCCCGCGGCCCTCGGCATCCCGGGTCTCGCGGATCCAGATCGCCACGACGTCGCCGGCTTCACGGGCGGCGGTGAGCGCTTCGTGGTCGGCGACGCGCAGATCATCGCGGAACCAGACGAGGGTGAGAGGGTGGGAGGCCATGACAGGGATTATTGCACTGTCACCGTCATGGTGAGTGCCGTTGACCGACGCGATTCGGAGGCCTACAATTGAATGAACCAAATCGATTTGGCCACGATCGTACGGCACCCCGAGATCCCGCGATGCTGCGGGTCGGACCGCCAGAGCCCGAAGGACGATATGAATCCCCTGCGCACCCTCGACGACACTGCGACGCTCCTCGTCCCCGAACAGCTGCTGCTGCCGACCGGACCGCAGCGGGATCACGCCGTGCTCATCGAGAACGGCCTCATCGCCGCGGCCGGTCCGACCGCCGAGCTCGCAGCGACCGCCGCCGGTCGCACGGCTCGGCGGATCGAGCTTCCCGGCCGCCTCCTCATGCCCGGCTTCGTCGATGCACACCATCACCTCTCGCAGTCCTTCGGCAAATCCCTCGTCTTCGGCGAACCCTCGGAGATCTTCTCCCGCGTGTGGGTGCCGATGGAGGGGCAGATGGATGCCGAGGCCCTCGACGTCGCCACCCGGTTGGCCGCATGGGAGTCCCTGCGCGGCGGCTTCACCACGGTCGTCGACGCCGGAACCCGGGCCGCCGCCGACGTCGGAGCGATCGCCGAGGCGACCGTCGAGGTCGGGATGCGCTGCGTGCTGGGACTCATCGGCAACGACCTCGGCGGCGGGGTGCGCACCGCGTCCGTGCCCGAGGTGACGGCAGCGGCTGCCCACCATCTGAGTCGCTGGGAGTCGATAGAGCTCGTCCACCCGTCCCTGGCGGTCTCGATCCCCGAGGTCGCCTCCGATGAGGCGCTCATCGCCTTGGCGGGGCTCGCCGGTGAGGCCGGCGCCGTCCTCCAGACCCACCTCAACGAGCACCTGGCGGCAGTCGAGCGCTCCCTCGTCGCCGGTGGCGAGCGACCGCTGGAACGTCTCGCGCGCCTCGGCGTGCTCGGTCCGCAGCTCCTCGCCGCCCATGCGACGCTCCTGACTCCGCGAGAGATCCGCCTGCTCGCCGACACCGGCGCGGCGATCGCCTACAACCCGGTGGCGAGCTCGTGGAAGGGCAATGCCGTGGCGCCCGCCCTCCTCCTCCACGAACTCGGGGCCCGGCTGGGGCTCGGCACGGACGGCACCCGCTCCGATGCCTTCCGCCTCCTCGACGCCGCCGAGACAGCCCAGCGCCTGACCGCCGGCCTCGCCGCGGGAGATTCATCGACCGGCGGCGGGTGGACCTGGCTCGAGCTGGGCCTGCGCGGGGGAGCCGACGCCGTGGGCCTCGCCGGGCGAGTCGGCGAGATCACCCCGGGGGCCTACGCGGACCTCCTCGTCGTCGACCTCGAGACGCCGGAGTTCGCGCCCTCGTGGGACCTGCCGTGGGAGCTCGTGCGCCTGGGCAATCGCGACCAGATCGAGGCTGTCATCGTCGGCGGTCGTCTGCGCCTCGAGCGCGGATGGCCGGTCGACTGGGACGGACGTGCTCTGCTCGGACGGGTGCGGGAGATCGCCCAGCGGGTCGTCGAGACCTCGCCGATCACCCGCGTCGACCCGCTCTCGGCCGACCATCGCGCTGCGTGGGTGAGAGAGCATGCCGCCGACGCGGCGCGGGCCACCGCGCACCCTGTCGAGGTCGCACAGTGACGCTCCTCGCCCTCGGCATCATCGCGGGCACCGTCCTCGTCTCGGCGTTCGTGCAGGGCTCGACGGGCATGGGGTTCGCGATGATCGTCGCCCCGGTCGTCAGCTTCATCGACCCGAGCCTCATCCCCGTCATGCTCCTCGTCCTCATGATCCCCTTGAATCTCTACGTCGCCGCGCGCGAGCGCAGCGCCATCGACTGGCACGGCGTCAAGTGGATCAGCGTGGGGCGCTTCGCCGGGACCTTCGCGGGATTGTGGATCCTCCTCATCGTCAACCTCCAGCAGCTCTCGCTGCTCATCGGCTGGTCGACCCTCGTCGCCGCCGTCATCGCCCTCCTCGCTCCGAAGTTCACCCCCAACCGCACGGTGCTGGCCTCCGTCGGCCTCGTCACCGGGGTCACCGAGACCTCGACCGGCGTCGGCGGACCGCCGTATGCTCTGGCCTACCAGCACAGTCCCGGTCCGGAGCTGCGGTCGACGGTGGCTGTGTGCTTCCTCGTCGGCGAGGTCATCTCCCTCGTCGTCCTCGCCATCAGCGGTCAGGTCACGGGCGCCACGCTGCAGACGACGCTCATCATGCTGCCCTTCCTCGCCATCGGCTCGTTCATCAGCCGCTACGTCCACCATCGCCTCGACGGCCCGGTGCTGCGCTACATGGTCCTCGGCTTCGCGATCATCTCCGGTGCCATCGTCATCATCCAGGCGTGAGAGCCGACGGCGCTCGGCCGGGACCATCCGCTCCGGGCTGCGCGACCCCGTCCAGTACGCTGAACCCATGTCAGCACCCACCCGGCGGCCCCGCGCCACGATCGCCGATGTGGCCCGTGAGGCCGGCGTCTCCCGGACGACCGTCTCCCATGCGCTCAACGGCCTCGGGAAGGTCAACCCGCAGACCCGCGAGCGGGTCCGGGCCGTCGCAGAGGCCCTCGACTACCGTCCGAGCGTGCGCGCCCAGGGCCTGCGCAAAGGCCGGTCTCGCGCGGTGGCCCTCCTCTCGTCGATGCCCGCAGCCGTGTCGGCTGGGCCCTCCCAGCTCGGCTTCTTCACCGAACTCGCGATGAGCTGCGCCCGCACGGCCCTGCTCAGCGGCTATGTCTTCGTGCTCGCCCCACCGGCGGACGGCGACAGCCCCGTCGACCGGCTCGACATCGACGGAGCGATCCTCCTCGAACCGGAGGCCGACGATCCGATCGCCGCGGCGCTGACCGCTCGCGGCATCCCCTTCGTCACGATCGACGGACCGGAAGCGGTCGACAGCCCCCAGGCACGCGCCTCGGTCGATCTGCATCACACGCAGACCGCGACGCTGCTCATCGATCACCTCATCGCCCAAGGGGCGCAGGCGCCTGCGCTCATCGTCGGCACGAGCGATCGCGGGGCGCAGGTCGCCGCCCGCGACGTCTATCTCTCCGCGGCGGCCGCCCACGGCTTCACCCCGATCATCGCCGAGGCGGATGAGGCCGACGGCGAGGACGGCGGAGCCCGGGCCGCCGCCGAGGTGCTGGCCGACCATCCGCGCATCGATGCCCTGCTCGTGCCCATCGACACATTCGCCGCCGGAGCGGTGCGGGCGGCCGCCGAGGCGGGACGCCGGGTCGGCAGCGACCTGCTCATCGCCACGCGCTATGACGGTCTGCGGGCACGCACGAGCACGCCGCCCCTCACTGCGGTGCATCTCGGACTCGATGCCGTCGCTCAGAGTGCCGTGGAGTCGCTGCTGTCCGTCCTCGACGCCGAACCCGAGGAGGCGAGCGAGCCTGCCACGGCGGAGCCGCCGGCACCGACCCTCATCCCGCGGGCCTCGACGGCCGGCGGGATGAGCGCCGGCGGGGCATGAAGGCCGGTCAGCCGCCTCGGCGCAGGAATCAGATCCGATAGTCGCCCGGTCGCTGTTCGAGCGCGCTCGGGTCGTCAATGGGGGTGCGCGCCTTGGGATGGCGATTGCGCTTGCCCGTGTGATGGAAGAGGAGATTGAGGAGGACGGAGACGAAGGCGGCCATCGCCACGCCGCTGCCGAGCAGTGAGGCGACGTTCGGCGGGAACTGGGAGTACATGCCGGGGATGAGGACGGGCAGCAGTCCCGCGGCGAGACCGACGGTCGCGGTGATGAGGCTGCCGGTCTGAGTGAAGTCGACCCGGGCGAGCATCTGGATGCCGAGCACCGCGATGATCGCGAAGACGACGACGGCGGTGCCGCCGACGACGGCCGGCGGGATCCCGTTGAGGATGCGGGCGAGCGGGCTGAGGCCGATGAGGATGAGGAGGATGCCGGCGAACGCGGTGACGTAGCGGCTGCGGACCCCGGAGGCGCGGACGATGCCGACGTTCTCGCCGCTGGTGACCATCGTCGGAGTGCCGAAGAGGCCGCCGGCGAGTGTGACGAGGCCATCGGCGCGGATGAGGCGGGGGACGTCGCGGCTCGGCTCGACCTTCTTCTCGACGATCTCGCCGTTGATGATCGTCTGTCCGGTGGCCTCGGCCATCGAGGCCAGCGCCCACAGGAGCATGGGGATCGCCGCGATGAGGTCGAAGGTCGGAGGACCGAAGGGGAAGAGCGTGGGCACGGCGACGACAGGACCGTCGAGCTGGCTCCCGAACGTCGTCATTCCCATGAACCCGCCGACGACGGTCCCGCCGACGAGGCCGATGGCGATCGAGAGCCGGCCGGCCATGCCGCGGAGGAAGCGGAAGGCGAGCACGGTGATGAGGATCGTGATGAAGCCGAGGAAGAGGTTGCGCGGGTCGCCGAACGAGTCGCTGCCGGGTTCGCCGACCATGAGTCCGCCGGTGACCTGGATGAGGTTGATGCCGATGACGACGACCATGATCCCGATGACCAGCGGAGGGAAGAATTTGAGGAGTTTGACGAAGAGCGTCACGGCGACGATGTAGAAGACGCCGGTGATGAGGACGGCGCCGACGGCGGTGGAGGGGTCGGTGTCCTGGCTGATGGTGATGAAGAGGATCGTCGCGGCCCCGCCGGGAAGCATGACGAAGGGCAGGCGCACCCCGATCTTCCAGACGCCCACGGACTGGAGGATCGAGCCGAGTCCGGAGAAGACGAAGACCGCGGAGAGGATCGCCGAGGTGGTCCCCGCCGGCAGCGACAGCGCTGAGGCGATGAGGAACACCGAGGAGATCGGTGTGGCGACCATGACGAGCACATGCTGGATCGCGAACGGCAGGAGGCTGTGCACCGGGCGCAGCCTGTCGACGGGGTGGATCTCTGAGGCAGTGGTGTCGGCGGACATCGAATCAGTTCTCCTTCGCTCGTGGCTTCGTCGTCGAAGCCCATCGCGTCCAGCGCCGAGGCGCACGAGTGGCCTGTTCACTGCTGCGGCCAAATCGATTTGTTCAATCGTGCACGGGCAGCGGAGAACTGTCAAGGAGAATTCTTCAGGCGGACGTCCGCCCGCCGGCTCACAGGAGGGCGAAGCTGAGGATGAGGAAGAGCGCGAAGGAGATGACGGGGGCGAAGATCGCGACGGCCGTGGCGATGATGCCCTGCGTGCGGCCGCGGTCGGCGGCGGTCGCGATGATTCCCATGACGAGGCCGCTGAGCCCGGCCAGCGTGCACAGGCCCTGGAGGGCGAAGAGGGTCGTGCCGAGCACCGTCAGCCACGCCGGTGCGTCGGAGAAGTAGCGTCCGTTCGCGGCTTCGGCGGGCCCCGCGGTGGCCCCGAGGATCATCGAGGCGATGAGGGAGAGTGCCGCAGCGCCGACGGTGAGTCCGAGCGCCCACTTCCCGAGCCGCGGCGACGGCGCACCCACCGGGGCGGACCCGGGCACTGGGTCGACAGGGCCGGGCACTGGGTTGACAGGGCCGGGCACTGGGGCAGACGACGTGCGGAGGGCGGAGGGTGCGGCCGGCATCTGCGCGGCCAATTCGTCATCGGTGGGCTGCGGAAACGAGAAGTTCGGCGAGGTCATGTCCCCGACGCTACGGAACCGCGATCCCGGGGCCCAGACGGCTTCCCAATGGGTGGGGTCGGGATATCCTCACTCCTTGATCGCGGCGATGAGGAAGCGCTTCTGCGTCACCTCGATCGGGCGGCGCTCGGCGGCGAGGCGCTCCAGACCGCCGAGGTGGTCGCCGACGACGAAGTCGGGCACGTCCCACGGCACGTACGCGAGGTACTCGATGACGGCCTCGACATCGGTGAAGCGCATCGTCCCCTGCCAGCGGCGGGCCGCCTCGACGCGCAGCCCCTGCTCCTCGACGGCGTCGACGCACGGTTCGAGCTGGATCTCCGGATGCTCGGGCTCCCCGCCGAACCAGTTGCGGAACTCGATCGCCTCGGTGCCGTCGACCTGCTGGGTGAGGAAGAGTCCGCCGGGGGAGAGGACACGGGCCACCTCGGCGATGTCATAGCTCTCGTGCCGGTTCATCACGACGTCGAAGGAGGCATCGGGCCACGGCAGCGGCTCGCCGTCGCCGCTGTCGTAGTCGCTGACCTCGATCCCGAAGGGCTCGAGCGCGGCGGCGGCCACCGGCACGTTCGGCGCCCAGCCCTCGGTGGCGACGATCGAGAGGTCGGGCGCGGTCCCGGGGTGGCGGCCGCGGAAGCGTTTGACGAGGGCGATGAGGCGCTCGCCGCCTCCCGTGCCCATGTCGAGGACGGTGCTCGCGTCGTCCCAGGCCTCGAGGCACATCGTGTCGAAGTCCCACGGGGGATCGTCGGCGACGAGGCGGCCCTCGAGGGCGGTGAAGTTCCACCCGGTCATGGCGGCGGTCTCGTGGATCCAGGTCCACCGGGAATGGCGTTCGGCCGGGGATTCGGCGCGAGCGCGGCTGCTGTCGGCGAATTCGGGCATTTCCACACTCCTTCGTCTGGCGTGGCGGCCGTCACTTCGAGCCTAGCCGAGTCGTCGTGCGATCCGAAGCACCGCAATGTTGCAATCGGTTCACGGTCGTCACGACAGTTCCGCGGGCGGCGAGCTCACACGAGGAAGCACCCGATGAGGACGAGGACGGTGAGGGCGAGCATGCCCAGGCAGTTGAGCCAGAAGTCCCGGCCCGTGTAACCGGCTCGGAGGTGGGCGCCTGCTGCGGTGAGGAAGTAGACGACGAGCCCGGCCATCGCGGCGAGTCCGACCCCGGGAATCCAGAAACCGGCGATGAGACCGGCGACGGCGGTGACCTTGACGACGGCGAGCACCCACCACCAGTCCCGCGGCAGGCCCACCCCGTCGAGGCAGGCGGCGATGAACGCCGGCGGGCGGAACGTCATCGCCGCATCGCCGGCCACGATGACGGCGATGACCGCGACCGGCCACCACGGATCGGGCAGCAGCGTCACGGCGTCCTCCGGAAGCGGGTGTGGAAGGCGATGATGTCCGACAGCGCTGTGACCGCGTCGGCGGCGCTCATGTCGCTGGCCGCCCAGCGGAAGATCACGCCCATGTAGGAGTCGTAGAGGGCCGCGGCGCTCGCCCGAGCATTGTCCTCACTGATCCCGATCGACACGAGGTTGTCCCGCAGGGCCGCCTGCAGATCCCGGGCGAGGCCGTCGAAGACCTGCGGTCGACCGTGGATGCGGATGAGCGCGGCCGCATAGTCCCGGGAGAGGTCCTCATGGGCGGCGAAGAACTCGAGGAACGGCAGGAAGATCCCGAGCAGATGGTCCTGCACCGCCGAGGCGGTGCCCGTGCGCGCGATCGTCGCCGGGACCTCCGAGGTGCCGTCCTGGAGCTGCCCGATCCACCGGTCGTAGCACGCGATGAGGAGAGCGTCCTTGTCCCCGACCGCCATCACCCGGCCCACGGACACCCCGGCAGCCTCGGCGACCCTGCGGATGGTCGTCGCCCGGTATCCCGCGGCGAGGAAGAGCTCGGCGGCGGCCGTGACGATCCGGTCCTCGGTCCGTCGGCGCTGGAGTGAGCGCGGGGATTCCGCGGCGCGCGGAGAATTTGAGTGAACACGTTCACTGGACATGGCTCCACGATACGCCGCCTGTGCGCGGGTGCCAAGGCGCCGAGGTGAATGCTCGGTGACGATGCTGCCGACCGTCCGTGTTGCCGGCCGATGAAAGTTAATGTACCTTAACTTTATGCGCAGGACCTCTCCGTCGGCTCACACTGCGAGCCCCACGACCCCACGGGCGCGGCCCCGCTCGTCGCTCGTGCTCCTCCTCGGTCCTGCCTTCGTCGCCGCCGTCGCCTATGTCGATCCCGGCAATGTCGCGGCCAACCTCACGGCCGGCGCGCAGTACGGCTACCTCCTCGTCTGGGTGCTCGTCGCCGCGAACCTCATCGCCGTCCTCGTCCAGTACCTGTCCGCGAAGCTCGGACTCGTCTCCGGGCGGTCGCTGCCGGCCCTCCTCGGCGATCGCCTCGGCCGGAGGTCACGGCTCGCGTACTGGGGGCAGGCGGAGATCGTCGCGGTCGCCACCGATCTCGCCGAGGTGGTCGGCGGTGCCATCGCCCTGAAGATCCTCTTCGACGTGCCCCTCCTCCTCGGCGGGGTCATCGTCGGCGTCGTCTCCCTCGTCCTCCTCTCCATCCAGTCGACACGCGGGCAGCGTCCCTTCGAGTTCGTCATCATCGGCTTCCTCGCGATCATCGCGATCGGCTTCCTCGCCGGACTCGTCGTCGGCGACGTCGACTGGGGGCAGGCCGCCGGAGGCCTCGTCCCGCAGCTCGAGGGCACGAACTCGCTCGTGCTCGCCGCCTCGATGCTCGGGGCCACGGTGATGCCGCACGCGATCTACCTCCACTCCGCCCTCGCCGTCGACCGGCACGGGATGGTGCCGCGGGCGGAGATTCCGCGACTGCTGCGGGCGAACCGGTGGGATGTCGCGCTCTCCCTCGTCGTCGCCGGCTCCGTCAACATCGCGATGCTCCTGCTCGCCGCGGCGGCGCTGCGCGGGGAGTCGGGCACCGACACGATCGAAGGGGCGCATGCGGTCGTCACGGCCAACCTCGGCGAGGTCGTCGGCCTCCTCTTCGGCATCGGCCTGCTCGCCTCCGGGCTCGCCTCCTCAGCGGTCGGATCCTATGCGGGGGCCTCGATCATGCAGGGTCTCCTGCGCATCGACGTGCCGATCGTGTGGCAGCGGGCGGTGACGATGCTCCCGGCCCTCGCCGTCCTCGCGATCGGCGTCGACCCGACGTGGGCGCTCGTGCTCAGCCAGGTCGTCCTCAGCCTCGGGATCCCCTTCGCGATGGTCCCGCTCGTGCGGCTGACGAGGATGCGCACGGTCATGGGCGAGTTCGCCAACGGGCGGGCGATCACGGTCGCCGCGCTCGCCGCCGCGAGCCTCATCATCGTCCTCAACGTCGTCCTCATCGCCCTCCTCGTCGCCGGCATCGACTAGGTCGAGGAGCCGGGCACCGCACCTGAGGCCCGCCTCGGCGGAGGTACATTGGCGGCCCCGCAGGGAGTCAGCGACCCCGCGGGGAGTCAGCGGTCGCGCAGCGATACGGGCCGGACGATCGTCACCGGGTCGGAGCGGACCCACCACGGCACGGGCTCGCCCGCCGCCCGCGCCGCGCGCCGCTCTTCCCGTGTCGCATACCGGTAGGTGAACATCCGGGCGCGGATGAGGGCGGGAGCCTCCCCGTCGAACGGGTCGGGGCCGAGCAGCCGACGGATGAGCGGATCTCCGGTCGCGAGGCGTTCGAGGAGCACGAGGAACCAGGAATCCCGGTAGTCGCCGAGGGCGGCGAACCACATGAGCCAGTCGAGCCGCAGATGATAGGGCGCGACGATGGGTCCGCGCCGGGTGACGTCACCGGGCTTGCCCTTGAAGACGTATTCCTTCCACCCGTGTGTGCCCGAGGGGTCGAGCGTGCCTTCGATGGCGATCTCGTGGCGGGTCTCCGACATCGACCCGAACGCCCCGTACGCGTTGCCGAGTCCCCAGCGGTTGAAGTGCGCGTTCATCAGCTGCCGCGGCGAGAAGAGGTTGCGCAGCGCCGGGATGTTGAGGATGGCCTGCCAGATGACGAACGCGGTGGTGAGGAGCACCCACCACAGCGGGGACGGCGGGTAGGCAGCGGAACTGCCGGCCGCCTCGGCGATCGTGCTGACGGCGGCGTCGATGCCCCACTCCGGCCACGGCCCGCCGATGATCCAGCGGAGGAAGGAGTCGCTGATGCCCGCGCACGCGAGCAGGATCGTCGCCCAGTTGAGCCACGCGTAGTTGCCGGTGATGACGAGCGCGAGCTGGGTGATGATGATCGCGGTCGCGGCGAACGAGGCGATGGGCTGGGGGAGGAAGAGCAGCCACGGGGCGATGAGCTGGACGATGTGGCTGCCGAGCGTCTCTCCCTTGTGCCACCATGTCGGTTTGAGGTGGGCGCTGCGGCTGAGCGGACCGGGCATCGGCTGCGTCTGATGGTGGTAGTTCATCGCCGTGAGGTCGCGCCACGAACTGTCCCCGCGCATCTTGATCATCCCGGCGCCGAACTCGACGCGGACGGTGAACCACCGCAGCAGGAGGATCATGAGCAGGGGCGGGGCGACCGCGTGGGAGCCGAGGAACCCGACGAAGAACCCCGCCTCGAGGAGCAGGCTCTCCCAGCCGAAGCCGTAGAAGCGCTGCCCGATTGCCGAGATCGAGAAGTAGAGCCACCACATCATGAGGAACACGGGAATCGGTGCCCACGCGGGACCGGCCTGGGGGAGGCCGACGATGACGGTGAGGGCGAGGACGATGCCGACGGCGCAGACGATGCGGAGGTTGCGATCGGAGTACGGAGTGCGTCTCCAGCGGAAGAGGCTCGGGGCCTGCCGTGCCGTCGTCAGGGCGATGAAGCGCGGCGCGGGGAGGAGGCCGTGCTCGCCGAGGAGGGGCGGAAACTGGTTCCAGGCGTTGACGAAGGCGATGAGGAAGAGGACCGCGAAGCCGCGTTGGAGGATCTCGCGGGCGATCGTGTAGTCGCCCGCGTCGAGCAGGGGAAGCAGAGCGGTGACGTCCACGGGATCCTCCTCGCCTCGCAGGTGCCCTTGCAGTCGACTATCGCGCGAATCGGGGATGGGGGCAACAGCGAAAAGCGGCTATTGTCGGGGCTGAGGCGCGATCCCCGCGCTCATCACACCCCAGGAGGCATCATGAGCGATCATCCCCAGAAGACCAAGGAGTCCATCCTCGGCCATCCCGCTCCGCGCGACATCGAGTGGAAGCACTTCATCACGATGTGGGAGAACTATGCCGATCGGGTCGAGCAGGAGTCGGGTGACCGCCTGGCGGTGAACATGAACGGCCACCGTGTCGTCTTCCGCCGTCAGCACGACGGGCTCGTGAGCATCGAGGACGTCGAACGCGCCCGTCACCTCTTCGCCGCCCACGAATCGACCGAGGGCGAGGGGCACCTGTTCGTCGTCACGCTCACCGACGAGGACGCGCGCTTCTACGACTTCGACCTGAGCGCCCATGATGTCGAGGTCGACCAGCACGAGCACGAGAAGAACCCGGACTCCCGCGGCCACCACATGCGCACGGTGGAGAAGAAGACCGGTCGTGACGACAAGCAGGACCTCGACCGGTTCTTCGACGACCTCGTCACCGAGATCGACAAGGCCGCGGCGGGACGCGACTTCGTCCTCCTCGGCCACGGCACGGGAACCTCGAACGCCGCCGACGACTTCGAGAAGTTCCTCGCCCACCGGCACGAGCCGCTGCACGAGCACATCATCGCCGCAGGCGTCATCGACCTCAGCGCCGCCGGTGAGCCGGAGATCGAGAAGAAGGCGCAGGAGCTCGCCGGACGGTGACTGTCTTCGTGCTGCGCGGACTGCCTCGGCGCTGCGGAGACGGCATCGGACCGGGCTGGGTGAACTCGGCGGAAATCCTTGTCCGCCCTGTTCACAACGGCGGGTTTGACACGTAGCCTGTCAGCAAGGCGGCTCGTCCCAACCGGGGACGACGCTGGCCCGCTCCCGGCCAGATCTCAGTGCCGATCGGGTGCCGCCGATGCCATGCGATATCAAGGAGGAATCATGACGGAATCCAACTTCGATCCCAACGAAACCGAAGGCCCGGCCGACGGCGGTGCCGCGGGCACGCCTGGCGTTCACGACGGCGGTGCTGACGGTGGCGCCGAGGGTCCGGCCGACGGCGGAGCCTCGGGCACCCCGGGTGTCCAGGACGGTGGCGCCGACGGCGGTGCCGAAGGTCCGGCCGACGGCGGAGCCTCGGGTGAACCCGGTGTCCACGACGGCGGTGCCGACGGTGGAGCCGACCGGTCTTGAGCAGTCCCACCACTGAGGTCCAGCACCCCGACGCCGCTGCAGGCGCCGGGGTGCTGGAATCCCGGCTCATCGACTGCTCGCGCGAGACCTTCGCCAAGGACTACTGGGGCAGGCGGGCGCTGCTCAGTCGCGGAGTCTCCGACTTCTCCGACCTCTTCTCCTCCCGCGCCGTCGACGAGCTCATCTCCGCCCGCGGCCTGCGCTCCCCGTTCCTGCGCGTCGCCAAGGACGGCGCGACCCTGCCGACGGCGTCCTTCACCTCCCCGGCCGGGGTCGGCGCGACGATCGGCGACCAGCTCGACGACACGAAGCTGTGGAAGCAGTTCCATGCCGGAGCGACCCTCGTCCTCCAGGCTCTGCAGCGCACATGGGAGCCCATCGGCGAGTTCTCGAGCGCGCTCAGCCGCGAACTCGGCAACCCGGTCCAGGCGAACGCCTACATCACCCCGCCGCAGAACCAGGGCTTCGACGACCACTACGACGTCCACGACGTCTTCGTCCTCCAGATCGAGGGCACCAAACGGTGGGTCATCCACGCGCCCGTCTTCGATGCGCCGCTGCGCGACCAGCCGTGGACCGACCGACGCGAGGCCGTGGGCCGGGCGGCGCAGACCGACCCGGTCATCGACGCCGTGCTCGAACCCGGTGACGCCCTCTACCTGCCGCGCGGCTGGCTCCATGCCGCCACCGCCCAGGGCGAGGTCTCCATCCACCTCACCCTCGGCATCCACAACTGGACGCGGTACGGGGTCGCCGAACAGCTCGCGCAGGCGGCGCTCGCCCAGCTCCAGGACGATCCCGCGATGCGGGCGAGTCTGCCGCTCGGGGAGAGCCACCCGAGCCCCGAGGTCCTCGAGGCGATCCGCCAGGCAATGGTCTCCGCGCTCACCGCGGCTGACCCCGGTCCGAGCATCGACCGGATCAGTCGGTCGCAGGCCCGCCCCGCGCCCCTGGGTCCCCTCGCCCAGCATGCGGCGATGCGAGACCTCGACGACGCGTCGCCGCTCACGCTGCGCGCCGGCCTCGATGCCACCCTCGAGGGGAACCGCCTGCGCACCCGGATCGGCTGGTTCGACTTCAGCGACGCCGAGCTGCCCGTCGTCCGCACCCTCCTCGACGGCGATCCGGCGTCGGTCGCCGACATCGGTCGGCCGTTGGCGGAGCGGCTGCTCGCTGCCGGTGCGCTCGTGCCCGCGCTCGGCTGAGCACTGGGGTTGAGGTGACGATGAGCGAGGT
Organism: Brevibacterium sp. NPDC056726; assembly: GCF_042790515.1. Classification (NCBI taxonomy): domain Bacteria; kingdom Bacillati; phylum Actinomycetota; class Actinomycetes; order Micrococcales; family Brevibacteriaceae; genus Brevibacterium; species Brevibacterium sp. NPDC056726. The sequence goes on along the minus strand of NZ_JBHTYZ010000006.1, from coordinate 266,566 downwards.
CCGGGGCTTCCGCTGCTCGAACGCCGCCCGTGACCGCGGCGACAGCATCGTGGGCACGGCCCCGCGGGGGACGTACTGGGTGCTCATCGAACACCGAGGCGGCTGGCCGATCAACGGCTTCGAGGGCCTCGACATCGACTGGCGCGTGCGGTCCGAGGTCTTCTATGCCGCACAGTCCCTGCGCGCCCGCATCCTCCTCATCCGCCGACCCGGACGGCGCACCCGCGGTGGGCCGGGTGTCTGGGGTGTCATGCACCTCGAGGGTCCCGGCCGCCTCCACCAGATGTGGGGAGAGTGGGAGGACGACTCCGACCTCCTCGCGATCGTCGAGGCACTCGAGGCCTGTGCCGCGCAGTCCGAGACCTTGCAGTCCGAGACCTCACAGTCCGAGACGGGATTGCTGCCGCCGGTCGTCCTCGTCTGCGCCCATGGGCAGCACGATGTCTGCTGTGCGGTGCGTGGGCGACCCGTGGCCGCCGTGCTCGCAGAGCGGTGGCCGGATCTCGTGTGGGAGTGCACCCACGTCGGCGGGGATCGGTTCGCGGCGAACATCCTCGTCGTGCCCGACGGCGTCTACTACGGGGATCTCGATGAGGACACCGCGGTCGACGTCATCGCCGGGCACCTCGCCGATGAGATCGACGGCTTCCACCTGCGCGGCTACACGGATCTCAACTCGCTCGAACAGGTCGCCGTCGCCGCGGTGCTCAAGGAACGGGGCCCGGCCGGACGCTTCGCCTACGGGATCGGCGGCGTCGACTCGGCCGACGGGGTGTGGACGGTGCGGGTCATCGATCGGCGGACCGCCTCGGCGAACGTCGACGTCGACATCACGGTGTCCCGGTCGGACCCGCACTTCCTCACGTGCCGCGGCGTCGAACGCGCCGTCGCCAACGTCTTCACCGTGGTCGGGATGCGTCCCGGCGATCCGCTACGCTGACGACATGCGCGCAGGGGAAGTGTCGGAGGTCAGCCAGGACTATCTCAAGGCGATCTGGTCGGCACGCGAATGGGGCGGGGATCCGATGACCGCGACCGAGCTCGCGCAGCGCTTCGGGACGACGAAGGCCAACGTCACCGAGGTGCTCAAGCGCCTCGACGACCTCGGCCTCGTCAACCGGGTGCCCTACCGGCCACCGGAGCTGACGGCGGCGGGGGAGGAGATCGCGGTGGCGATGGTGCGCCGGCACCGACTCATCGAGACGTTCCTCGTCGAGTCGCTCGGCTACAGCTGGGACGAGGTCCACGATGAGGCGGAGGCGCTCGAGCATGCGGCATCGGACCTGCTCATCGACCGGATCGATGCGTTCCTCGGCCACCCCACCGCGGACCCCCACGGCGATCCGATCCCGGGATCCGATGGGGCTGTGCAGTGCCATGACTCCTCGCTTCTCCTCGCCGAGGCGGTCCCCGGGTCGTACGAGGTCCTGCGGGTCTCCGACGCCGACCCCGAGGTGCTCGCGACCCTCGCCGAGGCGCGCGTGCGCCCCGGCTCGACCGTCGTCGTCAGACGCGCGGCCGCGGGCGGGACGGTCGAGATCGCCGTCATCGGCGCCGCCGGCACCTCCGTCATCGACGCAGCCGCCGCCTCGGCGGTGTATCTGGCCTGAGCGCGCCCCCTCAGGATTCCGGCACGTACTCGAAGACGGCGCCGAGGCACTGCGGAAGGTATGGCGGCGATCAGCCCCTGCGGTGAGGGAACAGCCGCTCCCCATAGAGCAGACACAGAGTCGTGGCATCCCGCGGAGAGAACTCTTCGTCGAGGACGAGCCGCGGCCACGGCTGCCACAGCACTGACTCATACGGAGTGCCCGGCAAAGATCGTGGGTGCGTGACCTGGCGACGGTGCGGGTGCGACGTGAACGCGCTGGCCTCGATCGATGTGAAGGTTCGGAACAGCGATTCGTAGAGGACCGGCGTGAATCCGTCGTCTCGAGCGGCGGTCGCAACTGTCACCCACGCGGGAACTCCCAGGGGTCGACCCTCTTCGAGAGTCGTCCACATCACCGCTTTGATCCCCGCCGGACGAGGATCAGGCGAATGGCGAATGAGGACTCGGCACCAGTGCAGAGCGTCCTGCGGGGAGAAGTCGGTCCACATGTCATGGCGTTCTGGCAGCATTGTGCGGCCTTTCTCGGGTGACGGGCCACCCGGATCGAGTCTTGCCCTGCCGTGCGGCGCGGGCCCGTTCTTCCCCTGGGGCACCCGGTCGATGACGGGTTGCCGTGTGGCCGGCCAGGTACCGTTGGCCACAGCTCGCGAACGTGATACCGATGCTATCCCACCCCACTGTCACGGTCAGGTCACTCACCGACAACCCTCTTCAGAAGTTCGAAAATCAGGACTAGGCTCGAAGACAACGTCGAAAGTGAGGGACAGATCATGGCGCGAACAGTGGCTGACGACCTATGGCACATGCTCATCCAGGCCGGCGTGAAGCGATGCTACGGAATCGTCGGGGACGCACTCAATCCGACGATCGATGCACTCGCCCGACACCCGGAGATCGAGTTCATCCACGTCCGACACGAGGAGTGGGGCACGTTCGCCGCCTCGGCGGACGCCCAGCTCAGTGACGGTCCCGTCGTCGTCTGCGGCACGGCAGGCCCCGGTGTCACCCACCTCCTCAACGGCCTGCTCGACGCCTTCCATGAGATGGCCCCGGTCATCGCGATCGCCGGTGACGTCGAGACGAACATCATCGACACCGAGGCGATCGAGGAGGTCAGTCCGTACGACCTGTTCCGCACGGCCTCGCTCTACACCGGTCGCGTCGTCAACCCGACCCAGGCGCGCGCGGTCTTCCAGCAGGCGATCACCGTCGCCACCGAGGAGCACGGTCCCACGGTCATCGCCCTGCCCGGTGACGTCGCCCATGCGAAGTCGCCGCTCGCAGAGCCCGCGGTCTACGCCTCTTCCCGCGGTTCTGTCCTCACCCCGCACGACGAGGACGTCCAGGCCGTCGCCGATCTCATCAACGGCCACGACCGGGTCTTCCTCTTCGGCGGCAACGGCACGGCCGGGGCCGTCGACCTCGTCAAGCAGCTCTCCGACAAGGCCAAGGCGCCCGTCGGCTTCACGCTCAAGGGCAAGAACTGGCTCGAGGCCGACAATCCCAACGCCGTCGGCATGACCGGCCTGCTCGGATACGGGGCGGCGGCCGACTGCATCAAGCACGCCGATGTCATGCTCATGCTCGGGGCCGACTTCCCGTTCCCCGACTTCCTCGACCGCGGTCACGCGGCGATCGTCCAGGTCGACAACACCCCCTCCCACCTGGGTCGTCGAGTGGCACTCGAGCTGGCGATCCCCGCCGACGTCGGCGTCTTCCTCGAGAAGCTCCTCCCGCTCATCGAGCCGAAGCGAAACGACGAGTTCCTCCGCACCGCACAGCACGTCACCGAGAGCTGGCGGAAGCGCCTGCGCCACTACGTCGACGGGGGCGAGAAGCGCTCGCCGATCCGACCCGAATACCTCGCGTCCGTGCTCGACGACCTCCTCGACGACGATGCGATCGTCACCGCCGACACCGGCACCTCGGTGATCTGGGTCGCCCACCAGATGAGCTTCGGCGGTGATCGGTTCCAGTTCGGGTCGTACTCATGGGCGTCGATGGCCGACGCCTCGCCGTATGCGTTCGGGGCGACCAAGGCGCTGCCCGGACGGCAGGTCGTCGCCCTCTGCGGGGACGGCGGGTTCTCGATGCTCGGCCTCGGCGACCTGCTCACCGAGCGCCAGCACAGGTCGCCGATCGTCCACGTCATCCTCAACAACGAGGAGCTCGACTTCGTCAACATCGAACAGCAGGAGGCCGGGTTCCGACCCTGGGGCACCGAGTTCCCGGCCGCGAACTATGCGGCGATCGCCGAGGGATTCGGCGTCAAGGGCATCCGCTGCGAGGACCCCGCGCGCCTGCGCGACCAGATCGCCGAGGCGCTCGCCCACAAGGACGGACCGGTCGTCGTCGATGTCGTCGTCGACAAGCGCGCGCTCGCCCTGCCGTCGACCATCAACGCTGACCTCGTCGGCAAGTTCACTCTCAGCGTCTTCAAGCGGGCCCTCCGCGGGGAGATCCCCGAGCTGTGGGACGAGGCGAAGGACAACATCAGGCTGCTGTGAGGGCGGAACAGCCCTGCGGGTCCACCCGATCCGGATGGACCCGCAGGGTCGGCTCACCCCTGGCGGCGCGGCAGGTTCCAGCGCGGCTGCGGCTGGGACCTCTTGCCGTGCTGGGGCATGTAGCCGCGCTCGGCCTGGAGATGAGCCTTGTCATGGCTCTTCGCCGAGTTGTCGGCACCGGGGATCGGAGCCTCGAGCCGAGCCGGCGCCTCGGCGCCGACAATGGGCATCTCCCCGGTGATCACCGGCTGGGATCCGGTGATCGGGGCGGACTCCGCGACCGCCTCGGCGAGGGATTTCTGGTCTGCGGGCTTCTTCGCTCCGCTGCCGTTCTTCTTCTGCATTGTCTCTTCCTTTCCTTGTGCCGTCGTCGGCGTGGTGGTCCTGTCAGCGGCCAGCGCCGTATAGAGTCCGGCCCACTGTGCGGGGGTGAGTTCGCGTGGCAAGGCGTCTCCTCTGATGTCGTTGCGGTCCATGGTCGATTGCAGGTGGGGTCGATCGGTGAGCTTCATGTGCGTGAGGATCCCTTTCATTCCGCGTCCGCGACCGGTGAAGGCCGCTCGGACGAACTGCTGGTAGGAGGCCCGATCCCGGTGCGGGACCAGTCCGGTCGCGAGGCGTTCGACGGTGAGCAGGCCGCCGTCGACGCTCGGTCTGGGGGTGAACGCGTGCGCGGGCACGCGGGTGATGAGGCGGAAGTCGAACCACGGACTCCACTGCGCGGTCATCATCGTCGATCCGCCGATCCCGGCGCGCTTGCGCGCGACCTCCCACTGCGTGAGCAGGATCGCCGACTGCCACGTGCGGGCACGGAGCAGGCGCCGGAGGATGGGCGTCGTGAGGTGGAAGGGCAGGTTGCCGACGACCACCTCGGCGTCGAGGTCGGTGCTCAGAGCATCGGCGTGCCTGACGCGGGCGCGGGGGAAACGGTGGGCAAGGGTCTCAATCCTCGTTTCGTCGATCTCCACGAGCGTGAGCGGTCGGCCGAGCCGGTCGAGCTCCGCAGTGACCGCTCCGGCCCCGGGTCCGATCTCGAGGATCGAACCGCTGGTGGCCCGGGCGAGGCCCGCGATCGTGGCGATGGTCTGGCGTGAATGCAGGAAGTTCTGGCCGAGTTCGTGTCGGCCGCCTGCCTGGGAATGGGGTCGCATGATGTGGCGCTCCAGAAGTGGAATGGAGAGCACCCAAGGCTGCGCGCTGCGTCGTCGCTGGTGACAGCGGTTCAGCGGAGGCCCGGATGCCGATGGTCTTCCGGGAGGACAGCGCGCAGCAGCGTTATCGGTGACGAACCGATCCGATGGATCGGGAGTTCCTGACGGTGTGGCTGTCGGGGACAGTCACGAGGGACCGCCTCGGCGAGGTCGGCGGGGAGTCGGGCCCTGAGCCGGGCTCAGCGGCGGACTCGGTCGAACGACCGGAGGAGGTGAGGAACGTGCGCGCTGTCAGGCGCGGCGGTCACGGATGTAGGCGATGCCGGACGCAGTCACTGCGCAGCGAATCAATGTACCCATGGTCATCAAGCTAGCACAGGTCCGCGCACGGGGGCCGGGGTGATCGCCGAGGTGGCCGGCGGTCGCGATCATTCCGCAGCGTCGGGACCGGTACCGGCCTCGCGGCCGTCGGCGTCCGGATCCGGTGCGACGAGGTTGAGCTGCCACGACACCCCGTACCGGTCGTTGAGCCACCCGAAGGGCCCGAATCCGTAGTCCCCGAGCGGCATGAGCGCGCGCCCCTCCTCGCCGAGGAGGCCGGTCCACAGGCGGTCGAGCTCGGTCTGCGAGGTCGCGCGGTAGAACAGGGACATCGACGGGGTGAAGTCGAAGCCGTGCCGGACCGAGCTGTCGATGATGGCGATCTGCTCGTCGGCGATCGTGAACCGCGCGAGCCGCACCTTGCCGTCCATGCCGGGAGTCTCCGGCCCGTACCGGTCGATCATGAGGAGCTCACCGCCGAAGAGGTCGACGTAGAAGTTCAGGGCCTCCTCGGCGCGGCCGTTCTGGAACATGAGGAACGGGGTGAGCTGCTGGATGTCCGACATCGGTGAGGGTCCTGTCGTTGGGGGAGTCATTCGATGACTTCGCCGCTGATGATCTCTCCGCCGCCGTCGCCTCGGCGGTTGATGTGCGGGTCGGCGGCGATGCGGGCTTCGAGTTTCCGCAGGCGCCAGCCGAGCCAGACGAGGGCGATGCCGACGAGGGCGATGAAGATCGAGAGGGTGACGACGAGGGCGGCGATGCCGGCCTCGGGGGCGAAGAGGAAGAAGCCGCCGATGACGATGCCGACGACGCTGATGATCGTCAGCAGCCACCACGCACGCACGCCGAGCTGGCGCACGAAGACGGAGATGCCGATGCCGAAGGTGCTCACGGCGATGATCGTCAGGCCCGCGAGGACGGTGACGACGGCGGCGAAGAGCATCGGGGCGAGGAAGACGATGACGGCGAAGGCGAGCATGAGGATCGTCCGCAGGATGCGACCGCCGCCGCGGGTGCCGCGCGGGGCGAGGACGAGCGAGGTGATCGCGATGAGCGCGACCCAGCAGGCGAAGATCCGGGCGACCACCTCGGCGGTCGCGCCGGGCCAGACCATCATGAGGACTCCGACGGCGAGGGCGATGACGCCATTGACGATGACGGCGGTTCCGGTGCGTTTGAGGTCCATGGACCAAGCGTAGTCAGCGGGGATGGAAGGAGTCTGAACGCTGGGAATCCGGGACGGTCTCGGTCACGTCGGCTGGCGGTGGTCCCTCGTCACCGAGTCCCAGCCGACGACGGGCGGCGGTGTGGGTTCGGAGCCGACGGCCGGTCCGAAGCACGGTGCCTGGGCGGGAGGTGCAGGTGTGTCCGCCGAGGCGGTCGGCTCGTCTGCGCTCTGTGCCTCGTGATCCTGCCCGTCCTCGTCGCCGGCGTCGGAGCGCACCGACTGCGACAGTGCGCGGACCATGCTGTCGAGCTCCTCGAGGGAGTAGCCGGTCGTCTTCATGAACTCGGCGATGGTGATGTCGCGGGTGCCGGTCAGCCCGGTGAGCCGGTCATGGTCACCCGCTGCGGTGTCGATCGCCTCACGGACGCGCTCAGCGACCGGTGCGTCTGAGTCAGCCGAGTGGTCCGAGCCGTCCGCGCTGTCGGCGGCACGGCTCTGACGGTCCGCCGGCCTCGGTGAGTTCGATTCGAGGAAGCGGAGCAGTTCGACGGGGAACGGCAGGACGAGTGTCGAGTTCCGCTCGGAGGCGACTTCGACGATCGTCTGCAGGAGCCGCAGCTGGAGGGCTGAGGGCGTTTCCGACATCGCGCTCGCGGCCTGGGCGAGTTTGTTCGACGCCTGGAGTTCGCCGTCGGCGACGATGATGCGCGAGCGGCGTTCGCGTTCGGCTTCGGCCTGCCGGGACATCGAGCGCTTCATCGCCTCGGGCAGGGCGACGTCCTTGATCTCGACGCGATCGATGTGGATGCCCCAGTCGACGGCGGGGCTGTCGATCATGATCGCCAGACCCTGGTTGAGGCGTTCGCGGTTCGTCAGCAGGTCGTCGAGTTCGCTCTGGCCGATGATCGACCGCAGCGAGGTCTGGGCGACCTGACCGACGGCGAGCCGGTAGTCCTCGACGTCGACGATCGCGCGGCGCGGGTCGACCACTTTGAAGTAGATGACGGCGTCGACGCGGACGGTGACGTTGTCGCGGGTGATGCCGTCCTGTGCGGGGATCGGCATCGTGATGATCTGCAGGCTGACTTTCTGCAGGTGATCGACGAACGGGATGATCGCGGTGAGCCCGGGATCCCGCGCATCGCTGGTGACGCGGCCGAAGCGGAAGACCACGCCGCGTTCGTACTGTTTGACGATCTTGAGGCTGTTGCCGAGCGTGATGGCTCCGACGGCGACCAGTCCGAGAAGGATGTAGAGGAACAACATCGTCATCGCCCCCTTGCGACGCTTGCTGGTCCTTTCAACGGTAGCACCGCTCTGGTCAGATGAACCCATCTCATCTACAATGCCCGGCGGATTGTCGACAGGTGTGAAGATTCGGCGGTGACGTGAATCCGCCGCTCACGCAGAGGTGCGGAGTCAGGCAGCGGGGGCGGAGTCAGGCAGCGGCTTCGCGGGCGAGGAGACGACGCCCTGCTGGGTAGGCGGCCAGGGACTCGGGGAGGCGGATGCGCCGTCCCGAGGCATAGGTCGCGATGATCTCGCCGAGGCGGACCTCGGGTTCCGCTCCCACCTGACCGTCGGCGGTCACGATGGGGATCTGTGCCGTGGCGGTCTCGACGCCGAGGCGGCGCAGCGTCTGCTTGGCCACGGGCACGGGGGAGTCGAAGAGGGTGATGCCGGCGCGGGCGGCCATGATCCGGTCGGCGACGAGTCCGTAGTGCGTGCACCCGAGGACGATCGCCTCGGTGCCGGGGTCCATCTGGGCCAGAGCCGCGTCGATGGCGGCGTCGATCGTCGGCATGTCCGCGTCGTTGATCGCCTCGGCGAGTCCGGGGCAGGCGATCTTCGCCACCGTGAGGTCGCCGGCGAAGGAGTCGATGAGGTCCTGCTGATAGGCGCTGCCGGTCGTTGCCGGGGTCGCCCAGATGGCGAAGTCCTCGCCGGTGCCGGCCGCCATCTTCACGGCGGGCACGGTTCCGATGACGGGAATCGTCGGTTCGTAACGGGCCCGGACCGCGTCGAGGGCCTGCACCGAGGCGGTGTTGCAGGCGATGACGATCGCGTCGGGTTCCCAGTCGGCGAGCACCGCCGCCGAGGCGAGGGCCCGCTCTTCGAGGGTCTGCGCGCTGAGGCTGCCGTAGGGGGTGAAATCGGGGTCCATGGCGAGGACGAGGTCGGCCTGCGGGGCGAGGCTGAAGAGAGCGTCGGCGGTTCCGAGGAGCCCGAGACCTGAGTCGAGCAGTCCGATGCGCGTCATGATTCCTCTTTCGCGGCGGAATCGGTGGGGGCATCGCCGCGGGAGGGAGCGTCCGCCTCTGCGGCAGTGTCGTTGTCGCTCTGGTCCTCGCGGATGTTCGAGTCCTCGCGGACGATCGGCTGCGTGCGGGGGTGCGCGAAGTCCTTGATCTCCTTGAGGTGGGCGCGGGTGAGCCCTTGGGCGAACTCGGGGGCGATGATCTTCAGGCGGTCGGAGGAGTAGCGGTCGACGAAGTACCGCCGTGTCGTCGGGGCGGCGAGATCGTCGTCGACCCACACGGCCTTCTGCGGTTCGTGGGTGTCGAGCCAGTCCTCCATCGCCCGCGCCTTCCACCACAGCTGCGGGTCGTTGGCGTAGCGGTTGTGGGTGTCGTCGGGCATCTCGATGACGTCGAAGGAGTTGCGCATCCCGAACTTCGGTTCGAGCTCGGTCTTGCAGCGCTGCGACCACGTCGAGAGCCAGACGATGTCGACCTCATGGGTCTCGACGAGGCGATCGAAGAAGGCGATGACCGACGGTCGGTAGTGGAGTTCGTAGTCCCACGCCTGGAGCTTCTTGCGCCCTTCGGTCATGAGGCGCAGCGCCGGCACGGGGTAGGAGTTGAGCACTCCGTCGACATCGAGGAAAACGGTGACGTGGCGGGCCTGCCGACGCGCCGAGACCGGCGACGATGATGCAGCTGCCATCGTTCCTTCCTGTGTCGAGGGCGACCCGGTAGCCTGGCGGCAGGTCTGTGATCGGATCAAGATTCTGTCATCTGATCCGGAATCTTTGATCCCAATCAGAATACCGTTCGAAGCTGAGGACTGAGGAAGTCGGGGCGCCGTGCACCGAGACGAGCTGGCATGTATCGCGAGGTGAGGATCCCGCGACTCCGTGCGGTGCTGTGGGTGTCCGGCCCTGATGTGGGAAGGCGTCCTTTGTTGTCCGATGGGATTGACCGATCGGTGGCGGAGAACGGGACAACGGCGACCGGGACAACGGCGTCGGACCATGGCGAGGACGGCGTCACGGCCGATGTCATCGTCCCCGATGGGTGCATGGATCTCATCGCCCTCGACTCCGGAATCGTCATCGCAGGTGCAGATTCCACCGCTCGCCGAATTGCTCCTGCGCGGAACCCCGCGGTTGGTCTGCGCTTCGATTCCGGCGTTCTGCCGCAGCTGCTGACGATTTCGGCCGCGGAACTCGCTGACCGCGTCACCCCGCTCGGAGACGTCGTCCGTCTGAGGCCGTTGACATCGGGATCGCGCGGTACCGGTCCGATGATGTCCGCCGCGCCCACGTCGAGCACTCTCGCCGAGGTGGCTCGAACGTGGGTCGACGGTGCGTCAGGTCTCTGGAATGACCGCGGGTTGCCGGGTGGCGACGGGGGCACGCAGGCTGCGGTGTTCGGAGAGAGCGTGGAGAGGCTCGTCCGACTAGGCGAAGCACTCGTCCGCGGCACGGAGATCGATCGGCGCCCGCTCGACTTGGCGACTGCCCTCGCTTTCTCTCCGGAGGCGCCGGCATCGACGATCGCCGAGGTGGCCGCCGACTTCGCCTATTCCCCGCGGCAGCTGCGGCGGCTCTCAGGAGCGTGGTTCGGGTATGGGCCGAAGCATCTCGCGAAGATCCTGCGGTGGAGGACTGCCCGCGAACTCCTGGATGCGGGCCACACGCGCACGAGCGCGGCGGTCCGTGCCGGTTATGCCGATGCCTCCCACTTCTGGCGGGATGAGCGCTCGCTGCTGGGTCGGTGAGAGCCTGAGTTCAGGTCAGTGCGTGGGATTCAGTTCTGCGCTGCGAAGAGGTCGATGGTGTTCCCGTCGGGGTCGGAGATCACGGCGTAGCGCTGTCCCCAGAAGGCGTCCCAGGGTTCCTTGACGACTGCGGCCACCGGGTCGCCGTCGTCGCTGCCCTCGGTGAGCTGGGCGAATGTCGCATCGACGGCCTCGGCGGTGGAGCAGTCGAAGGCGAGTGACATCTTGTGGCCGCCGGTGGGCCACGTCCACTGGGGGTCGATTCCGAGCATGACCTCTTCGGTGTCGAGGAGGACACGGAGGCCGCCAGTCGAGAGCTCGGAGTGCGGTGCTTCCGAACTTCCGTCGACGAGGTTGAGGCCGAGAGCCTGATAGAAGGCCAGTGCCTTGGCCATGTCTGCTGTCACGATGGAGATGGCGTCGAGTTTCATACCGACAACGCTAGGGCCGAGGCGCCTGGCTGGGCATGAATGATTCGGCCATGTTCGGGGTGAACCAGATTCGAGGCAGCGGTTCAGAAGGGTGGGGGTTCGCCGTTGTCCCAGACCCATTCCTGTTTCGCGGGGTTCTTCCATCGGATGCCGCCTGCTCGTGGCATCCACCCCGGGGTCCCGTCCTCGCCACCTGCCGGCCCTGGGCATTCGGGTCCGGTGCGCACTTCGCCATGGGGCGGCGTTGAATCTGGTGGGTCAACGACCAGTGGTGGGATGCCGGGAACATCGAGATCGTCATCGAGGTTGCTCACGCCGGGACTGCTCATGCCGGGACTGCTCATGCCGGGACTGCTTGTGAATGGGTCGTCCGGGTCTCCGGCGAGGCTGTTCGTGTCGGAAACATCGGGGCGGCTGACAGTGACGGGGTGATCGCTGGCGCTGCTGGTGGTGCCGGTGCTGCTGGTGAGGGTGTTGATGAGGCGTGCGTTCTCGACGTTGACAGGGTTGTCCCCTGGGCGTGCGGTGACGCGGGTGCCGTGGGCGAATGTGTACTCGGCGATCCCCGGGGTGCTCATTTGCACGGTGAGGAGCCGGTCGGTCTTCTGCTGGTGGTGCTGTTTGCAGAGGGGGTGGAGATTGCCGAAGACGGTCAGGCCACCGTCGTCCGGGTTGTCGTGATTGAACGGGTCGATGTGGTCGATTTCCGCGGTCGCGGCACGGCGACGGCATCCGGGCACAGTGCACCATTGCCATTGCGCGGCCAGCGTCGTTCTCACGGGTGTGGGGATGTGGTACGTCTTGGCTTTCGCGTTGATGGGGGTGCCGGTGGCGGGATCGGTGAGGATTCTGGTCCAGGTACGGCAGGTCCCGGCGATGAGTCGGGCTTGGTCAGCGGGCAGAGGGGTGCCGTCGGGCAGGGTGCCGGGCAGATTGCTGTGGCCGGAGAGGGTGGTGCAGGGCACGGAGATGAGCATGCGTGCTTGCATGGCCATCCAGTAGGGGCTGGTGGGCGCTTCGAGGGTGAGGGAGAACAGAGATCGGCCCTGGTCGTCGAGTCCGGCGTCGGTGATGCGGGTCAGAGCCGCCCGCAGCGCGGCACTCGGTGACCGCGGCGGCGGTGGCGACTCTTCGTCGGATGTGTTGCCGTCGTGGCCAGCTATCGCGGAGATTTTTGGTGCTGATGCCGTGGCATGATCGTCCGAATGACTCAAACCGACTTCGGCATCCTCGGTGGGTGCTGTCTCAGTGGCGGCGGCGACCGCCTCGGCGGTGGTGTCGTCTGTCGGGCCGGCGTTGCCGGGAGGAACCTCGTGGTGGGGCAGGCCTGCTGCGTCGGCGGCAGCGGTGATGGCGGTGGCGATGTCGTCCATCGTGGCGGCGGTGTCGAGGTCGAGAGGAATGCTGCGGTCCGCGGTGGCTCCGGTGTCGGTGTCGTGGGCGCGGATGGTCAGGTTCAGGCGCGGGGTGGTGCTGGTGAGGATGTCGAACATGAGGGCATCGATGCTGCGGACGTCCTCGATGACGGAGTCTTCAGGCAGTTGGTCGGCGAATGCGGTGGTGTTGCCGGCGCGGATGGCTTTGGCGAAGGCTTCGATGCGCAGGTAGCAGGCGTGGAGTTCGAGGGCGGATCCGGTGAGCATCAGGCATGCGGTGCCGTCGTCGTGGGTGGTCAGTGACACTCGTCGGCGCTGATGGGCGGTCTGGGTGCGGTCGTCTGCCGGTTCGATGACGTTGATCTTCAGGGACAGTGACTTCCTGAAAGTTTGGATGGTCACGTCGGGGCGGCGGTGGCACAGGTAGTCGTCGATGAGGGGCAGGTGGCGGAAGGCGACGTTGCCGCAGAGGCGGGTCGCTGCCAGGGCGTGCTCGATGGTGAAGTCTCCGGCTTGGCAACGAGCGTGGAATTTCGGGAGGCCGTGGATGAGGGTCATGGCGTCGGTGACGTGGCTGTAGGTGTGCGCGATGGTGGTGCCGCGGATAGCGGTGAGTTCGGCGATGTCTTCGGCGTGGGAGTAGGTGTGGACCCAGGCGTTGAAGGTGCGGTCGGGGGCGAAGCGGGGAAATCCGGGCAGCGCTGGTGACGTGGGCTCCTGGGCCTGCGGGTCCGGGGTGGAGTCGTCTGCCGAACTGGCCTGCGAGTCGGTGCCGACCTTGCCCGCGCTATCGGGGTCGGTTGTCGCGGGCGCATCGGGAGAAGGTGGTGCGCCGGCAGCGGAGGGTACACCGGTTGCGGGACGGTCGTCAGTGCTGAGGACGCCGGTGCCACCGGCAGCATCGTTCCGACCACCGGGAGCATCATCGCCACCACCGAGAGCGGCTTCTCCGTCACCGGTGTCAGCGTCGCTGTCGGTCTCGTCGTCGGTGACCCAGTCGGCAGTGCAGCCCTGAGCTCGGGCGAAGCGGCGGACGGTCTCGGTGAAGGCGGCGTGTTCGTAGGGGGTGCCGGGACGGGGATTGAGGAGATTGAGGTGGGTGATCGTGTCGGTGAGGAAGAGGCTGGCGGTGGTCTCGAGCGCGGCGAGTTGGGCCTGGTCGCTGGCGGCGTAGACGGTGAAGGCCGCGGCGTAGGGGGAGGAGGCGTCGATGTCGACACGGGCCGGAAGAGGGCCAGGCGTGTCCCCGGAAGGAGCGGATGCGATTGTGTCGGTCACTGGGTTTCACCTGTCTTCCCACGTCAGCGTGGCTGATGACAATAGTGTAGTTCACGTCACATCCGATGTCAATGGGTAGTTCGAAACTCGTTCGAACGGAAGATTCATTCGTTTCGTTGTGCTCAGTGATTTTCAGGCGCGAAAATCATCGTCGTGAGGTGCTGTGAAGGTGTGCTCAGCGATCGTGTGTGGCGCCGTGAGAACGTGGCAGCGTGCGAGCCGATCCGGGGGCTGTGCCGTGATTGTGAGGCCTCTTAGGCGAGCCTGATGAGAGTGCGAGCGGGAGCGAGCAGGGGCAGCGGATTCCTCCTGAGCAGGGATCCCTCAATGCGTCGGCCGAAGGCCCGCACTCGATTCAGCTGCCCTGCTCGTGTTCACTCTGCTCGCGGTGCGTCGCGTCGGCTCGTCGAGGGCCGAGCGCATCGGTCCCTCGTGGCAGTTCTGGCCCGCTGATTCGCGCGGGCGCGGCAATGCTCCGCAAGGCCGCCATTCCGCGTTGCCCCGCAGGGCCGCCGTTCCGCGCGATCGCCGCCGTTCCGCGTTGCCCCGCAGGGCCGCCGCTCCGCGCAGCCGCGCTGCAGCTCCCCGCACCTGCAACTCTGTACCGCGCAGCCGCAACCCTGCCCCGCCCGCGCAAGTGCAGCGAAGCCGCTGCCCTACTCCGCGAGGTAGGGCTCGAAGACGGCGCGGACCTCGTCGGTGAGGGGAGTGGGCCGGCCGGTCTCGCGGTCGATGTGGACGAGGACGACGTCGGAGTCGAAGACCTTCCGTCCGCTCTGGTCGCCGCGGGTGCTGATCGTGAACGACGAGTTTCCGATCTTCTTGACCACGGCGGTGAGCTTGAGCTCCGGGCCGTACATGACGGGCACGAGGTAGTCGATCGACTGGTGGGCGACGAGCAGTCCGCCCGAGGTGATGTGCGATGCCCTGACGTGGTGCATCCAGCGGACCCGGCACTCCTCGATGAGTGTGATCATCCGGGCATTGTTGACGTGGCCGAGCAGATCCTGATCGGACCACCGCACCTCGGGAGAGTACTCGAACGTCCTCACGGCCACCCCTTCCGTTCCTGTCGGGCACGACACTTCGCGTGTCGGCAACGACGATTACTTCGCCTGTCGGCAACGACGATTCCGCCGCTGTGCGTCATTGTCGAAACTGATCGAACGTTCTACAGTAAATCAGGATCTGTCGGCGAAGGTGAAATCGACGAAAGGGAGATCAATGGAGATGCCACCAGGAGCGGGCCCGTCGAGCGCAGGAGCAGGCTCGGCGAGCGCCGACGACAATGACGCGAACCGTGCCCCCGCGACCTCATACGGCACAAACCCTGCCCCCACCACCCCGTCCCCCGGCATGCTCGCCGGGGTGCGCGTCCTCGACCTCGGCGGTATCGGACCGGGTCCGTTCGCGACGATGATGCTCGCCGACCTCGGCGCCGAGGTGATCCGCCTCGACCCGCCGACGAGCATCGGTCAGCCGATGAATCCCGTCCTCGACCGGGGCAAGCGCTCGGTGACCGCGGACTTCAAGACCGCCGAGGGCATCGCGCTGGCCAAGGCGATCGCCGCCGGCAGCGACATCGTCGTCGAGGGCTTCCGGCCCGGCGCTGCCGAGCGCCTCGGCCTCGGGCCCGACGACCTGCGCGCTCTCAACCCCGCCCTCGTCTACGGGCGGATCACCGGCTACGGACAGGACGGCCCGAAGGCCCAGAAGGCCGGCCACGACCTCGGCTACATCGCCTCGACGGGACTCCTCGCCCAACTCGGCCGCGCCGACGGACCGCCGCAGTTCCCGGCCAATCTCCTCGGCGACTTCGGGGGAGGGGGCATGCTCCTCGTCGTCGGCGTGCTCGCCGGCCTCACGCATGCCCGCGCCACCGGCGAGGGCACCGTCGTCGACGCCGCGATGGTCGACGGCGCCAACCTCCTCTACGCGATGATGCACGGGTTCGCCGCGATGGGCATCTGGCGCCACGACGCCCGCGGCCGCAACCTCCTCGACTCCGGGGCGCCGTTCTACGACGTCTACCCGACTGCCGACGGCAGACACCTCTCCGTCGCCTGCATCGAGCCGCCGTTCTTCGCCGCGTTCGTCCGCGCGCTCGACCTCGAGGACGATCTCCCCGAGCCGCTGGGCACCCTCGACCACTGGAACCCGCAGCACTGGCCGGCCCTGCGCGCCCTCATCGCCCCAGCGATCGCCGCCCGCAGCCTCGCCGAGCTCGACGACCTCTTCACCGGTGTCGACGCGTGCGTCGAACCCGTGCTGACGATGGCCGAGGCGAAGCACGACGAGCACAACCGGGCCCGCGGTCTCTTCGCAACTGATGCCGCCGGTGTCGACCAGCCCAGCCCCGCCCCGAGGTTCGGTGGCACGAGTGCCCCGGAGCCGCCTCGGCGCGCTCCGCAGATCGGGGACGACACCGCCGCGGTCGCCGCGGAACTCAGCGCAGACCGCACGTGACCTGCAACGCAACCGTGTGCCAATCGTGACCTGCGGCCCAAATCGGGTGCGGTAGTGTGAATGGCGCCGGAGGGTCGAGAACCGCCCGGCGCCCCTTTCCCCGACGGAGCGAAGCAGTATGAGCAATGGGACCCAGTCGATCGATCGAGCCGCAGAGATCTTGTCGCTGGTCGTCAAGGCCGACGACCCGATCTCGTTCACCGAGGTGGTCGAGGCCACGGAGCTCGCCCGGTCGACCGTCTCCCGCCTGCTCTCCGCGCTCGAGCGCAACGGCCTCGTCGAACGCAACGCCGAGGGTCACTTCCGCGGCGGCTCCCTCTTCGCGACGTACGCCTCCCGCTTCGATCGGGTCGAGGCGCTCGTCGCCGCCGCCGACCCCATCCTCCAGCGTCTGAGCGAGGAGACCGGCGAGACCGTCAACCTCGCCGTGCCGAGCTCGAACGCCGTCGTCCAGATCGCGCAGGTCGACTCGACGTACGTCCTCGGGGCGACGAACTGGGTCGATGTGAAGGTGCCCTCCCACGCCTCGGCGCTGGGGAAGGTGATGTTCGCATTCCGCGCGATCCCCGTGCCGACGGGGCGTCTCGAACGCCTCACCCCGCGCACGCTCGGATCGCGGAAGGAGCTGCTCGCCGACCTCGCCGAGGTGCGCGACCGCGGGTTCGCGATCGTCCACGAGGAGTTCGAGCCGGGTCTCGACGCCCTCGCCGCCCCCGTGCTCGGCACCGATGACCAGGTCATCGCCGCCGTCGGCATCTCCGGCCCGACGAT
This sequence comes from Brevibacterium sp. NPDC056726, assembly GCF_042790515.1. Taxonomy (NCBI): domain Bacteria; kingdom Bacillati; phylum Actinomycetota; class Actinomycetes; order Micrococcales; family Brevibacteriaceae; genus Brevibacterium; species Brevibacterium sp. NPDC056726. The sequence continues at coordinate 249,480 of NZ_JBHTYZ010000006.1, read as the reverse complement.
GCGCATCGCCGAGCACCACGACCGGTTCGGTGAGCTCCTCATCGCCGAGGCGGGGCTGCTGTCCCGCAGCCTCAAACGCAAGGTCAGCCACCGGTAGGCTCGGCGGGGAGGTGCGGGCGTCGTCCCGCACCGAGGCGGTCGATCGTGTCGTCCGGAAGTGCGGTCGACGACTAGAACCTCACCGATTCAGAACCTCACCGGCTTACGACGTCACCGAGGCGGGATCGGGGTCGCCGAGCAGCTCGAGCTGCCTGCGTCGCCACGCCTCGGTGTCCTTGACCTGGTTGAACGTGTAGATGTGCAGTCCCGAGACCCCCATGTACGGGTCGGCGAGGACGGGGGAGAGGCGGTCGAGGAACTTCCGGGGGTTGTAGCCGCCGGGCTTGGCCATCCGGGTGAACGTCGCCGTGTTCTTGCGCAGGAACCGCGTCGATTCGCCGACGCCGATCTTCGTCGCGACCTTGGCGAGCTTCGCGAGCTCGACCTTGCCGGCGATGCCGAGGATGAGGGGCATCTCGATCCCGCGCGCCCGCACGCGGGCCAGCCACGTGCTGACGATCCCCGGGTCGAAGCAGAGGTTCGAGACGATGTGCGTGGCGTAGTCGCGCTTGTCCCACATCGCCTGGACGGTGACGTCGTCGGGGATGAGCGGGTGTGACTCGGGGTAGGCGGCCACCCCGATCTGCGAGATCGGCGGGGCGAGGCTCGTGAGGTCGATGAGGAGGTCGAGCGCACTCGCATAGCCTCCGGCCGGCGGCGTGGCATCCCCTGCGGGAACGAAGATCGTGTCGATCCCGGCGCGCCCGAGGCGATCGATGATCTCCTCGAGCTCGGTCCGGCCCTGGACCATGCGGGCGGCGATGTGCGGCACGGCGGTGTAGCCGCGGGCCTGGAGCGCCTCGGCGGTGGACAGGGTCGCATCAAGGCCCATGCTCGTCGATGCGGTCACCGTGATCGTCCGACCTGGGGCGACGTGGTCGCTGATGCGGTCGACGATCCCGGCAGTGGGGAGGACCTCGTAGCGGGCGGACTTGAGAAGTGTGCGAAGAGCGGACACGGACACCATTGTCTCCTTCCGGCGGGGCAGGGACCCGATCGCGGCGGCAGCCGATCCGCCGTCTTGCGCGCCGGCCAAATTACCGGTCGGAAGTCCTTGCTTCTGCTGTGCCGACGATTCTACACTCAAATCACCCATAATATGGGAGTTGAGTTCCATAATATAAAACTGTGGAAGCAGGGGGAAACCCATGGACAACAATGTTCCAACCGTTGATCAGAGCGACAGAGGCGTCCCGATCAACCTGAGGCAGTCCGGCCCGACCCCAGTGGAGATGCTCATCGACACCCGCGTGCGGAAGTCCCCGTACTGGGAGCTGTCGATGGAGCAGGGGTGCTGGCGGGCATCGATCTACAACCGCATGTACCACCCGCGCGGCTACATCTCCCGTGAGGACGGCGGGATGATGGCCGAGTACCAGCCCCTCGTCAACGACGTCACCCTGTGGAACGTCGCCGTCGAACGGCAGATCCAGGTCAAGGGCCCCGACGCCGAGGCGTTCGTCAACTACGTCATCACCCGTGACGCGACGAAGATCCCGGTGATGCGGGCCCGCTACGTCATCCTCTGCAACGAGCAGGGCGGCATCCTCAACGACCCGATCCTCCTCCGGGTGGCGATCGACGAGTTCTGGTTCAGCCTCTCCGACACCGATCTCATGCTCTGGCTCCAGGGCGTCAACGTCGGGAAGAAGTTCGACGTCACGATCCAGGAGATCGACGTCGCGCCCGTGCAGGTCCAGGGCCCGAAGTCAGTCGACGTCATCGCCGATCTCGTCGGCGACGAGGGGCGCGACCTCCCGAGCTACGGCCTCATGGAAGCCCAGGTCGGCGGCCACGACGTCATCATCTCCCAGACGGGATTCACCGGGGAGAAGGGGTACGAGATCTACCTCAAGGACGCGACGAAGTACGCCGAGGACATGTGGAACGCTGTGCTCGCCGCGGGCGTGCCCTACAACCTCCGCGTCGTCGCCCCGAGCCACCACCGGCGGATCGCCGCGGGCATCCTCTCGTGGGGCCAGGACATGGACTTCGAGACCCTGCCGTTCCAGGTCAACCTCGGCTATCAGGTGCCGCGGAAGAAGGAAGCCGACTACATCGGCAAGGCACGGCTCGAAGAGGTCCGCGAGCAGATCGAGGCGGGCGACCCGCCGTATCGGACGCAGCTCGTCGGACTCGTCCTCGGCGGCAATCCGATCACGGACTACGCCCCGGACTTCTGGCTCGTCAGCGAGGATCCCGAGTCCGATCCCGTCGGCTACGTGACCTCGCCGTGGTACTCGCCGGAGCTCGAGTCGAACATCGCGATGGCTCACGTGCCCGTCGGCAAGGCGGAGCTGGGCACCGAATTCTGGGTGCACCTGCCCGAACCGTATGCGGACACTCCCGGAGTGCCGGTGCGCGCCGAGGTGGTCGAGATGCCGTTCCGTCCGAGCGTCAACCCCAACCAGCGTGAACGCCTCAAGGTCAGGGGACTCGACGCCGCGATCTGAGCCGGCGCTCCCGGACAGTCCGGCAGGCTGTCCCACCGATCCGGGCGCGGTCACTGTGCGAGAAGCCGGTGGCCGCGTTCGCACGTCCGACAGGCGGGCTCTCGACCTGTGGGCCGGTCCTCAGACCGCGGCGTCACTCAGCCCGTGACCTGCCTCAGCCCGTGACCGGAACGTCCTTCCTGATGTCGGCGAACAGCGTCGCGGCCTCGGGAGAGGGCACCACGCGGTTGGGATCCTCAGGGGCGGGCTGCCACGGCATCGTCACGACCGTGATCCGGTTCGCATCGACCTGCGCGAGGCGGGTGAAGACCGACGCCAGGGCCGCTGACGTGCCCAGGTCGCTGTCGACCGTGAGTGCCTCGGCAGCGGAATCGGCGAGGTCGAGGACCCGGTCCGGGCGGGTGAGGAGGTTCTGCTCCCTGACCCGGTCGACGATGGCGGCGATGACCTCCTGCTGGTGGGACAGGCGGGAGATGTCCGAACCGTCGCCGATCGAGTGCCTGGCCCGCGCCCAGGCCAGGGCCTGCCTGCCGTCGAGGACCTGGTCTCCCGCCGGCAGGTCGAGGTCGGCCGCGGTGTCCTTCATCGGCGCGTCGAGGCGGACGGGCAGACCGCCGATCGCGTCGATGACGGAGGCGAAGCCGTCGAAGTCGACGAGCGCGAAGTGCTGGATCGGCACCCCGGTGAGCTCTTCGGCCGCCTGCACCGAACACGCCGGTCCGGCGTTGAGCGCCGAATTGATCATCATCGTCGTGCCGGACGCTCGGCCGGTGCACTGCGGGGCCTCGACGAGGGTGTCGCGGGGAATCTGCACGGCGGAGATCCGCGAATCGTCCTGCGAGAGGTGAACGAGGAGCATCGAATCGCTGCGCTGGGCCCCGTCGTCCTTCCCGTAGCGCTCTGTGGTCAGTTCCCGCGAGTCGGAACCGAGGACGAGGATATTCAGCCCGGGCCCGTCCTCTTCGGCGAGCGAACTCGTCAGCAGCGGCTCGGTCCGGATCCTCTCCTCGACCCGGTTGAGGGCGATCACGGCGCTCCCTGCCAGCAGCAGGATCAGCGCCCCGCCGATGATCGCCGTCCTCCGCGTCCAGCGCAGCCGGCGCGATGACGAACGGCGGGGTGAACGGTGTGACGGTGGGCGATGGTCTGACATGGTCTCGTCCTTTCGCGGTGATGGTCGGGGCTGGTCAGCGCTCATAGCCGAGCGGTTTGACGGGCTGGCGCTGGACCCATTCCCAGGTCCTCTCCAGCCCGTCACGCAGGCTCGTCGTCGGAGCCCACCCGGTGAGCTCGCGGGCCAGCGAATTGTCGGAGAGCAGACGGTCGACTTCGCTGCCGGCGGGACGGATGCGCTCTGCGTCCTGCTCAAGGGCCACCTCGGCGCCGGAGATCTCGACCAGACGGGTGATGAGGTCGCCGACGGAGATCTCGTGTCCGGTCCCGAGGTTGAGGGTGCGACCGATGGCCGCGTCCGCGGCGGCGATCGCCATGAAGCCGGCCGCGGTGTCCGTGGCATAGGTGAAGTCCCTCGTCGGCGTCGTGGAGCCGATGCGCAGGGTGCGGGCTCCGGCATGGATCTGCCCGAGGATCGCCGGGATGACGGCGCGGGCGCTCTGCCGGGGACCGTAGGTGTTGAACGGTCGGCAGACGGAGACGGGGGTCTCGAAGCTGTGGAAGTACGACATCGCCATCATGTCGGCGCCGATCTTCGACGCCGAGTACGGTGACTGCGGCTGCAGCGGATGGTCCTCGCTGATGGGCACGGTGATCGCGGACCCGTAGACCTCGCTCGTCGACGTGTGCACGAGGCGGCGGACATCGTGACGGCGGACCGCCTCGGCGACATTGCGGGTCCCGGCGATATTGGTCTGCAGGTAGGAGTCGGGGGCGACGTAGCTGTACGGAATGCCGATGAGGGCGGCGAGGTGGAAGACCGTGTCCGCCCCGGCCACGACGCGCGAGACCTGATCGGCGTCCCGGATGTCGCCGCCGACGAGTCGGACGTCATCGAGGAGATGGGCGATGTGGCCGTTCTCGCCGTAGGGCTTGTAGTGGGCGAAGACGGTGACGTCCGCTCCGGCGCTGAGGAGCGATTCGACGAGGTGGGAGCCGATGAATCCCTCGCCGCCGGTGACGACGACGCGGCGGGAGGAGAAGAAGCTGGTGTCCATGATGAGTCCTGTTCTGATTCGTGATCGATGGTGCGGGGTGGGAAGGGGTGGGGCGGCGCAGAGCTCAGCGCCGCGGGGCGGGAAGGAGCGCGAGGAGCGAATCGGCCAGGGTGGCCGCCGCCCTCGCGTGGATCGAGTCGGCGGTGCCCCCGGCCGCCTCGCCGCGGTCCCTGTTCCGGAGTTCTCCGGTCCGGGCGAGGAGGTCGGTGATCGCCGCGTCGAGGCGGGAGGGGCTGAGCTCGTCCTCGGCGATGACGTCGGCGAGGCCCTGCGACCGCAGGTGGTCGGCATTGGCCTGCTGATGTCCGCCCGCCGAGGTGGTCAGCGGCACGAGGACCGCGGGAAGTCCGAGATGCTCGAGCTCCGCGACGGTCGAGGCGCCTGCGCGGGCGACGATGAGATCGGCGGCGGCATACGCGAGGTCCATGCGGGAGAGGTAGTCGACCGTCGTCACCGCGGTGGAGTCGACGTCCCTGGCGGCTGCGGCGCCGGTCTTGATGAGGAAGTGGATCCCCGGGTCGCCGTTCCGGGCGACTCCGAGCTCGAGTGCGGCGTCGTTGACGGCCTGTGCGCCGAGGCTGCCGCCGGAGACGAGCACGAGGACGCCGGATTCGGGCACCCCCAGCTGCTTCCGCGCGCGGGTGCGCAGCGACCGGCGGTCGAGGCCGACGAGCGCCGGATCGATCGGCATTCCGGTGATCGCCGCCGCCCGCTGCCCCGCTGTGCGCGACACGGCGGCGAACCCCCGGGCGGCGGCGGTGCTGCTCACCGCCACCTCGGCGCCGAGGCGGGCTGCGGTGCGATTGGCGAGGCCGGGCACGCAGTTCGATTCGTGGACGAGGGCCGGCAGTCCGAGCAGCCGTGCGGCGATGAGCGCCGGCATCGACGGGTAGCCTCCGGTTCCGAGGACCGCCTCGACCCCGGCGCGGCGCAGGGCGCGAGCGCTGCGCATGACCGCCGCGGACAGCGTCCCCGGCAGGGTGAGGGCCGAACGCGGACCGGTGAGACCGTGGATGCGCGAGGTTTCGAGGTGATAGCCCCGCGCGGGGACGATGCGGTTCTCCATCCGGTCGTCGCTGCCGAAGAAGATGACGTGATGACCGCGTGCCCGGAGTTCGTCGGCGACGGCCAGCCCGGGATAGATGTGTCCGCCGGTTCCGCCTGCGGCGATCGCGATGGTCCGGGGGCGGTCCGCGCTCGAGGTGCTGATGTGCCCGTCGTGCCGGGCGCTGCTGAGGATGCTCATGCCCTCAATGGTGGGAAGGGGACATAAGACGGATATAAGAGCAGCGGATGCGGCCGGTCCTACGATGGGGTGCATGAGAATTGCGATCGTCGATGACGAGCCCCGGATCGTCGAGGCCGTCTCCGCAGCGGTGGCACTCGCCGGGCATGAGACGCTGAGCGCCGGCAGCGGGGAGGACGCGCTCGTCCTCATGGCCGAGCACGACGTCGATGCTCTGGTCCTCGACGTCTCGATGCCGGGTCTGTCCGGGCTCGCCGTCGCCAGGGCGCTGCGCGCGGCGGGGGACCGGCTGCCGATTCTCATGCTCACCGCCCGCACGAGCGTCCGCGACCGCGTCGACGGTCTCGATGCCGGGGCGGATGACTACCTCACGAAGCCCTTCGACATGGAGGAGCTGCTCGCTCGCCTGCGCGCCCTGCTGCGCCGCGTCGACGATCCGGCCGCCGCGCAGCTGCGATTCGGCGATCTCGAGTTCGATCCCGGTGAGCGGACCGGTCAGCGGGGAGGTCGGCGGATCGACTTCACCGCCACCGAGGCGGCCATCCTCCGGCTCCTCATCACCGCCCCCGACCGGGTCTTCACCCGCGCGCAGATCGCCGAGGAGGTCTGGGACCGCACCTTCGACCCGGGATCGAATTCGCTGACCGTCTACATCGGCTACCTGCGGCGCAAGCTCAACGCCGACGGGGACGAACCGCTCATCCAGACGGTCCAGGGACTGGGCTACCGGCTGGGGGTGCGCGCATGAGGGTCCCCCTGCGCCGGCGCCTGGGGCTGACGCGCGCTCTCACCCTCACCGTCGCCGCGGTCATCGGCCTGCTGCTCGTCCTCGCCCTGCTGGGCGCGTACTGGCTCGTCTCCCGGGAGAGCTATCGGAGCCTCGACCTCACGCTCGTGCGGTCGGCGAATGCCGTCGTGCTCGAACAGCGGCAGGGTGAGGAGATCCCGACGACGACGGACTGCCGGTGGTTGGGCGCACCCGCGTGCACCGAGGTCGCCGTCACCGGTGACCCGGTCCCGCCCGGCGGTCTCGTCCTCCCCGACGACCGCGCCGCGATCGCCAGCGGCGAGGCGCCTCCGGAGTTCCACACCGAGACGATCGCCGGTGCGCACTACCGCCTCTACACCGCACCGCTGGCGGATCGGTCCGGCACCGTCACCGTCGCCTACCGGGCCGACAGCGTGGAGACCTCGCTGCAGCGCACACGGTGGCTGTTCCTCGCCCTCGGCGGAGCGAGCGTGCTCGCCAGCCTGCTCATCGGTGCGCTGGTGTCGCGCGCGCTGCTGCGGGATCTGCGGTCGGTGACCTCGACCGCCGAGGCGATCGCGGAGAGCCGGGACACCGAGCTGCGGCTGAATATGCCGGGCACCGACGAGCTGGCTCAGCTCGGACGGTCCTTCGATTCCATGGTGGCCGCGCTCGACACCTCGCTGCAGGCCCAGCGGCAGCTCGTCGCCGACGCGTCCCACGAATTGCGGACGCCGCTGACCGCGATCAAGGCCAACGCCCAGTTGGCGACGAACCCGCAGCTCGATCAGCGCCGCCGCGAGTCGGCCGAAGCGAACCTTCACGAGGCGATCGACGAGATGTCCGGTCTCGTCTCCGATGTGCTCGACCTGGCGCGCGGTGCCGAACCCGATCCCTTCGTCGAGCCCCTGCGCCTCGACGCCGTCGTGGAGTCGGCAGTGACCTCACTGCGCGCGGCCTGGCCGGAGCGCACGATCCGCGTCGACGTTCCCGAGGTCGTCATCGTCGGCAGCGAGCCGGATCTCGGGCGCTTGGCGGGCAACCTCGTCGCCAACGCCCTCAAGTACTCCCCGGGGGCCGTCGACGTCACGGGCGTGCTCTGCGGACCCGACGGGCACGCGGCCGCAGCCGACTCGGCGGACAGTGTGATGCTCCGGATCAGGGACGAGGGTCCCGGCGTCTCCGTTGAGCACCGCGAGCGGATCTTCGACCGCTTCTATCGCGCCCCGGACAGCGGAGGGCAGACCGGCTCGGGGCTCGGCCTCGCCGTCGCCCAGCAGATCGCGGCGGCCCACGGAACGCGCATCGTCGCTGACTGGCCGGCCGCGGGCGGCACGCTGATGAGCATTCGCTTCCCCCTCGCCGCCGTGTGAGACCGGTGCGGCCCTCAGCGGCGGGACGAACACCGAATCTCTCGCCGAGTCGTGCCAGATCTGCCAGACTGTTGGTATGAAGCCCGCCGACCGACTGGATATCGAGGCGATTCGTCGTGCGTGTGAGCGCTACGGCGTGAAACGGCTTCGGGTGTTCGGCTCGTATGCCACCGAGAAGTTCGATCGCGAAACGAGCGATGTCGACTTCCTTGTGGTCTTTCAACCCGGGCGTGAGAACGTCTACCATGACTACTTCGATCTGAAGTTCGAGCTGGAGAGAATCGTCGGCAGACGAGTCGACCTCGTAGTCGAGCGTTCTGTGAGGAATCCATTCTTCAGGGCATCCGCTTTCGCCAATGCACAGGACGTCTATGCGGCCTGAGGCAGGGGCGCACCTGTGGGATGCGGCGGACTCGGCCACGAATGTGAGGGACTTCGTCGACGGCAGGACCGAGACCGAGTTCAACTCCGACCTTGTCCTCCGGTCGGCGATCGAGCGTCAGCTGGAGATTCTCGGAGAGGCTCTGAATCGGCTGCGGAGGGACGACAGGGAGACGTCAGAGAGGGTGCCGGGACTCGAGAAGATCATCGGAATGCGGAACATCATCGCTCACGAGTACGGGAACATCGATTACGAGATCGTGTGGCGAGCATCGACGACCGATATCCCCGCGCTGGTCCCTCTACTCGTTGAACTTGTCGATGAAGCTCGGGGCGCTGCCGAAGCACAGTAGCTGAAATGACGTCATCGACCGGTTCGCGAAGTCGACGGTCCTGCCCACATGACTGTGGCGCTCACCGCCCCGGCTTGGTCCACTCGAGCGTGTACCTGAACCCGACCCTGTGCCGGAACCGCGCGCCGGGCAGGTGACGGCGGGCCGCCTCGGCGATCTCATCGAACGTCATCGTCGGATCCGTCACCGGGAACGGGTCGCGCGGACCCGCGGACGTGGGAGGGTTCCCGTCCGGTCCGCCGACCCGGTCGTCCCCTCGCCGAGGTGGGGCGTTCTTGACCATGCCGATGAGCGGGTTCGTCACGACCGAGATCCCCTCCCAGAGGAAGTCCCGGGGAGTCGCCGAGAGGGCGAGGCCGACGATGAGGAGCCGACCGCCGGGGGTCAGGAGGCGGGCCGCCTCGGTGAAGGTCTCCTCGACATCGAGGTGATGGAGCGCGGCGACCATCGTGATGAGGTCGATCGGCTCCGGTTCGGTGCCATGAGCTTCGGTGCCATGAGCTTCTGTCCCGGGATCGAGGTCGCGCAGCTGGGCGGCATCGATGGTGACGTTGCCCAGGCCCGCGCAGCGCCGGAGCGAATCAGCGCGCATCGCCGCCGAGGTGTCGGTGCCGTGGACGTGCCGGAACTCCCCGGCCAGTCGGGCCAGGAGTGCGCCCTGCCCGCAGCCGACCTCGATCGCACCGCGCCTGCGAGCAGGCAGGCTGGCAACGATCCATGGGTGGAAGTGGTCGTTGTGGCTCCACGGGAACCGGTCGTTGAGCCGTCGCAGCGTCCGGGCGAACGGGGTCACCGCCGCATCCGCGCCTTGACCTTGGACAGCAGCTCCGCCTCGGCGTTGGGCCCGGCCTTGACCCCACCGGGCAGACGGAACATGTAGAAGACGCCGACGATGAGCCAGGCGGCGAACATCACCCACGACTGCCAGGCCAGCTGCGCGGAGAACGGGGTGATCGGCAGGTAGAGGACGAAGAGGACGAGGGTGAGGATCGCCGAGATCACCCCGATGACCATGCCGCCGCTGCCGCGCCCGCCGATGCGCAGGGGACGGGCCATATCCGGTTCGTTCCGCCGCAGCACGATGAAGGCGAGGCTGACGAGGAAGTAGGCGATGACGATCGCCGGGGAGCCGGCGTCGACGATCCAGCCGAGCGCCGCCGCCCCGAGGAACGGGGCGAGGGCGGAGAGGACGCCGATGAAGATGATCGCGTTGACCGGGGTCCGGTACTTCGGGTGGAGCCGGCCGAACCAGGCGGGGATCATCCCCGCCACGGCCATCGCCCACATCAGCCGCGAGGAGCCCATGAGGAACGCATTCCACGAGGTGATGATGCCGGCCAGGCCGCCGGCGATGACGATCTGGCCCCAGACCGGGGAGCCGAACATCGCCGAGAGCGCATCGGCGGTGACGAGGTCGTGGGCGGTCAGCTCGGTGGCGGGGATCGCCAGCGACGTCATCCAGATGATGACGATGTAGAAGACGATCGCCATGAGCACCGAGATGACGACGAGCTTGCCGATCTTCGCCGCCGGCAGCTTGATCTCCTCGGCCGACTGGGGGATGACGTCGAAGCCGACGAAGAGGAATGGGACGACGGCGACGACGCCGATGAAGCCGGCCGCCCCGCCGGTGAACAGCGGTTCCGTGTTCGCCGGATCCCCGCCGACGATGCCGCCGGTGAGCAGGAGGAGGGCGACGATGATGAGGAACGAGACGACGAACGTCTGGACGAGGGAGGCAAGTCGGACGCCGCGGATGTTGATCCACGCGATGACGATCGCCGTGACCGTGCCGATGAGCGCCCACGTGAGGTAGACGTCCTCGCCGGCGATCGTCCACAGCTTGATGTACTCGAGGTCGGGGAAGAGGTAGAGCGCGGTCCGCGGGACGGCCACGGCCTCGAACATGACGACGCTGATGTATCCGCCGGTGATCGCCCACGACCCGAACAGCGAGATCTTCGGGCCCATCGCCCGGATGAGGTAGTTGTGCTCGCCGCCGGCATGGGGCATCGCGGCGACGAGTTCGGAGTAGACGGTGCCGACGAAGCACATGATGATGCCGCCGACGGCGAACGCGAGGATCGCCCCCAGGGTGCCCGCCCCGGTCAGCCATTCGCCGGTGAGGACGACCCAGCCGAACCCGATCATCGCCCCGAACCCGATGAACAGCGCATCCACCGTGCCCAGCGCCTTGACGAAGCCGTGCCCCCGGTCCTCGGTCTCTGTGTGCTGAGTGCTCATGACTCGCCTTCCTCATCGTCGGTCCATGCCCCACCGAGGTGGCCGGCAGCAGTGCCGATCCCGTGGGTATCTGCACAGTAACAGCACAGGGAGCGTCTACCCGGCGGTATGACAGGGATTTCCCACGTCCGCCGAGGCGGGTGCTAGATTTCCTCTGTGCACAGCACACATCGAAATGCGATCGTCCGAGTGGTCACGGGGTACCTGTCCGCGCTGATCGTCGGGGCCGGTCTCCTCATGACTCCCGCCGCGACCGTGGCGCCGGGCGGGATCTCCCTGCTGTCCGGACTCTTCACGGCCACCTCGGCGCTCAGCGTCACCGGCCTCGTCGTCCTCGACACCGGGCAGGACTTCACCTTCTTCGGCCAGCTCGTCATCCTCATCCTCATCCAGGCCGGTGGGCTCGGCGTCATCCTCCTCACCACGCTGCTCGCCCTCGTCATCGCCGGGCGCGCGGGACTCAAGCTGCGGCAGTCGGTGGCCTCGGAGACGAAGAGCTCCGACATCGGCGGTGTCATGCCGATGGTGCTGCGCATCACCGCGCTGACGCTGAGCACCGAGTTCGTCGTCGCCGTCCTCCTCTACCTCCGGCTGCGGTTCTTCTACGGGGAGGCGAACGGCGAGGCCGTGTGGAGTGCGATCTTCCACGCCGTCTCCGCGTTCAACAACGCCGGCTTCGGCCTCAACCGCGACAACCTCATGGCCTACGTGGCCGATCCGTTCATCACCGGTCCCATCGCCCTGTCCGTCATCCTCGGCGGCCTGGGCTACCCCGTGCTCATCGAGCTCTTCCGCAAGTACCGCTTCCCGCTGACGTGGAGCATGACGACGCGCGCCGTCGTCGTCGTCACCCCGATCCTGCTCATCTCCGGCACGATCTTCATCGGCGCGATCGAATGGAACAATCCCGGCACGCTCGGCCCCCTCGACTGGTGGGGCAAGATCCAGGCCGCGGCCTTCCAGTCGACGATCACCCGCACGGCGGGCTTCAACACCATCGACATCGGGCAGATGCACCCGGCGACGTGGTTCGGGATGGACATCCTCATGTTCATCGGCGGCGGCCCCGCCGGCACCGCGGGCGGTGTGAAGATCACGACCTTCGTCGTGCTCGCGGCGATGACGTGGACGGAGATCAGCGGCGGTCGCGCCGTCAACCTCTTCGGCCGTCGGGTCTCCCGCTCTGTCCACCGCCAGGCCACCACCGTCATCGTCCTCGGTCTCGGCCTCATCGTCGTCTCGACGATGGCGATCATGCTCGATGCGCAGGAGCTCGGGTTCGACCGGATCCTCTTCGAGGTCGTCTCGGCGTTCGGCACCGTCGGCCTGTCGACCGGGATCACCGCACAGCTGCCGCCGTTCAGCCAGGCCGTCCTCATCGTCACGATGATCTTCGGCCGCCTCGGGCCCGTCACCGTCGCCTCGGCGCTGGCCCTGCGCAACCGCCCCATCCGCTACGAACTGCCGAAGGAGCGCCCGCTCATCGGCTGATCGCGCTCGCCCCCACTGACACACGTCCGCATCGCAAGGAAAGGACACCGCAATGAATGAGAAGACCTGGCTGGCCCGCTCCGCCGCCTTCTTCGCCGGCGACTCCGAGCCGATGGCCGAAGCCGGGGCGGTCGCCGTCATCGGCCTCGGTCGCTTCGGCGGCTCGCTCGCGCTCGAGCTCGCCAAGCACGGAGTCGACGTCATCGGCATCGACAACGACGAGGCGGTCGTCGCCGAATACGCGGACAGGCTCGCGTTCGCGACGCGAGCCGATGCCACCGACGAGGTGGTCCTCCGTCAGCTCGGCATCGACGAGGTCAGCCGGGTCGTCATCGCGATCGGCAGCGACCTCGAGGCGAGCATCCTCGCCGCCTCCCGCATCCTCAAGATCGGCTGCCAGCACATCTGGGCCAAGGCGATCAGCGAGACCCACGGCGAGATCCTCCACCAGCTCGGGATCAAGAACGTCATCCGGCCCGAGAACGACATGGGGCGCCGGCTCGCGCACCTCATCCGCGGCCACATCTCCGACTTCCTGCCCATCGACGACGACTTCGTCCTCGCCCGCACGACCCCGCCGGTGCGCGTCGCCGATGTGCCGCTCGCGAGCCTCGGCGTCCGGGCCACGTACGGGGTGACGATCGTCGCGGTCAAACGGGCCGGCAGCAGGCAGTGGGACATCGCCGACCGCGACATGACCCTCTACGCCGACGACGAGATCCTCATCGCCGGCCACCCCCGTGAGGTCGAGCGGTTCAGCGAACTCGACAAGGATACGGACAACTGAGACTTGGCGTGGGCTGAGGCCGGTGCCTCGCGTGGGGCGGAGCCGCTCCGGTGCGGCAGTCAGAAGTCCCGTCGCCGCAGCCGCCACGCGGCGAGGACCCAGCCGAGGACAACCCACGCCGCGAGGACGATCACCGCTGGGACGATGCCGAGGAACTCCGTCGACCCCGCCTCGGCGGCACCGCTGATCGTGTGGACGGCGGCCAGGGGCAGCACGGGCGCAACGACCGCGGCAGCGCCGGCCGGCAGCCAGCCGGCGAGCATCGAGGCGACGATGAGGCCGAGCGCGCCGAGGACGCCCGCCGCCATCGACCCGAAGGCGAAGGCGGCGAACGCGGCGAGCAGAGCGAAGACCACGGGCATGAGCGCGCTGCCGAGGAGCAGCCGGAGATGCTCGGGTGAGACGGCCGCAGTCAGGGCCTCCGACCAGCTCGTCCCGGTCAGCGTGGCCGCGAGGGCGACGGCGACGACGGTGAGGGCAAGTGCCGCGATCACCGCGGTGAGCACGGTGACTGCGGCGATGACGAGGGCCTTGGCGGTGATGACCGCGGAGCGGCGCGGCAGACGCAGGAGCGCCTCGGTGATCGCGCCGGTGCGGAACTCGATGCCGACGAACCATGCGGCGAAGACGACGAGGACGATCGCCGCGACATCGACGCCGAGCACGCTGGCGGTGAGGACATCGGTCAGCGGGGCGCGGTCGAGCGCGGTTCCCTGCGTGACGGGGAAGCTGAGGATGAAGGCGGCGGCGGAGACCGCAGCGAGCACGACGGCCGTGCCGCCGAGCATGCGCGGGGCGCGCAGGGACTGCAGCTTCGCCCATTCTGCCGATGCGGCGCGGGCTTGAGGGGTTGTCGACATTCAGCGTGCCTTCCGGGTGGTGGTGAGACGGAGGAAGACCTCTTCGAGGCCGGGTTCGTCGAGGCGGAGCTCATCGAGGTCGACGCCGAGGCGGACACTGTCGCGGAAGATCTCGCGCGGTTCGGCGTCGGCGATGACCGCGCCGGTTCCGTCCGGAGTCGGCGTGCTCGGTCGGCCCGCCGCCGCTTGGCTGGCCAGCAGGGCAGAGAGATCGGGACCGCGGACGACCACCCCGGCCTGTGCGTGGGAGACGAGGTCGGCGAGCGGGAGGTCGGCCACGAGGCGACCGGCGCGGATGATGACGACGTGGTCGGCTGTGAGCGCCATCTCGGTGAGCAGGTGGCTGGAGAAGAGGACGGTGCGCCCCGAGGCGGCGAAGCGCTTGAGGAACGTCCGCATCCACGTGATCCCCTCGGGGTCGAGGCCGTTGAGCGGTTCGTCGAGGAGGAGCACCTGCGGGTCGGTGAGGATCGCGGCGGCGAGGCCGAGGCGCTGGCGCATGCCGAGCGAGAGCGCGGAGATGCGACGGGTCGCTGCGGACTCGAGCCCCACCTCGGCGAGGACGGCGGCGATTCTCGTCGTGCGCTCGTCGCCGGTCAGGCCCGAGAGCCGGGCCGCCCACTCGAGGTGCGCGTCGACGGTGAGGCCGGGCAGGAGGCGTTCGGTGCCGAGCAGCGAGCCGGCGACGGCGGCGGGGTTGGGGTGATCGCGCAAGGGTGCGCCGGCGACGAGCGCGGTCCCTGCGTCGGGAGCCGTCAGCCCGAGGATCATCTGAAGGGTCGTCGACTTCCCGGCGCCGTTGGGGCCGAGGAAGCCGGTGACGTGGCCGGGCATGACGTCGAAGCTGAGATCGTCGACGGCGGTCGCCGTCCCGAAGCGCTTCGTCAGACCGCGGACGCTGACACCCGCATCGTCGTTTTGCAATATGTTCATATCGCAATAGTGATGCAAGTTGATCGTATTGTAAAGTGGCGGAATGCCGAAGATCGTCGACCATGCCGCCCGCCGCACCGAGATCGTCCACGCGCTGTGGCTCGTCATCTACACCCGGGGGATCGATGCGGTGACCTTCAGGGCCGTCGCCGATGCCGCGGGGATCTCGATCGGTCGCGTCCAGCACTACTTCCCGTCGCGTGAGGCGCTCGTCCTCGAGGGGTGCCGGCAGCTCGTCGCCGGGGCCGAGATCGACGACGAGGCTGAGCTCGTTGACGAGGCCGGGGACGGCTCGGGAGAGATGGAGGAGGCCGGGGATGTCGCCGGGGCCGACCCGGTCGATGCCCTGCGAACGTTCGTGCGCGCCTTCATCCCCGCTGGTGAGGCGATGCGGGTGGGGGCGTCGGTGTGGTTCACGTATGTCGCGAAGGCCGTGGGCGACCCGCTCATCGCCGAGATCGTCGTCGACAACGATCGGCGGACGGCGGAGGCGGCGGCCCGGCGGGTGGCGCGGGTGCTCGCGCGGGGGAGCGAGGCCGGCCAGGTCGCTGTGGGCGCTGAGCCGGCCACCGAGGCGGCGGTGCGGCTCGTGGCGCTCGCGAAGGGTCTGGCTCAGGACGTCATGCTCGAGGTGCGGACCCCGGAGGCGGCCTACGGCATCCTCGATCGCGAGATCGCCGGCATCGCAACCGCCTCGGCGCAGGACTGAGCTGACGAGCGGCGCCGTTCGTCAGCTCAGTCAGAGGTGAAGTGTGGTGTCAGTCGCCGAGGTCGACGACCTCGAATTCGAGGAGCTCGGCCGCGCTCGAGACGGGCGCCTGGCCGTTCGACTCGTGGGCCGAGGAGCGGTTGGCCTTCCAGTTCTCGAAGTCCTCCTTCGTCGCCCACTGCGTGTAGACGAAGTAGCGGTCGCCGCCGGCCGTGGGACGCAGCAGCTGGAAGCCCTCGAAGCCGGGCGCGCCGTCGACGGAGTGCTTGCGGGCGGCGAAGCGCTTCTCGAGTTCCGGGCCGGCGTTCTCGGGAACCGTGAGGGTGTTGATGGCGACGACGGACATATCTGCTCCTCCGTGGGGTCGGCGATGAGTGTCTGTCCTCCCGAGACTACGACCGCACCCTGGATCCACGCTGGGGTGTCCGGATGCGGTCGCGGTGCGTCTCGCGCCGACTCCACGCGCTGACTCTCACGGGGTGGTGCGCGCGGCGCCGATGCCCGGGTCGATCTGCACGGGGCCGTCGGAGTTCGGTGTGACGTCGAAGTCGAAGATCGCGGTGGGCAGGTAGACCGTGGCGCATGAGTTCGGGATGTCGACGACCCCGGAGAACCGACCCTCGATCGGGGCGGCGCCGAGCAGCAGATACGCCTGCTCGGGGCTGTAGCCGAACTTCGTGAGGTAGTCGATCGCATGGAGGCAGGCCCGCTGGTACGCCAGCTGCGAGTCGAGGTAGCGCTGTTCGCCGTCGAGGGTGACCGAGGTGCCGGAGAACGCCAGCCACTCCGAGTACTGCGGGTCGGAGTTGCCGGGCTGGAAGATCGCGTTCTCGCTCACCCCGTAGGTATCCATGCCGCCCTTGATGAGGTCGACGCGCAGGTCGATGAACCCGCCCATCTCGATGGCGCCGCAGAACGTGATCTCCCCGTCGCCCTGACTGAAGTGGAGGTCGCCGACGGAGAAGTTCGCGCCGTCGACGAAGACCGGATAGAACACCCGGGTGCCCTTCGTAAGGTTCTTGATGTCCTGGTTGCCGCCGTTCTCCCGAGGCGGGGCCGTGCGGGCGCCCTCGCCGGCGACCCGGTCGAAGTCCTCCCCGGTCAGCGACCCGAGGATCGCGCCGTTGGGCTCGGGCGGCAGGGCCAGCGGCGGTTCCCGATCGGGGTCGGTGGCGATGAGCGCGGCTTCACGGGTGTTCCATGTCCCCAGCAGATCGGCGCTCGGGGCCGTGCCCATGAGGCCGGGGTGGACGATTCCGGTGAAGGACACGTGCGGGACGTGGCGCGATGTCGCCGTGCCGCCGGAGAAGTCCCAGCAGGCCTTGTAGGCATCGGGGAACTGCTCGACGAGGAACGAGCCGCCGTTCTCCTTCGCGAAGATCCCCGTGTACCCCCAGCCCTGCCCGGCGAGAGGACCCTCCTCCTGCGGGATCGGTCCGACGTCGAGGATGTCGACGATGAGGAGGTCACCGGGCTTCGCCCCTTCGACGCCGACCGGTCCGGAGAGGGCGTGGACGATGTCGACCGGCGCATCGCGGACGTCATCGGCGCTGTCGTCGTTCTTGATGAACCCGTCGAACCATTCCCGGCAGTCGAGCCGGAACGATTCCCCGGGCTTGACGTGGACGGCCGCGGGAATGTCCGGGTGCCAGCGGTTATGGCCGGTGATCTTCTGGTCGGTGAACGGCTTGGTCGAGTCGAGGGGAAAGATGACGTCTGGCATGGCGTGTCCTTTGCGTGGAGTCGACAGTGACGGGCGGCGGAGCAGGACGGTGCTGATGGAGCAGCTGGGCGGTGCAGGACGGCTGTGCAGTGACGAGCGGCGAGCGGTGTCAGGCGCGCGGGAGGGTCTGGTGCCGAGGATCTCGGCTCACCCGCCTCGGAGCGCGTGGTGAACCGGGCAGACGATCGACGATGGGAGGGGCGTCTGCGGTGGCCGCGGTCGCATCGAGGAGTCGGTGGGCCGTGGTGTTCCCCGCGCCGAGGTGGGGCGAACTCACCACCGACCGTGCCGTCCCAGCGCAGCGGGGGCAGGCGATCGTCGACGGCTTCTCGAGCATGGGGAAGGTCTGCTCGGTGTCGCCGCACGCATCGCAGCGGTAGACGTATGTGGGCACTGCATCACCCCTGACTTCGCTGGTGGAGGGCCTGATGTGACCGTACAAGCATTCTGTCAGCGCGGCGAGAGCCTGGGAAGACCTGTTGAGAGATTCGCAGCGCGAGTGAGCGGCCGCCTCGGAGCGGGAGAGTGGCCGCGCCAGGGCGGGAAAGAGCCGCCTCGGTGCACCCGCTCACTGATTTCGCTGAAACCGAGGACGCAGAGTGTCGATGGCAGCGCTTCGAATCGACACTCTGCGACCTGAACTCTGGGATGGAGGGACTGGGGCGCTCGTGAGGCGGGTGTGGGGACGAGGGGCTGAGGACGAAGGCATCTGCGCCACCTCCA
Source organism: Brevibacterium sp. NPDC056726 (assembly GCF_042790515.1). NCBI lineage: Bacteria > Bacillati > Actinomycetota > Actinomycetes > Micrococcales > Brevibacteriaceae > Brevibacterium > Brevibacterium sp. NPDC056726. The sequence goes on along the minus strand of NZ_JBHTYZ010000006.1, from coordinate 231,186 downwards.
CAGCGATTGTGCGCCACGTCCATGGCGATTCTCGCGCCGATTCCACCCTCGATCTGGCGCAGATCTCTCAGTGCCACCCTCAATCTGGCGCAGAGTGTTCGGGGCTGCGCACAATCTGGCGCAGAACCCTCAATGTGGCTCAGCAGCGGCGCGGGACGCGGTGCGGAGGTCAGGAATCGGCGACGGTGACCTCGGTGAAGGTGAGTCCGGGGGCGAGCACATCGGCGGCGCGCCGGATGCGCTCGGCGGTGAGGTCGCTGATCGTCGCGAAGCCGCCCGCGCGTGCGCTGCTGCTCGCAGACTTTGCCACTGCATCGCCGGCGCCCGCAGTCCCGGAGCTCGCAGCCATCGCCACTGCATCTCCGGCTCCTGCCCCACCGCCGCCGGGACCCGCGGCAGCACCGGCACCGGAGCCCGCAGTCTTCGCCGAGGGATCTCCCGCACCCTCGCCCGCCTCGCCGGCACCGGTGTCCGCGCCAGTGCCACCCGCACCATCGCCCGCCTCACCCGACGCACGCACGCCGCGGCCGCCGCACTTGCCGCGCAGCTTCTCCGGGAGCTGGACGAGGACGAACGACCGTCGTCCCTCGTCACGCCGGTTGGCCTCCATGACCGCCTGGGCCGTCGTCCCGGAGCCGGCGAAGAAGTCGAGGACGATGGCTTCGGGGTCGAAGAACGTCTGCGCGGTGATGAGCGTCTTGACGAGGTCGACGGGCTTCGGATACCCGAACACCCCGCCCAGACCGAGGTCCTCGAGGTCGTTCTGCCCGCCGAGGGCCTTGATGATCGAGTAGAGCTTCGAGCTCGCGAGCTCGTACGGCGTCACCCGCACCACCGCGTGCTTGCCGGGACCCCAGGGCCGGAGGATGTACTCGCCCGAGGCCAGCTTCGCGTCCACCTCGGCGAGCTTCCGCTCACCCTTGACCGCGCGGATGTCCTCGTACATGAGCCGCCGCTCCGACCCGCGCGCATACCGGCCGAAGCTCGCCCGCAGCACATCGGTCTCGACGAGCATCTTCCGCCCGTCGATGACCTCGACCTTCGCCGGGGCCTTCTTCTCCGTGAGGAACGCCCCCGCCGCGCGCGCGTCCCGACCCCACACGTGGATGTAGTCGTGCCCGCGGACGAACGACGGGGAGTTGCCGCCGCCCTTCGCACGCTGGTGGATGAGGGTGCCGAGCGAATTCGCCTCCCCGAAGACCTCGTGCCCGAGCAGCTGCGCCCACGCGCTCTCCCCATCGTCGAGGTGGAGGTAGAGCACGCCGTCATCGCGCATGAGCTCCCGGGCGAGGATGAGCCGCGGAGCCATGAAGTCGAGCCAGCTGCCGTGATCGTAGCCGTCGTCCTTGTACGCGTGCGCGTTGCCCGTGTTGTACGGCGGATCGATGTAGACGACCTTGACCCGGCCCCGATGCGTGGCGAGCAGCGACTGCAGCGCGGGCAGATTGTCCCCGACGACGAGGAGGTTCTCGTGCGGGTCGGGCACGTGGGTGCGCAGGCTGTGCTCATCCGTCCCCGGCAGTCCCGCGCCGAGGCGGCCGCCGGGAACCGTGAACCCGGCCCCCGGCGTGCGGCTCAGGTGGTGACCGAGCGCGAACGACTCCTCTTTGCCGGGCCAGGTCAGGGCGGTCACGGTCGTCATCACCTCGCTTGATCGTCTCGACGGTGCCAAGATGGCTGTATGAGTATTTCACGAGTGGCAGCCGTCGGCGCAGGCATCATCGGTGTGGCTCTCGCCCGTGAGATCACCCGCCGGTTCCCGGACGCCGAGGTGACGGTCCTCGACCGCGCCGACCGCGTCGCGGCCGCCCAGAGCGGGCACACCGCGGGCATCGTCCATGCGGGACTGACGGAGGCGCCGGGCACGCTCGAGGCGAAGCTCGCCCGCCGCGGCCTCGAACTCCTCATCCCCTACGCCGCCGGGCAGGGGATCGCGCTGCGCGAGTGCGGGCAGCTTGTCATCGCCCAGGACACCGATGAGGTCGAACGCCTCGAGGACCTGCTCACCCGGGCCGAGAAGACCGGCGTGCCCGGGGTGAGGGTGGTCGATCGAGCCGAGATGCGCGAGATCGAACCGCAGGCCAGGGGCGTGCAGGCCCTCTACTCACCCCATACCGCGATCACCGACTATCGCAGCCTCGCCGAGGCGCTCGCCGCCGACGTCCGGGAGGCCGGGGGCCGCTTCCGCTTCGGCACGGAGGTCACCGGCATCGACGTCATGAGCAACGAGGTGCGGGTGCGCGCCCGCAACGCCCCGACCGACGACGAGGACGGCTCTGAGTCGAGCGAGACCGGCTATTCGACCGACCTCGAGACCATGCCCGGCGAACGGCCTCACACCGACGACGACCAGGTCGTCGACCGGCCGCGCACGTATCGCGGTGACGACGGAGAGCCGCAGGTCGAGGCCGGCAGGGGCGGACGCGGCGGCCGGCTCGGGGAAGAGCTGCACCGCCGGTTCGGGGACAAGGACTGGTTCCGCAGCGCCGAGGACAAGATCGACGAATGGACCGGCACCAAACCCGTCGACCGGAACCGGCCGACCCCGCCCGCGGAGTTCGACGCCGGGGTCTTCGACCTCGTGTTCGTCGCCGTCGGGCTCCAGTCGGATCGGCTCGCCGCCGCGGCCGGCCTCGACCCCGAACCCCGGGTCGTGCCGTTCGCCAGCAGCTATTCGCAGCTGGTGCTGCCCGCCGCCGAGGCGGTCCACGGGATCATCGGCTCCGTGCCCGACCCGGATGATCCCCTCGAGGAGACGATGCTCGTGCGCACCGTCGACGGTGCGCTGCTGCTGGGCCCGACCACGCATATCGCGCTCGGTCGCAATGCCGGGTCGGCCCGTGACATCGACTTCGGCGACCTCGGCTCGTCCTTCGGGTTCTCCGGATTCTGGAAGTTCGCGAAGCGCAATGTGCGCTCCGCGGCCGAGGGTGTGCGGTCGGCGACGAGCACCTCGGCGCTCGTCGAGCGGATCAGGCGCTTCGCTCCCGATCTCGACACGGCGGAGATGACGGCGGGACCGCGCGGGATCCGCGCCGCGACGATCGATGCCAAGGGCGACCTCGTCACCGGACTGACCGTGACCACCCGCGGCCGACTCACCCAGGTCCGCAGCGTGCCCGCATCAGGGGCGACGATGGCGCTCGCGATCGCCGAGCACATCGTCGAGCGCGCGCAGGCAGCGGGGCGCTGAGGGGCTCAGCCCTCGGAATCGCGCTTGCTCGTCGACCGCAGGGCACAGATTGCGGCGAGGGCGATCCCAGAACCGATCGGCGCGCCGATCATCGTGGGAAGGACCCGTTGGAAGCCTTCGCTCATGCTGCCCGTCAGCATGCCGATGATCGGCCACGCCACGACGGGAACCAGGCAGATCCCGATCCAGGTGAGGACGAAATCGATGGGGCGTTCGGGCCGTGCGGTGAAGAACCGCCGCAGCGCGCCTGTCTCGGACGAGGACACCGCTCAACCTCCTCAATGCTCGGGCCCACCAGTGTAGTTGCAGGTCAGAGGCCGATCAAGGATCTCGTCGAACGCGCGCAGGCTGCAACCGGGCGCTGAGGCGGCTCAGCCCGAGTGGCGTTCGAGGAACTCGAAGACCTCGGTGTCGTCGACGCCGGGGACCGCACCGGGTGGGACGGCGGCGAGCAGCGAGGCGTGCATCTTCGCCGACGGCAGCGAGTTGTCCTCCCACTTCGCGGCGAGGTCGTCCGGGGCCGTCCGGCAGCATGAGGGGTCCGGGCAGCGCGACTGCGAACGGATCGGCGACTCCCGACCCTCGAACCACTTGACGTGGGCGAAGGGGACGCCGACGCTGATCGCGAAGTCACCGCCGGGCAGCACCCGGGCGGTGCACCAGAACGAGCCCTGCGGGGTGTCGGTGTACTGGTAGTACGGGCTGAACCGGTCGGCGACGCGGAACACCGTGCGCGAGGTGAAGCGCTTGCACGCGAACTGCCCTTCGATCGCCCCGAGCGGATCGGTGGGGAACGGCAGGCCGTCGTTCGAGTACGCCTTGTGGATCGTCCCCGAGGTGTGGACCTTCATGAAGTGGACGGGCAGGTCGAGGTGCTCGGTCGCGAGGTTGGTGAACCGGTGCGCCGCGGTCTCGTAGCCGACGCCGAACATGTCGCGGAGGTATTCGACGGACAGCTGCCGCTTGCGCTTGGCCTCGGTGAGCACGGGCACGGCCTCACTCTCCGGCAGCAGCACGGCTGCGGCGAGGTAGTTCGCCTCGACGCGCTGCTGGAGGAACTCATGGAAGTCCTTCGGCGAATCATGGCCGAGCACATGCGGGGCGAGGCTCGTGAGCAGGTGCGTGCGCGGATCGAATGCGGCATCTGCGTTGGGCAGGTAGATGCGGCGGTTCGCCGTGTCGGAGATCGACCGGGTCGAACTCGGCAGATCCGAGACGTAGTGGAGGCTGAAGCCGAGCTTCTCGGCGATCGTCGCCGTCTCCCGCTGCGACACCGTTCCCGATTCGTACCCGGCGAGGCTGAGCAGCTCGGCGGCCTGCTTCTCGAGATCGGCGAAGTAGTTGTTCTTCTCGCGCATCATCTCCCGCAGCTCCCGGTTGGCCCGCCGAGCCTCCTCCGGGGTCGCCGCTCTCCGGGTGAGCACCTCGGCGAGCTGCCGCTGAAGTCCGACGATCGCCTCGAGCGCATCCTGCGGCAGGGACTTGATGCGCACCTGCGGCAGGCCGAGCGAGGAGTACATCGGCGAGGCCTGATTGCGTTCGGCCTCGAGCTCGAGCGCCTGCCGACCGTCGACGGGAGTCGGGTCGATGAGCTCGGCGACCTCGGTGCCGAGCGCCGCTGCGATCGCGGCGAGGAGCGTGACAGAAGTTTCCCGCTTGCCGTTCTCGATCGTCGAGATCTGCGAGGCCGCACGCCCCACCCTCTCCCCGAGCTCGCTCAGCGTCATCCCCGCCTGTTTGCGAAAAAATCGGATTCTTCTGCCGATGCTGAGGCTGTCGACGGGCTGGTCGAGATCGGTTCCCTGCGTCTGTGTGCTTGTCACAACGGCCTCCGAGGCGTCGAATCGGCGAGTGATGCGCGAGTGTGACCAGTATGACAGAACTGAGATTTTTCACCAATGGGAAAAGCGCAGAATATTCTTCCCACTTTCCTCTGTCGCACCCCTTGCGGCCCCACCAAGATGGATGACACGAACCACCTCGGCAAGCAATCAGGAGTGAGAACAATGAGCGCCAACGAACTGCACGACATCGAAGCGATCCGCCGCGACTGGGCGACCAACCCCCGGTGGCAGGGAGTCGCCCGCGAGTACTCGCCCGAGGATGTCGTCAAGCTGCGCGGATCCGTCATCGAGGAGCACACGCTGGCCCGTCGCGGAGCCGAGAAGCTCTGGGAGGAACTCCACGATCTCGACTTCGTCAACGCCCTCGGCGCGCTCACCGGCAACCAGGCCGTTCAGCAGGTCAAGGCCGGGCTCAAGGCCATCTACCTCTCCGGCTGGCAGGTCGCCGCCGACGCGAACCTCTCCGGCCACACCTACCCGGACCAGTCGATCTACCCGGCGAACTCGGTGCCCGCGGTCGTCCGCCGCATCAACAACGCCCTGATGCGCGCCGACCAGATCGAGCATGCCGAAGGCGTGCAGACCGTCGAGGACTGGATGGTCCCGATCGTCGCCGACGCCGAGGCCGGCTTCGGCGGCCCGCTCAACGCCTTCGAGCTCATGAAGGGCATGATCAACTCGGGTGCGGCCGGTGTCCACTGGGAGGATCAGCTCGCGAGCGAGAAGAAGTGCGGCCACCTCGGCGGCAAGGTCCTCATCCCGACCTCGCAGCACATCCGCACCCTCCAGTCGGCCCGCCTGGCCGCCGACGTCGAGAACGTCCCCTCGGTGATCATCGCCCGCACCGATGCCGACGCCGCGACCCTGATCACCACCGACGTCGACGAGCGCGACAAGCCCTTCCTCACCGGGGAGCGCACCGCGGAGGGCTACTACAAGGTCCGCAACGGCCTCGAGGCCTGCATCGCCCGCGGCAACGCGTACGCTCCGTACTCGGATCTGCTGTGGATGGAGACGTCGCTGCCGGATCTCGAGATCGCGAAGCAGTTCGCCGAGGCGATCCATGCCGAGCACCCGGACCAGATGCTCGCGTACAACTGCTCGCCGTCGTTCAACTGGAAGAAGCACCTCGACGACGACACGATCGCGAAGTTCCAGCGCGAACTCGGTGCGATGGGCTACAAGTTCCAGTTCATCACCCTCGCCGGCTTCCACGCCCTCAACTACTCGATGTTCGACCTCGCCCACGGCTACGCCCGTGAGCAGATGAAGGCCTACGTCGAGCTGCAGGAGCGCGAGTTCGCCGCCGAGGACCGCGGCTACACCGCGACGAAGCACCAGCGCGAGGTCGGCACCGGCTACTTCGACCTCGTCTCGACCGCCGTCAACCCGGAGGGCTCGACGCTGGCCCTGTCCGGGTCGACCGAAGAGGCTCAGTTCCACTGAGCCGATCCGGCCCACAGACTCGGCGCGGATCGACGGTGTTTTCACGGGGTTTGCACCGCCGATCCGCGCCGGCACCTCCTACTTCCCCAGCCCCGCACCATCACCATCTCATCAGTCCCGCACAGCACTCACGACGAGTGAGGAGAAGTCCCATGTCACGCATCACGATCAACGCCCCTCTCGACTCCGGTTCCGACGCGATCCTCACCGCAGACGCGCTCGACTTCGTCGCCGACCTGCACGAGAAGTTCGGTGACCGCCTCGGCGCTCTGCTCGCCAAGCGCGACAACCGTGCGGCCGTGATGAACGACGGCACGCTGCCCCGGTTCACCCCCGACTACGCAGCCGTCCGCGCCGACCGCACCTGGCAGGTCGCCGGGTCGACGAGCGCCCCGGGACTCGAGGACCGCCGCGTCGAACTCGTCGGCCCGGTGACCGAACCCGAGGTCGTCGCAGCGCTCAACTCCCAGGCCAAGGTGTGGCTCGCGGACTTCGAGGACTCGACGTCCCCGACGTGGGCGAACATGATCGGCGGTCAGCACGCCCTGTACCTCGCGATCCGCGATCGGCTGCCCGGGGTGAGCAACCGCAACCAGCCGACGATCGGCATGCGCCCCCGCGGCTGGCACCTGCCGGAGAAGCACCTCATCGTCACCGCTGAGAGCGGCGAGCAGTCGCCGGCGATCGGGGCGCTCGTCGACTTCGGCCTCTACTTCTTCCACAATGCGAAGCAGCTCATCGACTCCGGATCGGGACCGTACTTCAACCTCCCGAAGCTCGAGTCCTCGCTCGAGGCCCGCCTGTGGAATCAGATCTTCGTCTTCGCCCAGGAGGCACTCGGCATCGACCAGGGCACGATCCGCGCGACCGTGCACATCGAGACGATCGACGCCGCGTTCCACATGGAGGAGATCCTCTGGGAGCTGCGCGACCACTGCGCCGGCCTCCAGGCCGCCGGCTGGGACTACCTCTTCTCCGTCGTCAAGAACCTCCGCCACTCCCCGGAGTTCGTCCTCCCCGACCGGGAGCGCCTGACGAACGCGCTGCCGCTGATGAAGGCGTTCACCGACCGCCTCGTGTGGACGTGCCACCGCCGCGGAGCCCACGCGATCGGCACGATGAGCAACCTCATGACCGACCACCCGGACGAGGCCTTCGTCGCCTCCGAGTTCGCGCGGATGCGCGAGGACAAGGCCCGGGAGGCCTGGCAGGGATTCGACGGCACGTGGGTGGCCGATCCCGGCCTCGTGCCCGCCGCGCTCGCCGTCTACGATGCCGCCCTCGGTGAGCGTCCGCACCAGTTGGACAACCTGCGACCCGACGTCCGCGCGTGCGCCGAGCATCTCCTCGACATCACCGGTCTCGAGCCGATCGTCACCGAGGAGGGGGTGCGGGTCAACATCCGCGTCGCCATCGGCTACCTCAACGAGTGGCTCGGCGGCAACGGCAACGTCGCGCTCGAGAACCTCCTCGAGGACGTCTCGACCGCGGAGATCTCCCGTTCGCAGATCTGGCAGTGGATCCACCACGAGGTGACCCTCGACAACGGACAGCAGGTGACCCGTGAGCTCGTCGAGCGCTACCTCGGTGAGGAGCTCGCCGTCCTCGAGCAGCAGCCCGCTGACCACCTCGCCGAGGCGGTCGAGATCTTCCGTGCCAGTGCCCTGACCGACGAGTTCCCCGAGTACCTCACGGTCCCGGCCTACACCGAGCACCTCGTCGACCGGGTGGCCAAGGGCGCCGTCCACGCCGCCTGAGCCCTTCGGCTCGACCGGCCCCGTTCAACCGGCCCGGTTCGACCGGCCCGCACAACTGAAGAGCTCAGCCCCGATCCGCATCGGCACCCTGAACCCGTCCGACTCGTCCTGCACAGCGAGTCGTCACGGGGCGCGGGTGCCGATGTGCGTCGGGGCTCAGCTCTCGTCTCCGCCCCAGCCCTCCGGCGGCCACGGCTGGCCCTCGGCCTGGGCGTTGAGCTGGTAGGAGATCGCACCGTCGAGGGATTCGCGGATGATGTCGGCATGACCGGCGTGCCGGGCGATCTCCGTCGTCAGGTGGTTGAGGATCCAGCGCAGACTCATGTCGAAGTCCGGCGGCATCCACGGATTGGCCACGGTCACCCGTGTGTCGAGGTCGATGCCGGAGTCCGCGACGTCGCGGCGGGCGGCGGCGATCTCGGTGACGGCGCGGTCGAAGGCGGCGAGCACCTCGGCGAGTGTCTGGTCCGGCAGGGTCCCGCCGTCGAATGAGCCGGAGAGCCCGAGCTCCGCATTGAACGCGGCGTAGTCGGCCTCGGTGGGGACGAAGTCCGGACGGCGGACCTGCTGCAGCCAGCTGTAGACGACCTGGGCGCTGTGGGCGAGCAGCCCCATGATCGACAGGGCGCTGACCGTGGGCGTGCTGCGCGCCTGCTCCTCGGTGAGGTCGAGGGCGGTGAGCCGCAGCTGCCCGCACTGCTGCTCGAGGAACGAGAAGAGGGCGTCGGCTTCGGTGGTCACGGACGGGGCGAAGAACGGCATGGCTGACTCCTTGGCGGTTGAGCGGTCGGACAGTTGGCACTGATCGAACACCACAAGCGTCTGCGGTTTTGCGGACATATGATGTCCGCATGCGAACCGAGGTCAGACTGCTGCGCATGCTCGCGCTGCTGAGCTCCGGGCGCGGTCTCACCGCGGCCGAGCTCGCCGCCGAATTCGGCGTCACCACACGCACGGTGCGCCGGGACATCACGGCGCTGCGTGATCTCGGGTATGCCATCGACGCGGCGCCCGGCGTCGCCGGCGGCTACCGTGCGCACAGCCGGACCCTGCTCCCGCCGCTGCAGCTGGCGGCCGGGGAGGCGATGGCCACCGGCCTCGGACTCGCCCTCCTGCGCGGGGCCGGACTGAGCACGGCGACCGCCGAGTCGGCCGGGCGGAAGCTGACAACGATGCTGCCGCCGACGATGGCCGCGACGGTCCGTGCCGTCGAGACCGCGGTCACCGTCGCCCCCGGCCACGCACCCGACGTCGACCACGAGACCGTCGTGACGATCGCCTCGGCGATCTCCTCCCGCCACCGCGTGACGTTCGCGTATGCGAAGCCGTGGACCGACGCCGAGGCGGAGCAACGTCGCGTCGAACCCGCCCAGCTCGTCGTGCTCGGGGCCCACTGGTACCTCTTCGGCTGGGACCTCGACCGCGAGGACTGGCGCGTCTTCCGCCTCGACCGGATGAGCGCGGTCCGGGCGACGACGTTTCCGATCCCGGCCCGCACGGTCCCCGACGCCGAGGCGGCCGTCCGGCGCGCCGTCACCGCCGCCGCGTACGAGCACACGGTCATCCTCGACGTCGATGCTGTCAAGAGCGAGGCCGAGTCCTGGTTCCCGACCCGGGCCGCGACGATCACCGAGGTGCCCGGCGGTGTGCGCATCGAGTTCGGGGTCACCGACCTGCGATGGGCGGCCGCGCTGACCGGGAGCATCCCCGCCGCCTGCCGGATCATCGCGCCCGGTGAGCTCATCGCCGAACTGCGCGCGCTGCGAACCCGGGTCGACGCGATGTGCAACGCCGAGGTGTCCGGGAAGTGACCGCGCGGTGAACCGCCCGTGCGGTCATCCATATACTTGAACCCATGACGATACTCATCGGCTATCTTCCTGCCCCGGAGGGCGAAGCGGCACTGCGTGCGGGATTCGCGGAGGCGGCACTGCGCTCCTCGAGCGCGGTCGTCGTCAACTCCCAGCGACGCGGAGCCAGCGGCGCTCCCACCGAGATCGACCAGGACGACATCGATCGCATCGTCGCCCTCGGCGAGGAGTCTGGTGTCGCCGTCAGCGTCCTCCAGCCCGACCACGAGGACGACGTGCCGGGCACCCTCAACGACCTCGCCGCCGAGCATGACGCCCAGCTCATCGTCATCGGGCTGCGGAAGCGCTCGGCGATCGGGAAGTTCATCCTCGGCTCACAGGCTCAGCGCATCCTCCTCGAAGCCGAAGTCCCCGTCCTCACCGCGAAGGCCTGAGTCTCACCGCAAAGGCCTGAGTCTCACCGCGAAGGCCTGAGCCCGACTGTCCCCGGAGGCACAGCTCACGGGCGGGGTGTGTCGAGGCCGTGACCCCACGCGAGGAGTTCGGCGAGTGAGACGCCCTGAGCGTCGCTGAGATCGGCGATCTGCGTGCGGCACGAATAGCCGTCGGCGAGGACGACGCCCAGCTCGCCGGAGGACCCGCGTCGGTCGCCTCCGCCTTCTGCTCCGCCGTCGCCTGCGTCGCGCAGCGCCGGGAGGAGGGCCACCTCGGCGACGGCGACCGAGGTCTCGTAATGGCCCTCCTCGACCCCGAAGTTCCCGGCCAGCCCGCAGCACCCGCCGAGGAACGTCGCGTCGGCTCCCGCGCGGGAGAGCAGCTCGCGATCGGCGGCGGTGCCGAGCACCGCGGACTGGTGGCAGTGCGGCTGCACGGTCGCACTCACCCCGCGCAGATCCGGCAGTTCGGCTCCGACGGAGAGGAGGAACTGCGCGAGCGTCTGCACGCGCGATCCGACCCGGGCGGCGGCCTCCCCGCCGAGGAGTTTCTGCGCATCGTCTTTCAGCGTGGCCAGACACGAGGGCTCGACCCCGACGATGGGAACGTCGCCCGTCGCATCGAGGGCCGCGATGGTCTCACCGAGGTTCGTCCGCGCGACATCGAGCTGACCGGTGGAGATGAGCGGCAGACCGCAGCACACCGTCTGCTCGACGACCCGGACCGTGACGCCGGCGTGCTCGAGGACCGCGACGGCCGCACCGAGGATCCGCGGGGAGAAGTGATTCGACCATGTGTCCGCGAAGAGGACGACCTCGCCGAGGCGGTCCGCACGGGCCGCGGCGCCCGCACGGGATCTGCCCGCCCCCGCCTCGGCGAGGGAGGACCACCACGACCGGAATGTCGTCGACGCGAACACGGGAATCGTCCGGCGGGCGTCGATCCCGGCCAGCCGCTTGCCCACCGTGCCGATCCCGGGCAGCCGCGCCACCCGGTTGACCAGGGACGCGAGCGGGGTCACGGCCCGCGCCAGCTGCGGGAGGAACCCGAGCGAGTAATGCGAGCGCGGCCGCAGCCGTCCCCGGTAGGACTGGTGGAGGACCTCGGCCTTGTACGTCGCCATGTCCGTGCCGGTCGGGCATTCGCTGCCGCACGCCTTGCACGACAGGCACAGGTCGAGCGCCTCGGCGACGGCGGGGGAGTCCCACGCGGTGGCGAGCAGATCGCCGGAGACCATCTCCTGGAGCACCCGTGCCCGGCCCCGCGTCGAATGCTTCTCATCCCGTGTGGCCTGGAACGACGGGCACATGGTCCCACCGGTCGCGGCGGAATCCGCGCGGCATTTGCCCACCCCGGTGCACCGGTGGACGGCTGAGGCGAAGCCGTCGGCGTCCCCGGGATAGGCGAACGCGAGCTCACCGGGGAGCCGCTCGCGCTCGGGCAGCCGGGTCAGCCGGATCGCTGCGTCGAGCGGATCGGGATCGACGATGACGCCGGGGCCGAGGAGATGCCGCGGGTCGAAGAGCTCCTTGACCGCGCGGAAGAGGTCGATGACCTCGGGCGGGTAGAGGAGCGGCAGCAGCTCCGACCGGGCCCGTCCGTCGCCGTGCTCGCCGGAGACCGACCCGCCGTAGCGGGCGACGAGCCGCGTCGCGGCGACGAGGAAGTCCCGCATCACCGTCGTCCCGCCGGCCGCCTCGAGCGGGAAGTCGACGCGCATGTGCAGGCACCCGTCCCCGAAGTGCCCGTAGGGGATGCCCCACAGACCGTGCTCGTCGAGCAGATCCATGAGATCCCGGAGATAGTCGCCGAGGTGCTCGACCGGGACCGCGGAATCCTCCCACCCCGCATGGGCGTCCCGTCCGTCGGGGGTGCGGGAGACGAGTCCGGCCCCGTCGGCGCGGATCGCCCACACCTCGGCAGCGGCCTCGGCATCGAGGACTGCGGCATCGCCGGCACGCGCCTCGGCGATGAGCCGCTGCGTCTGACCGGCGAGCACGGCCTCGTCGTCGCCGGTGAGTTCGACGACGAGCCAGCCCGCGCCGTCCGGCAGCGCGGGAACCGCCTCGGCGCCCTTGGCCGCGACGACGCGATCGAGCATCCGCGAATCGAGCCCTTCGCACGCGGTGACGGGGAAGTCGCTCAGCAGCGGCGCGTCATGGGCGGCGGCGACCATGTCCGGGTACCCGAGGACGACCGCTGCGGTGTGGGCCGGTTCCCTGACGAGCTGCATCTTCGCCGCGAGCACGATGCCCCACGTGCCCTCGGAGCCGGCGAAGGCGCGACGGACGTCGAAGCCGTTCTCCGGCAGCAGGGCCTCGAGTCCGTAGCCGGAGACCTGCCGGGAGAACGTGCCGAGATGGGTGCGGATGACGCCGAGGCGGTCGGCGACGAGCGCGTGGAGGCGCGGGAAGAGCGCTTCCGGGTTCGTCTCGTCGAGGTCGACGATCGTGCCGTCGACGAGCATGACGGTGAGCGCCAGGAGGTTCGCGCCGGTCCGGCCGTAGCCGAGCGCGCGCGGGCCACACGCGTTGTTGCCGATCATGCCGCCGATCGTGCAGCGCGTGTGCGTCGAGGGGTCGGGTCCGAAGCGCAGACCGTGGACCCGGGCTGCCGCCTGCAGGGTGGCGTGGACGCAGCCGGGCTCGACCCAGGCCGTCTGCGCGGCCGGATCGAGGTCGAGGACCGCGGTCATATAGCGGGAGAAGTCGAGGACGATCCCGGTGCCGATCGCATTGCCGGCGATCGACGTGCCCGCACCCCGACTCGTCACGGGCACGCCGAGGCGGCGGGACACCGCGAGGACCGCCGCGACGTCGTCGGCACCCCGCGGGAAGACGATGGCCGCCGGCACGAGACGGAAGAGCGAGGCGTCGGAGGAGTAGGCGGCCCGGTCGGCGGGATCCGCCGTGACCTCGAGACCGGCCCGGGCGAGTTCGGCGACGATGTCCGCGACGGCGGGAAGAGCGGCAGACTGCCCGGTGAGCGGGCGCTCCGAAGTCGTCATGGTGTGCATTCTGCCACCGTCAGCGCAGGCGATCGAGTGCACCGAATGGGCAAATAGCGTTGCCATAAGGTGCAATTGCACTCCGTTACCGTTTTGTAACTATTCGGTGGAGCATAAGCTCCCCCGCTTCCAGTATTCGGGAAAAATTGGCGTCGCATAGGCGTCGTGGTATTTAATGGAAGGACATTTTCCTGTGGCGGTGGGCCACATGTGCAGGCAAGGAAAGAACAATGTCACGTCGCGCTCGTGAATTAACAGTAGATCAGACAGCCCTGGTTGCGGCTGTGAGGAGAATTTCCCGACAGCGGACCAAGATCAACACGAATTACGTCATGTCGATCCTCCGCGCTCGCGAGGAGGGAGCGACCTTCGGCGCCATCGCCGAGGCCGCCGGCACCTCGTCTCAGGCGGTGCAGGAGATCGTGCGGCGTCATGGTCGCGTCAAACGCGCAGAGAACTCTGGTGAGAAGGCCGGATCGCAGGCCGGAGCGGCTGGCTCCGGTGCCTCGGTCCCGGCCGCTGAGACATCGGCCGTCGCTGCCGAGTGAGTCATGTGAACGCGTGAAGCGCGGGGCCGCCGTCGGCGACCCTGCGCTCGCGCGCGCTCTCCGGCGCCCGGTGCGGCGCGGAGGCGGCACCGCGGGATGCGGAAATCGACAGTTCCCATGTATTGTCCCGGAATAATCTCTCCGAGTTTTCCGAATTGATATTTACACGGTAAAGCAGGATTAATTCTCGGCGTTAAACTAACCCATTCCGCTGGACTTTGAGTGGACGGAAGCTGAGCGTTCGATCCATGTCAGGTGAACGATAGCGTCGCGGAGATTCCGCGCGTCCGAGAATTTCCGATTGTGATGATCGTGTGACATTCGGCGGGCTCGGGCGGCCCGGCATGCGCGTGCGACCGCGCGTTAAGGTGGCCGCATGACAGCATCCGGTTCGCTGCCGCGCAGCCTCTCCGATCACCCGCTCGTCCGCATCGCGGCAGATCTCTCCGTCATCGCCTGGGAGCAGATGTCCCAGTGGCGTGCCGTCCTCGGCGCCGACCTCGATGCCTCGGTCGTCGACACGAAATCGTCTCCGAACGATCTCGTCACGGCCGCGGATGCCCAGATCGAAGCGCTCGTGCGCGGATATCTGCGCGCCGTGCGCCCGGGTGACCTGATGATCGGCGAAGAGGGCGCCGAGGCGATCGGCCCTGTCGACTTCTTCGGCCGCGTCCTGCTCGGGCGGCTGAGCTTCTTCGACCCCGGAGCCGGCGCGCTCGTCGCGGCCGACCTCGATGGCGATCAGCAGCTCGAGTGGCACGTCGACCCCATTGACGGCACGGTCAACTTCGTGCGCGGCATCGAGCACTTCGCGTTCTCCGTCGGCGTGCGCCGCGGTGCCGACGCGAACTTTGAGGGCACTGACCCTGAGGCCGCTGTGCCCGGAAGCGAGGACGAGGGCTGGCTGATCGGGCTGGTGGCGTCCCCGGGACTCGGGGCGACCTGGCTGGCCGGCCGCGGACACGGTGCCTACCGCGTCGACGGCCGCCTCGTCGATCGGCTCCCGGAGCCCGGCGACTCCGCTGCCGTGATTCCGGCGACCCGTCTGACCGGTGAGCCTGCGGGCTTGAGCGGGAGACTGCTCGCGACGGGATTCGCCTACACGGAGGAGGGGCGGGCGGCCCAGCTGGCGAAGCTGCCCGAACTCCTCTCCGGCTACAACGACATCCGCCGGTGCGGATCTGCGGCGATCGACCTCTGCATGGTCGCCGAAGGCAAGGTGACGAGCTACGCCGAGCGCGGACTCGGGATCTACGACTACGCCG
This sequence comes from Brevibacterium sp. NPDC056726, assembly GCF_042790515.1. Taxonomy (NCBI): domain Bacteria; kingdom Bacillati; phylum Actinomycetota; class Actinomycetes; order Micrococcales; family Brevibacteriaceae; genus Brevibacterium; species Brevibacterium sp. NPDC056726. Next base: position 215,880 of record NZ_JBHTYZ010000006.1, on the reverse strand, counting down.
GGGGAGCGCTCATCGCCGAGGAGTCCGGCGCTGCTGTGCGCCGGGGAGGCAGTCGCGGCGCGACCGCTGCCGCGGATTCGCCCGCCGAGCTCGACCGCCTCCTCGCCGTGGTCTGAACCCTGCCGGAGTCTGAGGATCCCCGCGCGGGAAACTGTGACCTGAATAACGCAATATCGACGTCGTCTATTTCTTGAAGCTTAGGCTAAGCTAATGCGCAGATGGTTCACATCTGACCACGCACGCTGTCCCCTGAAGGAAGTAGAACACGATGATCTCGACCCGCCTCCGCCTCGGTGCCGCTGTCGGCGCCCTGGCCCTGGCCCTGTCCGGTTGCGCTGCCAGCGCCGAATCCAGCGAGCAGAGCACCTCGGGTGCCGGCACCGTCGAGGTCGAGGACAACAACGGCACGCAGACCGTGACGACCCCGCCGACCTCCGTCGTGGCCACGGACAACCGCACGTTCGAGACCCTCGACTCGTGGGGCGTCGAGCTCAGCGGCGCCGCCGTCAGCCTCATGCCCGAAGGCCTCTCGTACACGACGGACGAGACCATCAAGAACCTCGGCAACCACCGCGAACCCGACCTCGAGCAGGTCGCTGCCGCGAAGCCCGACCTCATCGTCAACGGGCAGCGCTTCGCCCAGTACCACGACGACCTGCAGAAGCTCGCTCCCGAGGCCGTCGTCCTCGAACTCGATCCGCGTGACGACCAGTCCTTCGACGAGGAGCTGCGCCGCCAGACGACGACCCTCGGCGAGGTCTTCGGCAAGCAGGACGAAGCAGCCAAGCTCGTCGAGGACTTCGACGCCTCGATCGAGCGCGCGAAGGCCGCGTACAACGGCAGCGACAAGGCCATGGGCCTCATCACCACCGCCGGCGAGATCGGCTACTCCGCACCCGGCGTGGGACGCACCGTCGGCCCGGTCTTCGACATCCTCGATCTCGAACCGGCCCTCGAGGTCGAAGACGGCAGCGATGTCGACAAGGGCGACGACGTCTCCGTCGAGGCGATCGCCCAGTCGCAGCCCGACCTCATGCTCGTCCTCGACCGCGACGCCTCCTTCGCTCCCGACGAGCGCGAGAAGGGCTCGGCCCCGGCGGCCGAGGTGCTCGAGAAGTCCGAGGCGCTCAAGGACGTGCCGGCGATCAAGGACGACAAGATCGTCTACTTCCCGCAGGACACCTACCTCAACGAGGGCATCCAGACCTACACCGAGTTCTTCAACTCCTTCGCCGACAAGCTCGAAGCGGCGAAGTAAACCGGCAGGCCGCCGCGGCACAACGGGAAACGGCAGGATGACGACACCAGAGAACACGTCCCGGTCACGGGTGACGGCGACCGCCTCGGCAAATGGGGATTCCCCCGCCGAGGCGGTCGCCGCCGTCGCCGGTCCACGCCCCATCCGATCAGCCGGGTCCACCGGCACCGCGGGCGGGAACCGGCTGCTGAGCTGGAAGCTCGTGCTCGCGACGATCGGGGTGCTCGGGCTCATCGCCGCCTCCCTGCTCACCGGGGTCTACGACATCTTCGGCGCCGCCGACGGTGCGGAGATGTTCCAGATCACCCGGGTGCCGCGCACGATCGCGCTCATCCTCGCGGGCGCGGCGATGGCGATGTGCGGACTCGTCATGCAGCTGCTCACGCAGAACCGCTTCGTCGAACCGACGACGACCGGCACGACCGAGTGGGCGGGCCTCGGCCTCATGCTCACCGTCATCATCTACCCCGACGCGACGATCGTGCAGCGGATGATCGGCGCGATCCTCGCCGCATTCATCGGCACGATCGTCTTCTTCCTCTTCCTCCGCCGCGTCTCGCTCAAGTCCTCCCTCATCGTCCCGATCGTCGGGATCATGCTCGGGGCGGTCGTCGGGGCGGTCTCGACGTTCATCGCGGTGCGCACCGACATGCTCCAGAGCCTCGGCATCTGGTTCGCCGGCAGCTTCACCTCGATCCTCCGCGGCCAGTACGAAGTCCTCTGGATCGTCGCCGTCGTCGTCGTCGCCGTCTTCATCACCGCCGACCGCTTCACCGTCGCGGGCCTCGGCAAGGACATCTCGACGAGCATCGGACTCAAGTACAACCAGGTCATCCTCATCGGCACGATCCTCGTCGCGATCGCCACCGGCGTCGTCACCGTCGTCGTCGGCTACCTGCCGTTCCTCGGCCTCATCGTCCCCAACGTCGTCTCGATGGTCCGCGGCGACGATCTGCGCTCGAACCTGCCGTGGGTGTGCCTGCTCGGCATCGCGATCGTCACCGTCTGCGACCTCATCGGCCGGGTCATCATCGCCCCGTTCGAGGTCCCGGTCTCACTCATCCTCGGCATCGTCGGCGCGGCCGTCTTCATCGCCCTCCTCCTGCGTCAGAGGAGGCGCGGCTGAAATGAGAGACACGAGCATGAACGCCCCCGACCCCCGTCCCCGGCTCAGCGCGGAAACGGTCCCGGGCCCCGCCTCGGCGCCCAGGACGACACCCCGGCACTCCGGTGCGCTGACGACCCCACGGGCCCGGCGCCGGTACTGGACGATCATCGCAGTCCTCGCCGTCGCCGCGATCGCGATCGCCTTCGGGCTCCTCGCGTGGGACAACCCGCTGCCGATCACCGACGAGGGATTCTGGCTCATCGCGGGCCTGCGGGGGCGCAGCCTCGTCGTCCTCATCATCGTCGCCCTCTGCCAGGCCTTCGCCACCGTCGCCTTCCAGACGGTGACGAACAACCGGATCATCACGCCCTCGATCATGGGATTCGAGTCGCTCTACGTCGCGATCCAGACCTCGGCGATGTACTTCTTCGGGGTCACCGCCATCGTCGAACTCCGCGGCCTCGTGCCCTTCACCGTCCAGCTCGTCGTCATGGTCGGGCTCTCGCTCGCCCTCTACGGCTGGCTGCTGTCGGGGAGGTACGCGAACGTCGAGGTCATGCTCCTCGTCGGCGTCGTCATCGGCGGCGGGCTGGGATCGGTGGCGACGTTCATGCAGCGGACCCTGACGCCGAGCGAATTCGACGTCCTCTCCGCCCGCCTCTTCGGGTCGATCGCGAACTCCGACGCCTCGTACCTGCCCGTCGCGATCCCGCTGTGCCTGGTCGCGTGCGCGGCGATCTACCTCCGCTCCTCGCGCCTCAACGTCCTCGCCCTCGGGAAGTCCGTGACCGGCAACCTCGGGCTCAGCCATTCCCGCGAGACCATCACGATCCTCTTCTTCGTCTCGATCCTCATGGCCGTGTCCGTGTCGATGATCGGGCCGATGATCTTCCTCGGGTTCCTCGTCGCGATGCTCGCCTACCAGCTCTCCGACACCTACGACCACCGGTACGTCCTGCCGATGGCCGCCCTTCTCGGGTTCGTCATCCTCGGCGGCGCGTACTTCATCCTCAAGAACATCTTCTACGCCGAGGGTGTCGTGTCCATCATCATCGAAGTCATCGGCGGAGGCGTGTTCCTCTTCGTCATCATGCGGAAGGGTCGACTGTGATCACACTGTCCGGCGTTGCCAAGAACTACAGCGAAGCCACGCAGATCGGCCCCGTCGACCTGCAGATCCCCGCCGGCGGGGTGACCGCCCTCGTCGGCCCGAACGGGGCGGGGAAGTCGACGCTGCTGACGATGATCGGGCGCCTCCTCGGCCTCGATGCCGGAGCCATCGAGGTCGCCGGGTTCGACGTCGCGGCGACGAAGTCGAAGGATCTTGCGAAGATCGTCTCGATCCTGCGCCAGGAGAACCACTTCATCACCCGGCTGACGATCCGCCAGCTCGTCGGCTTCGGCCGCTTCCCGTACTCGAAGGGCCGGCTCACCGTCGCCGACGAGGAGATCGTGTCCCGGGCGATCGACTTCCTCGAGCTCGGCGAGCTCGAGGACCGGTTCATCGACGAGCTCTCCGGCGGCCAGCGGCAGCGCGCTTACGTCGCGATGGTGCTCGCCCAGGACACCGACTACGTCCTCCTCGACGAACCGCTCAACAACCTCGACATGAAGCACTCGGTGCAGATGATGCAGCACCTGCGCCGGGCGGCCACGGAGATGGGGCGCACGATCGTCATCGTCATCCACGACATCAACTTCGCCGGCCACTATGCCGACCACATCTGCGCGGTGAAGAACGGCGCGGTCGTCGAGTTCGGAACGCCGGAGGAGATCATGACCACCGAGGTGCTCAGCCGCGTCTTCGACACTCCCGTCGAGGTCGTCGACGGTCCGCGGGGGCCGCTTGCCGTTTACTTCTGAGGGGGACTGCCCTTAGCGCCGCCCTCAGCGGGGCCGTTGTTCTCGGGCTTTCGCGCGTCTCCGTCAGCGGTTCGCGGTCGGAGCGGTCGCCTCGGCGGGGGCGGGGATCGAGGTCCGCACGGCGAGGATGACGAGGGCGATGAGCCCGACGATGAGGAGTCCGTCGGCCGCGATGTAGGCGAGATGGAGTCCCGACCCGCCGTCGTCGACACCGGCGAGGACGGCATCGGTGCGCTCGTTGAGCAGCGGTCTGATGGCCGCGACCTTGACGATGAGGACGCCGATGACGGTGCAGGTGAGCGCCCGGAACGCGGTGCCGACACCGTCTTTGAGGATCGCCCAGAGCAGGACCGCGGCGATGACGATCTCCACCCAGTTCATCGCCGTGAAGACGAGGCGGCCGATGCCGAGCCCGAGCGGGATCGTGATGCCCGGCGCCTGGAACTTCAGCGGCGCCTCGATGAGCGAGATGCCGATGATGAGGCCGAGCCACACGGCCGGCAGCACGACGCGCGCACCCGCGGACAGTCGCGAATCTTGGGGACCGAGAACATTGACCATGCCCAGGATTCTACTCCGCGTAGAAAACCGGTCGGCTTGTGTCTCACAGGTCGACGGCGGTCAGTTCGCAGCGGTCGGCGAACCGCCTCGGCGCCGCCAGAGGATGACGCCGAGGACCAACGCGCCGAGCGCGAAGAACGGGGTCGACGCGAGATCGGGGAACGAGAGGTTGTCGGGATCGGCGACGTCGCGGAGGCCGAGGCCGCGCTGGCCGACGGCGAAGAAGACGACGTTGTAGCCGCCGTGCACGCCGATCACACCCCACAGGTGTCCCTGGATGATGACGAGGAGGGCGGCGAAGAGCGCGAAGACGATGACGAAGAGCGCATAGAGCGGGGTCATCGTCGGATTGCCGAGGTGGAGGGCGACGAAGAGGAGCGCCTGGACGGCGACGGCGGGCCACAGTCCGATCCACCACGCCGTGCCGCGCAGGAGGAAGCCGCGGGAGACGATCTCCTCGCCGGCGCCCTGGAGGACGTAGGTGAGCAGGTAGAGCAGTGCGACGAGGACGAGTGCGGCGCCGCCGGGCATCTCCGCCGGCTGGGTGGGCCGGACGAGGTCGCTCGACCAGGCGATCGCGGTGCCGAGTCCGCTGATCGCCGCCCCGAGGAGGAGGCCGGTGGCGAAGGCGCCCCAGCGCGGTCGGCTCAGACCGATCGACGCGAGCCCGACCCCCAGACGCGCCCGCAGGTAGATCGCGATGACGGCGACGGTGCCGAGCACGCCGACGAGATAGCCGATGGCGCGGGCGGAGGCGTCGGTGAGCGACCACGGCAGCGGGTCGATGACCCCGGCGGCGAGGAACGGGATGAGGCCGATCGCGTTGAACGCGAAGCCGAAGACGGATAGCACGGCGGCGATGATGAGGATCTCGGTGACGCCGAGCACGCGGCGGGGGAGTCGAGCGTCGGAGGCGGCCGCGGGGATGGGGAGGGGAGGGGCGGTCATCGGCCCATCATAGACTGAGCGCATGCGTCTGTTCTCCCACGCCGTCGTGCGCACTCTCGACCCTCCCGCGCCGACTCCGACCGCACCGGCGGACGCGATCCTCGTCGACGGGGGAACGATCGTCGCGATCGGGACGCGGGACGAGCTGCTCGCCCTCGCGACCGCCGGAGCCGAGGCGGCGACAGGGGTGCTGACCTCGGACGATGGCGGGGCGACCGCCTCGGCGGGGGCCGCTGCGGGGGTCGAGGAGATCGACTGCGGGGGACGGGTCATCCTCCCCGGCCTCGTCGATGCGCACATGCACTCCGTCGCGTATGCGGCCTCGCTCGTCGACCTCGATCTGTCGGGGACGACATCGCTCACCGAGGCGGTCGCAGCCATCCGCGAGCGCGCGCAGACCCTGCCGGTGGGCACCTGGGTGGTCGGCTCCGGCTGGGACCTCAACCGCTGGGCGGACCCGCGGTATCCCGACCGCGCGCTGCTCGACGCCGAGGTGCCCGACCACCCGGTGGCGATGTGGTCGATCGACCTCCACACGGTGTGGGCGAACGGGCACGCGCTCGAGATCGCCGGCATCGACGAGGCGACCCCCGATCCGTCCGGAGGTGAGATCGTCCGTGACGCCGAGGGCATCGCCACGGGTCTCATCAGGGAGGACGCTGCGGATCTGCTCATTCGCTTCATCCCGGAGGTCTCCCGGGAGGAGCAGGTCGAGATGCTCGACCGGACGCAGCGGCTCTTCCTCTCCCTCGGGCTCACCGGGATCCACGACTTCGACGGCATCGCCTCGACGCTGGGGTGGAACGATCTGCGCGAGGCCGGCCGGCAGGACATCCGGGTGACGAAGTTCCTCCGCGGGCCCGAGGTGCCGTGGGCGATCGAGACCGGGTGGCAGACCGGCGGCGGGGACGACTGGCTGCAGCACGGCGGGCTCAAACTCTTCGCCGACGGGGCGCTCGGCTCGCACACGAGCCACATGTCCTCACCGTTTCCGGCACCGGAGCCGGCCGGGGTGGGCGTCCACGGCGCCGAGGCGCGGGAGGCGGCAGCCGATTCGGCCGTCGCGTCAACCGGTGCGGGGACGGCGGCGCCGGTGGCCGAGACCCACCTCAACTACGGCATCGCGCAGATGAGCGAGGACGAGCTCTTCGAGCAGGCGCGGATCGCGACGGAGGCGGGGATCTCCGTGGCGATCCATGCGATCGGCGATCAGGCGAACCATCATGTGCTCGGCGTTTTCGAGCGGCTGCGGCCGATCACGCTCTCAGTCGAGGCGCGTCTGGGCAGGCGCCTGCGGCACCGGGTCGAGCACGCGCAGTTCATCCAGCCGGCTGATGTCGCGCGGTTCGCCGCCCTCGACGTCACCGCGTCGATGCAGCCGCGCCACTGCATCTCCGACCTCCACCTCCTCCACCTCATCGACGAGTCCGCGCAGCTTGCCGCGTATGCGTGGCCGGATCTCGTGCGGGCCGATGCCGCGGTGATCTTCGGCTCCGACGGGCCGGTCGAGCATGCGAATCCGTTCGCGGCGATCTACGCGGCGATGACGCGGGCCGACATCGCCGGCGATCCGACGACGACGTTCCAGCCCGAGCGGCGGATGTCGGCCGTCGAAGCGCTGCGACTGCACACCCGGGCACCTGCGGTCGCCGCCGGCCTGGGCGAGCGGCGGGGACGGCTGGCACCGGGCATGGATGCCGACTTCATCGCCGTCGACACCGATCCGTATGTCGCCGACGGCCTCATCGACGCCGAGGCGCCGGCCGGTCCCGTCGGTCTGCTCGGCTATGTCTCGGAGGCCGCGCTCTTCGCCCACGCCGAGGCGATCCGCGACACCCGTGTCACCCTCACCGTCGTCGGCGGCGAGGTCAAGCACTCCGCGTGAGGCGCGCTGGCTCGGGAGGCGCGTCGCCACGCCGGCTCATGTCGGCCAAAAGTGAAATTGCCACTCGACTGGTCGAGCGCATTTGCACTTCTGGCCGACAGACACCGCGTGTCGCGCCGCGCCGCCGCTCATGGTTCGTCACCGACCGCCGCCGCTCACCCCGCCGCCCGCTCCACCAGCCGCTCGAGGGCGGCGGCGTAGCGGGCGGCCATCATCTTCTGGGAGGCCACCGACACGGGTTCGACCGCCTTGAGCAGCGGGTTGCCGGGCACCGACCGTGCGGTGATCGAGGCGATGAGGCGCTCGTCGTCATCGATCGAGACGAGGAACGTCTCCACGCCCGTCTCGAGATGACCGGGCAGCGTGCGGTAGACGAAACCCGCCTGCCGGTCGGTGTCGATGACGTCCTCGACGATGCACGAGCCGACCGGCACGATGAGGTCCTCACCGCGCAGCCGCCTCGGCGGGGCGGGCCAGAGCGGATTGAGCCAGAGGTCGACGATCATCCCCTGACGCACGGGCCGCTGCGGGCGGACGATGACGCCGGCACCGGCCTGCAGCTGCCACGAGAGGATCGCCTCGCGCGCGATCGGGAAGCCTGCGGCCGGGCCGATGTCGCGGATGTGCTCGAGAGCGTTCACGGCGCCACCCCGGCCGCGTCGCGGCAGATGTCGCCGTAGCGGGCGGCGACCCCCTCGGCGTCGAGTTCCCCGCCCGGGCGATACCACTGCGCGACACCCGTGCAGATCGTCGTGATCGCCCGCGCGGCATCCCGCGGGAACGGCGTCGTGAACACGCCCGCGGCCACGCAGGCGGCTACGGCATCGTCGAGGAGCTTCTGCTGGCGGTCGCGGGCGGCGATGTGGGACTCCCTGGCATCGGCGGGCAGGCTGCGGATCTCACTGAACGCGATGAACGCGATGTCGGCCTGGTGGGCGTGGAAGAGGAGGAGGTTCTCGACGAGGCGGTCGAACCGCGAGAGCGGATCCTGCGGGCCGTCCGCGAGCGCCGCAGTGCTCCGCGCCCACAGATCGGACATGGCCAGGCGGTCGATCTCCGTCAGGATCGCCTGCTTCGAGGCGAAGTGATGGTAGAGACCGGGCACCGAGAGGCCCGCGGCCTGCGCGACCTGGCGGATCGAGGTGCCGTGGAAGCCGCCGCGGACGAAGCAGTCGAGAGCAGCGGTGAGGAGGGGAGGGAAGAGGGGAGTGTCGTAGGTTCTCCAGGCGGCCACGTCGTCATCCTTGTCTTGAGCCGGCGGGTGGGGCGCCGGCGAGCGTGCGCGAAGCAGCCCGAATCCGGTGCTGCCTCCGACACCAATCTACGTCCCCGGTGCCCGGTCGGCGGAGTAGGGGAGCAGGAATGTCGCCGAGGCGGTCCGGCGGATCCGAGAACGACCCTTGTGCCGGACCGGAATGTGACCTAAGCTACATCAGTAACCGAGCGAGCGCTCGGTCGGGCAGGTGCCCGAGACTGCGAAGTGGAAGTTCGATGACGAGTCAGCAAAGCGGATCAGCCCTCAGCGCTCCCGTGTGGACGCAGCTCTACCCGGATCGCGTCGACGTCGACCTCGACGTCCCCTGGGAGTCGGTGGCCCACGCGTGGAACGCCCGGGTCGCCGCCGCCCCCGCCCAGACCGCCGTCCTCTACCGCGGACGGGCCATGACGACGACGGAGGTCGACACCGACGCCGAGGCGCTCGCCGCGGGCCTGTTCGACCTCGGCTGCCGGGCCGGGACGATCGTCGGCTTCTACCTGCAGAACGTCCCGCAGTTCGCCATCGCGCTGCTCGCGGCGTGGAAGATCGGCGCCGTCCCGCTCGTCCTCAACCCGATGTACCGCGGACGTGAGCTGTGCGCCCTCATCGACGACTCCGGGGCCGCCGGCCTCATCTGCGACGCCTCCGACGCCGAGGCGGTCACGACGACCCTGTCGGACAGCTCCGTCTCGTGGGTGCTCACGACGACCGACGTTGAGTATTCCCCGCCGGCTGTCGATGACAACGCGTCTGCGGCCGGGGTCGAAGTCACGCCAACAGACGAGCTGACCGCGACGGTGAACGAGGGTGCGATCACCGTGATCGCCTGGGCGGATCTCCTCGACCGCCACCGCCCGGCCTCGGCGAACAGCGCCGCCGACCCCGCCACCACCTCGGCGGACTCACCCGAGCACCGGGCCGATCTCCTTCCCGGACTCGACGATCCGGCGCTGCTCACCTACACCTCGGGGACGACGGGCCCCGCGAAGGGGTCGGTCGCCACCCACTGGAACGTGCTCTCCGTCGCCCTCGGGTACGGGCAGTGGCTCGGCCTTGCCGACGGTGACGTCATGCTCGCCGTCGCGCCCCTCTTCCACATCACCGGCGCCGTCGCGTGTGCGGCGACCTCTCTCGTCTTCCCCGTCGCCCTCGACTTCATCGGCCGCCCCGACGCCGAGTCGATCGTCTCCGCCGTCCGCGACGACGGCGTCACCGTGACGATCGGATCGATCACCGTCTTCAACGCGCTCCTCGAACACCCGAGCGCTGCCGCAGCCGACTTCGCCTCCATCCGGTACCTCTATTCCGGCGGGGCACCCGTCCCACCGGCCACGGTCGAGCGGTTCCGGGACCGGTTCGGGCACTACATCCACAACATCTACGGGATGACGGAGACCGCCTCGGCGGTCATCGGGGTCCCGCCCGACACCGCCGCGCCGGTCGACCCAGCCACGGACACGCTCGCGATCGGGGTGCCGTTCCCGGGCCTGAGCGCCCGCGTCGTCGACGTCGCCACCGGCGCCGTCATCACCGACGGGACCGCCGGCGAACTCGAACTCCGGGGACCCCAGGTCACCCCCGGCTACCTCCACAACCCCGAGGCGAACGCGCGGGCCTTCGACGACGGCTGGCTGCGCACCGGCGACGTCGCCGTCATCGACGCCGCCGGATGGATCTACCTCGTCGACCGGATCAAGGACCAGATCAACGTGTCCGGGTACAAGGTGTGGCCGCGCGAGGTCGAGGACGTCCTCTACGAACATCCTGCCGTGCTCGAAGCCGCCGTCGTCGGCCAGCCCGACGACTACCGCGGCGAGACCGTCGTCGCGTTCGTCTCCCTGCGGGCCGGGGAGACGACGACGCCGGCCGACCTCATCGCCTTCGCCAAGGAGCGCCTGGCAGCGTACAAGTATCCGCGCCGCATCCACATCATCGGCGACCTGCCGAAGACCCACACCGGCAAGATCCAGCGGCGCCTGCTCCGCGATTCCGGCACCGAGGCGGCCCCACCAACGGACACAACCGCAGACCCGGCCGGCTCAGCCAACCCGCCGACATCGACTGCAGTGCCATCGACCTCGACGACATCCACCCCGACGACAGAGGAGACATCATGACCGAACCCACGAGCGGCCGCCGATTCGACGGTGAGGTCGCACTCGTCACCGGAGCCAGCCGCGGCATCGGACTCGGCATCGCGCAGCGCCTGGCCGCCGAAGGCGCCACCGTCGTCCTCACCGCCCGCAAACCCGACCCCCTCGCCGAGGCGGTCGCAGCCTTCCCAGAGGGCACCGCGGTCGGCATCGCCGGGAAGTCCGACGACCCGGCCCACCGCGCAGAGGTGTACGACACGATCGCCGAGCGCTTCGGCCGCCTCGACGTCCTCGTCACCAACGTCGGCATCAACCCCGTCTACGGGCCGACGATCGACATCGACCTCGACGCGGCGCGGAAGATCCTCGACGTCAACGTCATCGGCACCCTGGCCTGGGTGCAGGGCGCCGTCCACCACCCCGGGCTGCGCTTCCGGGAGAACCGGGGGCGGATCGTGAGCATCTCATCGGTCGCCGGAATCGTCCCGAGCCCCGGCATCGGGTTCTACGGGGTCTCGAAAGCCGCGGTCTCCCACCTCACGCAGACCCTCGCCGTCGAACTCGGCCCCGACATCCGCGTCAACGCCGTGGCCCCGGCCGTCGTCAAGACCCAGTTCGCCGCCGCCCTCTACGAGGGCCGCGAAGCCGAGGTCGCACAGACCTATCCCGCCGGTCGCCTCGGCACGCCCGAGGACATCGGCGCGGCCGTCGCCTACCTCGCCTCCGCCGACGCCGACTGGATCACCGCCCAGGTGCTCACCGCCGACGGCGGACTCGTCACGGCAGGGGGAACGGCATGACCACGCTGCCCCCGGACGTCGAAGCGCTGCGGGTGCGGACGCGGAACTTCATCCGCGACATCGTCATCCCCGCCGAACCGAGACCCGGCGTCTACCTCGCCGAGGAGGTGCTCTCCGACCTGCAGGCACAGGCCAAGGCCGCCGGTGTCTTCGCCCCGCACGTGCCGACCGAATGGGGCGGCCAGGGGGTGCCGATCGAGCACTGGTCGCCGATCTTCCAGGAAGCCGGCTACTCGCCGATCGGTCCGGTCGTGCTCAACTGCATGGCCCCCGACGAGGGCAACATGCACATGCTCGCCCGCATCGGCACGCCCGCGCAGAAGGAGCGGTACCTGCGCCCGCTCGCGGCCGGGGACATCCGCTCGAGCTTCGCGATGACCGAACCCCATCCCGGTGCCGGGTCCGATCCCTCGGCCCTGGCGACCCGGGCGGTGAGAGACGGTGACGACTGGGTGATCACCGGCGACAAGCGGTTCATCTCCGGCGCCGAGGTGTCCGGCTTCTTCATCGTCATGGCCGCCACCGACCCGACTGGAGGCACCCCCGCCGAGGTGGCTGCCGGATCCGGGTCTGCGCAGGAGCGGCGCGGGCAGGCGGCGACGATGTTCCTCGTCGATCGCGACACCCCCGGCGTCGAGGTCGGACGGTCGATCCGCACCGTCGATCGCACGATCGCCGGCGGACACCCCTATGTCCGCTTCGAGGGTGTGCGGGTGCCGTCGTCTGCCGTCCTCGGCGAACCGGGCAGGGGGTTCGCGTACGCGCAGGTCCGCCTCGCCCCGGCGCGTCTGACCCATTGCATGCGCTGGCTGGGCCTGGCCCGGCGCGCCCTCGACATCGCCCTCGACCGGGCAGAGCATCGGGAGTTGTTCGGCGCGGTCCTCGCCCGTCAGGGGCTCGCCCAGGAGCTCATCGCGCAGTCGGTCATCGACATCGAGACCGCGGACGCGATGATCACGAAGACCGCCCTCGTCCTCGAGGGCGACCAGGCCGAAGCGAACTCGCTGTCGTCGATCGCAAAGGTGTACTGCTCCGAAGCCGTCTACCGCGTCATCGATCGGGCCGTGCAGCTGACCGGCGGGGACGGGGTCTCCGACGAGCTCCCGCTCATCCAGTACCTCAACGAGGTGCGGCCGTTCCGGATCTACGACGGGTCGACCGAGACGCACAAGTTCGCGATCTCCCGCCGTGCGTCCTCGCGGCGGCGCCGAGAGGTCGCCGCCGGCGCGCCGCGCCAGGACCTCGTCGCCGGGCCGGGTGCCGCTGGCGCTGACGACTATGGACCTGGCTCGGTCGGGTCGGAGGCCACTGATCCTGCCACGACGGAGGTCGCACGATGACCGCGCAGCTCGTCGACGTCGTCGAGACCTCGGCCCAGGCCGCCGAACTCGACGCCCCGCCGCTGCTCGTCCTCGACGCGGTCACCGATCACCTCGATGCGCGCGGCATCGGCACCGGGCCCGTGCGGTGGGAGCGGATCGGGGAGGGCCAGTCGAACGTCACGTTCCGGATCCGCCGCGACGACGTCGACATCGTGCTCCGGCGCGGGCCGCGTCCGCCGATCCCGCGCTCGACCCATGACATGGTCCGCGAGGCGAGGATCCAGACCGTGCTCGGCGGGCAGGGCATCGCGGTGCCGATGATCGTCGACGTCTGTGAGGACGAATCCGTCCTCGGCGTGCCGTTCTATCTCATGGACTTCGTGCCCGGGACGGTCGTCACCGACACTCTGCCGGCGGTGCTCGAGAGCCCGGACCGGCGCCGCCGGTTCGGCGAGGCGCTCGTCGACCAGCTGGCGGCCCTCCACGACGTCGACGTCACCGTGCCTGCGGTCGCCGCCCTCGGCCGACCCGAGGGCTACCTCGAGAGACAGGTCGCGCTCTTCTCCTCCCTGTGGGAGAAGAACACCCGGCGTTCGCTGCCCGCGGTCGGCCGCCTCGGCGCCTGGCTCGAGGCGAATCGCCCGGACACGCAGCGTCATTCCGTCGTCCACGGCGACTATCGGGCGGGCAACGCGATGATCGCGGCCCAGCCGCCGGTCGCCGTCGCGGCGATCCTCGACTGGGAGATGTCGACGCTCGGGGATCCGCTCGCCGATCTCGGGTACTTCCTCGCGACCTACTCCGACGGGCGGCATCCGCGCACGGTCATGGACCTCACCCCGGTGACCGGGCAGCCCGGCTTCCCCTCGCGGGCCGACCTCACGGCGCGCTACCGGGACCGGGCGGGCCTCGATCTGACGAGCCTGCCGTGGTACCAGGCGCTCGCCCTGTGGAAGGCGGCGATCTTCTCCGAGGCGATCTACACGCGCTGGCTCGCCGGTGAGGCCCCGGCGGCCGGTGACTTCACGGGCACGCTCGAACACGGGGTGCCCGCCCTCCTCGACGCGGCATCGGAGGTGGCGGCGACGCTGAGGTAACCCGCGCACGACCGGACACGCACCACCTCGACGCCGCTGCCGCACATCACCACCGCGGCGCACCAACATCGCCGGGCACCACCTCGGCGCGCACCACCTCGGCGCGCACCACACCAGCACGACGGCAGCTGCGTCGCGCCCACGCACATCGCATGCACCACCTCCGCGCCCCGAGCACCCCGTGCTCGGGCGGGGACGGTGGCCGACCGAACCGGAACACCCAGTGGAAGGACTGACATGACCGCACAGATGGCGGGGACGACGGTGTCCCTGCGCGAGAAGAGGAAATCGGTGGCGGCGAGCACCGTCGGCAACATCCTCGAATGGTACGAGTGGAGCGCCTACGCGGTCTTCACCCCGTTCATCGCCGCCGCGATGTTCAACAGCGAGGACAGCGTCTCGGCGGTGCTCGCGACCCTCGGCGTCTTCGCCGTCGGCTTCCTCATGCGACCCCTCGGCGGGATCGTCTTCGGACGCATCGCCGACCGGAAGGGGCGCAAATTCGTCCTCATCACGACGATGCTCATCATGGCAGCGGGATCGCTCATCATCGCGGTCATGCCCGGCTACGCGCAGATCGGCGCCGCAGCCTCCTTCGTCCTCCTCCTCGTGCGCGTCGCCCAGGGCTTCGCCCACGGCGGGGAGTCGGCGACGGCGAACTCCTACATCGCCGAGATCGCGCCGGCCCACCGCCGCGGCCTCTGGGGCAGCATCGTGTTCATCGCGATCTTCGGCGGCTCCGTCCTCGCCTACACCGTCGGCGGGGCCGTGACCAACCTCTTCTCCGCGGACGCCGTGTCCGAGTGGGCGTGGCGGATCCCCTTCGCCCTCGGCGCACTGCTCGCCCTCGTCGCCCTCTACATGCGGCGCGGAATGATCGAAAGCGACGTCTTCGCGGCCGCGGGCGTCGGCGGTCAGGACGGCGCCGCTGCCGCAGTCGGCAGTGCGGGTGCCGGTGACGCCGCTGCCGGTCGTTCCGTCACCGAGGCGGCTCCGCTCGATCGCGGGCGCGTGACCCGGTCGATCATCCTCATCGTCCTCATGACCTCCGGCATCACCGCCGCCCACTACACCTGGTCGTCCTACGCCTCGACGCTCGCGATCACCGAGCGCGGCATGGATCCGCAGGCGGCCTACTGGGCGACGGTCGGGGCGCAGGTCATCGCGCTCATCTCGCTGCCGTTCTGGGGTGCGCTGTCCGACCGGATCGGCAGGCGTCCCGTGCTCATCGGATTCGGGGTCCTCATGGCGGTCCTCCAGTACCCGCTCATGGGCATGATCACCTCGGCGGGATGGACGCTCTTCGCCGCCTCGGCGATCGCCCTGCTCGTCGTGTCGATGGCAGGCGCCCTGCTCTCGGCGGTGCTGTCCGAGGCGTTCCCGACGAAGGTGCGCACGCAGGGGATCGGCTTCGCCTACTCCGTGTCCGTCGCCGTCTTCGGCGGCACCGCGCCCTACCTCAACGGGCTCTTCAACTCCCTCGACCTCCGGTGGCTCTCGAGCGGCTGGGTCATCCTCCTGTGCCTGGCCACGATCATCGCGGTCGCGCTCCTGCCCGAGACGAAGGGCAAGGACCTCGGCGAGATCTGACCCGTCACCACGTGAAGGGTGCTCTGCGCGGCGGTTGCGGCAGAGCACCCTGCGGGGTGCCGGGAGACCCGCGCCGTCACGTGGATGGGTGGCCGTGCGGGACGGCTGCGGCAGGTGCTCGCGTCCGTGAGCGCGCACCCCGGTTGTCGCCGCGTGCTCCGGGTCATACAATGGGTGCGGACAATTTCATACGCCGTTACGACATGACGTGGGAGAGCTGCCGGAGCTCCGCAAGGAACTCGCCAGGGCAGCGCCGTAGGTGCAATTCCCTCCCCGGGAAACTCTCAGGCCCAGTACCACCGAATGCAGGCATATCTGGAGGACTGCCGCACGCCGCCGCGCAACCCGCGACCGCGTCGCTGCAGAGCAGATCCGACAGATCGGGGAGGACTCTGCACCGCTCAGTGCGTCCTCCCACCGGAGGGCGCCGGACCGAAGGACCAGAACGGCAATGACCAGTTCACTCGCCCACACCACGCAGGCCACGGGAGACACGGCGCGACCGTTCTCCGACCGTCACATCGGACCCCGCGCCGACGACACCGCGGAGATGCTCGCCGAACTCGGCTATGACTCCCTCGAAGCACTCTCCGAGGCGGCCGTCCCCGCCTCCATCCAGATCGACGGCCTTGATCTGCCCGGCGGTAAGACCGAGACCGAGGTGCTCGCCGACCTCCGCGACCTCGCCTCCCAGAACGTCATGCGCAAGCAGATGATCGGCCAGGGCTACTACGACACGGTCACCCCCGCCGTCATTCGCCGCAACCTCGTCGAGAACCCCGCCTGGTACACCGCGTACACCCCCTACCAGCCGGAGATCTCCCAGGGCCGCCTCGAAGCGCTGCTCAACTTCCAGCAGGTCGTCGAGGACCTCACCGGCCTCGACATCGCCAACGCCTCCCTCCTCGACGAGGCGACCGCCGTCGTCGAAGCGGTTCTCCTCATGCGCCGGTCCGTGAAGAAGGGCTCGACGGTCGTCCTCGACTCCGAGCTCCACCCGCAGGTCATCGCCAACGTCCACGTCCGCGCCCGCGCGCTCGACTTCAACGTCACGGTCGCCGACCTCTCCCAGGGACTCGTCGGCGAGGACGTCTTCGGCATCGTCTGCGCCCAGCCCGGCACCACCGGCGTCATCCGCGACTTCTCCGCCGCAGTGGCAGGCGCGCACGAGCGCGGCGCCCTCGTCACCTTCGACTCCGACCTCCTCGCCCTCACCCTGCTCAAGGACCCGGCCTCGCAGGGGGCCGACATCTCCGTGGGCTCGGCCCAGCGCTTCGGCGTCCCCCTCTTCTTCGGCGGACCGCACGCGGCGTTCATGGCCGTGAAGTCCTCCCTCCAGCGCCAGCTGCCCGGCCGTCTCGTCGGCGTCTCGAAGGACGCCCAGGGCAAGCCCGGGTACCGCCTGGCCCTGCAGACCCGTGAGCAGCACATCCGCCGTGAGAAGGCGACGAGCAACATCTGCACCGCCCAGGCCCTGCTCGCCAACGTCGCCTCGATGTACGCCGTCTACCACGGCCCCATCGGCCTGACCCGCATCGCCTCCCGCATCCACCGCCTCGCGCAGGCGTTCGCGACCGCCGCCGACACCGCCCCCGGCGCCGAGGTGGTCTCCCGGGAGTTCTTCGACACCGTGGCCCTGCGCGTCGCCGACGCCGAGGCGGCCCGCACCGTCGCCGAGGCCGCGGGCTTCAACATCCGCGTCATCGACCCGACGACGGTCGGCGTCTCCTTCGGCGAATCCCACACCGTCGCCGATGCCAACGGCCTGCTCGAGGCCCTCGGCATCATCGCCCGGATCGATGCCGATGACTACGAGGCCGCCTCGGCGGGAACCTTCGGAGCCAACCAGGTCCCGGCCCCGCAGTTCGCCGCCGACCTCCACCGGGACACCGAGTTCCTCACCCACCCGATCTTCAACACGCACGGCTCCGAGACGTCGATGATGCGCTACCTGCGCACCCTGGCCGACCGCGACCTCGCACTCGACCGGACGATGATCCCGCTCGGCTCGTGCACGATGAAGCTCAACTCGGCCATCGAGATGGAGCCGATCACGTGGCCGGAGTTCGCGACGATCCACCCGTTCGCCCCGATCGAGCAGACCCAGGGATGGCGCACGCTCATCGGCCGCCTCGAGGACTCCCTCGTCGAGGTCACCGGCTACGACCGGGTCTCCCTCCAGCCCAACGCCGGCTCCCAGGGCGAGTTCGCGGGCCTGCTGGCGATCCGCCTCTACCACCGTGAGAGCGGCAACCCGCAGCGCACCGTCTGCCTCATCCCGCAGTCGGCCCACGGGACGAACGCCGCCTCCGCGGTGCTCGCCGGACTCGAGGTCCAGGTCGTCGCGACCGCCGAGGACGGGTCGATCGACCTCGACGACCTCGACGCGAAGATCGAGAAGAACGGCGACCGCCTGGCCGCGATCATGATCACCTACCCGTCGACGCACGGCGTCTTCGAGTCCGAGGTTCGCGAGGTCTGCGACAAGGTCCACGCCGCCGGCGGTCAGGTCTACGTCGACGGGGCGAACCTCAACGCCCTCGTCGGACTGGCCAAGCCCGGCGAGTTCGGCGGCGACGTCTCCCACCTCAACCTCCACAAGACCTTCTGCATCCCGCACGGCGGCGGCGGTCCCGGCGTCGGTCCGGTCGCGGTCCGCGAGCACCTCGCCCCGCACCTGCCCGGCAACCCGGTCAACCCCGACCTCGTCTCCGGGGACATGTCGACGACCGACCTCCCGGTCTCCGGATCGCTCTACGGCTCGGCCGGAGTCCTGCCGATCAGCTTCGCGTACCTCGAGCTCATGGGCGGCGAGGGTCTGCGCGAGGCGACCCGGGCGGCCCTCCTCGGCGCGAACTACATCGCGAAGAAGCTCGGCGACGTCTTCCCGGTCCTCTACTCGGGTGAGAACGGGCTCGTCGGCCACGAGACGATCCTCGACCTCCGGGAGATCACCGCGAAGACCGGTGTGACCGCCGAGGATGTCGCCAAGCGCCTCATCGACTTCGGCTTCCACGCCCCGACGCTCGCGTTCCCCGTGCCCGGCACCCTCATGGTCGAACCGACCGAGTCCGAGGACAAGGTCGAACTCGACCGGTTCATCGAGGCGATGCGGACCATCCGCGCCGAGATCGACGCGATCGGCACCGACTACGAGTACGCGGAGTCGCCGCTCAAGGCGGCCCCGCACCCGGCGACCGTCGTCATGGACGACTGGGACGGCAAGTACTCGCGCGAGACCGCGGTCTTCCCCGTGCCCGGCCTGCGCCTGACGAAGTACTTCCCGCCGGTCAGCCGCATCGACGGCGCGTACGGCGACCGCAACCTCGTCTGCTCCTGCCCTCCGCCGGAGGCCTTCGAGACCACCGACACCGAGGAGAAGTGATGACAGAGACCGACACCCAGGCAGCCGGCCAGATCAAGGAGACGCCGCTGCATGATGCGCATGCGGCGCTCGGGGCGAGCTTCACCGACTTCGGCGGCTGGGACATGCCCCTGAAGTACGGTTCCGAACTCGCCGAACACCGCGCCGTGCGCGAAGCGGCGGGGATCTTCGACCTCTCCCACATGGGCGAGGTCCGGGTCACCGGCGCCGGTGCCGCGGCCTTCCTCGACTACGCGCTCGTCGCGAAGTACTCGACGATGAAGGTCGGCAAGGCGAAGTACGGGGTCATCGTCAACGCCGAGGGCTACCTCCTCGATGACCTCATCACCTACCGGATCGGTGAGGAGGAGTTCCTCATCGTCCCCAACGCCTCGAACACGCCGGTCGTCGTCGCCGCCCTCACCGAGCGTCTCGAGAATTTCCTCACCGAGGTCGAGCCTGGCGCGGACGTGCGCATGGTCGACGAATCCGGGGACACCTCCCTCATCGCCGTGCAGGGACCGAACTCGCAGGACATCATCCTCACCGCCCTCGACAAGGGTGCCGACGGAACCTTCGGACCGCGGACCACCTCGGCGGATGCGGCCGATGACGCCGAGACGCGCACGGTCGGCGAGGCCGTGGCCGAACTCGGCTACTACGCGTGGATGCCGGTGACGATCGCCGGCATCGACCTCGTGCTCGCCCGCACCGGCTACACCGGCGAGGACGGGTTCGAACTCTACGTCCCCAACATCGCCGCGACCCGCCTGTGGGACACGCTGATGACCGCCGGTGCCGGCCACGGGCTCGTGCCCGCGGGCCTCGCCGCCCGCGATTCGCTCCGCCTCGAAGCGGGCATGCCGCTCTACGGCAACGAGCTGACGCTCACGACGACGCCGTTCGACGTCGGCCTCGGCCGGATGATCGGCTTCAAGACCAAGGGCGATTTCGTCGCCCGCGAAGCACTCGCCGCGCTCGGGGAGACCGAGCCCAGCCGCGTCCTCGTCGGGCTCGTCTCCGAAGGCAGGCGCGCCGCGCGGTCGGGATCGGCGATCATCTCCGACGGTGCGGAGGTGGGTGTCGTGACCTCGGGGCAGCCCTCGCCGACGCTCGGCCATCCCATCGCGCTCGCATTCGTCGACCGTGAGCTCAGTGATCCCGGCACCGAGGTGGCCGTTGACATCCGCGGCAAGTCGCACGATTTCACCGTGGTCGAACTGCCGTTCTACAAGCGTTCGGGAAACTGATGCTTATCGACCAGTGAGACTTGTCCGGATGACTCGTACACTGGTCACACCTGCTCGCCACAACCGCTGTCCCACAGCAGAAAGGGAAGATCATGGCTGATCTGCCAGCACTTCCGAAGGACTTCTCCTACTCCGCCGAACACGAATGGGTCAACCAGGGTCCCGACACCATCGCCGGACAGACCGTGAAAATCGGCATCACCGCGGTGGCCGCCGACGCCCTCGGCGAGGTCGTCTACCTCAACCTGCCGAGCGTCGGCGACGGCGTCAAGGCCGGGGAGACCTGTGGTGAGGTCGAGTCGACGAAGTCGGTCTCCGACCTCTACTCGCCCGTCGGCGGCGAGGTCACCTCGATCAACGAGAAGGTCCTCGACTCCCCGGGTCTCGTCAACTCCGATCCCTACGGCGAGGGCTGGCTCTTCGAGGTCAACGTCGACGAGGTCGGCGTCGTCATGGACGCCGACAGCTACGCGAAGAACAACTCGCTGTAACGCGTTCTCGCCGCCTCGTCGTCGCTGGTGACGGCGTCGGTGGCTCAGCAGTGTGACATACCGACGGGGTCGGTCATATCCGAAGAAGTCCGGATGGGACCGACCCTGTCGTCTGTCCGAAACGCCCTCCCCTCACCCCGTCATCCCGCCCCGTCGTCTCGCCCCCTTCTTCCCTGTCACGAATGCTCCCTCCTCAAGAAACGGTGGACCCACCATGCCACTGAGCGTCTTCGATCTCTTCACCGTCGGCATCGGCCCCTCGAGTTCGCACACCGTCGGCCCGATGCGCGCGGCCGTGAGCTTCCTCGATCTCATCGGCGATGACCTCGACTCCGTCGCGAGTCTGCGCGTCGACGTCTTCGGCTCGCTCGCCGCGACCGGCGCCGGCCACGGCACCTTCGACGCGATCCTCCTCGGCCTCGAGGGCTGCCGCCCCGACGCCGTCGACGGCAACGAACTCACCGCCCGCCGCACCCGGATGGCCGAGACCGGTGAGATCATCCTCGGCGACTCGACCGGCAACGGCGTCGAACTCGAGTTCACCGAGGCTGACATGGTCAAACGCCCACTGACCGTGCTGCCGCGGCACACGAACGCCCTCACCCTGGCCGTCTTCGACGAGGCGGGTCAGACCCTGGCCGAGGAGACCTACTACTCCGTCGGCGGCGGCTTCGTCACCTCGGAGACCGAGTTCGTCGAGAAGGAGCAGGCCGCCGAGGCGCTCGTGTCCACCGAGACCGCGCTCGCCGAAGCGGCTGCCGACGAGGGCGTCGCGGCGCTCACCGACGATTCGCTCTACGTCGAGGACGCCGACGATGCCGATGAGGGGTTCGACGACGATCCCGATGACCCGTCGAATGCCGATGAGGATCAGGAGTTCGCCGTCGCCGAGGCGGTCGTCGACGCCGAACTCGAAGCCGCGAGCGAGGAGCTGCCCTTCCCGTTCCACTCCGGCGTCGAACTCCTCGAGCAGTGCCGGACCAATGAGCTGTCGATCGCCGAGCTGATGCTCGCCAACGAGCGGACGATGCGCGACGAGGACGAGATCCGCCACGGCCTCCTCCACATCTACTCCGTCATGGAGGAGTGCGCGTCGAACTCGCTCGACCGGTCGGGTCACCTGCCGGGCGGGCTCAAGGTGCGCCGACGCGCCCACGACTGGTACCTCAAGCTCAAGGCCGAGGATCCCGACCGCGATCCGAAGTTCTACCTCGAATGGGTCAACCTCGTCGCGATGGCCGTCAACGAGGAGAACGCCTCGGGCGGTCGGGTCGTCACCGCCCCGACGAACGGCGCGGCCGGCATCATCCCCGCCGTCCTCCACTACGCGCTCAACTACGTCGACGAGGTGACCGCCGGGGGAGAGGCCGCCAAGCACGACGCGATCATGACGTTCCTTCTCACGGCCGCCGCGATCGGCGTCCTCTACAAGGAGCGGGCCTCGATCTCCGGCGCCGAGGTGGGCTGCCAGGGCGAGGTCGGATCAGCCTCGTCGATGGCCGCCGGGGGATTGGCCGCGGTCATGGGAGGCACCCCGGAACAGGTCGAGAACGCCGCGGAGATCGCGATGGAGCACAACCTCGGGCTGACCTGCGACCCGATCGCCGGACTCGTCCAGGTCCCGTGCATCGAACGCAACGCGATCGCCGCGGGCAAGGCGATCAACGCCTCCCGGATGGCGCTGTGGGGCGACGGCCAGCACCGAGTCAGCCTCGACGAGGTCATCGAGACGATGCGCCAGACCGGTGCCGACATGTCCTCGAAGTACAAGGAGACCGCGCTCGGCGGGTTGGCCGTCAACGTCGTTGAATGCTGAGGACAGAGCGCTGAGAGCAGCGAGTTGAGGGCAGCGGACTTGCGGGCGGCGTGCTGAGGACGGCCGGTAGCGCGGGGGCGTCCGCCTGTCGTTTGTGGTCACAGAACCAAGGAGATGGAGCCGATTCGCACCGTCGGCCTCGGTTCTGTGAGCACAAACGGGGCGGCAGCCTCGACGCGAATACCGCACCCCTCGGGAGGATATTGACTTCTAAACTGGACGTACGTACAGTTGGAGAACTTTCTTCCACAGAAGGACTCAATGATGCATTCTTCTTACAAATGGGTCGTGCTCTTCGGCTCATTCATCGTCTACCTCTTCGATGCCCTCGAGATCTCGATCCTCTCGTTCGCCATTCCTGCCGTCTCTCAGGAGTTCGGCCTCGAACCGTTCCAGGCTGGACTGCTGGCGACTGCGACGCTGCTCGGCATGGGTGTGGGCGGCCCGCTCATGGGCTGGCTCGCCGATGCCAGGGGGCGCAAGACCGCGCTCATCGTGTGCCTGACGATCTTCGTCGTGCTCACCAGTGCTGTCGCCCTCGCACCGAGCTACGCAGTATTCCTCGTGCTGCGGTTCTTCGCCGGGATCGGCCTTGGCGGTGTGTGGAGCATCCTCTCCGCGTTCGTCCACGAGGCATGGCCGCCGGAACGCCGGGGAATCGCCGTCACCTTCGTCCTCTCCGCGTTTCCATTCGGCGCGCTCGTCGCCGCCCAGCTGAGCGGTCTGCTCCTCCCCGACTGGCGCCTCCTCTTCCTCATCGCCGGCCTCGGCGGAATCCTGCCCCTGCTCATCATCGTCTTCCTCTTCGTCGAATCCGCGGTCTGGCGCACCGATCGTCAGAAGGCTGCCGCGGAACCAGGCGGTCAGGAGACTGCGGCGATCGGTGAGATCTTCACTGGTCCGCAGTTGCGGATCACCATCATCGCCAGCTGCGTCGCGGCCCTGGCCTTCATCAGCTACTACGGGGTGACCACCTGGCTGCCGAGCTATCTCGAGCTCGAACGCGGACTCGACGCGAAGGCGGTCGGGCAGTACATGACCTGGCTCAACCTGGGAATGTTCGTCGGCTATCTCGTCTTCGGCTGGCTCGCCGACAAGGTGGGCAAGCGGTCCGCGCTGGTCGCCTCGCTGCTTGGCGCGGGAGTGCTCATGCCGGTCTACGGCCTCGTCACCGATCAGTCCGCGCTGCTGTGGCTCGGGCCGCTCTATGCATTCTTCATGACGTTCGCCGGCCTCTTCGGCCCCTACCTCGGCAGCCTCTATTCGACCCGGATGCGGGCCACCGGCGCCGGATTCTGCTTCAATGTCGGACGGGGAATCTCGGCCTTTGCCCCGATGATCTTCGGCGCCATCGCGGCCGTCGCCTCGTTGGCGGCAGGACTGGTCATCAGCGGCGGACTCTTCCTCATCGCCTCCGTCCTTGTGCTCTTCCTCCCCAAGATCCCCAACGACCACAACCGCGCACAGGATGCGCCCGCGACCGCACTGCAGAAAGGCTGACAATGCCCGAGATCATCGACCTCTCCGTCGCTCTCACCGCGGGAATCGCCTCCGACCCGCCCGGTTACGAGCCGAAGATCACCTACATCGACCACCAACAGTCGGCCGACGATGTAGTCGCTTTCTTCCCCGGCGCCTCGACAGAGGATTTGCCCGACGGTGAGGGTTGGGCGATCGAGAAGATCGAGGCGAGCACCCACACCGGCACGCACCTCGACGCTCCCTACCACTTCGCGACGACGATGGACGACGGTCAGCGTGCTATCACCATCGACGAGGTGCCGCTGGAGTGGTGCTTCCAGGACGGAGTCAAGCTCGACTTCCGGCACTTCGACGACGGCTACGTCGTCACCCCCGACGACATCGACGCCGAGTTGGAGAGGATCGGATATAAGATCAAACCGCTCGATATCGTCGTCATCAACACTTCGGCGGGCGTCCGCTACGGTGCGGAGGACTACGTGTCGAAGGGCTGCGGCATCGGACGAGAAGCGACCCTGCACCTGCTGCGCCAGGGTGTTCGCGTCACCGGGACCGACGCGTGGAGCTGGGATGCGCCGTTCGTCTTCACTGCCGCCCGCTTTGCCGAGGACGGCGATCCGAGTGTCATCTGGGAAGGTCACAAGGCCGGCCGGGAGATCGGCTACTGCCACATCGAGAAGCTGCACAACCTCGAATCGTTGCCGCCCTTCGGCTTCCGCATCTCGTGCTTCCCGGTGAAGATCGATGCGGCATCGGCGGGGTGGACCCGAGCAGTGGCGATCGTGGAAGGAGGCGGAGAATGAGGTTGGCATCGATGATCGTCGGTGGTCAGCGCCGGTTCGGCCGGTTTGACCCCAGCGGTGCCGGGACCAGTCAAGCCGAATCTGGTGGGGGCAACCTCGGCAGCTTTGCACCGCTTGAGCGTGGTCTCGACCCGCGCATGCTGCTCGACCCGGATGCGGAATCAGCCCTCGCGTTCGACCGTTCGGTTCAGGTCGACGCAGGCGAGCCGTTCGAGGTGCCGGTGCCAGTCGCTTCGGTAAGGGACTTCATCACATTCGAACAGCACACGGCGGGTTCGCTGCGGGCGGTCTCAGGCACGAGCGACATCCCGTCAGCCTGGTTCGAAGCACCGGTCTTCTACTTCACGAACCCGCACGCGCTCATCGGCTCGGGGCACCCGGTGCCGATGCCGCCGGGCAGTGAGCGTCTGGACTTCGAACTCGAGGTTGCCGCGGTGATCAGCCGCGACGGCTTTAACCTCAGTGTCGACGAGGCGTGGGACCACATCTTCGGATTCACCGTGTTCAACGACTGGTCGGCCCGTGATTTGCAAACGCGTGAGATGAAGGTCGGGCTGGGGCCAACGAAGGGCAAGGACACGGCGACCACGGTCGGTCCGGTGGTCGTCTCGCTCGGCGAACTCGCACCTCGGCGTCAAGGTGATCGCTTCGATCTGCGCATGGACGTCGCCGTCAACGGCACGCCGATCGCCGCCGATTCGCTGGCGAACATGGCGTGGTCGTTCGCCGAGCTCGTCGCCTACGCAAGCCGAGGGACCTGGGTGCGACAGGGGGATCTCATCGGCAGCGGCACCGCCGGTGGGGGCTGCCTCGCCGAATTCTGGGGATGGTACGGACAGGATGTGCTGCCGGCCATCGGTGTGGGCGACACCGTGACGATGACCGTTGAGGACATCGGCACGATCAGCAATCAAGTCGTCGCCGGACCCGAACTCCACCCGATTCCCGAAGCGCGGCGGATCCCGTGGAAGCAGCCGCCGCTGCCTGAACAGGGTTAGGGGGAGCGGGGTAGGGCGATTCAGCGACGCCGGCAATGCAGGGATGGGAGCCACTTAGGGAATCGCCTCGGCGACGGTTCAGTACCTGCGCATGGGTGTCTCCTCTCAGATGAGACACTGGGTCAATGGCTGCAGTGAATCGCAAGGACCTCGCTCTCCAAAGTGCTGAGAAGATCTTCGCCGACTTCGGCTACGACCGTGCGACAATGCGGATGATTGCCGACGACGCGGACCTCAAGCTTGCGCTGCTCACCTACCACTTCACGACAAAGCTCAATCTCTACCGGGCGGTCTTCGAGGAACATCAACACCTCAATGAGCTGCGCCGGGAGCGGCTGCGGGAGGTCGATCTTGCAGCGCCCCAAGCACTGGAGGAGATCGTCGATGCCTTTCTCGTTATCGGCGATGCCGCCGAGGAAGGAGTCCGGAAGGAGCGGTATCTCAAGCTTGTCCTGCGTGAGGCCGCGGATCCGCGCGCTTACGAGCGCGGCATCATCGCGGACCTCTTCGATCCGATGGCCGCAGAGTTCATCGAGGCGCTGGGAGCGGTTCTGCCCGGGAAACCAAAGTCGTTCGTTCGGTGGGACTATCTCTTCTCGGTCGGGGCACTGATCATGTCCAATTCCGATGACCGGGCGCGCGCGCTCGGTGGCGGCGAAAGCGACGCCGTTCATCGCTTAGAGCACCTCAGGGAGTTCATCGTTGCGGGCCTGCGAGCCGGTACAGCCGGAAGCTGAATTCGTGCGGAAGAGGGTAACGCCGGACGCAGGGCTCGCGCTCGGAAGGACAGTCGTCGCTCAGCTGGCCCTATCGCGGGTGAGCAGTCTATGAGCTGGCGGGTCGCGGCTTCGACCCGAACCGGATTCTGGCTATCGAGTGCACCGGAGTGCACCACCTGAGCGACGTTGTCTTCTCGACCGTCGCCGTAAACGACGGAGCGGTCGAAGTTGGCGGCCCCGCCGTGTTCTCGCGGAGAGAATCGAGCTCGGACTTCTTCAATGCGACGAAGTCCTCGAGTCCGGGGAGTCGACGTCAATGCCGTTGTTGCCAAGCACGTGGGCTTCGTGGCCACCGGCATTCTCGCGACGATTCCGGAACGCCTCTCTACGCGACCAGGTGAAGTTGACCGCGCAATTCACGGAATCCGGACACCCGAAAGGCGGCCACAGGGGTACAGCCTCGACGAGGTCATCGAGACGATGCGCCAGACAGGTGCCGACATGTCCTCGAAGTACAAGGAGACCGCGCTCGGCGGGCTCGCCGTCAACGTCGTCGAGTGCTGAGGACAGAGCGCTGAGGGCAGCGCGCCGAGGGCATCGGGCTGCGGGCGGCGTGCTGAGGACGGCCGGTGGCGCGGGGGCAACAACCTCGGTGGGGTGACCGTGGACGGGACTGCAACGTCTCGGTCGGCGGATCGCCGTTCCTCATTCGGCTGGAACTCGTGTTCCACGTCTTGTGAAATGTAACGAACGGATAACGAAGGGTGCTTCGCCACGCAGCCGTAGTGGTGAGCACGACGATCCCCAGAGATGCCACGGGGAAACCCCGGGACCGCCTCGGCGAGGTTCTTATCCCCACCCCCGCGCTGCGGGTGCGGAATCGGGGTGAAATCGCCGAAGTGAGATTGACGCTCATGCTCATCTCGTTAGGTTTGTGGGCGTGAGAAACGCACTCGCTCAACCGAAGACGGAAACCGACGTCCGCCCTCCCTCGCTCGAGGACGGACAGCATCTGTGGCGGCTGGCGAAGGACTCGGCCGTGCTCGATCTCAACTCCTCCTACTCGTACCTGCTGTGGTGTCGTGACTTCGCGGACACCTCGGCGATCGCCTGGATCGACGGCGAACCCGCAGGGTTCGTCACGGGCTACACCCGTCCGGACAACCCGGACACCCTGATGATCTGGCAGGTCGCCGTCTCCGAGGCGTTCCGCGGACGCGGTCTGGCCTCGACGATGCTGCACGCGCTCGCCGACCGGACCGGAGCGCTGCGGCTGGAGACGACGATCACCGACGACAACGCGGCCTCGAACCGCCTGTTCCAGGCGTTCGCCGAGCAGCGCGGAGCCGGGCTCGACCGGCGCCCGCTGTTCACCCCGGACCTCTACCCGGACGGCCACGACACCGAATACCTCTACGAGATCGCCCCGCTCTGAGCGCGAGTCGGGACCGGCCCCTCCTCTGATGGAGTACGGGGCGTTCCTTTGTCTGCTCGACTCCAGCTCTCAACGGACGATCTCCCGCGGAACCCGTACGGGCGGGTCCGCACCCGCAGGCTGACCAGCTCAGCTCTGCACCTCGCAGGCGCGCCCTGCATCCGCAGTCGAATCTGCACCATGTCGAAAGGAATCATGCGATGACTGACACCACGACGACCACCCCTGACATCTTCGAGACCCGCGAATCCGCGGTGCGCGGCTACTCGCGTTCGTGGCCGGCGACCTTCGCCAAGGCCCAGGGCCCGCGGCAGTGGGACGAGGACGGCAACGAGTACCTCGATTTCTTCTCCGGGGCCGGTGCCCTCAACTACGGGCACAACAACCCGGCGCTGATGAACCCGCTTGTCGAATACCTCCAGTCCGGTGCCGTGCTCCATTCGCTCGACATGAAGACCCCGGCCAAGCGGGAGTTCCTCGAGACGTTCGAGAAGCTCATCCTCGAGCCGCGGGGACTCGACTACACGGTGATGTTCCCCGGACCGACGGGGACGAACACCGTCGAGGTGGCGCTCAAGCTCGCCCGCAAGGTCACCGGTCGCCAGCACCTGCTCTCGTTCACGAACGCGTTCCACGGCATGACCCTCGGGTCGCTGTCGGTGACCGGCAATTCGATGAAGCGCGAGGGTGCGGGCATCCCGCTGACGAACAGCTCGAAGATCCCCTACGACGACTACTTCGACGGGGAGACCCCCGACTTCCTCTGGCTCGAGAAGGTCCTCGAGGACTCGGGCTCCGGAGTCGACAAGCCGGCGGCGATCATCGTCGAGACGGTCCAGGGCGAAGGCGGCGTGCGGGCGGCTCGGGCCGAATGGCTGCGGGAGCTCTCGGCGCTGTGCAAGAAGCACGACATCCTCCTCATCGTCGACGACGTCCAGGCTGGCTGCGGTCGCACCGGCACGTTCTTCAGCTTCGAAGACGCCGGCATCGAACCCGACATCGTCTGCCTGTCGAAGTCGATCTCCGGGTCGGGACTGCCGATGGCGCTCACCCTCTTCCGCCCCGAACTCGACGCGTGGGAGCCTGGCGAGCACAACGGCACCTTCCGCGGCAACAACCCCGCGTTCGTCACCGCGACCGCTGCGCTGAAGACCTTCTGGGCCGACAACGCGTTCCAGAACGAACTCGCCGACACGATCGCCCACCTCCATCAGCGCCTCGACGCCATCGCCGCGAAGGCCGAGGGAGCGACGGTGCGGGGACGCGGTCTGCTCGCCGGGCTGCTCTTCGACGACTCGGAGGCTGCCGGGAAGATCGCCGCCGAGGCCTTCGCCACCGGCCTCCTCATCGAGACCTCGGGCCCGCGCGACGAGGTCGTGAAGATCATGCCGCCGCTGACGATCACCGAACACGATCTCACCGCCGGACTCGACATTCTCGAAGCCGCCGTGCTCAAGGTCGCCCCGGCCGCGACGCCGGCGATGGCCTGAGCCTCGCCGGCGCCTCGCTCGACGCGGGGGGAGGGGGCCGTCTGCCGAGGGACCGCCTCGGCGAGAACGGGGTGGGCAGCCTCGGCGAGGAGTTCAGGGAGACCACCCCACTGACGATACGAAGGGACACGATATGTACGTAGTCAATCGCGATGACCTCAACGGAACCGACCGGGACGTCCAGTCGGAGACGTGGCGGAGTCGGCGGATGGTGCTCGGCCGGGAGGGAGTCGGATTCTCCTTCCACGACACGGTCATCTACGCGGGCACGCGCTCGACGTTCCACTACCAGAACCACATCGAAGCCGTGTACTGCGTGCAGGGCGACGGCACGCTCACCGACGAGGAGACGGGCAAGACGTACCCGCTCACCGACGGGACGATGTACCTGCTCGACGGGCACGAGAAGCACACCGTCGTCGCGAACACCGAGCTGCGCATGGCCTGCGTGTTCAACCCGCCGGTCACCGGCCGCGAAGTCCACGACGAGAACGGCGTCTACCCGCTCATCATCGAGGAGACCGCCGCGGTCTGAGCGGCGGGCGGGCGGCCTGCTGGCGTCCGGGGGCGCGGTCGGACGGCCAGTTGGCTTCCCCGCCGGTGGCATCAGGCCGACCTGCTGGCGTCTCGACCGACTGCGGCTCCCTTCAGTTTGAGGGGCTCACGTTTTGGCGTGAGCCCCTCAAACTGAAGTGAGCCCAACCCTGCGAACCGGCGGCTCGAACTCTCTGCTCGGCCTCACGGCCGGGCCCTACCCACGAAAATGGCCAGTCTGATCTGAGATGGACACATATTTACCTGTCCATCTCAGATCAGACTGGCCAATTCGATGCCGAGGTTGAACCGAGAGGCGCGGGGGAGGCTGGTTGAGCCCGCCCCCCCGCGGCCCCTCGCCTCACTGGGTCTTCGCTGCCTTCTTGGCGTCCTTCTTCGCGTCCCAATAGGCGCGGGTGGTGACCTCGTCGGAGCCGTCCCACGCATCGATGCCGTCGACGCCGGGCAGGTCGTCGCGGTTGAAGACCGGCTCGAGACCCTGCTTGCGCTGATTCGTGTAGTTCTTCAGCACCTTGAGCGCGATCCCGCCGAGGAGGAAGACGGCGACGAGGTTCGTCAGCGCCATGACCGACATGAACACATCGGCCGCGGACCACGCGAGCGGCAGGGCGATGACCGAGCCGGTGAACACGGCGGCCATGACGATGATCCGGTAGATGATGATCGCCGGGCGCGCGTTCTTCTTGAACAGGTAGGAGATGTTCGCCTCGCCGTAGTAGTAGTTGCCGAGGATCGAGGAGAACGCGAAGAGGAAGATCGCCACGGTGAGGAAGTGCACCGCCCACGAACCCAGCTGGGAGGCCAGCGCGGTCTGCGTCAGCGACGCACCCTGCGCCTCGTCGTAGACGGGGTTGGAGAGCAGGACGATGAACGCGGTGATCGAGCAGACGAGGATCGTGTCGAAGTAGACGCCGAGGCTCTGCACGAGGCCCTGCTTGGCCGGGTGGGAGACCGACGAGGTGGCGGCGGCGTTGGGCACCGAACCCATGCCGGCCTCGTTGGAGAAGAGGCCGCGGCGGATGCCCTGGAGGATGACGATGCCGATGCCGCCGCCGACGACGGATTCGATGCCGAACGCGTTCCTGATGATGAGCATGATCATGTCGGGCACCTCGGTGATGTTCATCGCGACGACGAGAACGCCGAGGAAGAGGTACGCGACGGCCATGACCGGGACGATGACCGAGGACCAGGCCGAGATCCGCTGCACGCCCCCGAGGAAGACCGCGCCGGTGACGAGCGCGAGGAAGATGCCGAGGCCGACGGGCAGCCAGAAGCTCTGCGTGGTGTCGATGTTGAGGCTCGTGGCCGTGGCGTCGACGATCGAGTTCGCCTGCAGCGAGTTGAAGACGAGGCCGTAGGTGACCGTGATGATGACGGCGAAGAAGGCTCCCATCAGCGGTTTCTTCAGTCCCACGCTCATGTAGTAGGCGGGGCCGCCGCGGTAGGAGTCCTTGTCCTTGACCTTGTAGAGCTGGCCGAGCGTCGACTCGACGAAGGCGGTGGCGGCACCGAAGATCGCCATGAGCCACATCCAGAAGACGGCTCCCGGGCCGCC
Organism: Brevibacterium sp. NPDC056726; assembly: GCF_042790515.1. NCBI lineage: Bacteria > Bacillati > Actinomycetota > Actinomycetes > Micrococcales > Brevibacteriaceae > Brevibacterium > Brevibacterium sp. NPDC056726. The sequence continues at coordinate 184,136 of NZ_JBHTYZ010000006.1, read as the reverse complement.
GATGGAGATCGCCAGGGCGATGCCGGCGATGTTGCCGGTGCCCACTCGGGAGGCGGCGGAGATCCAGAACGCCTTGAACGACGAGATCGACTTCGTGCCGTCCTTGTTGCTGCCGGGGCTCTCGCCGATGACGCGGAACATCTCCGGCAGCAGCCGCAGTTGGACCATGCCGGTGCGGATGCTCAGGTAGAGGGCGACGCCGATGAGGACGACGATGAGCACCCACCCGAGTCGGTCATTGACGAATGCGATGAGGTCTTCGAGGGACATGCCGATCGTTCCAATGCTTGTGCGGTGTTGTGCGTTTTCACAACTCATTGTGCCATCACTCACATCATCGGGTGCGCGGCAGGGGCATGTGCAGTGCGGCAAGAGGGATTGCATCGCCGAGGCGGTTCGCCGCGACCGCGTCCACCCCACTTCAGACGTGGTACTATTCCTGTGATCTGCCGCACTTCGAAAGACCTGTACCGTGCCGATGACGCTGACTGGGATTCCTGCTCCCTGGGCCGCAATCGCCCGTTCCCCTGTGGAGGAGTCTCGTTGAGGACCGTTCGTCGCGCGCCCGCCGCTGAGCTTGATGCTCGCGGATTCGCTGGTTCAGGATTCGTGCGCCCACGCACCCCGTCGCGCTCGCCCTCCTCTCCCGCACCGAGGCGGGTCTCCGTCACCCCTCACCGAGGCACTCAGCGCGGGGTTCCCGGAGGCAGATCCGTGCACAGCGAACTCCCGACGGAAATCAGCCGACTCCGATCCCGGATTCACCGGCACGCAACCCTGACAACACCCGGGCATTGCCCGCAGCGCCTAGGATAATCCGCAATCGCCCTTGAGGTAACACGTTGACGGCTCCACCGGCACCGCCTCGGCGAACATCCCCATAAGGAGTACCCACCATGCCGATCACCGTTCTCACCCATCCTCCCGCAGGCGGCGTCAGGACCCCGGTCCCGCCGCTCGTCATCGCGCACCGCGGCGCGTCGCTGGGGTGGCCGGAGAACACGATCCCGGCGTTCGTCGCCGGCATCGACCAGGGCGCGGACATGATCGAGGTCGACGTCCACATGAGCGCCGACGGTGAGCTCGTCGTCGTCCACGACATCACGTTCGATCGCACGACCGATGTGCGCACGGTCTTCCCCGACCGCGCCGACACCCACGTCTCCCAGATGACCGCCGCCGAGATCGCCCGGCTCGACGCGGGCAGCTGGAAGCATGAGGCCTTCGTCGGTCTGCAGGTGCCGACCCTCGCCGAGGTGCTCGCCCTCGTCCATACGACGCGAACCGGGCTGCTCCTCGAGGTCAAACATCCCGAGCTCTACCCCGGGATCGCCGAGGCGATCCTGGCCGCGTGCGACAACGTGCCCGACTACCTCGACCGGTCGCTGGCCGCGGGGCTGCTCGTCGTCCAGTCCGCCGACTGGGGCTTCGTCCGGGAGTTCCACGAGCTCGCTCCCGAGGTGCCGGTCGGGCTCCTCGGCCGCCCGACTCCCGAGCAGCTGCGGGACTTCGCCGCGTGGGTCGATCAGATCAACCCCGAGTACGCCGACGCCGACGCCGAGTACCTCACGCTCATCCACGAACTCGGGATGTCGAGCCTCGTGTGGACGATCGACGCCGTGCCCGACATGGAGACGGCGATCGAGAACGGTGCCGACGGCATCATCACGAATGTGCCCGACGTCCTCGTCGAGGTCGTCGAGGAGCTGTAGCCGGGCGCACAGACTTATGCACAAGCGCCAGGAGCCCGTGTGACGCAGCGGCTCAGGGAATGAATCGGTCGGGCGATGCGGTCGCGAGTCTGCTGCGCAGCTGGGGTCCGACGATGCCGAGGTACGTCGCGCCGATGACGTAGCCGGCGAGCGCGCAGAGCAGAAGCAGGATGTCGCCGATGCCGGTGCCGATCGTGTCGAATCGCGTCGCCGTGGCGAGGATGCACAGATGCATGCCGCAGACGAGTGCGACGAACCCGGCGATGCGGTAGATCGTCGTCGCGGTGCCTCCCGGCGGGAACTTCTCGTAGGCCCTGAGAGCGACGATGGCGGCGAGAAGTCCGAGGAACGCGACCGCAGACACCAGCGCCGAGAGTGCGATTCCAGACGAGTCCCAGTCGAAGGCCGTTGCCATCATCGAAGAGAGAAGCGGACTGAAGACGAGCACGAGCACGGTGGCGATGAGGGTGAACCCGCTCGCCCGGTTCGCTGGCACGGGCTGATTCGGCACCGCGAGTCGGTCGGCCGTTGCTGACTCGTGAGCTCGGCGGAGGACGGCGGCTGCGATGAGGAAGGGAACGATGATCGTCGCTGCGTACGGGAACGGCTGCCCGATCGTCCACACCCAACTGTCCTGAGATGATGGAACCAGGCTGTAGGCCGCCTCGGCGATTCCGGAGATCCCGTACGCGGCGACGATGACGACGATGACGATGATTCGCGGCAGCGGCGGTTCGCGGCGAACGATGAGGACGGCGGCGACCAGGGCGATCAGCGCGAAGGCGCAGAGCGCATACCCCGACCACGCCCCGAGGTCGGAGCCGAGCGTTGCCGTCTTGAGCGAGCAGAACGCCGTCCACGCGATGAGGTGGATGGCGAAGGCAGCGAGGAGAGGTGCGATCCGACTCGACGGCAGCCGCGTTCGGGTCGGGGAAGTCTCAGCCATGCGGCTATCGTCTCACGGCGCTTGTCGCCGAGGAGGCGTCTCGGCAACGTCACGGGTGCATGCGTGCGCCCTTGACCGTGCGGTCGACGGCGTTCTTCGGTCCGTGCAGGGCAACGCCGACGAGATTGAGGTCGGCAGGGGCGGCTCGCGGACGGGAGGCCCGACGAGCGCGGAACGACTCAGACGAGAGCCTCACGGCGACGCCGAATCGGCGACTTCCGCGGCGGTGCGAGGCTGGTGACAGTGAGGACGCTCGACGCAACTAGGTAGCCGATGACGACAATGGGGATTGCGGCCCCATCGCCGACCAACGATTCTTCAGCACCGATCTGAAGCAGGACTCCGATGATCACCGCGTCCATTGCGAAGAACAGAGTGAAGAAGCCTGAAGCACCGAGAAGCCAGTCCCCGAGCGACTTGCGGGAGACATCGAATGCGAGTCGAATTGCAAAGATGCCTGCGACTGCACCGACGGCTGCCAGCAACGACAGGATCCACGTCCACGTACCTGTCGAGAACTCGACGATCGTGCCGGCCGGCGAGGTGAGAAGACCCGCTGCAACTATGAGTGCCGCCGAGCCGAACAGGGTGATGGCTGCACCGTGCGGCTTTCGCCGACCGCGATCCGCCGAGTTCTCAGCCGAGGCCATCGTGCGAAGAGTGCGAATCGTCACCGGTATCAGGAGGACGGGCGCGCCGAGAATGGTGAGAAACGGCACGGCTCCCGCAAACTCCGAGAGGGGTCCAGCGAGGACCGCCGAAGGCACCAGCCGAAGAACGAGTGCCACGACTCCGGAGAGACACCAAACGATGACGAGTGCTGCGGCGATGACGCTGGCAGTGGTGCTCGGTTGACTCCGCGCGATGGCCCCCACCGCTGCCGCTGAGACGAGAGCCAGCACGAGCAGAGGGATTCCAACCCAGAGCGGTTGACCGGTTCCATAGTCCGGGGCGGTGAAGAAAAGTGCTGAGAAGCCCACCCATGCGGCGAGGTGGACGACGAAGCCGACGACGAGGACAGAGAGACGTATCGACATCGACGGTGGCTGTAGTGCGCTGTCCATGAACCCATCGTGCCATATCGACAATCATCGTTGCCGTGGTCGGCGCCTCACTCCCGCGGGGCGCGCTGGGTGCCGGTCAGCGGAGAATCCCAGGTCCCGGGCTCGGTCACGGGGAAGCGGCGGCCGGTGACCTCCTCGGCGAGGATGCGCACGAAGCGATTCTTCTTCCCCGCCTGCCACGGGGTGACGTCGAGTGAGATCGTGTCGAGCAGCTCATCGGTGCGGTTGATCGGCTTCGCCGTGCCCTTGACGACGACGCTCCACGCCTCCCCGGCCTCAGGGTCGAAGCCGTCGACCTCGAAGGCCACCTGCGGGTGGTCGTGGATCGCGTCGATCTTCGTGCCCTCCCCGGAGCGGAAGACGATCGACGAATGCTCGAGAGCGTAGTTGACGGGGAAGATCTCCGGGTGGAGGTCCTCGCCCTCGCCGACGATGACGGCGAGGCAGCCGATCGTCGTGCTGCGCAGGCTCTCCCAGGCTTCGTCCGCGTCGAGGACCATATTCGGATCAGCGTTCATCGCGTTGCCTTCCCTTCGGCGCGGGCGGCGGGACGTCGGAATCGCTCGCCATCGCCGCGCTTTTCTACAGAGTGTAGAAGAGTTGGCGGCGGAGCGACAGTGAATGCCGCGATGCGACCTCAAGAGTCTCGAAGTCGCCCCCTCGCGGTCTCCGGCGCGAAGTGAGAGGGTGGAGACATGGCCAACGAACTTGCCGCATCGACGAGCCCGTACCTCCGTGCCCACGCCGACAATCCCGTCGACTGGCGGATGTGGACGAAGGAGTCCCTCGCCGAGGCGGCCCGCCGCGACATCCCCCTCCTCATCTCAATCGGCTACTCCACCTGCCACTGGTGTCACGTCATGGCCCACGAGTCCTTCGAGGATCCCGCCGTCGCCGAGATCATCAACGCCGGATTCCTCCCCATCAAGATCGACCGCGAAGAGCTGCCCGACGTCGACTCCCACTACATGAACGCCCTCCAGGCGATGCGCGGGCAGGGCGGCTGGCCGATGACGATCTTCGCGACCCCGACCGGCAGCCCGTTCTACGCCGGCACGTACTTCCCGCCGTCCCCGCGCGGCAACGTCCCCTCGTTCACGCAGGTCCTCGACGCGGTGTCCCAGACGTGGACGGACCGCCGCGCCGAGGTGACCGGGATGTCCCAGCGCATGGACCGCGGCCTGGCCGACATGGCCACCGCCGTCACCGATGCGATCCCCGCCGAGGCGGCTGCCGAGGCCCTGACGCCCGAGGAGCTCGACGTCGCCGCCTCGGCGCTGCTCGACTCCTATGATCCGGCGTGGGGCGGGTTCGGCACTGCGCCGAAGTTCCCGCCGTCGATGAACCTCATGCACCTGCTCGCGACGTTCGTCCGCCACGGCGGAACCACCTCGGCGAAGGAGACGGAGGGGCTCGCCGTCCTCGGCGCCGACGGCCATCTCACCGGCGACCTCGCTCTCGACTGCCTCATCGCCGCCCGCAGCACCTTCGCCCACATCGCCTCCGGCGGCATGCGCGACCAGGTGCGCGGCGGCATCGCCCGCTACAGCGTCGACCGGCAGTGGTTCGTCCCGCACTTCGAGAAGATGCTCTACGACAACGCTCTCTACCTGCGGGCAGTCGTGCGCTGGGCCGAGGTCGAACGCGCCCTCAACCCGGCATCGAAGTGGCTCGCGCTTGCCGAGCGGGAGCTCGCTGACACCGCCGATTTCATGATCGCCGACCTCTCTGCTGGGGACCGGTTCATCGCCGCCCTCGACGCCGATTCGCCCGGCGCCGACGGGCGGCTCGAAGAGGGGGCTGCCTACGTCGTCACGCACGACGAATTCGCCGAGGTGGGTGGGGCGGGAGTGCTCCAGCTCGTCGATTCCCCGGCGGGCGCAGACCTGCCCGGCCTCGTCGTCGCGGCACCGCGGATCGTCGACTGGCTCGGCATGGACGACGTGCCCTTCGACGCCGACCATCCCGCACCGTGGGCGACCGAGGCGACGCAGGCGCAGGTCACAGCGCTGCGGACGCTCCTCGACGCGCGGCCCCAGCCGGCCAGGGATGAGAAGACGATCACCGAATGGAATGCGCTCGCCGTCACCGCACTCGCCGAGGCGGCCCTCTACTCCCATCCGAGTGCGGCGTCGACGGCGTGGGGGAGCGTCGCGACGATCTTCTGGGAGTCGATGGTCAACCGCTTCATCACCGGGTCCGGCGATATCGAGTCCGAACCCGCCGAGATCGTGATCCCCGGCGTTGGCGACCTGCCGGTGCGGCGCAGCTTCACGGGTGCCGATCCGGGCCCGGGGGCGGCGGGGCTGACGGACTGGGCGCAGATGATCGTCGCCGGTGCCACCGTGCTGCAGCTGCGCAGCGCGGGCCTCGCCGAGGGTGCCGGCAATCGCGCCGACACCGGTGTCGGACTCGACGACACCCTTCTCACTCCGGCCGGGCTCGCCGAGCTCGGCACCGAAATGCTGCGGAGGTTCACGAACTGGGACACCGAGGCGGAGGCCGGGCGCGCGGCACCGGAGGTCGATGCAGGTGCTTCGGGCGGCCGGGGAGAGGCGGTCGAGACGCTCGAGGTCTTCGATGCTGAAGCCGACGACATCCTCGGCGTGCGCGGATCCGATCCCGTCGACAACGCCACGCCCTCGGGGCGCGCGGCCGCTGCGGAGGCGATGCTGCTGATCGGCGAGCTGGGAGTTGACGGCGGCACCCCTGCTCGGGGCCGCCTCGGCGAGGAAGAACCGAGCGTCGGTCAGGCCGAGGGAACGCTCACGAGCAGTCAGGCGATCGATGTGCGCGATCGTCTGCTCGGGGTCTACCGGGCGCTGGCCGGTCGGGCGCCGCGCGGAGCCGGGCATGCGCTGTGGCAGGCCGAACGCGCCCTCGCTCCGGTCCGGGTCGCCAGTCGCGACGACGCTCTGCTCACGTTCGCCGCGAAGCACCCCGCGGTCACCCTCCTCACCGACTCGACCGGTGTGCCCGGGCCCGACGGGGACGAGATCCCCGTGCCCGAGGGGGCGGCGATCGTGTGTCGTGGCACGGTCTGCTCGCTGCCGGTGACGACGACGGCGGAACTCGCCGCGCTGCTCAATGGGTGAGGGCGAGGCGGCCGCGGCCCCTCACTCGGGGATGAGGCTGAGCCCCCGGTAGCGGTTGAGCGCGGCGGCCATCTCCTGTGCGCGCGGCCGGGCGACGTGACCGGGATGCCTCCGGTGCCCGGTGAGGCCGTCGATGCCCTGCGCGTCGAGCATCGCCTCGATCTCCGCGAGCGCCTCGACGACGGAGACCTTCCCGTCGAAGATCCTCGCCATGTACTCGAGCGACTCGGCGATGCCGTTCGTCTGTTCGGGGTCGACGAGCTGGGAGACGGCGGCGAGGTCGATGAAGCTCTTCCCGAACTGGATGAGGTCGAGCCCCTTCGCCTTCGCCGTCTTCGTCTTCCCCGCGGGATGGAGGGCATCGGCCGTGGGGATCCGCGGCGGCGGATCGCCGAAGACATCGGGCCCGGCATCCGAGCTCTCGATGGCCAGCTGATCAGGCGTGACGCCGACGAGTTCGTGGGCCTGCTGCGTGACGTCGGCGGGCACGTAGGCATTCATCGCGATGACGAGGTCGGCGACCTCGAAGAACGCACTCGACCCGCCGGCGACGAGCACCGTGGAGACCCCGCGCTCCCCGAACAGGGGTCGGACCCGGTCGACGAACGGGGTGATCGGCTCCCGGTCGGCGGGGATGAGCGCGCGCATCCGCTCATCGCGGATCATGAAGTTCGTCGCCGAGGTGTCCTCGTCGATGAGGAGGGAATGCGCGCTCGCCTCGACGGCTTCGACGAGGTTGGCCGCCTGTGAGGTCGATCCGCTGGCGTTCGTCGTCGAGAAGAATCTCGTGTCCGTGCCGGATGGCAGATTGTTGATGAACGGTGAGATGTCGTCACCGGTCACTGCGCGTCCGTCCTCGGCCCGGATCGCGGTGGCCGTCGGCTCGGTGATGACCCATTCCCGCCCGTCACCGGCGACGTGCGGATAGACGCCGCGCTCGAGCGCGCGCAGAATCGTCGATTTGCCGTGGTACCCGCCGCCGACGATGACGGTGACACCACGGGGGATCGCCATGCCCGTGACTTGGCGTCCGCTCGTCAGGTCGAACGTGCGCTCGAGACTTGCCGGGCTGCGGAAGGGCACGGCCGCCGCAGCGTCCATGGGCCGATCCGAATCACCCGAGCGGCGGGGCAGGAGCGCGCCGTTGCCGACGAACCCGACCAGGTCATCCTCGCCGAGGCGGTCCCGCAGCTCCGTCTGATCGCGCAGGAGCTGCACGTGGTCGGCCAGCGCCTGGCCGTCGATGTTGTCGTAGAGGAACATCGCCCGGGCGAGATCGATGACGTCGCGGGTGACGGTGTCGGCGGCCTGATGACCGAGGATGCGGCGTCCGCGGGCCGGCAGATTGACGAGCAGGCGGGCCTCGAAGCCGTCATCGTCGATGATGACGTTCGTCCGTTCGAGCACTTCCTGGCCCGGACGGCCGAGGTTGATCGACCGCCCGTGGTCGCGCCGGATGACACCATTGCCCACCCGCAGGAGGTAGTCGGAGGCGGCGATCCGATCGAGGCGGCCGGTCGTGAGATCGGCGGGGAACCCGGCATCGGCGCGGCTGACGCGCACACGCACCTTCGACGGAGAGGCGAAGGGATCGACCTGGACGCGATCGACGATGAGGGTGACCGGGCCGAACGTGTACTGCCCGGTGATCTGCTTGTAGTTGCCGTAGCTCTTGCCGTCGAGACGATGGAGGGTATCTGCCAGCTGCGATCGTTGGGGACTCATCTTCGCCATGCTACGCGACAACTGTCGTTGCGCACCGAGAAATTTCTGGTGTCATCGGTCTTGCATGTGACACCATAATGGTGTCATCATGGACTCATGAACATCACGCGCCATGTCGAGCAGCTCCAGAACCAGCTCACCGCCGCAGCCGCAGCCGGCGATGACACCACTCGCGATGTCGCCGAGCGACTCGTCACCGCCCTCGAACCTGCGGCGCGCGTGACGATTCTCGATGCGCTCACCGATGCCAGTGCGGAACTCACCTCGGCGATCGCCCCGGCCGTCATCGATGTCCGCCTCCGCGGGCGCGACATCGACTTCGTCGTCGACGGGCTGCCCGCACCTCGGGGCGACGGGGGCGATGCGACGATCGCGCAGCCGGCGGCTGAACAGGCCGCCGCCGACGTTCCCGTCGACCTCGACGACGCCAGCACCTCGCGGACGACGCTGCGGCTGCCCGACTCGATCAAGGCGCGCGCCGAGCAGGCGGCGAAGGCCGAAGGCATCTCGCTCAACGCATGGCTTGTCCGTGCCGTGGCCGCAGGTCTCGACACTCGCGGCACCGAGCGAACCCGAACCAGCAGAATCTCAGGATGGATGCGATGACTCAGTACACGACCATGACACGACCGGCGATCACCGTCGACATCCCGGCCGGCGCTCTCCTCGTCACCGCCGGTGAACGCGACGGCGTCGACGTCACAATCGAACCGACGAACCCCGACCGCGCCGTCGACTGCGAGGCCGCCGAGCGGATCTCCGTGACCGAGGGCGATGGCACTCTCGGCATCGTCGGGGAGAAGCGGCTCCTCCTCGGCGGCAAGGGCTCGGCCGATGTCCGGCTCGAGGTCCCCACCGGGACCGACCTCGACGTGGCGATCGGCGCGGGATCCATCCGGCTGCGCAACCACGTTGGTGCCGTGAGAGTGAAGGCCTCCGCCGGCGACGTCACTGGTGACACCATGGTGTCACTGACGGCGAAAGTCAGCGCGGGAAGCCTCGCGGTCGACGAGGTGACCGACGGCGTCGATGTCCGACTCTCCTCCGGAGATGCCCAGCTCGGACGGATCGGCGGGGAGGCGCACATCAGGTCGGCTCACGGGTCGATCCGCGTCGGCGAGTTCGCCGGCACGGGAGAGCTCGCCACTGCGACCGGCACCATCAGCCTCGACGGCGTCGACGGCGATGTCAGGGCCGCCTCGGGGCACGGCTCCGTGCGGGTGCGCCGGGCCGGCAGCGGCCGCCTCGATCTCGAATCGTCGTTCGGCACCATCGAGGTCGGCGTCGCGGCCGGCGCGCCGGTGTGGATCGACGCGGACTCGAAGAACGGAGTCGTGCGCACCGACCTCGAAACCGACTCCGGACCGCTCGGCGACGAGCTGCCCGTCGAAGTCCACGCCCACACGAAGTTCGGCGACATCATCATCGACCGCGCCCAGTAACCCACCGACCTCCCCGAGGTCGAGCCCATCAGCCGCTGTCGCGGCACATCATCACAGCGCACCAGGTCAAGCGACCGGGCGTGGCGTCGTGCACCCGAAAACAGGTCGGCGCACCGCCGCCGGCCCACAGAAGACCATGAGAACAAGGAGGATCCCATGTCGGATCTCGCCACCGAACCCGGAACCACACCAACCACCAGACCTGCCATCAGCGTCCGAGACCTGCGGAAGGCCTACGGCGACAAGACCGTCCTGGCAGGCATCGACCTCGAGGTCGCCCGCGGCGAAGTCCTCGCCCTGCTCGGTCCCAACGGGGCCGGGAAGACGACGACGGTGAACATCCTCTCCACACTGCAGCGCCCCGACAGCGGACGCGCCGAGGTGTTCGGTCGTGACGTCGTGTCCGCGGGGGCCGATGTGCGCCCGCTCATCGGTCTGACCGGGCAGTTCTCCGCCGTCGACGGTCTGCTCACCGGCCGGGAGAACCTCGCCCTCGTCGCTGCCCTCGCCCACCTTCCGGCAGCGGAGCAGACGGCGCGGGTCGACGAGATGCTCGAGCGCTTCGACCTCGGTCCCGCGAGTCGAAAGCAGGCATCGACGTACTCCGGCGGCATGCGCCGCAGGCTCGACCTCGCGATGACCCTCATCGCCCGGCCGAGCCTCGTCTTCCTCGACGAGCCGACGACCGGCCTCGACCCGCGCAGCCGCCGCACGATGTGGGACATCGTCGGCGAGCTCGTCGCCACCGGGGTGACGATCTTCCTCACGACGCAGTACCTCGACGAAGCCGACGAGCTCGCGGATCGCATCGCCGTCCTCGACGATGGGAAGATCGTCGCGAACGACACCCCGTCCGGGCTCAAACGACTCATCCCCGGTAGTCGCATCGACCTCGCCTTCGCCTCGGCGGCCGATCTCGATCGAGCGCAGAGCCTCTGGCCGCAGGCCGTCGGCCGGGCCGAGGCGCTCGCGCTCTCCGTCCCCGGTGATGGGGGAGCAGCACACCTGCGGCAGGTCCTCGGCGGATTGGAGTCCGCCGGCATCGAACCGTTCGGACTCACCGTGGAGACGCCCAGCCTCGACGACGTCTTCTTCGCTCTCACTGGGCACGGGGCACGCGCGACCGATGCCGATGCCGGCCCGAACGACACCGGAGACGACGAGGTCGATGCGGCCGCGGATCCGGTGGACAACCTCGGCGAGAGAAGTGATGGCACCCACCCGACCGGCACCTCGACACGGCACGGAAGGACCGAACGATGACTCAGACCCCCACGACACCGCTGACCGCGGCAGCTCCTGAGCCGGCGCGCCACCCGATCCGCTGGGCATGGGCGGACACGGCGACGATGGTCAAGCGGCAGTTCGTCCACGCGGTGCGCTACCCGGTGTTCATGTTCCTCGTCGGAGCCCCGATCGTCATCCTCCTGCTCTTCGTCTACGTCTTCGGGGGAACCCTGGGGCGAGGGCTCGGCGGTGATTCCGGTGACTACCTCGCCTACGTCATGCCGGGCATCATCGTGCTCACCTTCGTCGGCGGCATGCAGCTGACGGCGCTGTCGATGTCGCAGGACATGAGCGAGGGGATCGTCACCCGGTTCCGGTCGATGTCGATCTCGCGCGGCGCGGTCATGGCCGGTCACGTCATCAGCAATGGCCTGCAGCAGGTCGCTGCCGTCCTCCTCGTCCTCGGTCTGGCGCTCATCCTCGGCTTCCGGCCGGCGGCGGACGGACTCGACTGGCTGGGCCTCGTCGGCTTCTGCCTCCTCCTCATCGTCTCCCTCGGCTGGCTGTCGGTCGCACTCGGCGTCATGGCGAAGTCGGTCGAAACGGCGAGCAATGTGCCGATGCTCTTCATGCTCCTGCCGATGGTCGGCTCCGGGTTCGTGCCCACGGACACGATGCCGCGCTGGATGCAGATCTTCGCCGACGCCCAACCGTTCACGCCGATCATCGAGACGATCCGCGGACTGCTCATGGGCACGCCGCTCGGCAGCAGCTGGTGGATCTCGCTGCTCTGGATCGTCGGCCTCGGCGTGCTCGGCTATGTGCTCGCCCGGGCGGCGTATGAGAGGAGAGCCGCCAGGTAGGACGGGCCGGCGACGGGAGCGTCCCCGGCGATTCTCAGGCCGTTCCGGACGGGCGCCGGCTCAACTCGTGCGGGCTCGTCGCCCGAGGTAGAAGTCGGCGGCGTTGGACCAGAAGACGGCGTCGACTTCTGCGGGCGTGAGCACCTCGCGGACGAGGTCGAAGTCGGAGTCGGCGAACGGGCGACGAGCCCGCGTCGACGGCAGATCGGTGCCGACCATGAGCGCGGACGGGTCGGTGTCGACGATGCGCCGGATCACCTCGGCGGGGTCGAGGTCGACCCGACCGAACCCGGTCGCCTTGACCTTGACGCTCTGTGCGACGAGGCGGAGGAGAGTGTCGACGCCGTCCCGGTGCATCCCGAGGTGGTCGATGCTCACGGCCGGCAGAGCCGCGATCCGGGCGGCAAGATCGTCATCGATCGTGCGCGCGTCGATGTAGAGCTCGGTGTGCCACCCGGCTAGGTCATGGACGCGGCGGGCGAAGCGATCGAGGTCGCCCAAATCCGCGGAGCCGCCGCGGGCGACATTGAAGCGCAGGGCGCGCACGCCGGCGGCATCGAGGTCGAGGATGCGCTCGTCGCTCGTGTCGGCCGGCAGCTGTGTGACTCCGGCGAACGTCGGGCCGAGCTGCCGCAGCGCCTCGACGAGGTAGCCCTGGTCGAAGGCCTGGAACGACCCCGAGACGATCGCGCCGCCGGCGACGGTGAAGGTGGAATCGCTGAGGCCTGAGGCGGCGTTGCCGGGGTCGGCGTCGTTGGGATCTGGTGTGCCAGGGTCACGGGTTCCGGCGTCGGGGGTGCCGGGGACGAAGCCGTCGGGGTCACTGGTGCCGGCGTCGGGGGTGCCGGGTTGATCGTCGCTGACTCCGCCGCCGCGTCCACTGTCGCTGAGTCCACCGACGCGCGCGACGTAGTCGGCGACCGTGAACGGGTCGGGCAGATACCCGTTGTTCTCGACGAGCGGGTGCGCCGGGTCGATGATGTGGAAGTGCGCGTCGAAGACCCGCTGAGTTTCGGCCATGGTCCCAACCTACACAGGGGCTGGGCGACATCTGCGCCGCTCGTTCAACATTTGGCGTGAACATCGACGGGTTGCGTGCAGCAGTGGCCGCTCGTTCAACAGTTGGCGGGAAAAAGTGGTCCCCGAAGACGACTTTTTCGCGGCAAGTGTTGAACGACGCCCGGTGCCGGCATCGGCGCGCAGTTCACGCGTGCCCGGCGCCCCGGCACCCGCCAGTCCCGAATAGCGGCACCCTGCGTAACGATCACGCTAAATCCCGCCCGGATCGTCCCGATCTGCCGGAACCGGCAGGTCCTCTCGGTATATTGTGAGTCAACTCACATTCTCAAGTGCGGTGACCAGCGCCGGTCGACTCCACGAGGAGGTGAGCCGACCCGTGCCGACCGACCACCACACGCCAGACACCAGACACCACACACCACCTGCACACCACCATCGCCCCACACCACCGCCCCACCCCGACCGCCGACCCAGAGAGACCGAAGGGACACCGATGTCCGAGCGTCTGTCCGCGACTGCCACCAGTCCGCTTCCCCAAGCGAACGTCGACGACCTCATCGCCCAGTACGACGAGGAACTCCCGCAGCGCAGGCTCACGCGCCGACTCGACCTGGGTGTGAGCATCGTCTGCTTCCTCATCTCCCTCTACGTCCTCAACCAGGTGTTCTTCCCGCTCCGGCAGGGCAACCAGTACTACCTCATGTGGTTCCTCGCCTTCGTCCTGCCCCTCGTCTTCATCTGCTACCGCCCCGGGTTCGGCCGGCGGAAGGAAGCGGGCGCGCACGCAGCGGAGGCCGCTGCGGAGGCGACCACCTCGGCGCCGGGGACAGCACGGAAAGCCAAGCCTGCCCGCTCGACGGACAACCCCTCGGTCATCGACTGGATTCTCGTCGTCCTCACCTTCCTCACCTGCGCCTACCCGGTGCTGCCGTTCTTCTCCGGCGGGTTCAACGAGTTCCTCAACCGGCAGGGCTCGCTCGACCCGCTCGACGTGACGATGGGCGGCATCCTCATGCTCCTCATCCTCGAAGCGACGCGGCGGACGACCGGCCTCATCCTCCCGATCTTCTGCGTCGTCTTCTTCCTCTACAGCTACTACGGGGCCTACATCCCCGTCGGCTGGCCCGGTTCGCACGCCGGCCAGAACTTCGACCAGATCATCAATGCCCTCTACAACGACGCCTCGGGCTTCTACGGGATCCCGCTCGACGTCGCCGCGACCTACATCGTCCTCTTCACGATCTACGGCGCCGTCCTCGACAAGACGGGAGCGGCGAGCTTCTTCATCGACCTCTCCTTCTCCCTGTTCAAGAAGTCGAAGGCCGCCCCTGGGCGCACCGTCGCCCTCTCCGGCTTCCTGCTCGGCACGGTCTCGGGATCGGGCACTGCGACGGCCGTCTCCCTCGGCGCGGTCACCTGGCCGGTGCTCAAGAAGGCCGGCTACCCGAAGGAGAACGCCGGCGGCATGCTCGCCGCCTCCGGCATCGGCGCGATCCTCTCCCCGCCGACCCTCGGCGCGGCCGCCTTCATCATCGCCGAACTCCTCAACGTCTCCTACGGCCTCGTCCTCCTCTGGGCGGTCGTGCCCACCCTGCTCTACTACCTCGGGATCTTCCTCGCCATCGAGATCGACTCCCGCAAGATCGACGTCGACTACCGCCCGCCCACCGGCCTGCGCTCGTGGCCGATCCTCAAACGCGGCTTCTACCACTTCATCTCACTCGGCATCATCGTCGTCTTCCTCGCCCTCGGCATGGCCCCGTTCAAAGCGGTCGTCTACGCGACCCTGGTGGGCATCGGCTTCGGCATCATCGAGATCGTCCTCGCCCACCGCGGGCAGCCGAAGACGATCCTCCGCGCGATCTGGGACGTCATCTTCGGCGCCCTGTCGACGGGCATCCGCTCGGTCCTGCCGGTGACCAGCGTGTGCGCAGCCGCCGGCATCATCGTCTCGACGATCACGAAGACCGGGCTCGGCCAGGTCATCTCCGACATCCTCGTCAAGGGCGCGCAGGCGATCTCGACGAACCCCACCGCGGTCATCGTCTTCACCTGCATCTTCGCCGCGATCGCCGTGACGATCCTCGGCCTCGCCGTGCCCGTGACCGCATCGTTCATCATCAGCTGGGTGATCGTCGGACCCGCCCTCATCTCGCTCGGCGTCCCCGAGGCGGCGGCCGCGATGTTCATCTTCTACTACGCCGTCCTCTCCGAGGTGTCTCCGCCGACCGCGCTCGCCGCCGTCGCCTCGGCCGCGATCACCGGAGGCCGTGTCATCGCGACGATGTGGCAGGCGTGCAAGTACGCGATCCCCGCCTTCCTCGTGCCCCTGGCCTTCACGTTCACCCCCGAGGGCGCATCGCTCGTCGCCCAGGGCGGATTCCTCGGCGCGCTGTGGACGGGCGTGGTCTCTGCGTTCGCCGTCGCCGCTCTCGCCGCCGGCGCCGGCGGGTGGATCATCCGCCGCGCGGGTTGGCCCGAGCGCATCCTCTGCTTCATCGCCGCCGGCGCCCTCCTCTACCTCCAGCCGCTGTCGATGATCGTCGGCTTCACCGCCCTGATCCTCGCCGTCATCGTCCACCTCATCCTCCGCCGCCGTCCCCGGCAGACGGACCAGACCCCCGCCGAGGCGGCTCTGCCGTGAGCGATGCCCGTGACCTCGATCCCGCCATCGTCCAGCACCGCACCGACCACCCCCGCACCGACCAGCACCGCACCGACCACCACTGAGAAAGGGAAGAGCCCATGAAGAGAACGAAGATGTTCACCGTCACCGCGGCCGCCGTCGCCGCGGTCCTCGCGCTGAGTTCGTGCGGCGGCAAACGCGAGAACACGCCCGCGGCCTCGGGCGGAGACGGCTGCACGGCCGCGTCCGGGCAGATCACGATCGCGACCGGCAACTCGACCGGCGTGTACTACGTGCTCGGCGGCGGTCTCGCCCAGCTCATCTCCGACAACACGGACCTCAAGGCGACCGCCGCCGAGACCGGAGCCTCGGTGCAGAACCTCCAGCAGCTGGCGGCCGGCGACTACGACATCGCCTTCTCACTCGCCGACACCGCCGCCGACGCGGTGTCGGGCAACGCGGACTTCCAAGAGCCCGAGGAGATCTCCGCGCTCTCGCGCATCTACGACAACTACACCCAGGTCATCGTCCGCAAGGATGCGAACATCAAGACGATCGAGGACTTCAAGGGTAAGACGATCTCGACGGGCTCCCCGAAGTCCGGCACCGAGGTCATCGCCAACCGCCTCATCGAATCCGCGGGCCTCGCCGACGCCGATGTCACGAAGCAGCGGCTCGACCTCGCGAAGACCGTCGACGGGATGAAGGACGGCACGCTCGACGGCATGGTGTGGTCCGGGGGACTGCCGACGGCAGGCGTCACCGACCTCTTCACCTCCAACGGCGGCGACGTCGAGTTCCTCGACATCTCCCCCCTCGAGGGACAGATGAAGGAGATCAACCCCGTCTATGAGGTCGCCGAGATCCCCGCCGACACGTACACCGGCGTCGGGGCGGTCAACACGATCATCACGCCCAACGTCCTCATGGTCCGCAACGACATGGACGAGGGCACCCAGTGCGCCCTGACGAAGCTGATCTTCGACAAGAAGGCCGACCTCGAGAAGGTCCACGCGGCGGCGAAGGACATCAAGCTCGACACGGCGATGCCGCCGGAGCCGATCCCGCTCGCCCCGGGTTCGCAGACCGCGCTCGACGAACTCAACAAGTAGGCGCGCCACGCGGACGACCCCGGCGCCAAGTCAGCGAGCCCGGCGCAGAGGGGGCGGCGCTGAGTTGGCGGGCAGAGGGGCGAGTGCTGAGGGGCCAGTGCTGAGGGGGCGGGCAGCTCCCGATCACGGCGGAGTGCGGATAGCGGGTGGTGCACCACCCGCTAAACACCAACCCCCCACACCAACCCGAAAAGAAAGGGCAAAGGGGCAAAAAAAAAGGCGTGGCGGGGGGAGGGGGCACCCACGC